>DATBKD010000107.1:0-116203 GCA_036556025.1 Gemmatimonadales bacterium | reverse complement strand
GGGCGGATTCGCCTACACGGTAGGGGCAGTGATCTACACCCGTGAGCGGCCGGACCCTTTCCCCGGCCTCTTCGGGCACCACGAGATCTGGCACCTGCTGGTGCTGATTGGCAGCGGCTGCCACTTCACTTTCATGGTGCGGCATGTGGTGTGACAGCTATCAGCTATCAGCTATCAGCTATCAGCTATCAGCTATCAGCTATCAGCTATCAGCTAACAGCTATCAGCTATCAGCTATCAGCTATCAGCCAGCTAACGGCTATCAGTCACCTACGACGTTCCTGCATTCCTGAAAAACCTCAACCCGCCTCTGTTAGCTGTTAGCTATTAGCGGCTGTATCTTCCCTTCATGCCCGACCCTCAACCCGGCATCCTTTCCCCCTCCGCAACCGAACCGCTGGAAGTCCCAGTGCGCCCCCGGAATCCGGGGATGCCGCTGGAGCTGGACTGGGTCGAGGAGGTACGAGTCAACCGAAGCGCCGCCGAGCGACGGGCCGCGACGTTGCGCACCCGGCGTACGGTGAAGAAAGAATGGCAGGCGGCTTGGCTGCTGCGCGCCGTCACCCTGATGGATCTGACGACCCTCTCGGGCGATGATACCGCGGGACGGGTTCGCCGCCTCTGCGCCAAAGCGCGCCGGCCGGTCCGGCCCGACCTGCTGGAGGCGATGGGCGCGGAGCAGCTCCCGATCCGGGTTGCGGCTGTCTGTGTCTACCACACGTTCGTGGAGACGGCGCTCGAAGCGCTGGAGGGCTCCGGGATTCCCGTGGCAGCAGTCTCGACCGGATTCCCCGCCGGACTCTCGCCCTTTCCCCAGCGCCTGGCGGAGGTCAGGGCCTCGGTGTCGGCGGGGGCGGAAGAGATCGACGTCGTCATCACTCGCAGCCACGCGCTCACCGAGAACTGGCGCGCCCTCTACGACGAGGTGCGGGCCATGCGGGAGGCCTGCGGCGACGCCCACATCAAGACCATCCTCGCTGCCGGCGAGCTCGGCACCCTCCGGACGGTCGCGCGCGCCAGCATGGTCTGCATGATGGCGGGGGCCGATTTCATCAAGACCTCCACCGGCAAGGAGAGCGTCAATGCGACGCTGCCGATCGGCCTGGTCATGGCCCGCACGATTCGAGAGTACCGCGAGCGGACGGGGCAGCTCGTGGGACTCAAGCCGGCAGGCGGCATTCGAAGCGCGCGCGAGGCACTGGACTGGCTGGCGTTGGTAAAGGATGAGCTGGGCGACCGCTGGCTCCGGCCTGACCTGTTCCGGTTCGGCGCCAGCGCGCTGCTGACCGACATCGAGCGACAACTCGAGTACTTCGTGACCGGGCGGTACTCTACGGCCTATCGGCAGCCGATGGCCTGATCCTGACTATCTGAGGTCGCCCCACGATGGCATCTGTTCCCGAGATCTTCGGCACGATGGCCTATGGTCCCGCTCCGGAGGGAGTCGTGCCGGCGCAGTCCTGGCTGGAGCGCCACGGCCGGCGGTTCGGGCTGTTCATCAACGGCAAATGGACGCCCCCGGGGAGTGAGACCTTCGAGACGCTGAACCCGGCCACGGGCAAGCCGCTCGCCCGGCTCACCCAGGCCAGCGCCGGCGACGTGGATCGCGCTGTGCGTGCGGCCCGCCTGGCCCAGCCGGAGTGGTCGGCCCTCGGCGGCCATGGGCGAGCTCGCCATCTCTACGCCGTCGCCCGGCAGATTCAGAAGCACAGCCGCTTCTTTGCGGTGCTGGAGTCGCTGGACAACGGAAAGCCGATCCGGGAATCCCGCGATATCGATGTGCCGCTGGTGGCGCGGCATTTCTACTACCATGCCGGCTGGGCTCAGCTCACGGAGCAGGAGCTCCCGGACCGGGTTCCGGTGGGCGTCATCGGACAGATCATCCCCTGGAACTTTCCCCTCCTCATGCTGGCCTGGAAAATCGCGCCGGCCCTCGCCATGGGGAACACAGTCGTCCTCAAGCCCGCCGAGTTTACTTCGCTCACCGCGCTTCGCTTCGCCGAACTGTGTGAAGAGATCGGCCTTCCTGCTGGGGTCGTAAACATCATCACCGGAGACGGCCGCACCGGAGAGGCGCTGGTCACTCACCCCGGGGTGGACAAGATAGCCTTCACCGGCTCGACCGAGGTGGGGCGGATTATTCGCACCGCGACGGCCGGCAGCGGCAAGAAGCTGTCGCTCGAGCTGGGCGGAAAGTCGCCGTTCATCGTCTTTCCGGATGCCGACCTGGACGGCGTGGTGGAAGGGGTGGTGGACGCGATCTGGTTTAACCAGGGGCAAGTGTGCTGCGCGGGTTCCCGCATCCTGGTGCAGGAGGGCACGGCCGATCGGCTGGTGGCCAAGCTCAAGTCCCGCATGGAAACCCTGCGTGTGGGTGACCCGCTCGACAAGGCGGTGGATATGGGGGCCATCGTCGCCCCGGTTCAGCTGGAGAAAATCCAGGGCCTGGTTCGCCAGGGAGAGGAGGAGGGAGCCCGGTTGTGGCAGCCCTCCTGGAGCTGTCCCCGGGAAGGCTGGTTCTTCCCTCCCACGCTCTTCACCGAGGTCTCGCCCGCCGCGACCATCGCGCAGGTCGAGATCTTTGGTCCCGTGGTCGTGCTCATGACCTTCCGGACGCCGGCCGAAGCGGTCGAGCTGGCCAACAACACCCGCTACGGCCTTGCCGCCAGCGTCTGGACCGAGAACATCAACCTCGCGCTCGACGTAGCGCCGCAACTGCAGGCGGGGACGGTCTGGGTCAACTGCACCAACGTGTTCGATGCGGCGAGCGGCTTCGGCGGCTATCGCGAGAGCGGGTTTGGTCGGGAAGGTGGACGCGAGGGCCTTCGGGAGTATGTGCGGTGGGTATGGGAGAAGGAGGGCGGTAAGGCGGTAAAGACGGTAAAGGCGGTAAGGACGGGAAAGAAGGGAAGCGGGACGAAAGCGATCCGAGCTGAGTCTGGCCCCGCCAGCTTACCGTCTTTCCCGTCCTTACCGCCCATCGACCGCACCCCCAAGCTCTACATCGGAGGCAAGCAGGTGCGGCCCGATTCGGGCTACAGTCTGCCGGTCCTTGCTCCGTCGGGGCGACAGATTGGCCAAGTGGGTCACGGCAATCGCAAGGACGTTCGCAACGCGGTCGAGGCAGCACACCGGGCCTCCGGCTGGCGGCGGACGACAGCCCACGGCCGGGCGCAGGTGCTCTACTACATCGCCGAGAATCTGGCCGCTCGAAACGACGAGTTCTGTCGCCGGCTGGTCGAGCTGGGCAGTGACGCTGCCGGAGCGGCGAGCGAGGTCGAGCTCGGCATCGAGCGGATCTACACCTACGCGGCGTGGGCCGACAAATACGACGGCGTGGTGCACCACACTCCGTTTCGCAACGTTACCCTAGCCATGCCGGAGCCGATCGGGGTACTCGGCATCATCTGCCCGGAGGACCGGCCGCTGCTCGGTTTCATCGCCACGGTCCTGCCCGCGCTCGCGATGGGAAACACGGTAATCGCGGTACCGTCGAGCCGGGGTTCGCTGGCCGTGACCGACCTCTACCAGGTGCTGGACACGTCCGATGTGCCCGGCGGGGTGATCAATATCATCACCGGCCCGGCCGACGAGCTGGCCCCCGTGCTGGCCGCCCACGACGACGTCGATGGCCTCTGGTACTTCGGAACCGCGGCGGGGTCCGCCGAAGTCGAACGGTTGTCAGCGGGCAATATGAAGCGCACCTGGGTCAATTACGGACGGGGTCGAGACTGGACTGACCCCCGGCGTTCCGGGGGAGAGGAGTTTCTCCAGCAGGCGACGCAGGTGAAGAACATCTGGGTGCCGTATGGGGAGTGAGCTAGCTGCTAGCTGGCCGTTATCGCTACCTCCCGATGCAGCAGCTTGGCCAGCACGTCGGCCTTGCGCGTGGCACCCCAGCACTCCAGTCCCAGGTCGGCGTCAGACAGACGGGGCGCGATGCGGATCATGAGCGCGTCGGGCGTGAGCTCGGTCGAGACGGTCTCGACCGCAGCGGTATGGCCCCGGTCGAGTCCGTCCGCTACTCGAAGCAACGCGCTGACCCGGCGCACCAGCTCCTGATCCCCTGGGGGGAGGGCAGCGAATTCGGGGTGCTTACGCCTAGGGCCGGTGCGCCGGTGATAGCGGCTGATCAGTGCGACCAACGCCCGGTCCCGCGCGCCCAGGCCCAGCCGCTCGGCGTGCATGAGGAGTTGATAGCTGTGCTTGTGGTGCTTGCGATAGCTGACCAGCTGGCCGACGTCGTGCAGTAGGGACGCCGCCTCGAGGAGGGCGCGTTCCTCGGGGCGACAGCCGAGCTCGCCACCCAGCTGCTCGAACAGCTGCAGAGCCAGATGACGGACGTGCTCGACATGGCGCCGGTCGCACTGGCAGCGCTCCGCGAACTCGCGGAACAGTCGGAGCGGGTCGCGCTGCTCCGGCTTCTGCGCTCCAACCATCTCCAGCAGCAGCCCCTCCCGCAGACCGAACGCGCTCACCGTGATGCTCCTGGTGCGCACCCAATCCAATAGCTCCGCCGTGACTGTCAGGCCGGCCAGAATGATGTCGGCGCGCTCGGGACTGAGGCCGGAGATCTGGCGGCGCTGCTCGGGGCTCCGGCTCGCGACCCAGTCCACCAGCTGTTCCACCTCCGCGGCTGCGACCGTCACGCCGTGGACGGTGTCGCCAGGCGGCAGTCCCCGCCGGGCCTGCACCATCCGTCCCAGGCTGGTAAAGGTGCCTCCGGAGCCGATCACGGCCGCGGCCGCCCACTCCTTGCCGGAGATCGACCGCTTGAGCTGCTTCCGAATCTGGCCGCGGAGTGCCTCGACCTCCTTGTGGGAGGCGCGCTCGCCCGGGAGATGCAGCTCGGTGAGACGGACCGCGCCCAGCGGCAGCGAGAGGGTGAGCTCAACCAGGCCGTCCACCGCACCGATCAGCTCGAGGCTGCCGCCGCCGATATCGGCCACGAGCGTCCGCTCGCCCACCAGCCGGAAGTGGTGGGCCACGGAGCGATACGAGAGCGCGGCTTCGGTCTCGGCGTCGATGATCCGGAGCGGGATATCGAGCTCCTGTCGCACGCGTCGCACGAACCAGGGACCGTTCTCGGCCTCGCGCACGGCGGCGGTGGCGACCGCCGCGATGCGCTGCACCCCTCGCCGCTGGCAGACTTCCCGCATCCGGCCCAGGGATTGGATCGCCCGATCGATGGCCGCCTCGTTCAGCCGACCGGTGCTCGCGAGACCGGCCGCGAGCCGGGGTTGATCCTTGAGCTCATCGATGACGGAGAGACCCGAGGCGGGATCAAATTCCGCGACCAGAAGCCGAACCGAGTTGGATCCGACGTCGATCGCGGCGATGCGCTCGCGAGGCGAGGTGTTGGTGGCGAGAGTGAGCTCGGCTGGTTGGGCGCTCATGTCCCCGAGGTTGCCCGGTAGGCACCCGAGGCGCGGGACTCACCCCGGTCCTCGGCATGGTGCTTGATCGATTTCCCCTCGACCAGGAACACGACGTCCTCCCCGATGTTGGTAGCGAGATCGGCCACCCGCTCCAGATTGCGGCTCACCAGAAAGAGCTCCATGCCGACGCCGATCATGTGGGGATCTTCCATCATGTGAGTAAGGAGAATCCGAAAGACCGAGCGATGCAAGGCGTCGACCTTGTCATCCCGGAGGCAGACCTCCCGGCCGGCGGCGGCATCGCCGCGAATGAACGCCTCGAGCGCGTCGGATAGCATATCCCGGGCCAGCCGCGCCATCTCGATGATCTCGGGCTCTGGCGCGATCGGCCGAGCCTGGGTCAGGCGCTCGGCTGACTCGGCGATGTTGACCGCATGGTCACCGACGCGCTCGAGGTCGTTGGCGATCTTGAGCGCGGAGGTGAGCATCCGCAGGTCCTTGGCCATGGGCTGCTGGAGCGCCAGGAGATGGATGCACTGCTCTTCGATCTCCACCTCCATGCTGTCGATCACCCGATCGCCCGTGATCACCCGCTGCGCCTTATCGATGTCGCGCTCGAGCAGCGCCTCCACTGCAAGTCCCAAAGCCGCCTCCGCCTCACCGGACATGGTGAGCAGGCGAACTTTGACGTGGCTCAGTTCGTCGTGGAAGTGCCGATGGATGTCGAGGCTCATCCGAATCTCCCCGTAATGTAGGCTTCCGTGCGCTCGTGCGCCGGTTTGGTGAAGATTCGCTCGGTCTCACCGAACTCGAGCAGCTCGCCCCGGTCAAAGAAGCCGGTGAAGTCCGACACCCGCGCCGCCTGCTGCATGTTATGGGTGACGATGACGATGGTGTAATCCTTCTTGAGGTCGACGATGAGCTCCTCGACCCGCTGCGTGGCGATCGGGTCGAGGGCGGAGCAGGGCTCGTCCATAAGCAGCACCTCCGGCTGATTTCCCAGCGCCCTGGCGATGCACAGCCGCTGTTGCTGTCCGCCTGAGAGCCCGGTCCCGGCCTCCTCCAGCCGATCGCGGACCTCGTCCCACAGGGCGGCCTGGCGGAGACACCGCTCCACCAGATCCGGCAGGTCCCGTCCAGTCACTAGACGATTGAGCGCCGGGCCATAGGCGACATTGTCGAAGATCGTCTTGGGGAACGGATTGGGCCGCTGGAAGACCATGCCGACTCGCTGACGCAACGCGACGAGGTCGGTGCTGGGGGCGAAAACCGAGGTGCCTTCGACCAGGATATCGCCCCGATGGCGCACCGAGGGAATCAGATCGTTCAGCCGGTTGATGGAGCGCAGGAAGGTGGATTTGCCGCAGCCCGACGGGCCGATGATCGCGGTCACCGACTTCCGCTGAATCGAGAAATTGAGGCTACGGAGGACCTGCCTCGAGCCGTAGAAGAAGCTGAAATCCCGGACGTCCACGGCGGGCGCGCCCCGCTGTGCCGGACCCGCGGCAGGCGGGCGCGGAGCCAGGGTGGCTCGCGGCGTCCCGACGACCCCGGGCTGGATTCGCGCAGCTGTAGTCATCCGAACCTTCCGGTGATATAGGCCTCGGTCTGCTCGTTGCGGGGCGCGGTAAAGATCTGCCGCGTGGACCCGGTCTCGACCATGGTGCCGAGATAGAAGAACGTGGTGGTGTCCGACACCCGCGCCGCCTGCTGCATGTTGTGGGTGACGATGATGATCGTGAAGTCGCGCTTGAGCTCGAACAACAACTCCTCGATCCGCTGTGTACCCTGCGGATCGAGCGACGCGGTGGGCTCGTCCAGCAGGATCACCTCGGGTGACGGCGCGATGGTGCGGGCCAGGCAGAGCCGCTGCTGTTGGCCGCCGGAGAGCGCCATGGCACTGGCCCGCAGTCGGTCTTTCACCTCGTCCCACAGGGCCGATTGTCGCAGCGACCGTTCGACGATCCCGTCCATGTCAGACTTCCGCAGCCGGCCGTTCACCCGAAGGCCGGCCGCCACGTTGTCGTAGATGCACATGGTCGGAAACGGCGTCGGTCGCTGAAAGACCATGCCGACCCGCCGGCGCAGCTGCATGGCGCTCACCCTAGACCCATAGATGTCGTCCCCGTCGAGCAGCACCCGCCCGGTGATCCACCCGTGCTCTGACAGCTCGTGCAACCGGTTCAGAGTCCGCAGGAAGGTGGATTTCCCGCAGCCCGATGGGCCGATCAGCGCGTGGACCTGGTTGCTGTCGAAGGCGAGGGACACCCCCTTCACCGCAGTGAACTTCCCATACATGGCGGTGAGCTTATCGGTCTCGACTCTGATCCGCCGCTGGAGCGGGACCGGTGGGGAGGCCGTCTTCACGGCCCCCTCGCTGCGCTCCGGGCGGCTCAGGGCGGCGTCAGGCATTGAGGTCGAATCTCCGCCGGATGGCGAGCCGGGCGCCGAGACTGAGGACCAGGACGACCAGAATGAGGACCAGTGCCGCTGCCCAGGCGTAACGGTGCCACTCATCGTACGGACCTGTCGCGTAGGTGAAGACCGTGAGCGGCAGCGCCGCCATTGGCTGATTGAGATTGAAGCTGAGGTATTGGCTGCCCAGCGCGGTGAAGAGCAGCGGCGCCGTCTCTCCCGCAATGCGCGCGACGGCAAGCAGGCCGCCGGTGACGATCCCCGGAAGTGTGGTGCGAACCACGATCTCCAGACTGGTGCGCCACCGGGGGTAACCCAGCGCCAGGGCGGCCTCCCGAAGCGAGTTCGGCACCAGCTTGATCATCTCTTCGGTGGTGCGCAGCACCATCGGGATCATGAGCATCGCGAGGGCGGCGCTGCCCGCGAGCGCGGAGAAGTGCTTCTGGTTCGCCACAATCCAGGCCCAGGCAAAAACGCCCACGACGATCGATGGGGTGCCGTTCATGACGTCGGCCACGAACCGAGTGACCCAGGTGAGCCGGCTGGTCGGGTACTCGGCGCAGTAGATGCCGGCCGCAATGCCGATCGGCAGGCCGAGCAGGCTGGCGGTGCCGACGATGATCAGCGTACCCACGATCGCCTGCGCCACCCCGCCGCCGCTTTCACCCGCCGGCGCCGGCGTCTTGGTGAAGAAATCGAAGGACAGGCTACTTGCGCCCTTGACCACGAGATGCAGCAGGATGAAGAAGAGCGGCAGCAGAGCGACGATGACGGCGCCGATCATCAAACCGACCATCAGATTGCTCACCAGCCGGCGGAGCATGCGCCGATTCACAGCGCCTTGCTCCCGATCCCAGAGCCCCGGGCTACCCGCCAGATGAGGAGCCGAGCGCCGGCATTGACGATTACGGTCACCAGGAAGAGCAGAAACGCGACGTAGGCGAGGGCGGAGAGGTGCATATCACCCACCGCCTCGGAAAATTCGTTCGCGATCGCGGCCGCCATGGTATAGCCGGGCGCGAACAGCGAAGCGCCGATCTCGTGCCGGTTGCCGATCAGCATGGTCACCGCCATCGTCTCGCCCAGCGCTCGACCCAGGCCCAGAATGATGGCGCCGATGATCCCCGAGCGGGCGTAGGGCACCACGGCCGTGATCACGGCCTCCCATCGGGTCGCACCCAGGGCCAGCGCGGCCTCACGCTGGGTATTGGGCACCGCGAGCAGCACCTCCCGTGAGACCGACATCACGTACGGCATCACCATGATGGAGAGGATGATGCCGGCCGCGAGCATGGACGGACCGTAGATCGGCCCGCGAAAGAAGGGCAGGAATCCCAGGACGCTGCGAAGGAAGGGGAAGACGCTGCTGCGGAGGATCGGGGTCAACACGAAAATGCCCCACAGGCCATACACCACGCTGGGAATGGCCGCCAGGAGACCGATCAGGAACGCCACCGGTTGACGAATGCTCTTGGGTGCGAACTCGGTCAGGTAGATGGCCACGCCGAGCGACAGGGGCACCGCGATCAGAAGAGCCAACAGAGAGGAGACCAGCGTGCCGAAGATGAGGGGAAAGGCCCCGAATTCTTCGGCCACTGGATCCCAGGTGCTGTTGGTGACGAAGCTGAAGCCGAACTTGGCGATTGCGAGGTGGGAGCCGGCCCAGAGCTGATAGACCAGGAAGGCGAGCAGAACCGGCACGCCCACGGCCCCCACCGTCAGCACCAGTCGAAAGATCCAGTCGCCGTAGCTGGCACGCTCCAGCGAGGCGGGCGGAGGAGTGGCGCGCGCAGGTACCTCGCGCTCGGTCACGGCGGTCATGCCCGTGAGTCTACCCCCAGCTTCCGCCCGGGCTGTCACGGCGGTGTAACGAACTCGTCACGAGCCCAGCCGTTTCTCCACCAGCTCGATGACCGGGACCGGAAGAGGCGCGTACTGGAGATCGGCAGCCATGCGCTGGGCATCCGGCTGGAGCATCCAGTGAAGGAACCCGCGAAGCTGGCGCGCCTTCGCCGTGTCGCTGCTTTCCTTGTGAACCAGCAGCCAGGTGAACGATGAGATCGGGTAGGCCTCGGCGCCCGGGGCATTGGTAATGGAGACCCGGAAATCGGTGTCCGGGCCAAGATTAGCCGAGGCAGCCGCCGCCGAGACCGCCTTGAGCTTGGGCTCGACGAAAGTGCCTGCTGCGTTCTTGAGTTGCCCGACCGGGAGCGAGTTAGCCAGGGCATACGCCAGCTCGACATATCCGACGGAGCCCTCGGACTGCTTCACCTGCTGGGTGACGCCTTCATTTCCCTTGCCACCCAGCCCGGTGGGCCAGTTGACCGAGGTGGCCTTTCCGACTTTGGCCTTCCACTCGGGTGAGATCTTGGAGAGATAGTCGGTAAAGATGAAGCTCGTTCCGGAACCGTCAGACCTATGCACCACGATGATGTCGGCGGCCGGCAGCTTGACCCCGGGGTTGAGCGTGGAGATCCGAGGGTCGTTCCACCGGCTGATCCGGCCCAGGAAGATGTCGGCTATCGTCGGTCCGTCGAACTTGAGAGCCGTCTTGCCCAGTGAGGCGAGGTTGTAGGTCACCACCACAGCGCCCATGACTGTGGGGATGTGGAGCACGTTGCCGTGGACCACGGCGATCTGTTCATCGGTCATGGGCCCGTCGCTCGCGCCGAAGTCCACGGTCCCCTCGGTGAATTGGCGAATGCCGCCCCCCGATCCGATCGATTGATAGTTGATCCTGACACCCGTGGCCTTGGCATAGGCATCGAACCACTTGGTGTAGATCGGATTGGGGAAGGTGGCGCCGGCGCCGGTGAGCGCCGCTCCCGTTCCGGCACTCTGGGAAGCGCTCTGGTTCTGAGCGCCCTTGTCCTGCGGGCCGCAGGCAACGGCGAGAAGGGAGAAAGCGAAGACCAGCTGTTTCACAGGCATCTCCTAAAGTACGGTCCGGTCCACCATGCGGCGAGCCGCCGGCTGCGACCGCGCCAAGCAAACGGCCGGCTCACCTCGCCGGCCGTCCGAGTCATCCCAGGCTTCTCGACCTACTCGCTCGCAATGGTCTTTCCGTTGGCTTTGAGCGAGGGGAGCTTCGCTTCGATCAATTTCACCACCGGCTGCGGCAGGGGCGCGTACTTGAGCTGGGCCGCCATCTGCTGTGCTTCGGAGGTGATCATCCAGCTGACAAATCCCTTCAGCGCCTTTGCCTTGGCCTCATTGGGCAGGTCGGTGTGGACCAGGAGCCAGGTAAAGGAAGAGATGGGATAGGCCCCCTGCCCAGGGGCGTTGGTGATCGAGACCCTGAAATCGGTGTTCGCCGGGAACTTGGCGCTGGCCGCCGCTTCGGTCACCGACTCCAGCGACGGTTCGACAAATGCGCCGGCCGGGTTCTTCACCATCGCGTAGGGCAGCTGGTTGGCCAACGCATAGATCAGCTCCACGTAGCCGAGCGCGCCCTCGGTCTGCTTCACCTGCTGGGTGACTCCCTCGTTTCCCTTGCCGCCCAGCCCTACGGGCCAGTTGACTGAGGTAGCCTTGCCCGCCTTCTCCTGCCACTCCTGCGACACCTTGGACAGGAAATCGGTAAAGATGAAGCTGGTGCCCGAGCCGTCGGACCGGTGGACCACGATGATGTCGCCGTCGGGCAGCTTGACGCCCGGGTTGAGTTTGGCGATGGCCTTGTCGCTCCAACTGGTGATCTTGCCCAGGTAGATATCCGCGATCGTCTTGCCATCGAACTTGAGCTTGGTCGCCCCCAGGCTCGGCAGGTTGTAGGTCAGGACCACGGCGCCCATGACGGTGGGAACATGGAGCACATTGCCTTTGGCCGCGGAGATCTGCTCGTCGTTCATCGGGCCGTCAGTGGCGCCGAAGTCCACGGTTCCCTCGGTGAACTGCCGGATTCCTCCGCCGGAGCCGATCGACTGATAATTGATCTGCACGCCGGTCTTCTTGTTGTAGGCATCGAACCACTTGGTATAGATCGGATTGGGGAACGTGGCCCCGGCGCCGGTCAGGCTGACCTGGGCTGCGGCCGCGCCCGTTCCGATGAGGGCGGCGAGCCCCAGCGAGATGCCGCCGCGAAGAATCGTGCTACGCATGGCGCTCTTCTCCATGGTTAGAAAGTGAACTGGACCTGGAACAGACCCTGCATCTTCGTGGCGTACAGGGCCGGCGTCGGCGTTCCGCCTTGATAGGAAACGTTGTCGATGTCGGCCAGGAGCCGCAGGGCCGGGGTGAGCTGGTACGACGCCCCGCCGATGAACCGGGTCTGGCGGTCGTTGTCGACGTCCTTATTGGGATCGGTGACATCGACCCGTCCGACCAGCGCCGCTCGGCTGTTGGGGATGTGCACCACCCCGAAGAAGCTGAGCAGCTCGCCATCTATTGTCGTGACGTTAGGAGTGGCTGGCGCGGGAGGATTGTCTGAGCGATCCTTGGTCCGGGCATACTCCCCCGCCAGGGTGAAGACCTTGCTGCGGTACGAGACCATGCCGATGAACCGGTCGCGCAGCCCGCCTCCGGTCGGCTTGCCGATCTGGCCGTAGCCGGTGAGCCGCAGGCCTCCCACGCGGGAGTCGTCGCCGGTCGGCATCACCCGCACCGACGCCCTACCCATCACATCCTTGCGCTTGTCACCGGGGGCGCGGTTGTAGTTCTCGCCGTTGTAAATCCCCACCTGCATGTTGACCAGATCTTTGTGCCAGTTCCCGTCCACTCCCGCCCCGATGTCGGAAGAGGAGAGATACCCGCCCCGCTCGATGGCCATCTGTCCTTGCATGCGGTAGTCCCACAGGGCCTCTTCCCAGTCGAGCCAGGGAGTGTGAATCTCGCCCAGCTTGAAGGTGAGGGGGCTGCCCGACGGCGTGTATGACGCGTAGGCGTACTTCAGCCGGTAGGCCAGCGATCCGTCGGTGTTGCGGTAAATGTCCGCCGTCACCCGGGTGCCCAGACCCGTCGGGAACTTGCCGATCACGTTCACGTACGCTCGGGTGATGTCGAAGTCGTTCGCGTGGGCGGACGTGTCCTTGAGCTGGTAGAGATACTGGGCATACACCACTCCCCCCACCGTCACGCTGGGTGTCGGTGGGGGGGTGCCCTGAGCGGCTGCTTTCGCCACCGCGATCCAACAGAGAAAGACCAGGGTGCCGGTCTGCCTGACAGTCGAACGCATCGCCGCCTCGAGGGGTGAGTGTGCGGGCAAAAGGAGCCGGTGTGCTGTAACGGAAATCCGGCTCGCGTGTAACAGAGCGGTAAACTCCCCGGAGACTGAGGAACCGGCGACATACCAGACAGTTCGGACCCCTCGGCCCGTCAGCAATCCGGCATGGTAGCGGCCCCGGATCACGTTCACTCGTCCCTCCAGTAACGCTTGCATCTCCCCGAAGCGCCGGGCCCCGCCGTGACATGGTCGTTGCACTGCCGTGCCAAGAGCGAAACGGGCCAGGAGCACTTTCTCTGCCGTTCAGTCGGCAGGCCCACGTCTTTCACGCAGCTCACCCTCTGTCACTCGAGCTCCGATGCTCACTCGATTCGTCCTCCGTGCCGTTCGCTCCGTCTGGGTTCTCGCCTGCACCGCGGTGGGGGTCCTTTCGGCGCAGGAGACCGGTCGCATCGTCGGTCGTGTGGTCGATGCGGAGCAGGGCGCCCCTGTTGCCGGCGCGCAGATTGATGTCCTCGAGGCTTCGATTCACGCCGTCTCCGCGCTTGACGGTCGATACCGTCTCAGCGGTGTCCCGGCCGGCACCGTCTCCCTGCGGGTCCGAATGATCGGCTTCGGTCCCAAGACGGTCACCGGCATCGTGGTCCCCGCCCGCGGCACCGTGGCCCAGGATGTCGCGATGGTAGCCGAGGCGGTTCAACTGGCCGAGATCTCGGTGAACGCGGCCTCCGAGCAGGGCACGGTGAACCGAGCGCTGGAAGAGCAGCGGAACGCGGTCAACATCGTGAACTCGGTGAGCGCCGAGCAGATCTCCAGGAGTCCGGACAGCGACGCAGGGCAGGCGGTCCAGCGGGTGAGCGGTGTGACCGTGCAGGACGGCAAGTACATCTTCGTGCGCGGCTTGGGTGAGCGCTACACCAACACCTCGCTCAACGGCACCCGAATTCCCAGTCCGGAACCGGAGCGCAAGGTGGTCCCGCTCGACCTCTTCCCCTCCAGTCTCCTGCAGGGCATCACCACCTCGAAGACCTTTACCCCCGAACAGCCAGGTGACTTCAGCGGCGCCGAGGTAAACCTCAAGACCCGAGAGTTTCCCGCCGAGCGAGTGGTGAGCTTCTCGGTGTCGGGTGGGGTGAACACGGCCGCAACCGGCCGCAACGTAGTGAAGGCCCCCACGGTCGGCTCCGAGTGGCTGGGCTTCGCCGGTAGCGAGCGGGAGATACCGGCCGCGCTCCGGTCTGCGGGCAATCTCAGCGGGATCACCACGGTGCAGCAGAACGCGCTGATCGGCTCACTGCGAAACGTGTGGAGCGCGCGCTCGGCTGACGGGGCACCCAATGGCTCGATGAGCGTCGCCGTAGGCGGGGAGACCCCGATTTTTCGGCAGCCGATCGGCTACATCGGCTCCCTCAGTTACTCCTATAACCAGGAAGTGCAGCGGGACGAAACCAAGGGTCTGGCCAAGAACGGCGCCACCCCGGGCACCGCGCTGCCCTTCAACACCTACCAGGGGTCGAGCGGCAGCAACTCGGTCCTCTGGGGCGGACTGCTCAACCTGAGCACCAGAGTCGGCCCGACGACCAAGCTTTCGCTCAACAACACCTATACCCGGACGGCCGATAACGAGGCGTCACTCCTCACCGGCGACAACGAGGAATTCTCCCAGTTCAATCCGCTGATCCTCACCCGGCTGGGCTTCACCGAACGGGCCGTTCGGTCGGACCAGCTGCAGGGCGAGCATCTCCTGGGTGCCAAGCACTTCGTCACCTGGTCGGTCACCTCCTCGGGGGTCGACCGAAACGAGCCCGACCGGTCGGACATCGGATACACCGCCCGGACCGCTGCCGATGGATCCCTGGTGCCCGGTACGTGGGTGGGACAGCCTCGATTCGCCACGCGGACCTTCAGCGACCTGCATGAGACCAGCTGGGACTTCGCCGGCAACTACCGCCTGCTGCTGGGTTCGCCCTCCCTTCCTTGGGTGCTCAAGGCCGGAGCAGCCTACCGTACCACCAACCGGGATGCCGATACCCGGGCATACGACATCATCAACCTGACGCTGAACCAGGCGCAGCTCACGGCGACGCCGGAGGAGATCTTCACCGAGACCAACGCGGAGTCGGGGGCGTTCCTGCTCAATGCCAACGCGAACGGAGGGCGGTATACCGCGGCGGAGAAGATCACGGCTGGGTACGGTCAGTTCGAGGTTCCCCTGGGACTGCGGCTGCAGCTGATCGCCGGCGCGCGAGTGGAGAATTGGCACCTCGACGTGGATACCCGGACCACTCAGGGCAGCATCGTCCCCGCGCGGCCCCGGAAGACCGATGTGCTACCGGCGCTGGCGCTCACCTACCGCCTGACCGAGAACCAGAACCTCCGCCTCTCGGCCACACAGACCGTCTCCCGGCCGGAATACCGGGAGCTGTCTCCCGTGCCCTACTTCGAGCAGGTCGGCCTCGCCACGACGTCAGGAAACCCGGGGCTACAGCGCGCTCTGATTCAGAACTACGACCTCCGCTGGGAGTGGTTCCCGCGGTCGGGCGAGGTCCTCAGCCTCGGCCTGTTCGCTAAACAGTTCAATGATCCAATAGAGAAGGTCATCATCCAAGCGGCAGGCGCGAACGAGCTGAGCTTCGTTAATGCCGACAAAGCTCACAACTACGGGCTCGAGCTCGAGGTGCGGAAGAGTCTCGAGGTGCTCGCCGAGGCGTTGCATCCCTTCAGTGTCTTCGCCAACACCACGCTGATGCGGAGCCGGATCACCCCCGGCAACTCCGGGATCTCCGCTCTGACCAACGCCGACCGGCCCATGGTGGGTCAGTCGGAGTACGTGGTCAACGCGGGGCTGGGCTACTCCAGCGCCTCGGGAGCCTGGTCGGGCACGCTGCTGTACAACGTGTCGGGCAAGCGGATCCTCGAGGCCGGCTCCGGCGGCCTCCCCGATGCCTACGAGCAGCCGCGGCACCTGGTGGATCTCTCCCTCCAGCTTCCCGTGACTCAGACGCTCTCGCTCAAGCTGG
Source organism: Gemmatimonadales bacterium (assembly GCA_036556025.1). Taxonomy (GTDB): domain Bacteria; phylum Gemmatimonadota; class Gemmatimonadetes; order Gemmatimonadales; family GWC2-71-9; genus CAVVWJ01. The sequence goes on along the minus strand of DATBKD010000107.1, from coordinate 100,232 downwards.
ATGGGAAGAACCTGCTGGACGCTCCCTACCGGCTGACTCAGGGCGAGGTCGTGCGGTATCGCTACCTCACCGGACGAGTCTTCGGATTCACGCTGGGCTGGCATCCGTGAGGTTGCTTGACCGAATCGTGACGGCGGCGTGCTGGAATCGAAATGCCGCCGTGAATCTTAGCCGCTAGGACAATCCACTCCCTAGTCCACTTACCCCCGAGGGAACGATGATGCGCTCGACCCGTACGCTCCTGGGCTGGGCCCTCGCCGCCGCTGCGGTAGGCGGGACCGCCTGCAGCGACGACAACAACGACGGCAACGGACCATCGCCTCAACCCGGGGCCGCCGTGTTGACCGGCCCGATCACCGCAAGCCGGACGCTCTCGGCAGACACCACCTACACTGTGAGCGGCTACGTGAAGGTCCAAAGCGGTGCCACCCTCACCATCCCCGCCGGCACCACGATCGTGGGTGACACGACAGTGGTTGGCAGCTCACTTTGGATTCTGCGAGGCGCCAAGATCGACGCTCAGGGCACGGCATCCGCCCCCATCGTCTTCACCTCGGCTCGCGCGGCGGGCACCCGCAAACCGGGCGACTGGGGCGGGATCATCATCGTGGGAAACGGGATCATCAATCGCACGGGGTCTACGATCCTGACGGAGGGCGGGGCCGCGGGTCAGGCTGAGAACTATGCCGGTGGCACCGACAATGGCGACAATAGCGGAACCCTGCGCTATGTCCGGATCGAGTTTGCCGGCTTCGACATCTCCAACGGCGCCGGCCAGGAGCTCAATGCGCTCTCGAGCTACGCGGTGGGACGGGGTACCACCTACGAATACATCCAGACCTTGGCCGGATTGGATGACTCGTTCGAGTGGTGGGGGGGCGCGGTGGACGGGCGGTATCTGGTTTCCTACGAGTCGGGCGACGATCACTTCGACTGGACCGAGGGCTATCAGGGCCGCAATCAATTCATGATCGCGTTTCAGAACAATCGTCTGACTCCGGCTCCCGGCACCGGTACGATCTCGGCGGACCCCCGCGGCTTCGAGGGCGATGGCTGCGATCCTGCGGTGGCCGGGTGCACCCTGACCGACGTCGGCGCAAGCGAGCCGTTCTCCATGCCGGTGTTTGCCAACTTCACCATGGTCGGCCCGGCGCCGGTGGCTGGATTTCCGGCGGACGGAAATGGCGCCGTTTTCCGGCGTGGCACTGGAGGCACCCTGTTCAACGGGATCATGGGCCGCTGGAAGGGGATCGCCCTCAACATCCGCGACGCCTTTACGGACAGTCTCTTTGAGCAGCGCGACTCGCTCAACATCGCGAACCTGATTCTGGCGGGGAACGGTTTCGACTTCGACACGGCGGGCGCGGGGTTCGCCCAGCTCACCAAGTTCGGTACCGGGAACGCGGTCCAGTCCTTCGGCTCCACCGTGCTGGTCGACACCCTGCTGGGACTCAACATCACCCCCAGCGGGCTCGACTGGACTCCAAAAGCAGGCTCGCCGGCGGCCAGCGGCGGGAGCGCGCAGGTACCGGCCAACTTCGCGGCCCGGACCAACGGCTTCTTCGGCGCGGCCATGACGCAGACGAGTTACATCGGCGCCGCCGATCCCACGGGAGCGAAGTGGTGGCAAGGCTGGACCAACTACGCCGTCCAGTAAGCTCAGCTTGAGCTCGGGTCAGTTGGCGCCCGTGGTCTCGCGCCTGGCCGCCGTCGGTGCCCTCTGCCTGGTCGCCGGCTGCGGCCGGTCGAGCGCAACCACGCCGGCGGCACACCGGTCAACCCACGTGGATAGTCTGATCCCGCGGGCCGAGGCGTTGCGCCGGTTCCGAGCCGGTATCCCGCCGGTGGATTCGCTGGCCGGAGGCGTCGCCACGCGTGATGCGCTGGTCCGCCGATATGTGCGGGCACTGGAGCAACGCGACACGGTGGCACTGCGGCGGCTGCTACTCACCCGGAGCGAGTTCGCCTATCTGTACTACCCGACCAACCCGCAGGGGCTGCCGCCGTACGATTTGAATCCCGATCTGATGTGGTTCATGCTGTCGACCGGCAGCGAGAAGGGACTGACCCGCGCGCTTGCGGAGCTGGGCGGCCGTCAGTTGGGCTACAGGGGATATGGGTGTGACTCAGTGCCCAGCCGGCAGGGTGCCAATACCGTATGGGGGCCGTGCCTGGTTCATCTGGCTCCGACGGGAGAAGACTCCGGCTCTCAGCGGCTGTTCGGACTGATTGTGGAGCGAGGCGGGCGGTACAAGTTCGTGAGCTATGCGAACAGGCGATAAGGCGGAATTCACCACCCCAACGTCACGGCCGCGGTTGCGCCCGCGATCAGTTGCCCGGCCAACACGTCGCTGGGATAGTGAACGCCAAGGCGAATGCGGGAAAAGCCCACCAGCATGGCAAGCAGGACCAGCGGGACAGCGAAAGCCGGAAAGGCAGCGGCGTACGCCAGCGCCACAGCCATCGAGGCGGTCGCGTGACCGGAGGGAAAGCTGAACCGGTCGGGCTCTCGAACGGTTGGTTCCAGCTGGCAGGTACCGGCCGGTCGCCCCCGCACGATGGTGCGCTTGAGCAACTGTACCACGAGATGGGAGCCAATCAGCGTAGCAAGGGCCTGACGGGAGGCCTGGTGCAAGCTGCAGCAGGCCCACCAAGGGAGGCCCGCCGCCACTACGGTGACCCCAGTTCCCCCGCAGTGCGTAATAGCCGTCCAACCCACGCGTGCAATCCGCGGGGCCGATGGCGCGATGGCACATCGCTGCATCAGCGCCCGGTCGCGGGTCGAAAGCCGCACGAGGAGCGGGGTCGTCATTCACCGTTAACATCGTCTTGGCGAGCGACGGGCTCGCCGCCCTGAGGCCACGCTCCTGTCACGCTCGAAGAGTCGTCCTCCCCTGAACCGAGACGCGCCCGTTATCCAAACGTGACCGCGCGCGGGCAGTTTGACGGCCTAAGCAGCGTCCCGGAGCCCCGATGCGCGTGGTCTACTGCACTGATACATATCCGCCCCAACTGAACGGCGTTTCCATCGTTACCGCGCTCTCGGTCGCCGGCCTTACCCGGCTGGGATGGCAATGCGCCGTGGTGGCGCCCCGTTATCCGCCGGGCTCGGGGGATGCTGCCGGGAGCATTCCCGCAGATTGGGTGGATGGTGCTGAGTTGCTCAGTGTGCCCAGCATCGCCATGCCAGGGTACCCGGAGGTTCGGGTGGCGGTCCCTCGCCGGGCGCCGGTCCAGGCGCTGGTGGATCGTTTCCGGCCGGACCTGGTCCATTGCCAGACCGAATTCTGCATCGGTCGCATGGGCCAGCTATCGGCCGCGCGCGCCGGCGTGCCGATGGTCTCTTCCTATCACACCGATTTCAGCCGATACACCAGGTCGTACGGCATCGGCTGGCTCGGAGGAACGGTCTCCTCATATCTGCGCCGGTTCCATCGCCGCAGCCGAAGAGTCTACACCCCGTCGAGCGTATCTCGAGAGCATTTGCTGGGTCTCGACTTGCCGGACGTCGAGGTCTGGGGTCGAGCGGTGGACACCGAGCTCTTCCATCCCGGGCGTCGCAGCCAGGCGATGCGGGCCGCGCTCGGGATCGGGAGCCGCTTCACTTTCCTCTATGTGGGGCGACTGGCGCCGGAAAAGGGCGTGGAGCACGTCCTGGAGTCGTTCCGCATGGCGAGCGAGCTGCTGCCCAGGGGGGTCATTCATCTCATTCTCGCAGGGACCGGCCCTCGGGAACCGGCCCTCCGAGCAGCCGCCCCACCGGGCGTCACCTTTCTCGGGTTCCTCGAGCGGCGGAGCCGGTTGCCCGACCTCTACGCCAACTGTGATGCCTTCGTCTTCGCCTCCGTGACCGAGACGCTCGGCCTCGTCGTGCTCGAGGCGATGGCCAGCGGACTGCCGGTCGTCGCGGTGCCGGCAGGCGGAGTCCGGGATCATCTGCGCGACGGCCACAATGGCATCGCCTGCTCCGAGAATGACATCCTCGCGATGGCGCGGGCCATGGTCAGGCTGACCGGAGACTACGGTCTGTCTCAGCGCCTGTCGCGAGGGGCGCGCCGAACCGCGGAGGGATTGGATTGGTCTCACGAAGTCGAACGGTTGGATCAGAGTTATCGAGAAATCTGCGAGCGGCCCGAGGCTGCGATTGCCGCTCCCCGATCCGGCCCCGGGGAGCAGCTGGCCCGCTAGCTCACACCGCCGAGTCGGGAAACCAGCAGGTCACCGTCGTACCCCGCCCCAGGTCGCTCTGCGCCCACACCCGGCCCCCGTGGGCCTCCACCAGGTGCTTCACGATCGAGAGGCCGAGACCGGTGCCGCCTTCTTCGCGAGAGCGCGACGTGTCCGCCCGCCAGAATCGCTCGAAGATTCGGGGTAGGTGCTCGCGGGAAATGCCTGCGCCGGTGTCCCGCACGCTGATGGCGGTCCCTTCTCCCTGGCGACGGGCGGCGCACACGATTCGGCCAGCCGCCGGGGTGTAGCGCACCGAGTTATCGAGGAGGTTGGTCAGGACCTGCCGCAGCGCGTCCGGGTCGGCGCAGACAGTTGCCGCCTCCTGATCGATCTCGGTGCTGAACAGGATCTGCTGCGCGCTGGTTTGACCAGCCAGGGCGTTCCACGACTCTCTCGCCACTCCCGCAACGTCCACCAGGGTCCGGGAAGGCTGCCATCGCCCCGCCTCGATCCGGGAGAGATCCAGCAGATCATCCACCAGCCGCTGCATCCGCCGGGCATTGCTCAGGATGGTGGCCAGAAAGCGGCGGGTGGTCTCCTCATCGGGGTGCTCGGCGAGCAGCGTCTCGGCGTATCCCGAGATCGAGGTGAGCGGCGTCTTGAGCTCGTGAGAAACGTTGGCCACGAAGTCCCGCCGCACCGCCTCCAGCCGCCGGATCTCGGTCAAGTCGTGAATCACCAGCACCGCGCCGCCGGCAGGCAACGGACGAGCATTCACTATGAACGCGCGTCCGTTCATCTCGAGCTGGCGGTCTTGCACCGGCCTGCCCACCAGCACCGCGTCGACCATCTCGCGCGCCGCCTTCACCCGAAAGAGCTCGGGCAGGTCGGGCAAGGCGTCCAACGTCCCATACCCCAGGATGCGGCGCGCCGCGGGGTTGGCGGTGACGATGTGGCCTCTGCCGTCCGCCGCGATTACACCTTCGATCATGGACTCGACCAGCGCGGCGGATTCGGCCTGCTCCCGCCGGAGCTCGTCGAACCGGTCGGCAAGCTGGCGATGCATCTGGCGAAGGGCCTGAACCAGAGCATCGATATCGGGAACGCCTGACCGGGGAAAGCGAGGCGGCGAGCCGGCCGCGATGGCCCGCGCCGCGCCCGCGATCGCGGTGAGCGGCTGGGCGATAGAACGGCCGGCGAAGAACGCGAAGATGGCGCCCACCGCAAGGGCAAACAGCGCCGCGCCGGCCACCGCGCCCTGCGCCCGTTGCACGATCGCGTCCACTTGCGACAGGTCGGCGGCCACCCGGACGGCCCCGGGTCCACCGGGGACCGCGACATACAGCAGCTCCCGGCCCACCGTCTGACTCCGGCGGCTGGCGACCCCTCGTACTCCTGCTTGCAGTGCTGCGCGGATCTCGGGACGAGTGGCGTGGTTTTCGACGGCGGGGAGCGTCCCAGGGGGGATATCGCTGTCGGCCCGCACCCGGCCGCTTCGATCGACTACGGTGATGCGGTGGTTGTTCTGTTGAGCCAGCCGGCGAACCGCCGCGTCCCACGCGAGCGAGTCGGGGGGGAGGGCCGCGCTGATGAGTTGCGCCTCGCTCTCGAGCGCATTGGCGAGGTCGCCCTCGAGGTCACGCCGCAGGGAGCGCTCCGCGACCCAGAGGAGCACGGCCATGGTGAAGATGAGGACCAACAGCGTGCCAAGAACCAGCCGCTTGGCGAAGGTCACCGGGTGCGCACCCCCCGTTCGGTGCCCTTGAACCGATAGCCGAACCCTCGCACCGTCTCGATCAGCTTGCCGGCATCGCCCAGCTTGGTGCGGAGCCGTTGCACGTGCATATCGACTGTTCGCGTCTGGATATCGGGCTGCGCCTCCCAGACGGTCTCGAGCAGCTGCGGCCGGGTCTGGACCCGCCCGCGCCGTTCTACCAGCGTGAGCAGCAGCTTGTACTCCGTGGCGGTGAGATTGAGCTCCTGTCCGCTCACGCTCGCGCGGTGGGCCGAACGATCGATCGAGATCGGACCGGCGGCGAGCGTGGAGCCGGCGGTGACCGGTGGCGACGCCAGCCGGCGGAGCAGCGCGCGAACCCTGAGCGACAACTCCTGGGGGGAAAACGGCTTGGTGAGATAATCATCCGCGCCCAGGGTGAGTCCCCGGATCCGATCGGTCTCCTCCCGTCTCGCGGTCAGCAGAATGACACCGACATCGCGAGTCTCCTCCCGTTTCCGCAGCTCGGCCAGTACGTCGTACCCCGAGACACCGGGCAGCATGAGATCCAGGATGACAATGTCGGGACGTTCCTCTCGGGCCGCCTTCATCGCATCAGGGCCGGTGTTGGCGGTCGACACCCGGAACCCCGCCTTGGCCAGATGGTAGGCCACCAGGGCCGTAATATCCGGCTCGTCGTCGACCACGAGAATTCGATGGGTCATTTATGGCCTCTTCGAACGGTTCAGCGGCTTCTCACGGGCCGGTTCCTCGACCCGAGCCCGAGTGTGTGACCGGCTGCGGTCCGCGGCACGATCGCGCTCGGCCCGCAGCAGCGGGTCGTCATGAATCAAGGCGTCCAGGATCGCCGAGAGCAGGCGGCCCTGCACCCCCGGATCGCGGCGGAGCCGATACAGCACGAATTGAGCGATGGGAGTGTCCCGCACCAGGTCGACCCGGCGCAGCACCTGCAGATGGCGAGACACGGTCGGCTGCGGAAGATCGAGCAGCGCCTGCAGGTCGGAGACGAACAGAGGGGCCGCCGCCAGACAGTTCAGGATCCGCAGCCGAGTGGGCTCGGCCACGGTCAGCAGGAACTCGGCGACGGTCGGAGAGGTGGTCGTCGTCATATTCGCGTCAACGAATATACCGCTAAGCGAATATGCGCAAGGGTGTATATTGCGTGCCGATGCTTTCCCTGCTCCTCGCTTTCGGCATCGCTACCGCCCAGGTCCAGGACAGCGCTCACGTCGTACTCGTCGCCACGACCGACGTGCACGGGCACGCCACCGCGTGGGACTATCTCAAGAATCAGCCCTTTCCCGGCGGGCTGGCCCGCGTCGCCGTCGTGGTGGATTCCCTGCGGCGCCGCTACCCCGGCCAAGTCCTTACGCTCGATGCCGGCGACCTGCTGCAGGGCGATCCCTTCGCCACCTACTACGCCAGAGCCGCTCCCCGCGATCCCCATCCGATCATCGAGGCGATGAACCTCGCCGGCTACGACCTCGCCACTCCCGGCAATCACGATTTCGACTGGGGCGTCCCGCTCTTCCGGCGAGCCCAGGGCGAGGCGGCATTCCCCTACGTCAGCGCCAATGTATTCACTCTTCCGGGCGACACTCTGCTGTTTGCTCCATTTCGGGTGCTGCAACGTCAGGGCGTGCGGGTGGGCGTGACCGGGTTCACCACACCGGGCGTGATGCTGTGGGATAAACAGCTGCTCAAGGGACAGATCCGGGTAGGGCGGATCGAGGCCGCGGCCAAAGGCGCGCTGGAGGCGGTCCGCCGCAATGCCGACGTGTCGGTAGTGATCATCCACAGCGGGCTCGACGGATCGTCCTCCTACGACACCACGGGTGTCGGAGGAGAACATGTCGCGGTCAGCCTGGCCGATCTTCCCACCAAGCCCGACGTGGTCATCGTGGGGCACTCCCATCGCGAGATCCGCGACACGGTGATCGGCGGGGTGCACTTTGTTCAGCCCCGGCCCTTTGGGGGAAGCGTCTCGGTCGTGCACGTGAGCCTGAGGCGGGATGACGGTGGCCGCTGGCGGGTGGCGCGTATCCATGCCGACCTGGTGAGCACCAAGGACCTGGCGCCTTCGCCTTTGCTGACCCAGCGGCTCGCACCCGAGCATGACGCCGTCCGCGAATGGGTGAGCGCTCCGCTGGCCACGGTGACGGCGCCAATGCCCGCGACCGCGGCACGAGCGGAGCCTACCCCGATCACCGACCTGGTACTGGACGTCGAGCGTCGTCACACCGGCGCGGAGCTCGCCTCCGCTGCGGTGTTCGACCTGAACGCGGGCTTCGAGGCCGATACGATCCGTCGAGCCGACGTGCTCGCGCTGTACCCCTACGCCAACATCCTGCGTGCGATACGGATCAGTGGGGCGCAGTTGAAGGCCTATCTCGAATGGAGCTCGCGCTACTTCCTGCTGGACCCGGTGGGGCGGGTGAGCCTGAACGACTCGGTAATGGGGTACAACTACGACATCGTCGCCGGCGCGCGCTACGACATCGACCTGCGGCAGCCGGTGGGGAATCGAATCCGCAACCTCGCCGTGCGAGGCCGGCCGGTGCAGCCAGCCGACAGCTTCACCATGGCGATCAACAGCTATCGTCAGAGTGGCGCCGGCGGATACGGCATGCTGCGCGGGGCGCCCGTGGTCTATGACAAGGGAGAGCTGATCTCCGAGCTGCTGGAGCAGGATCTTCAGGCTCGGGGCCGCATCGATCCCGCAACGATTCCGCGAAGCGAGTGGCGGATCGTGCCGGAAGTGGCCGCGACGGCGGCCCGCAATCTGTTCGGCGTGGCCCCGACCCCCGAGGAGGTCGGCGCGCAGGACACCATCGTCCTTCGGGTGATGTCCACCGCCGACCTGCACGGGGGCTTGTTGCCTGGGGCGGCCGCGCTGGGGGACCGGATGGACAGCCTGACCGCGGCCTGCGGCTGCCCCACGCTACGGTTCGATGTGGGCGACGCGATGCAGGGCACCGTCGTCAGCGACGCCAGCGAGGGTCGCGCGGCTGTGGAAATATTGAATCGCCTGGGATATGCCGCCGCCGCTCTGGGCGACCACGATTTCGATTGGTCGCTGGACACCCTGCGCCGGCGCATGGGCGAGTCGCGCTATCCCTGGCTCGCCGCCAACGTTTTCGATTCTGCTACCGGTCGCCGGCCCGACTGGGCTATCCCCTATCGGGTGGTCGACGCGGGCGGGATGAAGGTGGCCGTGATCGGATACGTCACCGTGGAGGCCAAATCCATCTTTCCACCGGACCGCACCCGCGGACTCCGCTTTGGAGAAGGTGAGCTGGGCCTGCACGATGTGCTGGGCGAAGTGCGGGCGTTGCAGCCCGGGCTCACTGTTCTGCTGGCGCACGCGGGAGCCATGTGCGATTCCATCGTGTGCACCGGCGAAGTCATTCGCCTGGCCGAGCAGCTCGGCCGACAGGGGGTCGACCTCATCCTCGCGGGACACACCCATCGCATCCTGGATACCCGTGTCGCGGGGATACCGGTCGTGGAGTCGTCCGGGCCGTCGAGTCTGGCGGTGGTCGATGTGGTGAAGACGCCGGCCGGCGGCCGCGAGCTGCGCACCCGGGTAGACCGGGTCGAGCCTGAAATCGGTCGTGGCAACGCGGCGCTCGCCGCGGCGCTGGATCTCTATGCCCGTCGGGCCGACACGCTCGATGGCCGGGCGCTGGCACAGCTCAAGCGCCCCCTGGTTCGAGCCGGCCCGCAGTTCCCGCTCGGCGGGCTGTTGGCCGAGGCGAGGCGGAACCTCTTTCGGGCGGATATCGGCCTGATTCCGACCGATGGCATCCGTGCCGATCTTCCCGCGGGCCCGGTGACCTACGCGAGGTTGTCCCAGGTGGAACCGTGGCGGCACAACCTGGTGCGGCTCACCCTCAACGGCACCGAGCTTCGGGCCCTCCTGGAGAAGGCGCTGGCCGCCGCGGATGGACCCACCGCGCACGTTGCGGGGGTGGTCGTGCGCTACGATCCCAAGGCCGCTGCCGGCAGCCGGGTGAAGAGCGTGCTCCTCCCGGGCAATCGGAAGCTTCGCGATCAGGAGGTGTATACCCTGGCCACCGATGATTCCACCGCTGCCGGAGTGGGCGGATTCACCATGCTGCCGGGCCGTCCCATCCTGCGGAGCGGCACGCTCGACGTCGAAGCCACCGCGGCCTTCCTTCGTCGACTGCCTCAGCCGGTGGAAGTGGCCCCCGCCAGCGGATTCCTGGCGATCAGGCGATGACGTGATCCGGGTTTTTGTGAACGCGGCGGCGGTAGATGTCGAGCCCGGGGCCGACGTGCGCGATGCGCTCCGGATCTGCGATCCCGCGCTCGAGGCCAGCGTGATCTCGGGAGCGGCCTACGTGACCGACGCTCGCGGCATCGAGCTTCCTCTGGACGTCCGCCTGGCGGCCGGAGCAATTCTGCGGGTGGTAGTGAGCGCGCGACAGCGCTCGGAGAGCAATCATGGTGACACGTGAGCTGCTGACTCGCCTGCCCAAGGCGGAGTTGCACATTCATCTCGACAGTTGTCTTCGCCCCGAGACCATGGTGGAGCTGGCGCGCCAGGCCCGTGTCGAGCTGCCGACCTCGGACCCCGAGACGCTTGGCCGTCACATGATCGTCTCCAACGCTCGGAACCTGGAGGATTACCTCCAGCGCTTCGAGCTCACGATTCCTCTGCTGCAGACTCCGGAAGCCATCGAGCGGGTATCCTACGAGGCGGTGGAAGATGCCGCCAAGGACGGCGTCCGCTACCTGGAGATGAGGTACTGTCCCTGGCTGAGCCGCAAGCGGGGCCTGACGATGGAGGCGGCGCTCGAGGCGGAGCTCCGCGGCCTCACTCGAGGTGAACGGGACTTCGGCGTGATCACTCGGGTTATCAACTGCTCGCTCCGGCACTACGATCCCGCGGTGTCGCTCGAGATTGCCCGGCTTTCGGTGGCCTACCGCGATCGCGGGGTGGTGGCCTTCGATCTCGCCGGCGGTGAAGCCGGCCGGCCGGCCGGGATTCACGGGAGCGCCTTCGATACCGCGGCCGACGGGCTGCTCGGCATCACGGTGCATGCGGGCGAGGCCGCCGGCCCCGAATCCATCGCGGCCGCGGTACATCGCTGTCACGCCAACCGGATTGGGCACGGGACCAGGCTCTACGAAGACCCCCCTCTGCGCGACTATATTCGCGACCGGCGAATCCTGATCGAGATCAACATCACCAGCAACATCCACACACGGGCGGTGGCCAAGGCCTCCGAACACCCGGTGCGCGCCTATTTCGATGCCGGCCTTCTGGTCACCCTCTGCACCGACGGCTGGCTGATGAACGGGATCAGCTTGAGTGACGAGTACTGGCTGGCGCATGCCGAGCTGCGCTTCACTCGGGAAGAGATCGACCAGTTGATCCTGAACGCCTTCGCCGGCGCATTCCTGCCCTGGCCGGCGCGGGTCGAGTTGCTGGCCCGAGTGAAAGAGGAGTTGGCGGACCTGTAGGGCTACACCCCTTCACCATTCCCGATCCGACAGAGAGGCCCGATGTCGATGCGCCGTCAGACGCTCGCCGCTCTCGTGCTGGTGACCATGGCCCTCGTGGGCGCATGGGCCGCACCCGCGCTGGCCTGGCGGGGCCTTTCCTCTCTGATGGCCCAGCCCAACGCTCAGCAAGCGCAGGACACGGTCACGCGCCCGCCCGCGGCGCCATCCATCGCCGCGCCCCAGCCGGCTCAGCCGTCCCGCCCCGCGACGCCCGTGACGCTTCTCAGTCGCCTCACCGGACTCTTCGGTCTCGGGTTCATCCTGTGCCTCGGAGTGCTCTTGTCCCACAACCGCCGGGCGATTCGCTGGCGAGTCGTGGCTTGGGGGCTCGGCCTGCAGGTGCTCTTCGCGATCTTCGTGTTGCGGATTCCCGCCGGCCAGGCCCTCTTCCGCTGGTTGGGCGCCCTGGTGACCGCGATTCTCAGCTATTCCTACGTCGGTTCGCAGTTCGTGTTCGGTGAGCTGGGCAAGCCCAACTCCAGCCTGGGTGTCATCTTCGCGTTCCAGATTCTCCCGGCCATCATCTTCGTCTCCGCCCTGTTTGCCATCCTTTATTACATCGGGGTCATGCAGCTGGTGGTGCGCGGGTTCGCGGTGGCGATGCAGCGGATCCTGGGCGCGAGCGGGGCCGAAAGCCTCAACGTGGCGGCCTCGATCTTCATGGGCCAGACCGAGGCGCCGCTCACGATCCGGCCGTTCCTGCCGCGGATGACGATGTCGGAGCTGATGACCGTGATGACCTCGGGCATGGCCCACATCTCGGGCTCGATCATGGTGGCCTACATCGCCTTCGGCATCGAGGCCCGGCACCTGCTCACCGCGGTAATCATGACCGCACCGGGCACCATCATGATGGCCAAGCTGTTCGAGCCCGAGACCCAGAGCCCGGAGACGTACGGCAACGTCAAGCTGGACATTCCCAAGACCGACGTGAATCTGCTCGACGCGGCTGCGCGAGGAACCAGCGAAGGGCTCCATCTCATGCTGAACGTGATCGCGATGCTGGTCTCCTTTGTCGCGCTGGTCGCGCTGGTGAACGGGGGCTTCGAGGCGGTGCACCGGTGGTTCGCGTGGTTCCCCGCCAATCTCCAGACAGTGTTCGGCTGGGTGTTCCGGCCGATCGCCTGGGCGATGGGGGTACCCTGGCATGACAGCGGCGTCATCGGGAGTCTGCTCGGAACCCGGATGGTGCTGAACGAGTTCATCGCCTATGCCCAGCTGGGCCCGCTCAAGCCGGCGCTCGACCCGCGATCCTTTACCATCGCATCCTTTGCCCTGGCGGGGTTTGCCAACTTCAGCTCGGTGGGCATCCAATTGGGCGGCATCGGCGCGCTTGCACCTACCCGCAAGGGAGATCTCGCGCGGCTCGGCTTCCGGGCGATGCTGGCGGGCACTCTGGCCAACTTTCTGTCTGCTACCATCGCGGGGATTCTGCTGTGACGCCTCCGGCTGCTCCGGACATGGCCGCCGCGGTCCGGGATGCGGCCGAGGCGCTCCGTCGGCGGCTGGCCGGGCGCAAGCCGAGTGTCGCCATCGTGCTCGGTTCTGGGCTCGGCGGCTTCGCCGAGCGGGTGGAGGATCCCCTCAAGATCGGCTATGCCGAGATTCCTCACTTCCATCCTTCGACGGTCATGGGCCACGCCGGGGAGCTGGTGGTCGGAACGTTGAAAGGAAAGGTCGTGCTGGCGCAGAGCGGCCGGTTTCATATGTACGAGGGTCACTCGGCGACTGCGGCCGCGATCGCGGTCCGCGCCTTTGCCGAATTGGGGATTGCGACTCTCATCCTGACCAACGCCGCCGGCGGCATCAGGCGCACCTTCGCCACCGGTGCGGTCATGCTGATCGCGGACCACATGAATCTGACCTTCCGCAATCCGCTGACCGGTCAGGTGCTGCCGGGCGAGGAGCGCTTCCCCGACATGTCCGATCCCTACGACTCGAAGCTGCGGGCCCTGGCGCGCGAGGTGGCCCGGCGGGAGCGGGTGCCGCTGGCCGAAGGGGTCTACGTCCAGCTCCTTGGGCCGAGCTATGAGACTCCGGCCGAGGTTCGAATGCTGGAGCGTCTGGGCGCCGACGCGGTGGGTATGTCTACGGTGGTGGAGGTGATTGCGGCCCGCGCGAGGGGGCTGCGCTGCCTGGGATTCTCCGCGGTGACCAACGCGGCCTGCGGAATCCTCCCGGTGAAGCTGAGTCACCACGAGGTGATGGAGGTGGCGGCGCGAGTGTCCGGGGACCTCACGAAGTTGATTGAGGGGGTCGTGTCGGAGCTGTGACCGTGTGGTTCAAGGGGCCGTTTCCGTTGCCCAGTCCCGGTGCCGAGGCGATGGCCCGCTGCACAAAGTCGAGCGCGGCGTCGATCGCCTCGTCCAGCGGTCGGTCCAGCGCGAGCCCTGCGGTCACCGCTGCCGAGAGGGTGCAGCCGGTCCCATGGGTCGAGGTGGTGGCGATGCGCGGACGAGTGAAGTGCTTGATGCCGGACGGGGTCACCAGGATATCGGTGATCTCGTCGCTGTCGAGATGGCCGCCCTTCATCAGGGCGGCGCCGGCCCCCATGGTGAGCAGGGTGGTGCCCGCGCGCTCCATGCTGGCCACGTCGTGCACGGCCAGTCCGGTGAGGATGGCCGCCTCATCCAGATTGGGAGTGACCAGGAGCGCCAGGGGCAGCAGGGTGTCGCGCACCACGTCTTCCGCCTCGCTCGTGAGGAGCCGATCGCCGGATGTGGCGACCATGACCGGGTCCACCACCAGCGGACGCCAGCCGTTTTCGCGAATCGCCTTGGCCACCAGCCGAACCAAATTCGCGGTCGCCAGCATTCCCGTCTTGAGCGCCGCGGGCGGCAGGTCCTCGGCCAACGCGGTCAATTGCGCTGCCACCATCGGCTCGCTCACCGGTTCCACCGCGCGTACGCCGCGGGTATTCTGCGCCGTCAGCGCGACGATGACCGAGGTACCGAAGAGTCCGAACTGGTGGAAGGTCTTGAGGTCCGCCTGGATGCCGGCCCCGCCGCCGGAGTCGGAGCCGGCGATGGTGAGCGCGATCTTCATCGGGTGAGCACGAGCATGGGCAGCTCCCTGCAGACGCTGGTTCGCGATCTCCACCGCCGCCGGGGACGCGAGCGGCGGGGGCTGGCGCTGGCGGAAGGTGTCCGCCTGGTCGAGGAAGCAGTGGACGCGGGAATCCGCCTGCGCGGCGCCCTGGTTTCCCCAGCGCTGGAAGGTACTCCTCGTGGGAGAGCGCTCAAGAGCGCGCTGGCCGAGCGCGCCGTGCGGGTGGAGCAGGTCAGCGAGCCCGAGCTGGAGAAGCTGGCCGATACCGAGCATCCGCAGGGCGTGCTGGCGGTAATCGAGCCGCGTCCCTGGCGGATCGAGGACATCCCGGTGAGCAGAGGTGCCGTGCTGCTCGCGCTCGACGGGGTGCAGGACCCGGGCAACGTCGGAACCATCCTGCGTACGGCGCATGGACTGGGTGCAGCCGGGGTCGTGGCCCTTCCCGGCACCGCCGAGCTCAATAACAGCAAGGTGATTCGGGGCAGCATGGGCGCCCTGTTTCGATTGCCGTCGGTCGCCTCCGAGGTCGCAACCTTTCTGGCCTGGGCGGAGAGGTTCGGCGTGGAGCTGTGGATCACGGCGGCCGATGGTGAGCCGGTGAACCGGTTCCCGGAAGCAGATCGTCCGCCGGTCGCTCTGGTTCTGGGCAATGAGGGCGCGGGCGTCAGCTCGGCGGTCGGGTCCGCTGCCCGTCGGCGGGTGGCCATTCCCCTCGCTTCCGGGGTCGAGTCGCTCAACGTGGCGGTCGCCGCCGGCATTCTCCTGTATGAGGTCTCGCGTGCCCGCTGACGCTCCGCTTCCATCGACCATCGTCGTCACCTTCGGCGCCATCTTCGGCCTCATCATCGGCAGCTTCCTCAATGTCTGCATCCTCCGCTGGGGTGCGGAGCCGAAGCAGTCAGTGGTGCGACCGCGATCGCGCTGCCCCAGGTGTGGCCGTTCGCTGCCCTGGTACGAGAACATTCCGGTGTTCTCCTGGCTGGCGCTCCGAGGCCAGTGCCATGGCTGCAGGAATCCGATCTCGGTGCAGTATCCCCTGATCGAGGCGGCCACCGGGCTCATCTGGGGGTACATGGCCTTTCGCCATGGCATCAGTCTCGAGACCCTCCGTGGCGCAATCTTTCTGACCATCCTCCTGGGCATCGCCATCACCGATGCCCGAGCGTACATCATCCCGGACGAATTCAGTCTTGGTGGCCTGGTGTTGGCTGTGCTCTTCGCCCTCGCGGCGGGATGGTCGGGGCTCCGGGCGGCGCTGCTTGGCGCGGGAATCGGATTTGCCTTTCTCTGGATCGTGGCGGCGGTTGGGGGACGAATCTTCAAGCAGGATGCCATGGGCGGCGGCGACATCAAGATGATGGCGATGGTCGGCGCCTTTCTCGGCTGGCAAGGCATGCTGCTGACCGTGTTCATCGGCGCGTTTCTCGGCAGCGTCGTGTTCGTGCCGCTCGCTCTGGCCGGACGGAGGCAGCTGGTCCCGTTCGGCATTTTCCTCTCGGTGGGCGCGCTGATCACCTATCTGGTCGGGCACCGGATCATCGTGTGGTACACCGCCTATCTCACCGGCGCATGAGACCCACGTTCCTTGCGGCGGGGCTCGCTGCCGCGGCGCTGCTCGGCGCCTGCCGGGGCGAGGCCCAGAATGCGGCGGGGGAGGCGACCCTGGCCCGATTGGTGGACAGTCTCCGGGGCCCGGTGGAACGCGCGACCGGGCTCAAGTTCACCAGGCCCCCTCGCGTGGCCATGCGCACCCGCGAGCAGGTGCGAGAGTACCTCATGCGCAAGCTGGACCAGGAGCTGCCGCCCACCCGGTTGCGGGGACTGGAACAGGCCTATCGGATGTTCGGTCTGCTGCCCGACACCCTCCAGCTGCGCTCTCTCCTGGTGGACCTCTACACCGAGCAGGTGGCGGGCTACTACGACCCCGACTCAGCGACCCTGTTCGGAGTGGTCGGAGCGGACCGGAGTCAGCTCCGGCTGGTGCTGGCGCATGAGCTGGTGCATGCGCTGCAGGGGCAGCACGTCGCGCTCGACTCCATCCTGCACGACATCTCGAACAACGACCGGCTCACTGCTGCGCAAGCCATTCTGGAAGGACAGGCGACGCTGGCCTCGATCGAAGTGTTGGCGCCGGGACAGGACATCACCGGGAGTCCGGAGTTCTGGGAGCTCTATCGGGATCAGGTGCGGCAGCAGCAGACGAGCATGCCGGTCTTTGCTCACGCGCCGCTGATCATTCGGGAGGCGCTCATCTTTCCCTACCTGCAGGGCGCGGAGTTCATGCACTGGTGGGCCGGCTCCCCGCTGGCGGACACGGTCCCCTTCGGGCGGCGGATGCCCGTGTCCACGGAGCAGATCCTTCACCCCGACCGGTATCGGCGGGGCGACATGCCGGTCGCTCTCGAGTTCCCCGCGGCGAAGGGTGTGAGCTATGAGGATGTGCTGGGAGAGAGCGAGATCCGGGTGCTGATCGCGGTGCTGGCGGGCTCGGACGACGTGCAGACGGTGGTGCCGATCGGGTGGGGCGGGGATCGCTATCGGGTGTACGAGGCCATCGGCGCCCACCCGGCATTGGTCTGGTATGTGGTGTGGGACGACGCGCCCTCGCGCGAGCGGTTCCTCAAGGGGTCCGGCCCTGCGCTCCGCCGGACAGGCCGCCCCGGCTACCGGGCAGAGTTCGACACAGTGAGTGTTGGGACCAGAGTGGGGACGCGATACGTCCTTGCGCCGAGCACTTGGGATGGCTGGGGAAAACTGCCCGGCGTTACTGTGAAGTAGGCGGGAGCGGAGCGAAATGGCGTGGCATCCGAGGTTGCGGCCGCCGGCCTCGCGCTACGATAGTCCGGGAGGCCGCACGAATCGGTCGCAGCCCTTCCCGCCACTCGCGCCCTCTCCCCTCACTTCGACAACACGTACAAGATCAACCCCACCAACCCTCCCACTAACGTCCCGTTGATCCGCACGAACTGAAGATCGCGGCCGATCTGCAGCTCGATCCGGCGGGAGGTCTCCTCGGGGTCCCAGCTGCTCACCGTGTTGGAGATCAGTTGGCCCACCTCGTTGCGATGCTGGTCGATCACGCTGAGCACCGCCTCGATCATCCACCCATCGACCTTGTCGAGCAATGCCTGGTCTTCCAGCGCTGCCTCGGCCAGCGCGTTGAGCCAGCGGTCGAACCCTCCGGGCGCACCGTCATTGGCGGCCTGGGCCCGGCGCTCGAGCGCCCGCTTGAGCTCCTCCCACAGGGACGCGCTCAGCCGCTTGCTGGTCGGGTTGTCGAAGATCTGCTGCTTGATCGCCTCCGCCCGCGCCATTGCCTCGGGCGACTCCTGCAGCTCGACGATCCACTCGCTCAACAGTGCGTCGAACTGCTGCCGCAACGGGTGGGCCGGATTGGCGCCGACCTCGAGCAGCGTACGCTCGATCGCGCCCATCACCTTGTCGTGTACCCGGTCATCGACGAAGTCCGGCACCCACCAGGGACTCTCTTCGCGGATCCGGCGGCGGATCAGCTCCTGGTTCTGCAGCACCAGACCGGAGAGGCCCTTCACGACCTGGTCCAGCAGTCGCTGGTGCCGGTCGTTCACGGTCAGGAGGCTCAGCCCCTTGGCCAATGCCGGCGCGATCGGTGCGCGCCGGAGGGGCTCGACGACGCTGCGATCGAGCAGCGCGTGGACGTCCTCGTCCCGCACGACCTCACTCGCGCCCCGCAGGACGCCGATGGCGTGCAGTGCCAAAGCCCGGCTGTGTTCTGGCTCGCGCAACCACTCCGCCGCCCGCCGGCTCAGCTCAGCGGCCTGCAGCTTGGCGCCCAGCACCTCGCGGGAGAGGAAGTTGTTCTGCACGAAGTTCCCCAGACTTCGGCCGATCCGGTCCTTTCGGCTGGGAACGATGGCGGTATGGGGGATGGGAATGCCGAGGGGATGGCGAAAGAGAGCTGTGATGGCGAACCAGTCGGCGACACCACCCACCATCGCCGCCTCAGCCGTTGCCCGCAGGTAGCCCAACCAGGGATAACGGGCTTCGTACAGCCGGGTCACTACAAAGATGATGGTGGCGAGGACCAGCAGGCCTGTAGCCCGCCGCTTCATCTGGTCCAGTCGCTCTCGCTTGGTCTCGGCGTCGGCGACTTGGGGGAGTGGGGGGGTGGCCGTGGTCATGGGGGGAACTTAGCGGGAGGACGGAGAGGACGGGACGCAGGCTGCTCACATTGCCGATCTCGATCTTCATCACCCTGGGGTCGAGCCCGGGTTGAACGCCGGACTGACCAATGCGAAGGGCTCGGCGATCCTAGCCGGATCCCGTTTCAACAGTGACCCTTGTAGGGTCGTGTACTTACCCATAGGTTGAATCCCAAGGCGTTCGGGCCATTCCGCGCCGCCCCCCCAGGGCCCACGGCCTAAGACCCCTGCACCCACCCATTTAGAATCTGGGAAAGTGAAGCTCACCCAATCGTCGAGAGGTGGCCTATGGCACTCTCACGCAGGGCAGCATGGGCTGCACGGCTCACGGCCGGGCTGGCCGTGTTCGTGGGTCTCCTTGGCACACCCCCGGTGGCGTTCGGCCAGGGCTGAATGCCCTTCCGATTGACATCCAGTTTGGGTGTCCAGGGAAATTCGTTCTTGCAGGCCCACCATTGGGAGTTCAGTGTCGACTATCGTTGGCTCCGTTCCCACGATGCGGACTTCTTCGTGGGTACCGCGCAGACGCCACCGCCCCCCGCGCTCCAGCCACCCGGTAACCAGGGTATCAGGACCAACGTCCATTCAGTCAGCTTGGGCCTGACGTACGCCGTGACGGACCGGTTCCGGGTCAGCGTGGCGGCGCCGTTCCAGACCGGCAGGGTCTCATTTATTGAGGAAGATGGCCTGCGGCATACCGAAAGGGTGACGGATCTCGGCGATGTGACCCTGACGGGCGGTGCCTGGGTCTTCAATCCTCGATCGAGCCCGACCGGCAACGTAATGCTCGGCCTGGGATTGAAGATCCCGACGGGCAGCCATCGCGACAGCGTCGAGTTCTTTACCAAGACGGGCCCGGCGCAGCGTCTAGCCGATCCTTCTATTCAGCCGGGAGACGGTGGCTGGGGGATCATCTTGCAGTTGCAGGCATTCCAACTGGTGTTCCCGGGGATGCTCGCCTACCTGTCCGCTTCCTATCTTCTGAACCCCAGAGTACAGACCGAGGCCACCATCGGAAGGCCTATCGGGCTGCCGGGGAACTCGGCCGCGGGGACGCCGTACCACCTTTCGGTGCCCGATGCCTACAGCGTGCGGAGCGGCGTGTCCTATGCCGTGCTGCCTAGCCTGGGTCTTTCCGCCAGCCTTGGTGGGCGGCTCGACGGCGTCCCGGTCGGGGACCTCGTGAATGGAGGCGATGCCAACTTCCGGCGGCCGGGCTACAGTGTGTTTATCGATCCCGGATTCGACCTGAGCCGAGGCTCTAACACGTTCACCTTGAACGTCCCAGTGCGAGCGTACGCCGATCGGAGAGCAAACCTCTACGACCGGATCGTCGATGTGCAGGGAGGCGGCAACCTGGCCAAATTCCAGGTTCTCGCCAGTTACACCCACAGGTTCTAAGCCGCTGGTGGAAGCCTTCCGGAGGCCGCCAGCGTAAGGCGTCCTCCGGACCAGGTCCCCATGGCCGACTTTCTCGCTCTTCTGAAGAGCGCCCTCGCTGATCGCTACACGATCGTGCAGGCGTCGGTGAACGACGCGGGAGGTGCGATCAAGTGGCCCGCCGGGGGGAATTCTCTACAATCCGCGATCCCGGCCCAGGCAATGCGCGCGGACGGCCGCGGTGGCGGGCACCCCCCAAAGGGGATAACATAGGTGGTCCCCCTCCCAGGCCGGTCCATGGCCGATCCGCTCGCTCTCCTGAAGAGTGCTCTTGCGGACCGTTACGTGATCGAGCGCGAGCTCGGCCGCGGCGGCATGGCCACCGTCTATCTCGCACGGGACCTGAGGCATCCTCGTCAGGTCGCGATCAAGGTACTCCGGCCCGAGATCGCGGGCGCGCTCGGAGCCGACCGGTTCCTCAAGGAAATCGAGCTGGCCGCTCGCCTGCAGCACCCACACATTCTGGGACTGGTCGACTCGGGCACGGCAGCCGACGTCCTCTTCTATGTGATGCCGTACGTGGAAGGGGAGTCACTTCGCCGTCGGCTTGATCGGGAGACCCAGCTGGAGGTAGATGCTGCGATCGCCATCGCCCGAGAGGTAGCGGACAGCTTGGACTACGCTCATCGCCAGGGCGTGATTCATCGCGACATCAAGCCCGAGAATATCCTGCTATCCGGTGGGCACGCGCAGGTCGCCGATTTCGGTATCGCCAAGGCCCTTTCACCCACGGGCGCCGACAAGCTGACCGAGACCGGTCTCGCTCTTGGGACCCCCCACTACATGAGTCCTGAGCAGGGGACGGCGACCAGGACGCTCGACGGCCGGGGCGACATCTACGCGCTGGGCTGCGTGCTGTACGAGATGCTCGCGGGCACACCGCCGTTCACCGGCCCCACCGCTCAGGCGATCCTGGCGCGCCACTCCGTCGATCCCGTGCCTCCGCTCCGCACTGTCCGTGGAACGGTCCCGGCAGGCATCGAATGGGCCATCAGCAAGGCTACGGCCAAGGTACCCGCCGATCGCTTTGCCACCGGAGGGGAATTCGCTGCTGCCCTCGCCCACCCGGAGCGCGCTCCCGCACGTCGAGCAACGCCGCGCCGGGCTGGGTGGGTCGGACTGACGATTGGAGCCTTGGCACTGGCGGTCGGAATCGGTGGGCGCTCCATGGCGGAGTGGCTTGCCGGCCGCGTGGCCCACGTGCGATCCCTTGCCGTATTGCCCATCGAAAATCTTACCGGCGACAGCTCTCTCGTCTACCTCTCGAACGGAATGACCGACCAGTTCACCACCGATCTGGGGCAGATCCAAGCGCTGCGGGTGATCAGTCGCATTTCGGTGTTAGGCTTTGCGGGCTCCCAGGAGAGTCCTCAGCAGATTGCGGGCAAGCTTCATGTCGATGCCCTGCTTGCCGGCTCTCTCCAGCGGGCGAAAGACTCCGTTCACGTCTCGCTCCAACTGATCTCAGCCGCCGATGGGCAGGCTCTCTGGGCAAAGAGCTTTGACGCTCCCGTTCGAGACGCTCGCCGGCTACAACTCGATGTCGCGCGGGCGGTGGCGGAGCGGATTGGAGTTAGACTCACGCCCGCTGAGCGAGCGCTGCTCGGGGCTCCCGCGCGTACCGTTGAGCCAGCTGCCTTTGCTGCGTACCTGAAAGGCCGGTATCACCAGAACGTCTCCGACTTCCCGGCGGCGGATAGCTTTTTCAGCGCGGCCCTGAATATCGACCCCACCTACGCCCCGGCCTATGCCGGGCGGGCTGAGATCTACAATCAACGTGGGTATACCGGTGAGCTTGTCCCGATCGAAGCCTTTCCGGTGGCGAAGGCCAACGCTGCCCGGGCCATCGAGGCCGATTCAACCAATGCCGAGGCCCACGCTGCGCTGGCGTATGCGGTCATGTACTACGACTGGGACTGGGCCACGGCCGAGCGGGAATATCGGACTGCCATAGCCCTCAATCCCAACTCCGCGATCGCGCACAACTGGTACAGCTTGTTCCTCCTCGCGATGGGTAGGTTCAGAGAAGCGGAGGCGGAGGGGCGCCGCGCGATGCAGCTCGATCCGCTCTCGATCGCTATTGCCAGGGAGTACGGGTGGATCGCTCATTACAGCGGACGGCAGGACAGTGCGGTTGCTCGGGTCCAACGCGCGCTTGCGATGAATGAGATGGACAAGGTC
Source organism: Gemmatimonadales bacterium (assembly GCA_036556025.1). Classification (GTDB taxonomy): domain Bacteria; phylum Gemmatimonadota; class Gemmatimonadetes; order Gemmatimonadales; family GWC2-71-9; genus CAVVWJ01. The sequence goes on along the minus strand of DATBKD010000107.1, from coordinate 77,945 downwards.
TCACACCTATATCTCGGGCGGGCGTACCAAGCCCAGGGCCGATATCCCGAAGCCATGCGGGAGTACCAGGCGACTGGGCCTCTGCTGCACTGGGGTGTAACCGTGGCTGCGGTCGGTTACGTGGCTGCGAAGGAAGGTGATCACGAGGGGGTCGTAAAGGCGTTCGCCGAGCTCGACTCCTTGGCCAAGACCCCACGGACCTACGTTGCTCCTCTCTTGAAGGCGTTGATTTATGCCGCGCTGGGGGACAAGGATCGCGCCTTCGCTTTGCTGAACCAGAGCGTCGAGCAGCGGGTCCACTGGCTCTTCTGGCTTAACCGGGACCCCCGCTGGGCCCCTTTGCGCTCGGACCCGCGCTTCCAGATTCTTCTGCGGCGAATCGGATTACCGAGCTGAAGGCAGCGGCCATCAGGGGGCCGGCAGAATCTCTGAAAGGTGCTGCTGCAGCGTCGCTTCGCTGATAGGCCCCGGGTTGACGCGGCGCACTACGCCGTCTGCTCCCACGAATACCGAGGTAGGAACGCCGCGGAGCGCGTAGAGCTTGCGAGCCTTCCCTTTCTCGTCGAGCAGCACCGGAAACGGCATCTGAAATTCAGTCTGAAATTTTCGGATGTCCTTCGTCGAACCCTCCTGATCGGTGAGATCGATGGCCAGCACCGCCAGTCCCACCCCCTGGTGGGCCCGATGCGCGGCGATGATCAAGGGCATCTCACTGCGGCAGGGCTTACACCATGAGGCCCAGAAGTTGATGAGCACCGGATGCCCCGCATAGTCGGCCAGGCTGGCGAGGCTTCCTTCGAGCGTCTTGAGGGTGAAGGCGGGGGCGGTATCCCCCGGAGACTGCGCAAGGAGCGGTGCCGTTGCGAGCACCAACGCGGTGCCGATCGCATGGACCCATGGATGGGAGCCTGGCATTTTCGCCCCTTCAATGCAATGCGAAGAGGCCGAGTGTCCACATGGACCGCTCGGCGCGCGTCGAACCGACTGTGCGAAGATTGGTGGCGAGCTTGAGTTACCGGCTTGTGCGGGGCTTGTCAAGCTACCAGGCAGTCGACTCCTGCTCCGAAACCGGGCGGTCCACCGAAAAGACTGGATCGTGAAGTCATCGCGAGTCGGCGGGCAAAGCCTCTGCCTTCCGCAGCACTCCCGCACCCCCGCGTCTTGCCCAAACCCTCGCTCCTGATTAGCCTTACGGGCTTATGTTCGACGAGCTTTCGGCCAAATTGAACGCCACGCTCCAGAAACTCACGGGGCGCGGCGTTCTGACAGAAGAGGCGGTCAAGGAAGGGCTCCGGGAGATCCGCCGGATCCTGCTCGAAGCCGATGTCAGCTTCGATCTCACCCGCGATTTCCTCGAGCGGGTGCAGGCCAAGGCGGTCGGGGTCACCCAGCTCAAGGACGTTCGCCCGGGGCATCAGCTGGTCAAGATCGTCTACGACGAGCTGGTCGCGATGCTGGGCGAAAAGCAGGCGCCCATCGCTCATGCGACGGTGCCGCCGACCGTCATCCTGCTCGTCGGCCTCCAGGGCTCGGGCAAGACGACCACCGCTGGCAAGCTGGCAAAGCGGTTGAAGCAGGAGCAGAAGGCGCCCTTCATGGTGGCGGCCGACGTGTACCGCCCGGCGGCCATCGAGCAGCTGCAGACCCTGGGACGCCAGGTGGACGTGGGCGTCTACGGCGACACCGGCTCGCAGGATGTGGTCAAGATCGTGAAGCAGGGCATCGTCGAGGCGGGCAAGGCGCGCGGCCGTACGGTGTTGGTCGACACCGCGGGGCGGCTGCAGATCGACGAGGAGATGATGAACGAGCTGCGGAAGCTCAAGTCCGCGGTCTCGCCCCACGAGATCCTCCTCGTCGCCGACGGGATGACCGGTCAGGACGCGGTTCGTATCGCCAAGGGCTTTCACGATGCCCTCGGCATCACCGGCGTGATCCTGACCAAGATGGACGGCGATGCCCGTGGCGGGGCGGCGCTCTCGATCTACGGCGTCACCCACGCGCCGATCAAGTACATCGGCGTGGGCGAGCGGCTCGAGGCGCTGGAGCCGTTCTATCCCGACCGGCTGGCCGGCCGCATTCTCCAGCAGGGAGACATTCTCTCGCTGGTGGAAAAGGCCCAGGTCGCGGTCGACGAGAAGGAAGCCGAGCGGCTGGCCAAGAAGGTCACGTCGAAGAAGGGCCTCGACCTGGAGGACTTTCTCGGCGCCATGAAGCAGATGCAGAAAATGGGGCCGCTCAAGAACGTGCTCGGCATGCTGCCGGGAGTGAACCCGGCCATGTTGCAGGCGGCCAAGGTAGACGACAAGAAGCTCAAGCACGTCGAGGCGATCGTACTGTCGATGACGCCGAAAGAGCGGTCCAATCCGGACGTCATCAACGGGCAGCGCCGGCTCCGGATCGCCAAAGGCTCGGGACGGACGGTGCAGGAAGTGAACACCCTGCTCTCGCAGTTCAAGCAGATGCAGAAGGTCATGAAGACAGTGGGGAAGACCGGGGGCATGGGGCTCAAGCTCCCCTTTGGACGCGGACCTTTCCCCGGATAGCCGGACGGGATACCGACCCGGTCAACCCACACCACCAGGAACGCATATGGCAACCCGGATTCGCCTGCGCCGCATCGGCCGGAAAAAGATCCCGCTCTTTCGCATCGTGGTGACCGATCAGGAATCTCCCCGCGACGGACGATTCATCGAGGTCATCGGCAGCTACGATCCCAAGGGCAAGACCACGGCCGACAAGGTGAAGGTCGACGCCGACAAGGCGCGGGAATGGATCGCCAAGGGCGCGACCCCGTCGGACACGGTACAGTCGCTGCTCAAGCAGGCCGGAGTATTTTCGACCGTCGCCAGCCCCAAATCGTAAGAGACACGCGACCACGGACCGACCTGAAACGCGGCTTCTTGTCGTCGGCCGGCTTCGCAAGCCGCATGGTCTCAAGGGCGACTCCACTCTGTTCCCTCTGACCGACAGTCCCGCGGAGGTCTTCGCGCCAGGCCGCTCCGTCTGGCTGATGGGATTGGATGGCGAGACCGTCGTCGGGCCGATGAAAATCGAACGCAGCCGAGCCTATCATCGCGAGTGGCTGATCAAGTTCGAGGGAGTGGACCGACGGGAGGGGCTGGATCCGTGGCGGGGGCTTTTCCTGGCGATGCCGGCCGATCAGCTGACGCCGCCCCAGGACAACGAGGTCTACCTCCACGAGCTGGAGGGGTTCTCGGTTCGCCGGCCCGATGGGACGCCGCTTGGTGTGGTGTCGGCAATCTACGAGCTGCCGGCGGGGCTGATGATCGAGGTACAGGGACCCAAGCGCGAGTTTCTACTGCCCTACAAGACCGAGTTCGTGCGGGAAGTGGACCGTGCGGCCCGCCGGCTGGTGGTCGAGCCGCCGGAGGGGCTGATGGAGTAAGGGCGGTAAGGGCGGTAAAGACGGTAAGGGCGGTAAAGGCGGTCAGGGCGGTAAAGACGGTAAAGGCGGTAAGGTGGTGCGTGATCTGAGGTCCGTGCTGCTTGGGGTGGTCTGGGGCGGACTTTTCCGCCCTTACCGCCTTTTCCGCCGTGACCGCCCTCTCGCCTTACCGACATGCTAAAGATCGACGTCATCACCCTGTTCCCCGACGTGATTGCCCCTTACCTTGGGGCCAGCATTCCGGGGCGGGCAGCGGCAGCGGGATTGGTCCGGTTCAACCTCGTGCAACTGCGCCAATTCACCCACGACCGCCACCAGACGGTGGACGACTACGGGTACGGCGGCGGGGCGGGGATGGTGCTCAAGCCGGAGCCGTTCTTCGAAGCTGTCGAGAGTCTGGGCCCGACAACCGGCCCCATCGTGCTCCTCTCGGCTCGAGGTCGGCGGTTCGGGCACGATGACGCGGTTCGGTTCTCGCTGGGTGAGCGGCTCACCCTGCTCTGCGGCCACTATAAGGATGTGGACCAGCGAGTGGCCGACGGCCTGGCCACCGAGGAGCTGTCGATCGGCGACTTCGTGCTCTCGGGTGGAGAGCCGGCAGCGCTCTGCGTGATCGATGCGGTGGTGCGGCTGTTGCCCGGAGCGCTGGGCGATCACGAGTCGGCCAGCTCGGACTCGCACTACGAAGGACTGCTGAGTCCGCCGAGCTACACCAGGCCGCCGGAGTATCGCGGAAGACAGGTGCCCCAGGTGCTGCTCTCGGGAAACCACGCCGAGATCGCAGAGTGGCGCCAGGCAGAGTCGGAGCGGCTGACGAAGGAGCGGCGGCCGGATTTGTGGGAGAGGTGGGAAGGCAAATAGTTCACCGCGGGACGGAGGAAATCACCATGGAACGATTGGCAGAAGTGGCCCGTGAGGGCTTGCGCACGGACATTCCTGCATTCGACACGGGAGACACCGTCAAGGTGATGGTCCGGGTCCGTGAAGGTGACAAGGAGCGGCTGCAGGCGTTCGAGGGGCTGGTCATCGCCAAGCGGGGTGGCGGGATCAACGCGACCTTCACCGTGCGGAAGGTCTCCGCCGGGGTCGGGGTCGAGCGCCTGTTCCCCATGCACAGTCCTACCATCGCCTCGGTCGAGCTGGTGCGCCGGGGACGGGTGCGCCGGGCCAAGCTCTACTACCTGCGCGCGCTGAGCGGCAAGGCCGCACGCATTCGGGAGAAGCGCGAGGGCTGAGCGGTGCGACCCTCTCTCCAGCGCGAACGCGCCGTCTGGCGGGAGCAGCATCTCCTCATCGGAGTGGATGAAGCCGGCCGCGGGCCACTGGCGGGACCAGTGGTTGCCGCGGCCGTCGTCTTTCCCCCGGGCGCCGGTCCCGTGCGCGGACTTCGCGACAGCAAGATCCTGCCCCCGCTGGTGCGGGAACGGCTGGCGGAGAAGATCCGTACCCGAGTGCTGGGGTATGCCGTCGGCGCGGCGTCCGCCCGCGAGATCGATCGCCTCAACATCCGGGTCGCCACCGCACTCGCCATGCGCCGGGCCGTCGCCCGCCTGCTGCGACAGGCACCAGTCGCGCTCTTTCCCCTGGTCGCCGACTGCCCGTTGCCGCCCAACTCCCAGCTCGGCATCTGCCGCATCCTGATCGATGGCCTGCCGCTTCCTGAGATCGGCTACCCCCACGAGGCCTTGATCGATGGCGACGCGCGCTGCGTCTCAATTGCGGCCGCTGCGATTCTTGCCAAGGTCACCCGCGACTGCCTGATGCACCGCCTGGCCCCCCGCTACCCCGCCTATCACTGGGACACCAACGTCGGCTATGGGACGCCGGAGCACCACGACGGTCTCCGGGAACAGGGCCCCTGCCGGCATCATCGTCAGACCTTCGCGCCCATCGCTCAGATTCCGCTGCCGCTCTAGTCCTCCGCGATGGCCTCGCTCGGTCGGATCCGCGCCGCCCGGATTCCCGGCAGCAGACAGGCGAGCAGCGCCGCCATCAGCAGGAGCCCGGTGACCGCGACGATGGTCGTGGGATCGTGCGGCGTCACGCCGTACAACAGCGACGCCAGCCAACGCCCTTCCAGCATCACCAGCCCCAGACCCACTCCCGTCCCCACCCCGACGCAGCGCATCCCGCGGATAACCACCATGCGCATGACGTCGAGCGGCTCCGCACCCAGCGCCATGCGGACTCCGATCTCCCGCCGCTGCCGCCGCACCACGTAGGACATGAGCCCGAAGATCCCCATCGCGGCCAGTGACAGCGCCGCCGCCGCGAAGCCCGAGAGCACCGCGGTCCAGCGGCTGGGATCGGCCAGCGCCCTCCGGAGTTGCTCGGTCATGGTCACGCCCGAGAGCGGGAGCTCCGGGTCGAGTCTTCGCAACTGGTCCAACACCGGTTGGATGGAGCTCTCCGGCGCGGTCTGGGTTCGCACGAACAGGGCCGCGGTACGCGGTCCCTGTTGTGGCAGCGGGGCGTAGACCCCCTCGCCGTTGCCGGTGAGCCCCTGATACTTCACGTCGCCCACCACACCGACCACCGTTGTCAGCGGACACTGGTAACACCCACCCTCGACCAGCTGCTGCCCGATGACGTTTTCCTCCGGGAAGTAGTGCTCCGCCCACGAGCGGCTCACCAGCACCACCGGAGGTGCGCCGCTGCTATCCGCGTCGGTGAACATCCGGCCATCCAGCAGTGGAATCTTGAGCGCCGAGAAGAAGCCCGGGGTCACAAACGACCAGGGCGACACCGGCTCGGCCCCGCCCTCCGGAACCGGATGGGCGACCAGGTTGAAGTTGTTGACGTCGCCCTGATTATCCGGAGGTGGCGAAGTCGCGAGGCCCGCGGCAACGACGCCCGGAGTCTCCAGAGCCCGCTGGACCGCGCGTTCCCAGAACGTCTCCACGGCGGTCGAATCGGGATACCGCGTCTCCGGCAGCGAGAGCCACACGGCAAAGTTGGACCCGGCCTCGTAGCCCGGATTCACGCGCTGCAGCCGAAGGAGGCTGTTGCCCAGCAGGGCGGCGGCGAGCAGCAACGGCACCGCCAGAGCGAACTCGGTCGCCACCAGTGCCCCACGGACCACGTTGGCCCATCGCGCGCCACCCGAACGTCGAGCCTCGGCGCGCATCGCCGCCAGGTTTCTGCCCAGCACTGCCGCAATCGGGGAGAGACTCACCAGTACGCCGCTGATGAATCCGAGACCCAGGGCGATCAGTATGCCCTGGCCGCCCAGGGTGATCTCGCGAGCCCTCGGCAGGTTGGGCGCAATGAGACCCACCAGCTCGAGGCCGAGCCCCGCGAGGCCGAGACCGATGCCGGCGGACGCCACCGTCAGCACCAGGCTTTCGGTCAGCACCAGCCGGGCCAGCCGGGCCCGGGATGCGCCCAGCGTGGCGCGCACCGACAACTCGTGGGCTCGTGCCGAGAGCCGGACCAACAGGAGCGTAGCGACGTTGGCGATCGCGACCAGGAGAACCAGCACCACCGCGCCGGCAAACAGCTGCAACTGATGCCTGGCACTGCCCACCATGGTGTCGCGCAGCGGGTAGGGAGTAAGCCGGGCGACTCGATTCTTGAACCCGGCCTCCCAGATCGGATAGATCCGTTGGCTGATCCCTGCGAGGTCCCGCGCGGCGTCTTCCAGGCTGATCCCCGGCCTGAGCCGGCCGACTCCACGCAATCCGAATGGGCCGCGGCGGTCCGGCGTGCCCATCTGAAGCACCGGCCACACGGCCGCCCGCACGCCGGCCAGCTCCTCCACGCCGGCAGACAGCACGCCGACGATGGTATGGCTCACCCCGTCGAGCGTAATGCTCCGCCCGACCGCGGCGCGGGCTCCGCCTAGCCGCTCGGCCGCGAACGCCGAGGAGACCAGTGCCACAGGAGGGGTCCCGACCGGCTCGTCGCCGGTCTCGATCAGGCGACCTGTGGCCACGGTTTGTCCCAGCGCGCGAAAGAAGCCCGAGGTCGCTCGAGCCACGGGTATCTGCTCCGGCCGGCCCGCACCGGCGAGCGCGGCGGCGCTCCAGCGCACCGCGCCGAAGGCGTCCAGCGTCTTCTGCTGCTCCAGGATGGCCTGAACGTCCACCACGGAGAGCGACCAGATGTTGCTGGGCGAGTCCTGCTGGTACACCCGCACCAGGCGGCTCGGATTGGGGTAGGGCAGCTCGGCGAGGAGCACATGCTGGACCACGCTGAACACCGCCGTCGCCGCGCCGATGGCCAGCGAGAGTACCAGGACCGCGGTCGCGGCAAATCCCGGATTGAGGCGCAAGGCGCGGAGGGCGAACCGGATGTCCCCGGCGAGATCGCTGAGGGGGCGTACCCCGCTGGCGTCGAGGGTCTCCTCTTGGTAGCGGTCCACCCCACCAAAGGCGAGTCGGGCTTCGCGCCGAGCGGTGGAGGGATCGGCCCCGGCCCGAAGCCGGGCTGCTTCCTCCTGCTCCAGATGGAAGCGGATCTCGTCGTCCAGCTCCTGCTGCCAACGCCTGCGTGACATCAAAACCCGGAGCCGGGTGAGGAGATCGGCGATCATGGCTCGACCATCCGAACGCGGAGGATGCTGTTGACCGCGGCAGCGGTCCGCTGCCAGACCTCGGTCTCCGCCTGCAGCTGGCGCTGCCCTTTGGGCGTGAGAGCGTAATAGCGGGCCCGCCGGCCGTTGTCGGTGGTGCGCCACTCCGAGCGGATCCAGCCCTTCCGCAGCATCCGTTGAAGTGCGGGGTAGAGCGATCCCTGCTGCACCTTGAAGACATCGCGGGAGAGCTGATCGATCCGCTGCCCGATACCCCAGCCATGCATCGGCTGCAGCGACAGCGCCTTCAGCACCAGCAGCTCCAGCGTTCCTGGGAGCAAGTCGACGGGCTCCGCGGCCATCGTTCCTCTAGTTTACCTGAAGGGAAGTACTATGAGACTGCTTCTCCAGTTTGTCAAGAGAAGCGTGGCCTGAAGTTGCTAACTGCGGATGGCCGGTGCTCTTTTGGGCAACCTCTCAGGGGTCTCCAATGCGCCAGTGTCTCGTCGCCATAGTCCTTCTGCTTTTCACCACCAGCCCAGGAGCGCAGCAACCGACGTCCCAGCCGGCCTTCACCTTCCGAGAGGTGATGATCCCGATGCGCGACGGGGTGCGGCTGCAGACCGCGATCCTGACCCCGACGGACCGTGCCGGCCCGCTGCCGATCCTCTTCCGCCGCACGCCCTACGGGGTGCCCGACAGCTCCATCGCGGAGGTGCCGCCGAGCATCAAGGAGCTGGCCCACGACGGCTACCTCTTCGTGATCCAGAATCTGCGGGGGCGGTTCAAGTCGGAGGGCATCTTCAAGCTGACCTCGCAAGTCGATCTGGCCGACTCTTCCAGCACCAACGAGACCACCGATGCGTACGACAGCATCGAGTGGCTGGTGAAGAACGTACCCAACAACGGCAGGGTCGGGATGTATGGGGTGTCCTACGACGGGCTCACGACGGCGATGGCGCTCTTGCATCCCCATCCGGCGCTCAAAGCGATCAGCGAGCAGGCCTCTCCGGTGGACCAGTGGATGAACGACGACGACCATCGCTATGGGGCGCTGCGGGAGAGCTATGCCTTCGAGTACGCCGTCCTGGAACAGGCGGACAAGAACAAGAACACTCACTTCAGGTTCGAGACCTACGACGGCTACGCCTGGTACCTTGCCCTGGGCCCGCTGGCGAACATCAACCAGCGGTATCTGCACGGGTCCATTCCGTACTGGAACGATGTGGTCGCTCATCCCGACTACGACGAGTTCTGGAAGAAGGAGGCGTGGGTCCGTCAGCTCCATGCCTCCACCGTGCCGAACCTCAACGTCGCCGGCTTCTGGGACCAGGAGGATCCCTGGGGGCCGTGGCAGATCTTCCGGCACGCGGAGGAGCACGATCCCAACCACGACAACTTCATGGTCGCGGGCCCGTGGTACCACGGGCAGTGGCATGCGCCCAAGGGCGACAGCATCGGAGCCATTCCCCTGGGCGGACACCAGACCGCGCGGGAGTTCCGAGAGACCATCGAAGCCCCGTTCTTCCGCTACTACCTCCATGGCGAAGGGGAGAAGCCGACCTGGCAAGCGACCACGTTCCAGTCAGGCGCCAATCGCTGGCGCGCCTACGCGGCGTGGCCGCCTCCCGAGGCCAAGCCTATCAAGCTGTATCTCCACGCCGACGGCACCCTCTCGTTCGACCGGCCGCGGACTCCCAAGACGGGCAAGGGCTACCGCGAGTATGTCTCCGATCCGGCCAATCCGGTTCCCTACCGAGCTCGTCCCATTTCACCCACGTACCCCGCCGGCGACTGGCGCACCTGGGAAGTGGCAGACCAGCGCTTCGTGGACGGGCGGCCGGATGTCCTGACCTTCGTGAGCGCCCCGCTGGAGCACGATCTCACCGTCACCGGCGAGGTAGCGGCTAACCTCTACGCCTCCACGTCAGGCACGGACGCCGATTTTGTCCTCAAGCTGATCGACCTCTATCCGGAGGACGCGCAGAAGAACGCCTGGGACCCTGAGGCCGGCCCCGACCCCGGCCAGTATGCCCGATCGCTCAACGGCTACGAGCTGCCGATCGCGATGGAGGTTCGCCGGGGTCGCTATCTCACCAGCTACGAGCACCCTCGGCCCCTGATGCCCAACCGGCCGGTCCAGTGGAACATTCCCCTGCGCGACCGGGATCATGTCTTTCTCAAGGGCCATCGGCTGATGGTCCAGGTCCAATCGACCTGGTTCCCCCTGATCGACCGCAACCCGCAGAAGTTCGTGCCCAGCATCTACCAGGCCAAGGCGGCCGATTTCACCAAGGCGACGCAACGGGTCTACTCCACGCCGTCGCTGCCGTCGCACCTCGTACTGCCGGTGATGCCCTGAGTGCGTCCTCTACTTGGCCGCCACCTTGATGCCCTCGATCTCTCCACTCCACTCGATCACATACGCTGTGGGCGAGGTCATGTGGCCCTGGTACCGCCCGGTGCCCTTGATCCCGGTATACCGGCCGGTGCCGCGCTGCTTGGTCCAGGTCCCTTCGAAGGTGGTGATCGGGGTCTTGTCCGCCGACAGCCGGGTGGTCACTCTGCCGCTCCAGCGGGTGTAGGCGCTATCGGGGCCCTTCGCCATCACGATGAATCCCTGGTGCGTGCCGGTCCCCATGGTCAGGTCCGCGAGCTCGGAGTTGACGATGTCGGCGCCATCCATGTACTCGGTCGCGCCGGTGCTGCGATTGGTGCCCTTGGCCTGGTTCAGAGCGAGCACGTGGCCGGCTGCGTCGCCCAAACCGATGGTGTCGTGCTGGATGACGTTGCCGGTGAACGTTCCACCGACCTTGCTGGAATGGCTCGGGGGACTCCAGGCGACGACCGCGACGGCCAGGAGAGAGAGGGCGAGACCGGTGGCATCGGTGAGCGGCGATGGCGACTTCATGGTGTCCTCGGAGTTGGAGGTGTTGCACGGCAGTGAACCCGGCCCACCATAGGATCGGGGCCTCAGCCCGGGCTCATTCCCACCTCATCCGAGTCTCACCTAACTGATTATTCTTTCCCTCGTGTCCTTTCCGTCCTTTCCGCCCTTTCCGCCCTTTCCAGCCGTGCGCCTGCGTAGCACGCTGCTGCTGGCACTGATTTCCGCCCCACTCGCCGCCCAGTCCAACGCCGAGCGGGTGCTGAGCGGGGGATACACCTGGTCCCACGACTACGATCTCCTGCACCAGCGGATCGAGGTTCGAAACTTCGACTGGGACTCGCTCGCCTTCGACGGCGCGATCAAGACTACGGCTGTGTCGCTCCGGCCGGGGCTGGACTCCCTGATCCTGGACATGGCCAAATGGCTCCAGGTCCGCTCGGTCACCGGTGCCGCGGGGGCCAAGCTCGACTTTACCCACACCAGCGACAGCCTGGTAGTTCGCTTTCCCAGGCCGGCCGGGTTCCGCGACACACTGCGCTTTACCGTCAACTACTACGGCAAAGTGGAGCAGGGGAGGGGACTCTACTTCTTTAAGGAGGAGCCGGGGCGGCCGCATCGCCCGCAGCAGGTGTACAGCGGCGGTGGAACCGACGGCAATCCGCGGTGGCTCCCCACCTTCGGCGGCCCTACTGACAAAGAGACCTGGGAGCTCGTCGCCACGGTGCCCACCCGGTACACCGTGGTGTCCAACGGGCGACTGGTCAGCGATCGCCGCGTCGCCGGCGGCCAGCACACGGTGCACTGGTCGCAGGAGCGGCCGGCTTCTACCTATCTCATTTCCCTGGTCGTGGCCCCACTGGTCAAGGTCACCGATCGCTGGCGCAAGGTGCCGCTCGAGTACTACGTCTACCCCGAGGACAGCGCCCTCGCCCGACCCCTCTTCGGCGTCACTCCCGACATGATGGAGGTCTATACCAAGCTCACCGGCGTGCCGTATCCCTGGGCCAAGTACGCCCAGACGACGGTGGCCGATTTCATCGGCGGGATGGAAAACGTGAGCGCGACCACCCTGGTGGACTGGCTGCCCGACCGCCGGGCCTATCTCGATCGCCCCTGGTATCAGCACTCGCTCATTCCCCACGAGCTGGCGCATCAGTGGTTCGGCGATCTGGTCACCACCGAGAACTGGGCGAATTACTGGCTCAACGAGGGAATGGCGGAGTTCATGCCGGGACAATATTGGGGCGTGAAGCGAGGCCGCCGGGTGGAGGACGACTACTACATCGACGAGTATCGCAAGTACATCCAGACCGACGCCCGCAAGCGGATGCCGCTGGCCACCTACAACTCCAACAACGTGTACCCCAAGGGCGCCCTGGTCCTGCAGATGCTGAAGAAGCTGCTGGGGCCGGACCGCTTCTGGGCGGCGATCAATCGCTATCTCACCAGGCACGCCTACGGCACCGCCACCAGCGACGACTTGCGCCAGGCTGTGCTCGACGCCACCGGCCTCAACCTGGGCTGGTTCTGGTCCCAGTGGATCTATCAGGCGGGCTACCCGCAGTTCGTGGTATCGGCGGCCTACGATTCGGCCGGCTCTTCGCTCACCCTCACCGTGAAGCAGACCCAGATCGATACCGCGAAGGCCGACAGCAGCGGATTTCGCTTTACCGTGCCCCAGGTCTTCACGGCTCCCGTTTCCATCCGGGTGCGCACGGCCCAAGGTGGGAGCGACGTGGTCGCGCGCCGACTGATCGATCGCCGGGAGCAGACCTTCCGGATCGACGGCGTGCGGGGTCAGCCCACGATGGTTGTCTTCGACGACGACAACTCGATCCTCAAGGCGCTCGACTTCGATCAGCCGACCCTATGGCTGGCCAATCAGCTCGGAACGCAGGAAGACCTGTGGAATCGGGACTGGGCCATCCAGCAGCTCGGGCAACGCACCGCCGACACTCTGGCGGCAGCGGCGCTGAGCCGAGCGGCGCTGACGGCGGACTACGACCTCACCCGAGCGTCGGCCGCCGGGTGGCTCCGCGGATTTCCCGCCAGTGTTGCGCTCCCGGCACTGACCGCCGCCTTGCGGGACACATCATCCCGAGTGCGCGAGGCGACGGTCCAGGCGCTGGGCGCGGTCGGCGGACGGCCGGCCTGGGACCTGGTCCGGGGCGCGTGGAAGGACGACCCGAGCTACGAGGTCCGCGCCGCGGCCCTGACCGGGCTGGCGCGTCTGTCGCCCGACGGATCCCGCGATGCCGTCCTCCTCGGCCTCACGACGCCGTCGTATCGAGACGCCATCCAGAACGCCGCCATCGTGGCTGTGCTGCAGCATCCGGACGCGGGATTGATCTCGGAGCTGGACCGCATCGCCGGACAGCAACCCTTCCCGACCGTCGCGTTGGCCCTGCTGGGCGCCCGCGGCCAGAAGCTGGCGTCCGACGCCATCGTACAGCGCTTGGACGACGAGCGCTCCTGGGTCCGCACCTGGGCGCTCGACGCCTTGTCACAGGAGCTGGATCCGAACGATGCCCTCGCGCAGCTTCGCGATGCCCTGCCCAGGGTGCAACGGGAAGACGTGCGAGCTGCCGTCAGCGACGCCATCCGACGGCTGGAAGCCGTGAGCAGCAAGCAGTGAGCAGCAAGCAGTGAGCAGTAAGCAGTAAGCAGTGAGCAGTGAGAAGGCGATGACACCACCGAGCTGATAGCTGATAGCCTATAGCCTATAGCGGGGTTCTCATGGCCAACATCAACGACTGTGTCCCCGGCAGACAGGCCCGGGTGCTGCAAACCGGAGTTGCGCGGGTCGCCGGGAAGACCGGATACATCGTCGAGGTCTCCCGGGTGCGCCGCCCGCCGGACGGACCGCTGAAGGATCGGGTGATGGTGGACGTGCCCGGCCACGGCGAGGTGGCGGTGAGTCCGGCCGACATCGAGGTCCTGAGCTCGTGACTCGCGCCGACTACTGCTTCACAGGATGGTAGAGAAAGATCTTCTGAATGGTCCTGAGCCGCTCGGAGAAGTCGAGCGGGGTGAGGTCGTAGACTTCGTCGTCGCCGCCGATGAGCGCGCTCATCGCGCCGCCACCGGCAGCCCCTCCGATCTCCACCTTGGTCTTGCGGATCAGCCGGACTTCGGTGATGTCGGCCACCGGCAGACGCCGCAGGGAATCCGACTGCCGGACCACGAGGGTATCTCCGTCCAGCTTCACCAGACGAATGTCCCAGACGTACTTGTCGCCATTGAGGGTCACCTGCCAGCGCTCGTCCGCGTCCTGCGCCTGCAGCGGATGGATCAGGACGAGGCCCAGCGCCAGTGCGGCGAGAAGAGGGCGTATCATGGAGGTCTCCCGAGGCACAGTCCCCGACGGGAGTGGAGAGCGAATGTGGGGGACCGTCCGCGTAATATAGTATGACCCGCTCCATCATTGCCGAGCCGGTGGTGGGACCGTAGACAACCATGCTTGCTTACGTGTTCTGGCATTGGCGTCGGCAGGCGATGACGCGCGAAGAGTATGAAGACCGCCAGCGCCGCTTTCATGCCGCCCTGCAGGCGGCACCGCCCCCCGGCTTTCTCGGCTCGCGTTCGGTGGCAATTCGCGGCGCGCCCTGGGCCGCGTCGGGCGGTGAAGCGTACGAGGACTGGTATCTGGTGAACGATTCCGCCGCGCTCGATCCCCTGAACCAGGCCGCCGTCACCGCGCCCCGGCAACTGGCTCACGATGCCGCCGCCTCCGCCGCCGAGAGTGGAACCGCGGGGTTGTATCGGCTCCGGCGCGGCAGCGCGGGAGATGCCGTACCGGCCCATGCCGCCTGGTTCGGCAAGTCGGCCGGCATGAGCTACGACCAGCTGTTCTCCACGCTGCAGCGCCTGCTTCCCTCCGCGGCCGGCGCGCTCTGGTGCCGGCAGATGGTGCTCGGACCGACGCCCGAGTTCTGTCTCCAGAGCGCCGTGCCTGTGACGCTTCCGCCGCCCTTCGCCCCATTGGTGCTCGAGCTCCGCCCCGTCTGGCCTCCTCTGGCGTCGGTATCCACTGGCCGGTAGCTTGGCCCCCATGCGTCTGGGGCTCACCGTCTTCGCGCTGGTTCTCCTGTGCAACCACCCTGTCGCCGCTCAAGGCGGCAGCTCGCCTGTCGTATCGCTTACCCTCACACCTCGCATCGTTCGCCTTGGCCTGGACGCCGAGCGCCGGCTCACGCCTGCTGCTCAGGATTCCGCCAAGCGCAAGGTCCCGCTCGGTGGGCGCCAGGTGAACTGGACATCCAGCGACACGGCGGTCGTCTCCGTGAGTCAGGGGCTGGTGAAGGCAGTCGGCCTGGGCGCCGCGACGGTCACGGCGGAGGTCGGAGGTGCGAAAGCCGACGCGCGCGTGACCGTCATCGGCTGGAAGACCGTGACGGCCGGCAATGACTTTGCCTGCGGCATTACCACCGATGGACGCGGATTCTGCTGGGGCGAGCAGGCCTTCGGCAGCTTGGGGCGGGCTGGCGTAGCCGGGAGCCGAGTGCCGGCGGCGGTGAGCGGCAAGCTGGTATTTACCGCCGCGAGCAGCAGCCTCATGAGCAGTTCCTGCGCGCTGACCGATCAATCCCTGGCCTTCTGCTGGGGCTTCAACAACGAGGGCCAGATCGGCGACGGCACCAAGGACCCCGTCGGCGGCCGCTCGACGCCGACGCAAGTGGCCGGCGATCTCCGTTGGATCGCGGTGAGCGGCGGTTACAGCTACTCCTGCGGCGTCGCCGCCGACAGTGTGGCCCATTGCTGGGGCGCGAGCGCCTTTGGCCTGGGGAACTCGACCACCTCGGCCAGCCTGACGCCGGTCCCAGTCGAGAACGTCGCCCGCTTTGCGTCCATCTCTGTCGGCTACGCTCACGCCTGTGGCTTGGCCAGCGGGGGCGCCGCGTACTGTTGGGGAGACAACGCCGAAGGTGACCTCGGCAATGGCGAGATGCAGAAGGCGCGGCAGACACCGGTTCAGGTTGCCAACGTTTCCGGCTTCGCGGCGGTGGATGCGGGATTTGGATTCACCTGCGGGGTCACCACGGCGAAGGAGCTGTACTGCTGGGGGAGGAACGAGTCCGGTCAGTTGGGCAACGGGACCAACGAGAATAGCGCGGTGCCGGTCCAGGTGAAAGCGGGCGCCGCCGAGGGCTTCACGGCGGTGAGCGCCGGCCACACGCACGCCTGTGCTGTCGCCACCGGTGGAGCTGCCTACTGCTGGGGCAGCAATCAGAACGGCGAGCTGGGCAACGACAGCGGGACCAGCAGCAACCTTCCCGTCCGCGTGGCCGACCCTGGCCGGGCCGTCCCGCGCGAGCTGCCGCTGACCTTCGCATCGGTGAGCACGGGCCAGGCACTGTCCTGCGGCGTCACTACCGCCGGCCGGGCCTACTGCTGGGGCAAGAACGATGACGGCCAGCTGGGGACCGGCGGCTCGGGCGACAGCCGTCGGCCCGCGCGCATCGGACCCCGTCCCTGAAGGGCGGCCAGGAGGTCGTCATGAGGCTGAAGCATCTCTACTTCTGTCTCTCGGTCCTCGGATTGGTGCTGCCGTATTCCCAGTTTCTCCCGTTTGTCGAGGAGCACGGGCTGGATCTGCGGCTCATCGTGCAGCAACTGTTCGCCAACCGGATCAGCGCCTTCTTCGGCCTGGACGTCATCGTCTCTGCCGTGGTGCTCCTGGTCTTCATGGGGGTGGAGGGGCGCAGGCTCGCGATGCGCCGGCGGTGGGTGCCGCTGGTAGCGCTGCTCACGGTGGGCGTGTCGCTCGCCTTGCCCCTCTTCCTGTATCAGCGCGTGACCCACCAGGATGCGGCCGGCTGATCACTTACTGCCTGGCTCGCAGTCGCGGTGCTGAGATCCGCTCTCGTTCTGGCGACGGTGCTGCTGGGGCTGCTCGTCGTCTACTGGGCCGCCCTGTTTTACTGGCAGCGCACGCTTCTGTTTCCCGCTCCACCGGTTGCGGGCGCTCCGGCTCGACCGCCCGACGCAGAAGTTGTCTGGCTGGAGACGCCGGCGGGTCGGGTGGAAGCCTGGTATCTCGCGCCGCTGGCTGGGCCCGGTGGTCCCGCGCCCCTGCTGCTCTTCACCCATGGCAACGGCGAGCTGATCGACGACTGGCCGGCCGATTTCGAGGTGCCGCGGCGCTGGGGTGTGGCGGTTCTGCTGGTGGAGTATCCCGGTTACGGCCGCTCGGGAGGCAGGCCCACTCAGCTGTCGATTACCGTGACAGTGCTGGCCGCATTTGACTGGGCTCGCCGGCAGCCGTCGGTGGATTCGACCCGAATCATCGCCTACGGCCGTTCGGTTGGCGGCGGAGCCGCCGCCGCGTTGGCCGAGGAGCGGGCTGTGGCGGCGATGATCCTCGAGTCCACCTTCACCAGCGTCAGGGCGTTTGCCCTTCGCTATGGCGCGCCCGGTCTGCTGGTTCGGGACAGGTTCGACAACCTTACAGCGGTGCGCCGCTTTGAGAGACCGCTGCTCATCTTGCACGGCGAGTACGATCAGACCATTCCCGTGGTCCACGGCCGAGCGTTGCATGCGGCGCAGCCCGCGTCGGAGCTCCATCTGATGCCGTGTGGCCACAACGATTGCCGGCGACCTTGGCCCGTGATCGAGCGTTTTCTGGTCAGCCACGGCGTGCTGTCCCGGTGAGCTGCGTGGCTCCTGGCGTGCCGTTCTGCTGGTGGTGCTGGGGACTGCCAGACACGATGGCTGGCGCGCGATGTCGGCCCAGGTGGCCCAGCCGCTCAACATCGACGCCGACGACTCGCTCCGTGTCTCCTGGCTGCATCAGCACGGACGGCGGCTCGAAGGGCAAGCGACGGATAGAGTACTATCTCGCCGCCGATCGCTTCATCTCCCATGCGCGCGGCCGCGCGGGTGGAGGACTCGGTTGCCGACTGGCTTGCCGAAGGGCTGCCTGACGCCGTGGCCCAGACGACCGCGGCGACGCTGGCCTTCCCCGAGTACGACGTCTTCCAGTCGGGCGGCCCCGAGAAAGTGGACAGCACCTGCGCCGCTCGCCTGCAAGACCCTCACGCGGCCCAGATCCTGCCGTTCATGGGGGCGGCGGGCGCCCCTATGGCGCTCTACACCCCCCGATCGCCAGCTGGTCGCACCCATCTTCTATCCCTGTGCCCATTCCTTCACCAGGTACCTGGTGGGAAAGACCAGCACGGCCTTCCTGGCGTCGCTCTTCCCGACATGCGCGAAGGCGATATTGCGCCGGTGATCGAGGCGCGACTGGGCCGGACCATGGCGGAGCTGCGCGCCGACTGGCTGGCTCATCTCCCGAAAACTCCTGCCGCAACCGGCCCATGAGATACGATTTCCTGGTGGATACCTATCGGACGGAGCGGCTCAAGACGCTGAGCGTCTGGTCCCAGGTCCCCGATGGCCGCATGCACGACCGCGCCGAGCCGCGCGCGCGCAGTCCGCTCGAGCACATGGTTCATCAGTGCATGAGTGAGGATGGCTGGATGACGTCCATGCTGGGAATCGGGGTCAGCCGGCCGGTTTTGCCGGGGCAGGAGAGCCGACTGGCATTCATCGAGCACTATGCCGCGGTCTCGGCCGATCGACTGGCTGCGCTGTCGGGCAAACCGGAGGATTGGTTCGAGGAGCCGGTCAAGTTCTTCGACGCTCCCCGCTCACGGGCCTGGGTTCTGGTGCGCCGATTCACCCACTCGGCGCACCACCGGGGACAGCTCACGGCCAATCTTCGTGCCTGGGGGCTGTCGCTGTATTCGACCTACGGGCCCACGGCCGACACCGGCGGACTGCCCAAGGCCGGCGGCACGGTACTATATCGCTACGGCTCGATCGAAGATCTCCTCGACGGTGAGAGTCATGGCGGGAGAACACCGCCACTTCCCGGATCGGGCCCCTCATCGGCGACCGAGCGACCAGGCTAGGCCGGAAGCGTGGGGCGACGGCGTAGCCGATCTGCGCGCCGAGACCTGGCCCCATGGAGGTCGCGATCCTGCCGGCGACGTCGGCGCCGCTGATCGAGAATCCGGGCATGGCGAAGGCATGCAGGTTCAGCATCAGTCCCGTGGCAGTGCCGCTCTTGCGCGAAGATCTGTGATGTTGCGCCTGCGCCGTGCTGGTGCCGGCCATCAGAACCAGCACCAGGGTCAGGAGTAGCAGTCTGCGCATACCTGTTGTCTCCAAGTTGAGGTCGGGGTCGATCGTGGCTCTGCCTCGCAACGGGGAATGCGCAGGGGTCGAGGCGGGATTCTCACTTGACCACGCGCGAACCACGCTGAACCTTTGAGCACCACCCCAACCCAATTGAGCGTGAACCTTCGGGAGCGACTCCAGGCGGCGCTGGTCGATCGCTACCGGCTCGAACGCGAGCTGGGTCGCGGCGGCATGGCCACCGTGTTCCTGGCCCACGACCTCCGACATAAGCGGCCGGTGGCGCTCAAGGTGCTGCACCCCGAGCTGGCCCAGACGCTGGGTCCTGAGCGGTTCCATCGGGAGATCGAGACCGTCGCCCGCCTGCAGCATCCCCACATTCTCGCCGTGCATGACTCAGGCGAGGTTCATCCCGAGCGCAGCGAGGGACTTTCCCAGCTTTGGTTCACCATGCCCTATGTGGAGGGCGAGAGTCTCCGCGAGCGGCTGAACCGGGAGCGGCAATTGCCGATGGAGGACGCCCTGCGGATCGCCACCGATGCGGCCCGGGCCCTCCAGTACGCCCACGACCACGGGGTGATCCACCGGGATATCAAGCCGGAGAACCTGCTGCTCACCACCGACGGCAGCACGCTGGTGGCGGACTTCGGCATCGCACGCGAGCTGAGCGCGGGCGACGAACGGCTGACCGAGACTGGCATCAGCGTGGGCACGCCGGCCTACATGAGTCCGGAGCAGGGGGCAGGGGATCGCGCACTCGATGCCCGCACCGACGTGTATAGCCTGGGCGCGGTGCTCTACGAGATGCTGGCAGGGGAGCCGCCATTCACCGGCCCCACCGCACAGGCCATCATCGCGAAACGGCTCAGCGGCGAGGTGCCGCACCTGCACCACGCGCGCCCGAGCATCCCGGAGAGCCTGGAGCAGGCGGTCACCCGGGCACTGGCGCCGATCGCAGCCGATCGGTTTACCAGCGTGGCCGAGTTCGCCCGAGCGATACAAGCGCCGCCGGGGTTGGCGGCAGGCTCAACTACGGGCTCGTCGGTCCAGTTTCAGCGGATGCGCCGTCAACTCCCCCTGGCCGCCATAGCCCTGCTCCTCGGCCTTCTCGTCGGGCTCGGCGTCCTCTTTGCCTGGCGGCGAAGTCGTGGCGATGGGGACGATGTCGCCGATGGCGCGAAGCGGCTGGCAGTGCTCCCCTTCGAGAATCTGGGCGATGCCGGCGATGCCTACTTCGCGGAGGGCGTGGCCAACGACGTGCGGACCAAGTTGACCCAGATCTCCGGCCTGGCGGTGATTGCGCGGGAGAGCTCGAGCGAATACCGGCAGACCAGGAAACCTCCCCTTCAGATCGCTCGCGAGCTGGGCGTCGACTATTTGCTTACCGCCACGGTCCAATGGGAGAAGGCTCCCGGTGGCGCTAGCCGAGTGCGGGTGACTCCGGAGCTGGTGGACCTGCGACGTGGTCGTGCCCCAGAAACCCGCTGGGGTCAGTCGTTCGACGCCGCGATGACCGGCGTGTTCCAGGTGCAAGCCGATATCGCAGAACAGGTAGCCCGAGCCTTGAATGTGGCGCTTGGGGACAGTACCAAACGGGGATTGTCGGCGGCTCCAACCCAGAATCTGCCCGCGTACGAAGCATTTCTCCAGGGCGAGGCCGCCGCGGCACGGGCAGTGCCGACTGCTGTCAGCGCGCCCGGTGTTGCGCTCGACCCTGCGAGTCTTCGCCAGGCGGTTGCAGCGTATGAGCAGGCAGTTGCACTCGATTCCAGCTTCATCCAGGCCTGGGCGAGGCTGGCCCAAGTGGAGGCGGCGTTGTATATCGGGGGCGCCAGTGAGCCTGCGAGGCTGGAAGCGGTTCGCCGCGCAGCCCAGCGTGCCCTGGCGCTGGCACCTATGCGGCCCGAGGGCCATCAGGCCCTGGGAGCGTACTACAGTCACGTGCTCGCCGACAATTCCCGCGCCTACATCGAGGACAGTACGGCCCTTGCTCTGGCGCCAGGGAACGCCGAGCTGCTCACGGCTGTGGGCTTCGACGAGCTCACGCTGGGCCGTTGGAATGCCGCGCGCGGGCATCTGGAGCAGGCCGCCCGGCTGGATCCTCGCTCAGGTGCAACTGCCGACCAGCTGGGTCAGCTGTACCTCTACACCCGCGACTACCCCAGGGCAGAGCAGGCATTCAATCGAGCCGTCCAGCTTCTGCCGGCGAATCTGATCGCGCGGTTGGACCTGGCGACTGTGGCGCTGGCGCAGGGCGACCTTGCTCGCGCACGTGTCACCCTTAACGGCGCGCCCGATGAAGTGAGCCCGACCAGACTGGTCGCAGTCGCGGCCAACTACCTGGAGCTTTACTGGCTGTTGGACGAGGGCCAGCAGCAACTGCTGCTCCGGCTCACGCCAGGTGCCTTCGACAACGAGCGGACCATCTGGGCGATGGTGCTGGCGCAGACCTATGCCGTCCGAGGCAACCTGGCCAAGGCGCGGGCGTATGCAGATTCCGGCCGCGCGGCATACGAAGAAAGTTTGAGAGCCACCCCGGCAGATGCACAAGGGCACGCGTTCCTCGGACTCGCCTATGCCTACCTGGGGCGCAAAGCGGTCGCAATCCGTCAGGGTCAGCACGCAGTTGCCCTTCTTCCGACAAGGCGCGACGCCTACGTCGGCCCGTATCTCGAGCACCAGCTCGCCCGCATCTATCTGCTGGTGGGGGAGCCCGACAAGGCGCTCGACCAACTCGAGCTGGTGCTAAAGGCTCCCTATTACGTCTCAGGCGACTGGCTCAAGATCGATCCCAACTTCGCGCCTCTCAGAGGCAATCCCCGCTTCGAGCGCCTGGTGGCGGGACCTTCCTAGCGCTTCCTCCGGATTCCGCGCGACCTTCGTACGCTCCGCGTCCCTGATGCGCAGTTCTTCGGGTAAGTCAGGGGCAGGCTGACCCGTTTGCCCAAGCGCCCGTAGCACCCTAGCTTGCCCGCATGTCCGCCGCCCCCGATTCGATCTCGGCGGCCCTGGAGCGCGCGCTCGGGAAGTTCCCCGGCATTCTTCGGCGCGTCTGCTGGCGCTATCGCTTTTCCGCCGCCGATGCCGATGAGCTGCTCCAGGAGGTCCGCATCCGCCTGTGGCGGGCTCATGGGGAGCAGACGGGGGCCGGTGAGCATATTGAGAGCATCCCTGCGTCATACCTCCATAGGACGGCTCTCTCCGCTGCCATCGACCTGCTGCGCCGCCGGCGGGCACGACGCGCTGACCAGACAGTATCGATCGAGGACGAGGACCAGGTGGACGAGGTGTCCGGTCCCGATCAGGACTTGGCCGAGTCCGAGCTCGCCAGACAGGTCGAGGAAGCCATCGAGACCATTCAACTGTCCCGCCGACCGGTCGTGCGGATGCATCTGATGGGTCATTCACGAGAAGAGATCGCACGGGTCATGGGATGGACGCCGGACAAGACCCGGAACCTGCTCTACCGCGGATTGGCGGAGCTGCGGGAGTGCCTGCAGGCGCAGGGGGTGAAATGGAACAGTCAGACCTGACCGATATCGGGCGGCTCCGGAAGCTCTATTCCCGTCGGGTGGCGGAGCAGAGCGGCGTCGCCGGCGAGGCGGAATCGCACGTCTCGCCCGAGGCGATTCTCGCCGTGGTACGAACCGAGGGGAGCGAAGAGGAGCGCCTGGCGACCCTGGAGCACGTGATGGCCTGCGCCGCCTGTCATCGGGACTACGAGTGGCTCACCGCGGTGAATGAGGCCGCGGCGGAGCACGAGGCCGCCGGTATCGCCCGCCGAGCCTGGTGGGCTCGGCCGGCACCGCTCGCCGCCGCCGCCTCCTTGCTTCTGGTCGCGGGCACGGTGCTGGTCTTGAAGGGACGCCGCGGTCCCGAGCTCGAGCGCGGCGGCGCGGACGACATTGCCCTGGCCACTCCGGCGGCCAACGCCTCCGTCACCGGGCCGCTCACGTTCGCCTGGCACCCGTTGCGGGGTGCGGCGCGATACGTGGTCGAGCTCCAAGGGCCCGATCGGGCCGTCGCATTCACCGACACCACCAGCGACACGACGCTGACGATCGCGGACCCAACCAGGGTTCTGCCGGAGAAGGAGTATCGCTGGTGGGTGCGGGAGACGACCGATGGGGCGGAGCCCCGGAGCTCGAGCTTCAGGACGGTGCGGGTTCGGTAGGACGCACCGGACGCGGAGGACGCGTCACCCTCGTTGCGAGTCCCCTCCGAGGGCCAGTCCTCTCCCTCTCCAAACCACTCCCACACCGATAACCAGAACACTGAGCGCCACGCCCCACCCCGACGAAGTGGGCCGTGAGAATTCGACCACCCACGCTGCGTACATACCTCCGAGCGACGGAATCCACGGCCAGCAGCGTGTTCCGCCTGTCCGGCCACACCTGGGCGTTTTCCATCATCCTGTCGGACGACAAGAATGTCTACCAGATCGTGAACCAGGGCATCTTCACCCGCTTTGGCGACCAGGGAGAGGGTCTGACCTTCGAGTCAACGAACGGTGGATGGGAAGGTCTTCCAGGGCCTGGCCACTGACGGCTCGATCCTGCTCACCTACGATCTCGATGGCGACGGTGTGGCCGACACCGTGCTCGGCTTCATCCGGAAAGGTTGAGAACACAATGAGAGCCCTGGTTCTCGCGTTCGTCCTGCTGCAGCACACCCGCCCCGCGTCACATCCCACCCCCGAGCGTCCCTCTCGCTGAAGCGAGAGGGCGCCGGGCCTTTCTCACGACCTAGGCTGCGGGAACGAACCTGCGGACCACGTAACACCCGGAAGCGGCACGGAACTGACGTCCTGGTGTCGTGAGTTCCGTGGTTTGCTGTTGCGCTGTTGGGAGGAGCCTGATCTTGCAGGAGCGGAAAACGCGCCGCAGTTTATTCCCCCATCTTCACCCCCCAAGGAGTCCAACCATGCCCGCCAATTGGATCGTGTCAGCTCACGGCTGGGGTATCGAGCCGGAGGGCAAACTCCGGAAGAAGTTCACGCCAACCCAGAAGTTCGAGTACCGGACGACGATGGTTCCGATAGGCGTCGAGTTCGTGGTCTATACTCCGCAGAACACGATCATGGGTATGGACTTTGGCTGGGACTTCTGGGACGCGCTCACCGGGGGCCTGCATGGCGGGGAGGCCGGCGCGTACGCCAAGAAGCACAAGAGCAAGGGCGCGGGCTCACTGGTGCCCGACTACATGGTCAGGGGTGACACCGGATTTCCGACCGGCGTCTTCGAGGTGAGCACCGACAATAACCCCAGGAAAGTCATCGATATTCGACCGGAGGACCGCCTCCTGCTGTCGTCCATCCTGGCGGAGGCGAAGAAGAACGGCGTGAAGCGGGTCTATTGGGGATGCTGCACCCAGCTGGAGGCCACGGCCCCGATGGACAATAGCCGTTGGTGATGGTCAGGCCGGCGTAATCTGCAACTGTCCCTGCATGGGGGCTGGGCTTACCCGAAGCGTTTCCGCCAGCCAGATTCAACCCAGCCCCAACATTCGACGGCTCCTGAAACCAACGCTCCTCGGCGCAGCTCTCATCCTCGCGCTCGTTCCTCACGGAGCAGCGGCTCAGGCCGCGCGGGCCGATCACGCCGCGCACCACCTGTTCGTCCTGCCGAGCTTCACCTTCGAGGACGGGACGACGCTGCCGCAAACCAAGGTGAGCTACGGCACCTACGGCCGCCTCAATGCCAGGAAGGACAACATCATCGTCCTGCCCTCCAGCTACATGGCGGACCACCACGACAACGATTGGTTGATCGGCCCCGGCCTGGCGCTCGACACCACCAAGTACTTCCTGGTCGCCACCGAGCTCTTCGGCAACGGCCACTCCTCCTCGCCCAGCAACACGCCCGAGCCGTTTCACGGCCCTCGCTTTCCCCGAGCCACTATCCGCGACAACGTGCAGGCCGTCCACCGACTCCTGGTGGACGAGCTTGGCGTCACCCACCTGGTTGCGGTGCTCGGCTTTTCGATGGGCGCAGAGCAGGCGTTTCAATGGGCCGTGAGCTACCCCGACTACGTTGACCGCATCGTCGCGCTGGCCGGCACGGCCCGGTGCTGGCCCCACGGCATCGTCCGGCTCGAGTCGCAGATCGGCGCGCTCGCCGGCGATCCCGAATTCAAGGACGGTAACTATACCTCGCCGCCCGAGCAGGGGCTGCATCTCTTCGGTCTGGTCTGGGCACCCTGGCTCACCTCGCAGCAGTGGTGGCACGACGAGCTCTGGCGGGGGCCCACCTGGCCGCCGGGCGACACCTTCCAGGCGGTGATGGCATATTTCTCCGACAGCCTCTTCGCTACGCTCGATGCCAACGACCTGATCCTGCAGGCCCGCACCTGGGAGCGGCACGACGTCGGCACCAGCCCGGGGTTCAACGGCAGCACCGAGAAGGCGCTCCGGTCCATCCGCGCGCGGGTGCTCTATATGCCAGTGCAGACCGATCTCTACTTTCCGGTCTCCGACGCCCGGGCCGAAGCGCGCTTCATCCCCCGGGTGGAGCTGGTCCCTATTCCTTCTTTATGGGGTCATGTGGCGGGAGGTGGAGGTGACGAGGGATCCAGGCGCTTCATCAATGACAAGGTCGCCGCCTTCCTGCGACGATGACAAGGTTTACCATGAAGTCACTCGGCTTGGTGCTGGGCCTGCTGATTCTGCTGCCCCGGGTCGGTGCCGCCCAGCAGTCCGCCTGCTCACTGCTGACCGCGGCGGAGATCCAGGCCGCGACCGGTACCAAGCCGAGCGAGCCCCACCCGATGGACACGGACGTCCCGGGCAAGAAGGGCGAACGGGTGCTCGCCTGCCTCTGGAGCGTGCCGGCCCACCAGGGCCAGGTCGCCCTCAGCCTCGGCCACCTGCCGCCCAACATGAGCGCCGCGGACGCCGCGAGGCAGAACCCCGGAATCGACGCCCTCCGCAAGGCACACTATAAGGAAGAGAGCAGGGCGTTCAGCGACGCCTGGTGCTCGATCCTGACCCCGCCGGCCGGCGAGAAGCAGGGGACCATTCTGTCCTCCTGCGCCGGTGGGGTGAAAGGCAAGATCCTCTCGGTCGCGTTCACCAGCCCGACCAAGGCCCTCACCATCGCCCAGGCAAAGACCTTATTAGACAAGGCCGCGGCGCGACGTCAATGAGCGCAGTCATCCCTCAGGAGGTCTCCATGCGACACTTCGTGATTCTCACCGCTCTCGCTCTCTGCAGCGCCTGTCAGCCTGCTCCCAAGAGCCAGACCTCAAGCGAGGGCGCCGCGTCCACCGCGACCGCCGCGGCCCCGGCTGGCCTATCAGCCGAGGATGAGGCCGCGATCCGCGCGGTGGATGCGGAATGGGCGCGGGCGGCTACCGCGGGTGACGCCAAGGCACTCACCGCGGTGTATGCGTCGGATGCCACACTGCTCCCTCCGAACGAGCAGAATGTCAAAGGAGAGGGTGTGGGGAAATACAACGCCGATATGCTCAGCGCCTATCCCGCCAAGATGGAGCTGACGACCACGGCGGTGGAGGGCCGTGGAGACCTGGCGTATTCGGTCGGTACGTGGCGCGCGACCCCGACGCCGAAGAAGGCCGGCGCTAAGACACCCCCCGCCGACGAAGGAAAGTTTCTCGAGATCCTCAAGAAGCAGTCTGACGGATCGTGGAAGATCGTGTACGACATGTGGAGCTCGAACGCACCGGCGGCGAAGCAGTAGTCAGCCCGGAGCGCCCGCCGAAGACATCGGCGATCGAATGGCCGGCGGCGTTGGTCGCCACGCCGGCGGTCGGTCGAGTGCGCGCCAATAGTCCTCGGCAGTCGGCGACGGGACGCTGAGCACCGGGTCCATTCTGGACGCCGCCAATCAAGCAGGTCTCAAGTGTGCCCCTCCGCTTCATGCTGCCCGAACCTCGCCGTCGGCCGGCGGGGGATCCTGCGCTCCGCCGTCCTCCGGTTCTGACCTCGGCGTCGTCTCTGTTGCGATAACGGAGGGCTGGTGCACCCGCGAAAGCGTCGTGCATCCGCGGCCCGCGTGCCGTTGAAACCTGGGGGTGCGTCAGTTGTGGAGGACAGGTGTACCGGAACGGGGACAGTGGTGCTGGACGAATGTGCTCGACCCGCTGATGCATCTCCTGGCACGCCGGATGCGACGAGGCGCTCCGCTCGTACGTCCATCATGCAAGACGGAGGTTACTGACTTACTGACGCCGGAGGCGCGCGACATGTCCCGTCCCTTGTTCCTTACCATCCTCGTGCTCGGCTTCACCAGCCCGGGCCCGGCTCCGGCGCAGACCGCATCTCCAATTCCGTGGACCTTCGCGAGCGGGGACTTCACCGTCTTCGGCCACACCGAATACACCGTGACCATGACCCTGTTGCCGCGGATCGTGTTCGATACCGCTCACCGGGTGGACAGCCTGCGCACGGTGGACAGTGTGCGGATAGGCTCGACCACCCCGCCCCAACCGAAGTCCGACACCATGGGGTTCGCGGCCGGACTCAGCTCCTGGCCCGCCAACCTCTATTGTGGCCGGCTCAACTCGGGGACGATGGAGACGCTCACCCCGAGCTCGGTGCTGGGCCGCATTCAGCTGGCGGCCAGGTGCGGGGTGCGGCTGGTGATCGTCCCACCTCGCCGGATGCTCACCACCAACGCGCTGGCGAAGGGGGTTTTCTCGGTGGACAGCGCCGAGCGGCTCACCGATCGGTATGCGGCGGTGCTCCCGGCGGACACACTCCGGAAGTATCGGGCGACTATCCTGGGGATGAACCTGGCAGACGACTACACTTGCAGCAGCTGCTGGGGTGGGAAGACCATTACCCAGGCTCAAGTCGCCGCCTGGGCGGCCTATGCGCGCACCAGGCTGCCCGGGCTACCCCTCGGGGTCCGGACTGTCCCCGACTGGGTGGCATCATTTCCCGGGCTCGGGCCGCTGCTCGACTACACCTGGGCCCAGTACCATGCGGGAAAGGGCGATGCCAAGGCGTACTACGATCGCGCGGCGAAGATCGCCGGCCGGCTGGGCCTCAAGGTGGTGATGGGCGTCAACGTGGAAAACTGCTACGGGACTGAGGCGGGGGCGTGCACCGCGGCGGATCTCCTGCGGTACGGCACCCTCGCCCTGAACCATCCGGCAAGCTGCGCCTTCATCAGCTGGCGCTATCGGGAGACGACCTGGCAGGTCCCTGAAGTCAGGGCGGCGTGGGAACAGCTGTTGGCGGAGGCAAGGGCGCGGCCGGCAGTGGACTGCCGGCGGGGGGAGGGATAGATATCGCATATCCGCAGACGGAGGTATTTCCGAAGTGTGGATGGCGATTAGCGGGTTCGCGGTTTGGCGTCGTCTCGTCCTGGCGGTTGGCCTGCTGCTGATGGCATGGGCCCGGCCCGCGACCGCGCAGCAAGCTCTCGTGCCCACGGACTCCGCTGGCACTCAAATCCGTGCGGTCCTCCGTGCCTTCTACTTAAACCTGGAAAATCAGAACTGGGACGCCCTGTCCGCATACGTGCTGTCCCCGAAGCTGCTCGAGCGCCGGGGAGCGCCAGGGGACCAACAGATGGTGGTTCGGGACCGAACCCGCAGCCGTGCCTCGTCGCCTCGAGCTGCGGCGCCGCGAGTGTGCCCTTCGAATGCCTCACCCATGGTCACTGAGGCCGTGATTCACGTCGATGGCGATTGGGCGGACGTGTCCGTTCCGCGGTGCAGCGGGGTTTCCTCGGGAGTGGATGAGTTCGGCATGCTCTACTTCGAGCAACGCTGGCGGTTCATCTACACGGACCTCTTCGAGGGTCCCAAGACTTCTGAAACGGCTGGGCGGTGAGTCGCTTCCCGTGGGTCGTGGCTCTTCTCTCGACCGTCGGGTGCACCCAGTCCGCTCGGACCGTGGAGATCCACGGCAAGGACTACGCGTTTGCGGCCCCTGCGATCGTTCCCGCCGGGAGAACGGTTTTCCGTTTCATCAATGACGGCAGCGTGCTGCACGAGGTACAACTGTTCCAGTTCCGGAAAGGCACGAGTCCTGAGCGGGCTGCCAAGCTCTTGGCTGCCGGTCCGATTCCGGACAGCGCGTACGCCGGTTCCGGGGCCGTTCTCATCACCCCTCCGGGCACACCGGCTCGGGAACAGGTGGTCATTCCGTTGGCCCCCGGCGACGTGTACGGTTTGCTGTGCGAATTCCGGAACGGCGACTCTCTCCCCCGCCATTCCACGATGGGTATGTGGGCGGTCCTTCGAGTCCAGTAAGCAGGAGGACCTGCCAGCGCCGGGCGCCGGACCATGATCCTTGAGGCAAACGCCATCCTTGGTGCGGTTGCCATTGGCCTTGGCGCCACCCTGCTGATGGACCTGTGGAATCTGCTCCTCAAGCGGACCTTCAGCATTCCATCGCTCAACTACTGCCTGCTCGGACGCTGGCTACAGCACATCCCGGCGGGCACGCTCAGGCACGCGAGCATCGCCAGCGCGCCAGAGAAACCCCTGGAGTGCAGCGTCGGCTGGATTGCCCACTACACTATTGGTGTGGTATTCGCGCTTGTGTTCGTCGGATTGATGTCAGGGGACTGGCTTGCGCGGCCAACGGTGCTGCCTGCCTTGCTCTTTGGCATCGGCACCGTGGTGTTTCCCTTCTTTGTCCTGCAGCCGTCCTTCGGCCTCGGCATTGCGTCATCCAGAACCCCCAATCCCACGCAGGCCCGACTGAAAAGCCTGATGACCCATGTGGTGTTCGGGATTGGGCTGTATGTCTGTGCGCTCGGTGTGAGCTGCATGCTTCGAGGTCATGCCTGACGACGGCAGAGAGTTTCCTATGGCTATCGTCACCGTCCGCTACATTGTTACCGATCTCGACTCCGCCCTGGCGTTCTACACCGAGCACCTGGGTTTTACCGTCGAGCTGCACCCGGCCCCCACGTTCGCCATGCTGCGACGAGGGGAGCTCCGCCTTCTGTTGAGCGTGCCGAGCGAACAGGGCGGCGGTGGGCAAATTCTGCCGGATGGCCGGCGCCCGGAGCCGGGAGGCTGGAACCGCTTCCAACTGGAAGTGGAGGATCTTTCCGCGAGAGTGCAGACCCTCCGGGGCGCCGGGGTGCGCTTTCGCAGCGAGCGAATCACCGGCATCGGCGGCTCCCAGGCCCTGCTCCAGGATCCCTCGGGCAACCTGATCGAGCTGTTCGAGCCGGCGAGGGCGGTCCCTTGAGGGTCTAGCCAATCATCCGCGGCCGGGCGGTGACGGTGCGGCGTCGCGAGCCCGGCGACGAATGACGGTATGCGTTAACGCCCTGCGGTAGCCGCGGCCGGCGCCACGCGTGACGGACGGACGACCCCCTCCCGATTCTCGACTGGGAAGTACTCATTGCGGCTGAAGCGTCCGATCATGGGCTCCAGCAGATCCCGAAGGGTATCCACCGAATCGGCTTCCCAGATGCAGGCCGCCCGGGCGCCGTCCGGAGTGGGGAAGCTGTGGTGCAGTTTGACCTTCGGGGAGAGGGCGTTGGGATCAGCCGCATTCCAGAACGTGGCCGGATCAGTGATGGTGTGTTGGACCAGGATGTACATGGATCTCTCCAGGTGGAGGTGTTGGGAATCTGGTGGAGATGCAGTTCCGGATGGGGGTTGTCAAGGCCAGCACCATGGAGGCGCCGACCCGGATCGCGGCGGCTGATTCGAGGTCCATGACAGTGGCGCTGCTCGCGCTGCCGCTGGCGACCTTTCTCGGCCTCACCTTCGCCTCGAGCGGGGTGTTCTGGTGGCTGATCATCGCCGCCGGAACCCTCAGCGTCCACGGCGGCGCTTACGTGTACGGGCTGATGTGGTGTCCCGGGCTGAGCGCGCTCGTCACCCGGCTCATCTTCCAGGGTAACGTGCGGGGCGAGGGCTGGCGCCTGGGCCGGATCCGCTGGGCGGTTCTCGCCTATCTCCTGCCAATCGGCTATGCCACCGCGGCGTACGCCATGGTGTGGCTCGCGGGTCTGGGGCGAGCGGACCCGGCGCGGTTCCACGGCAATGTCACGGCCTTTGTCGTTCTGGGTTCAATCCACGGCGTGCTCACCGCCACCGGCGAAGAGCTGGGCTGGCGCGGCTTCCTGGTGCCGGCGCTCGCCCGAACCCTGTCGCTGGGCCGCATCACGCTGGTGAGCGGCGTGATCTGGGCCGTGTGGCACATGCCGCTCATCATCCTGGCGGACTACAACGCTGGCACCGCCACCTGGTACGCGCTGCTCTGCTTCACTGCCATGGTCCTCTCGCTCTCGCTTCTCCTCGCCTGGCTGCGGCTGCGTTCCGGCAGCGTGTGGCCGGCCGCCCTCCTGCACGCCAGCCACAACCTGTACATCCAGGGGTTCTTCGACACGGTGACGGTGGATACCGGTCCTACCCGTTGGCTCACCGGCGAGTTCGGCGCCGCACTCGCGGTCACCGTCGGTGTCACCGCGTGGGTCGTTACCGCCTCTCGACGACTCTCAAACCGTGGTGCATCTTCTCTGCCATTGTGAGTGCCTGCCACGTGCTGAAGACCAGTCGCGCTGTTCCTCGAGGAGAGACCTATGAGCGTCGGAGATTTTCTTCTGCTGGGACTCTCAAACGCCGCGCTCATTGCTATCACGCAGATCATCGCCACGAGCTGGCTCAAGGCGCGATTCGAATCCTCGATCAGACAGGTGTATGACAAGCGGCTGGAGGACTTTCGACTCCAGTTCAAACAGCGAGAACAGGCGGCCGTCATCGCCGAGCTCCTGGCCGAGTGGTCCAGCGGGCAGTACGACCCAAAGAAGCTGAATCGGTTGGTCTGGGAAGCGAGCTTGTGGCTGCCGGCGGAGACGGTGACTGAGCTGACCAAGGTGGTGCGCAACTCCCCCGATGCCAGGCCCGTGAAGCAGCTCCTGGTGGAGGTCCGCAGCCACATTAAGGGGAAGCGAGACGGAATCGGACCATCGCAGATCGTTCACTTTGGGCGTCCGGCGGGTATCCGCTGAACCACTCCGAGATGTCCGTTGACAACACGGTATTGGAGCGATGCTGGTGCTGCTCCGTCCAAGGGGTCAAATTACACCAATCCCTCACTCGGGCAGAGCGTGTCCAGCCATCCGGCAACACTCGCGGACTCGCTTCGCACCCGCTACACCATCGAGCGTGAGCTCGGCCGTGGCGGCATGGCGATCGTCTATCTCGCCCACGACCTGAAGCACGATCGATCCGTCGCGCTCAAAGTACTGATTCCCGAACTGGCCGCCGCGCTCGGTCCTGGGCGGTTCCTGCAGGAAGTCCAGGTCACGGCGCGACTGCAGCACCCGCATATCCTGCCGCTGCTCGACTCCGGCGAAGCCAACGGCCACCTCTGGTACAGCATGCCGTACGTCGAAGGCCAGTCGCTGCGCGACCGCCTGCGCCGCGACGTCCAGTTGCCGCTTGATACGGCGATCGCGATCGCTCTCCAGACGGCAGGCGCGCTGGGCTACGCGCACCGGCATGGAGTCGTACACCGAGACATCAAGCCCGAGAATATCCTTCTCGCCGAGGATACCTCCGGCGGTCCGGCAGCGAGGGGAGAGCCCTCCCGGAAGGTGCAGGCGCTGGTGGCCGATTTCGGGATCGCCAAAGCGATCGACGCTGCCGGCGGTGAGAGGCTCACCGAGACCGGGCTCTCGGTGGGCACCCCTGCCTACATGAGCCCCGAGCAGGCCACCGCCGGGCTGGTTGACGGCCGAGCCGACATCTACAGTCTGGGCTGCGTGCTGTACGAGCTGCTCGGGGGCGAGCCGCCGTTTACGGGATCGAGCTCCAGGGCCATCATGGCCCGCCACGCAATTGATCCGATCCCGGCAATCCGCACTGTGCGGCCATCGGTGCCGGCGCATGTCGAGGAGGCCATCAACCGGTCACTCCAGAAAGTACCGGCGGATCGATTCGCTACTGCCGAAGAGTTCGCGACCGCGCTGGAACAGAGGGCTGGACGGGAATCCCCGTTGCGGGAGAGAACGGTCCCAGGGAGGAAGGTGTTCCTTCGCTCCCGCCGGCGCGCCGTATGGCTAGCTCTGGCCGTGCTGGTGGGGATCGGAGCCATAGCTGCCCGCATGTGGCACTCGCGTGAGGCCACCAGGTCCGTGCTCGATGCCAACCTCGTCGCCGTCGCGCCGTTTGAGGTCCTCGACCCCAAGCTCGGCCTGTGGCGCGAGGGGTTGGTGGACGTGCTCGCCCGTACGCTCGATGGTCTGGGCCCGCTCCGCACGGTTTCCCCGACCACCGTGCTGCGCCGCTGGGACGGTCGCGCGGACCCCACGTCAGCAGAGGACCTCGCCCGCCGCACCGGTGCGCGCCTCGCCATCTTCGGGCAGCTGGTCGGGGTGGGACGCGACTCGGTCCGACTGAGCGCGACCCTGCTCGACGTGACGACCGGCACCCGTCGCAGCGAGTTCGACCGGTCGGACCAGGCTGAGCGGCTCAGCGCGCTGGCCGATTCGCTCTCCCTCTCGTTCATGCGTGATCTCGGCGTGTCGGCTCGCGGACCCGCGCGCCTGTCGTCGGTCGGCACCAAGTCTATTGTGGCCCTCAAGGCTTTCCTCCGGGGCGAACAACATTTCCGGCGAGGCGACATCGACTCGGCGATCGCGAACTTCCAGCGCGCCGTGGACCTCGACACCACCTTTGCCCTTGCAATGCGTCGCTTGTCGCTCGCTCACGGATGGATTGGTGACGACCTGGCACATCCGTTCAACCTCCGCGCTTGCCGTTTCAACCATGGACTCTCCCCCCGAGACAGTCTTCTGCTGACCGCGGATTGTGTCGGCTATGAAGGAGCTTCGAAAATCCTGGAGCCGGCGACCCGCAGTTACCCTGAGGATCCGGAGGTCTGGTACCAGCTCGGCGAGGCCCGCGAGCACGCGGGCTTCGAGACCGGAGCCACTGTGGAGGAAGAGCTGGACGCGTTCGACCGCTCGATCGCGCTGGATTCGACATTCGCGGAGGCGTACGTGCATCCGATCGAGCGCACCCTGGCTCGCGGGGACTGCGGCCACGCGTTGCAGTACATCCAGCAGTACGTCCAGCCTGTGGGATCCAGGCGTCTGGCTCGTGTCAACCTGCCCGCGGCCCGGGCCGCTGCACCCGTGCTCGCCCGCGTGATCGCGGGTACGCCCAAGGCGCGTCCAGCGCTTCAGCCGATGCTCGACACCCTGTCCCGAGACATGTTCAGTGACCTGGTCGGGATGGTCGGAAACTGCGCTGATTCGACAGAGACCGCTGTCTGGCTGGCTCGAATGTTGGTGCAGTCGGAGTCTCGGCGCGTGCCGATGTCCGATCCGCGGCCCAGCAACTCGCTGGCTTGGAGCCTGGCCGCCCGCGGCCATCTGCGGGAGGCGTACGAGGCGCTTCGGACGAAGCCATTGGCGGATGACGGCTCCGCTCAACTCTTCCCTCAACTGGCAGAGCTCGGAGCCGTGCCCAAGGATACCGCGCAAACCGTGTTTCGGCGTTGGGTCAAGGGAACCGAGTTTCCTCTCGTCGTGTTTTCGCTTCCCTGGTGGGGCATCCAGGGCGACACTGTCTTGATCCCGACGGCGATCCAACGGGCCCGCTCGAAACCGGACGCCGTGGCTGCTCGCCATACAGCCGACCTCGGATCCATGTACCTTGCCCTGGCCCGACGGGACACGGTCGCAGCACTGCGAATCCTGCCTCGCCTGCCTCCGACGGCCGAAACCAACCAACTATGGGCCAAGCTCCTGGAGTCGCAGGGGAAGGATTCTGCGGCTGCGGCGGTCCTTGATTGGCACAACTCGCCAGGACCTCTCTACGTGCTTCAGAGGCTGGAACAAGCCAAGATCGCCGAGCGCCTGGGCGATCGTGATGGAGCCGTCGGCTCGTATGAGTTCGTCGTCGATATGTGGCGGCACGCCGATCCCGAGCTGCAACCGTACGTCTCTGAGGCGCGCGCGGCGCTGGCGCGGCTCAGCCGAGAGAAAACCCCGTAACGGCCTGGCGGCCCCGTGTCCACATCCCTCCCAGCGGCGGGGCTTGCCTTCATCCTCGGCTCCGGCATCTTCGGCTGCGCCGCCTCCCAGGCCGACCAGTTGCTGGCGGGAGCGCGCCGGGCTCTCGGCGACACCGAACGGGTCCAATCGCTCAGCGCGACTGCCGCGGTAACCGGGCCCTCGAGGAGGTTCCGGACCGTAGTCCAGTCGGCCCGCGATGGCCGCGTTCGCCTGGAGCTGGGCGAGCATCTCCTGGCTGGGATAGGGAGAGCGGGAGGTTGGACCTACGACAAGGCAGCGGACAGCCTGCTGCAGCTCGACGACACCACCCGAAGCGTGGTACGGGGCCACGAGCTGCACATGCTGACGCTCGCGCCGGTGACGCGGTGGGGGCAGCCCCGCAGCCATGGCGCTCAACAGTGGGGGGGAGAGGCTGCGCTCGTGGTAGGGTTTCGCGACAATCTGGGCGCGCCGGCGACGCTTTACCTGCGGGCTCGCGACACCCTCCCGATGGGCCTGCGTCTCGTGAACCATACTGGCGTGGGGCCACCTGACGTGGTAGTCACCTTCGCCCAGTGGGAGCAGGTCGACGGCGTCCGGTTGTTTCGTCACGCCGTGTTCGCGCAGGACTCAGCCCGATATGTCTATGATTACACCGACCTCCGCCTGAACGCGGTGCCGGACTCGGCGTTCGAGCCGCCGGCGCGGCCTGCCGGATGATGCCAGGATGAGGCCCGCGAAGAGCACGGGCAGAATCATCGGGACGCTGCTGTTTCTGCAGTTGGCGGGACTCATCGTGCCATTCGTGCTGTTGCTGCCGCTGACGACCGGCCCCCAGAACTACCTCGTCCACGCGGTGGAGTCGTCATCTCAGGTCAGAGTCGCTGTGTTTCTCCTCTTCGCCAATTGCGCGCTGACGATCGGCATCACCATCACTGCATTTCGGGTCTTTCATCGATACAGCGAAGCTATGGCACTGTGGCTCCTGGCCGCGAGCGTGATCATGTTCCTGTTACAGGCGGTCGACAACGTCCACGTGCTGTCCATGCTGTCGCTGAGCCAGAGCTACAGCCAGGCAGGCGACCAGGGTGGGGATGAGCTGTTTCAGTCGCTTGCCGCTCTGGTCGGCACGACCAGGAGGTGGTCGCACTACTCGGTGCTGCTGGCTATCGATGGTTGGATCTTACTGCTCTACAGCATCCTGTACCGCTTCTCCCTGGTGCCGCGCGCGGTGGCCGTCTTCGGACTGATAACCGTTATGTTGCACTTTAGCGGGATTCCATTGCGGGGATTCCTCGGTCTGGGCCTCGTGACCCCGATGGGCGTCCCGATGGCTCTGAGCCACATCACCCTCGCGACCTGGCTTGTGATCAAGGGATTCGACGAGTGAGCGACCAGCGCGTGGTCGACGGCATACCTGTCCGCATCGAGAATACCCGTCCGGACATCGAGACCGAGCACGTGATTCAGCGCCTGAGTGCGGCGCTGGATCTCATCGCTACGTATGCGCCCAGGCGCTACCGGCGGCTTCGCCAGGATGTCGCCGGCTTCGTGGTCCAGCGCTTCGCCTGCCGGGGCGCGTTCTTCCCGGACTCGCGCGAGTGCCTGGTGGAGCTGACGTTCGCGGTCAATCCTCGGCATGCCCTCCCGGAGATCGCCGCTTCTATCGTCCACGAAGCGACGCATGCCCGGGTTGCCCGGATGTGCCGGACCCGGTCGCCGGGGCAGCAGGCCCGAGAAGAGCGACTCTGCCGTCGAGCCGAGCTCGAGCTGGGGCTCGCCTTGCCGGATGGGGACGTCGTGGTGCAGCGGGCCCTGGCATCCCTCGCGCTGGCTGATCGGGAGGTCGCACCGGCCGTCGATTGGGCTGAGGCCGCCCGACGGGTTGCCGAGGTGGATGCTCAGGCGCGCAAGAGCCGCTAATCCGATGAGCGAGATCCAGATCCCCACCAGCGACGGTACCTGCCGCAGCTACGTCTTCCGCCCGCCCGCTTCCGGTCCCTGGCCCGCAGTCCTGACGTTCATGGATGGCATCGGCATCCGCCCGGCCATGCTCGCCGTGGGCGAGCGTCTGGCCACCTACGGTTACTTCGTCCTGCTCCCCGACTATTTCTACCGCTCGGGCCCCTACGGGCCGATGAACGCCCGCACGGTGTTCAGCGACCCCGAGCAGCGCAAGGTCCTCATGGAGAAGTTCTTCGCGCTCGCGACAGCAGCCAACGTCATGTCCGACACCGCCGCCTGCCTCGACTGGCTCGCCGCCCAGCCCGACGTTCGGCCCGGTCAGTTCGGCACCACCGGTTACTGCCTCGGCGGCTTCATGTCGCTCACCGCCGCCGGCACCTTCCCCGATCGGGTCGCCGCCGCCGCCTCGTACCATGGCGGGCGGCTCGCGACTGATGCGCCCGACAGCCCCCACCGGCTCGCGCCCAGGATGCGGGCACGCGTCTACGTCGCCGGCGCCATCGAGGACTCGTCCTTCACTGATGAGATGAAGCAGCGGCTGGAGCAGGCCCTGACCGAAGCTGGCGTGGAACACACCATCGAGACCTATCCGGCCAAACACGGCTTCGTGCTGACCGACCACCTGGCCTACCATCCGGCTGCGGCGGAGCGCCACTGGCAGACATTGCCGGCGTTGCTCGACGCCACGTTGCGGCGTTAGCGCCCGACCGGCGCTGCGACCGTGTCCCCCGTCGGCGAAGGCTTGGGAATCGACTGACCGCCGGTGAGCGCGTAGATGATCCAAAGAACGATGATGACGATCACGGCCGCGATCGAATACCGTGTCAAGTTCTGCCAAGGATCCCGGTCTGCCATGTCAAGCTCCTGGGCGGACGTTCGGACGATGGAGTCCCTCAGCGAATCATAGACGGCTTTTTGCGAGCCGCCCTCGGACCCACGTGAGCGCCCGTTCGAGTACCTCGTCCCGGCCCGCTCGGAGGCCGGCGAGGGTGGGCCGCACCAGCACGTCGGGCTTGAGACCCACTCGCTGAAGCCTGGTCCCGTCGGGCGCCTCCACACCCTGTCCCGAGAAGCTGAGCTCGATCCCGCCGGGTACCACGAGCTCGGTGACATCGCCGTCGGCACCAGCCGTCGGGCTCCCGATGAATGCCGTGCCGTTGGCGGCCCTGAGGAAGAGCCCTGTGTGCTCCGCCTGGCTCTGGGTCATTTCGTCGATCAGCATCACGGTGAGCCCGTGGAACCGGCTACCAGTCGTCGCCGAGAGTGTCTGGACGAAGCTCGCCGTAATCTCTTCCGTCGTGTCCCGCCACATCGGTTGCATCCGGTAGAAGCGCGCCGCCGGCACGTCCGGACGGTCGGTGAGTCGCGGGGCGATCGGCCATGCGGTGCCCTGCGGATAGCCCCGCATGTCGAAGATGATCGCGCGTGCGCCGGCCAGCGTCGAGAACATGCTGTCCACCATGGACGTGGAAAGCCGGTCGAGATCGACGTACCCGATGTCCCTGCTGATCCGACGGAAGATCGGCCCCGACCGATTGCCCGGACTGGGCGCCCTGAAGGCTTTGCTCCGCAGCAGCTTCAGGGTTCGCGTACGCCCGTCGCCATCCCTCACGGTCACGACGACCGTCGAGCTGTCGGGGCCCCGCAGCAGCCCGTCTGCCATGTCGCGCCCCAGCGCCTGCGGCGTGGAGGCGGCGATGTATCGGCCAAGCCGCGACATCCGCACCCGCGCCGGCTCACCGTCTACCGTCAGAATGACGTCGCCCACGCGAGCGCCACTGGCTCGCCCGATTGAGTCCGGACTGAGCTGATAGACAACCGGTTGCCCTTCCACCATCCGGACCCGCACCGGCGGGCGGAACTGGCCCAGGTACCCAGCCAGCGCCGGGCTTCGAACGAAGCCGTGGGAGTCGTGGATGTGGGTCCACATCTCGCTGACGGCGAGCGCGTACTGAAGAGAATCGCGCGCGGCCTCGAACCGGGGCAGGGCCGCGCGCAGCACCGCATCCCAGTCCTCGCCCATGAGCGGCCGGTAGGCATAGAAGAATCGGATCGCGGCCCACATCCGGAAGGCGGCGAGAAGACGATAGGGAGTGGACGGGAACGAGGGCTGGTCGTAGGCGCGCTCCGGGAGCGGCTCCGCGGCGCGGGCGGACCCCGCGGGCAGGGAAGTCGCCGGTCGCTTCAGCAGCGAGAGCGCCGCAGCCATCGCAGGATCCTTGCCGGTCTCGGCGGTGTTGGGTACCAGCGTATCGGGCACGAATCCGACTCGCCCGTCCGCATGCACCAGGTCGGTGATTCGGATCAGCGCGTACAGTCCCTCCCCGAGGCCGAGTTGCATGGCCTCGATCGCGGGAGCCTCGGATGCCGGGCCTTCCATGACGATTCGCCCGAGGCCGGCGTCCTGGAGCGCGAGCGCCACCGGTGGCAGGAGCGAAGCCTCGGAGATGATGAAGACCACTGACTTGGGAACGACCGAGTCACCCGGTTGGATCACGGGGGCTCGTACCGTATAGTCGCCTGAGAAGTAGCCCCCGCTCGTGCCTCCAAGGACCGGTTCGAACCCCGCGTAGTAGCGCCCGCGGAGCACGGGGGCCTGCACCGCGCGGCTCACCAGCGCACGATCCAGACCCGCGAACGAGAACATCCCCATGGCTGTCGGGTCGCTTCCGGTCACCTCGGTCCGGAGGTCCACGATAACGGCGCGCGCTGACCGAGCGCTGTCCGCCACCGAAGCCATGCGGTCCACGACGGCAGGGTAGTCCCCCAGATCGGCGTAATTGTGAATGTCGATCACCCAGCTCCCGTCCGCCAACCGGTGCCCGCGAGGGTCGGGCGCGGACCTGCTCACGGGCACGGGAAAGTCGGTAGCCGCAACGTGAGTCGCGGGATCCCGGAGAGCGGCGAGCATCCGATCCACGGCAGCTGCGAAGGTCCCGCGATCGGTCGCCTGGTTCACCAGGGGAATGGCGGCAACCAGCGCGGAGTCCCAATCGATCCGCTGCCTCGCCAACGCAGGGTGAAAGTACTTCACCGAGGCCCATAGCCGGCCGAGCGTCGCAAGCCGCTCGAAGCGCAGGCTATCGGCCGGGGTCTGCTGGGCGCTGGCGACAGGCGGGAGGAGGATGAGGGCCGGCAGGAGAGCGCAGTGGATGCTATTTGGCAGCTTCATGGGCTTTCGCCTCTTTTTGGCAGTACTCGTCCGCCCCACGCCATGATCGCCGTGCGCGAGCGTCTGGGCCCCCTACGGCTACACGGTGTTCAGCGACCCCGAGCAGCGCAAGGTTCGTTTACGGATGGGATGAAAGAGCGGCTGGCGCCGACCCCTGACCGAGGCGGGCGTCGAGCACACCGTCGAGACCTATCCGGCCATGCCAGTGCTTCTCGACGCCACGCTTTTCGCTATAGACGTCCTCCCCCTTACTTCCGGGTCGAATCACCCGGCATGCTGTCCCGGATGTGGGGCATCGTGTCGGCCGGCTTCATGGAGTCCTTCGCGGTCACCGTGGTATCGTGAATCCGCGTGCTGTCGTGAATCCGCGTGCTGTCATTGATCCGCGATGCCCCGGTTTCCTCCGCCTCGCGGTTCTTGGCACAGCCTGCCGCCGTTATCAGCAGCGCGATGATCAATGCGCTTCTCATGTGCTACTCCTCCTCCTCTTCGCCCTGTCCCGCAGCCACGGCCGCTTCGTTGATGCCACCCTCGCCCAGCTCGGTGAGCTTCTTGTCGGCGGCCTCCTCCTCCGACAGGGTCTGCTTCAGCAGCCTTACGGCGTTCTGGTCGTTCAGCAACTCGGCATAGGTGATGAGGCAGCCGTAGGTCGCGATCTCATAGTGCTCCACCTTCTGCGCTGCTGCGATCAGGGCCGCGTCCAGCACGGCACCGGCGCCATCCTCCTCCATGATCTCCTTGCCTTCCTCCATCAAGCCCGCCATCCCCTTGCACCTCTTCCCCTGAGCCTTCTTCCCCAAGGATTCGAAGATGGTCTCCAGCCGCTGGACGTGACCTTCGGTCTCCCGGAGGTGCTTGGTGATCGCGTCGCGTAACTGCGGGGATTCGGCTGACTTGGCCATGCGCGGAAGGGCCGCCACTAACTGCTTTTCTCCGTTATAGATGTCCTTGAGCTCGTTGACAAACAGGTCCTGGAGTGACTCCAAAGCCATGGCATGCTCCTTGTGTATCGCCTCTTGAGAAGAGCCTCGGAAAGATGATTGAACTGGTTCCGGCGCGCCTAGCCTATCCTTTTGAGTGGAAAGAATCTGTGACGTAGATGACTAGGCAGTTTGGCCCGGTGCCGGGGCCGTGCGACCGACCCTGCATCGGCCACGCTTCCCGTATCCCGTTGAGTTTCCCTCGTCTCATCCTCCGACCATCTTCTGGAGCTCCTCGCAAAGCTCCGGATTACTCGGCATCGGCTTTCCGAGTCGGGCGATTGCCTCGCGATCCTTGCCGTAAGGATCTGCCCGAAAGTTGAGGACACCGTCCCGGACGAATGCAGTGAGGTAGACGATGTAGACTTGCACCGGCCGTTCCAGCGTGACGCTCTGACCGTCCACCCTTCCCCCCTCGTCCGTTGGCGGCGCCGTCTCCATCGCCTCCCGGATTTTTTCCTCATTCCAATCCGCCTGCCCCGCAAGTACGTACTCCGCCAGCTCCAGGGGCTTCTCCACCCACACGCAGCCGTGACTCAGCGTCCGCTTCCGCCGCTCGAACATGTTTCGCTCGGGTGTGTCGTGCAGATAGACGGAGAACTGGTTTGGAAACATGAACTTCACCAAACCGAGCTGGTTGCTGCTCCCCTGTTTCTGACGCAGGCGAATCTGGGTCGTATCCGCGCGGGACCAGTTGATCTTGCCCGGGTTGAGCACCAGCGACTCGCGTTTGGCATCGACCACCTCGAGATGGTGCCTCGCGAGAAAGGAACGCTTCTTCCTGATTCGGGGCAGAAACTCGTGGACCAGAATCCGCTGAGGCACATACCAGTACGGACGAAAGACGACGAACGTCATCGAATCCGCGAACACGGGAGTAGCCTTCCCGTACTCGTCTCCCACCACCACCCGCATCCGGAGCACCGGTTTGCCGCCGTCGAAGCCGTAAAGCTCGTAGTCGGGAATGTTCACAGAGATGTACCGGGGGCCGAGATCCGTGGGCAGCCAGCGATATCGTTCCAGGTTGAGCTGGAGCTGCCGAATCCGCCTATCGACCGGCACGTTGAGGGCGGCCCGGGTCGCGGCGTCCACGATCCCGTTACTGGGGATCCCATGGCGTGCCTGAAAGCGCTCGACCGCTTTGACCACGGCGATGTCGTATACCGGCATGTGCTCCGCCGAATCGCGGAGGTCCCCGGTTATCCTGAGTCGCCGACGCAGTACCGCTACCCGCTCGCCCCGGTCGCCATGCCGGAGTTCGCGACCGCTCGGCACCTCAGGCCAGCCACCGTTCCGAAGGATTTCACGGTAGCTGG
The DNA here is from genome assembly GCA_036556025.1 of Gemmatimonadales bacterium. GTDB lineage: Bacteria > Gemmatimonadota > Gemmatimonadetes > Gemmatimonadales > GWC2-71-9 > CAVVWJ01. Next base: position 35,623 of record DATBKD010000107.1, on the reverse strand, counting down.
CAAGCGCTTTCACCAGCTCGGCATACTCGGGCTGACGTGGGCGAAGGGGCGCCATTATCTCAGGGAATTTTTCTGCCCGCAATGCCGCCCGCAGCGTGCTGTCGATGGTCGAGCGCCGCGCTCTGATGTACCACCCACTCGAGACTGCCTTCGGATCGAGCCGGCCCGCGAGCAAGTCGGCCCCGTAATCGAGGAACCGTCTCGTGAGCTCGAGGTCGAGCACGGCGTAGGCTTCCGGCCTCTGTTTGGCGAGGCTCGGCCGCAACTGCTCCACGGTGCGGCGAAGCTCGCCGAGGCGGTAGTCCACAGGGCGAAGTCCTTCGTGTTCGGCATCGCAGAGGTTCGCGATTAGGTCTTTGGTTCTCTCCGGCAGCCGGCGAACTCCGACCCAGAGCGGTCGGTACCCTCGATCCTCGTAGATCTGCTTGACCAGCTTCCAGCGGACCCCCTCCATGTACGCGGGGGGCTTGTCGGCGGAGACGGCGTTGCGGATCTCCTGACCAATCGGGTCGGCAGCCCGGCGGCACGCGACAGCCCCGAGCAGGCCAATGAGGCAGGGCCACACAATGAGAGAGGGTCGGAACGTGACAGTGACGGCTCGGCAGGAAATTACCATCGCGCAACGCTCACTCTGTAAGTCACGCGCGCGGACGCGGCCGAGCGGTGGGGCGGGAAGGCTACCGAATGACCCGATCCAGCGGCACCGTCACTCTGAGCGGGTAGTTGAAATGCCACCACGCCTGGCCATACGGCCTGAACCCTTCGGATGCCATGGTCTCAGCCAGGATCCGTTGGTTGCCTAGCGCCTCGTCGTCGACGTTGGCCGTCTGGGAGGCGGTGGTGAAGTTATCGAAGGTGGTGCCCATCGGGGCCTCGGTGCCCGTCGCGAGGACCACCAGGGTCAGGTCCACTGCGACACCGAGGTTGTGGCGGCTCCGCTCAGCGATGTACCCGCTTTCAAGCAGCGCCCGGTGCCCCGTGCTCTCTGCCCAATCGACCATCGCGCGCGACGCCCTCACCGGACGGTACGCGTCGAAGACCCGTAGGCCCAGGCCCTTGTGGCGGAGCTTGGCCTGCACCCGGCCGAGTGCGGCGGCGGCTTCCCGCCGGAGCAGCGCCCGCTGAGCCTCGTAGCCGGGGAGCGGCGCACCGGTGAAGTTGTTCGCCGTGGCATAGCGAAGATCCACCTGGATGGTGGAATCGACCGAGCGCAGATCGACCAGAGAGTCTGAAGCTGCGCCGACGGCGGTATCAGGAGTGGGCGCGGCCGGACGGCGCGCCGGGGGCAAGGACGCGGGCGATACTGCCGAGTTGGCCGGCTCGGCTCCGGCCACGGCACCGGATTCCTCGGCTCGCTGCCCCGTGAATGCGTCGAGCGTGAGTCGCGGTCTGCCCCAGAGCAGCCAGAGTCCAGCCAACAGTACAGCCAGGGCGGTCGCCGCAGCTCCGAGGCGCGCGAGCTTGCGCCTGTCCCTTCTCCTCGACTCGGGAATGAGGACGATCGGCTCCGCCGGCGGGACGATGGCCGGAACGAATTCCGCCCCCACCAGAGGCTGGGCCGCCGCGTCGTATTGCGCGTGCGTTGGTGCGTCGAGGGGCGCCTCGATTGCCGGCGCCGTTGGGGGCTCGAGAGCCGTGTCTTGGGCCTCCGCTGGCGAGTCGACGGCCGCCACGAACTCCGCTACCGTCTGATAGCGCCGGTCAGGGTCAGGAGCGAGCGCCCGAGCGAGCACGGAGCGAATAGGATTCGGAGCCCGGTAACCCTGCGACGCGCGCAGGGGAGGGGCCCCGGTGAGCAGCCGATGGAGCACGGCTCCCAGGCTGTACACGTCGCTCCGCTCGTCCGTCTTGCCGCCAACCAGTCGTTCGGGACTGGCATACTCTGCGCCACCCTTCATCTCGACCGGTTGGTCGGACCGTTGTGCCGTGGAGAATTCCTGGGTGAAGCCGATCAGCTTGATCAGGGTTCCCCCGAGGGTCGGACTCAAGAGAATGGTCTCGGGTGAGAGATTCCCGTGGATCGATCGCACCGCGTGGGCCGCTTGGAGGCCGGCGCCAGTCTGCCGGAAAATTTCGAGGGATTCCTCCGGTGGTAGGGCGCCCCGCCTGGTGAGTGCCTCGGACAACAACTCGCCCCCGACACACTCGGCCACGACGTAGATCAGCCCATCAGGGGTCTCGTTCAGGTCATAAACCGCGGCGACGTTGGGGTGCTGGATGCGAATCGCCTGGCACAGACGCTGCTGCAGCGCGGCGAGCTCCTCCGGGTCGGTAGCAGCCGTGCGTAGCACGAGGACGGCGACTTCGACCCCGCTCGGGTACGTGGCGCGATAGAGCTCTCCGAGGGGAGTCTCCTCCAGTAGTTCCCCGATCCGGAGACCGGCACGAAGGGTCTGGCCTACCAGGGTTGCCTCACCGCAGGGACTCAACTCGGCGTCGTGCTCAGCTCCGCCCTGGGCAGATACGGTCGTATTCAATTGGAACTGCCTCAGCTATTGCGGTCGGCGGAAGTGAGAGTAGGGCTGCCCGAGGTGATGATGCGTTGGATGTCTGCGGTAGCCGACCAGTGTCACAGCGAGGGCACTCTCAACGTGTGCCGAAATCAGGCCATACTCGAGCAGCGGTTGGCCGGCCCTGCTGGAGAATCCAGCGCGGGCTGACCTCGTCGATTTTACCTCCGGCACCTCAGGTCGTGAAGCAAGCATGGTATAGGCGATTACGCACACCGTTCTCCTGACACTGTACAGCAAAGCCACCGACTCGGCAAGCTGTGGATGGCATCGAGAGCGCTGCCGCAATCCCTCGTCAGCCTGACCCGTTTCCAAAAACTTTCTCGCTCCTTCTTGTGGGGCCGATACCGGCCCGCGCCGCTCGGCAAGAGCGATGAACATTCTAAGAAGGACGGTGCAGCATGGTTGGAGCGAATGGAAGTAAGGGAACGATCGCGATCTTGCTCCTCGGCGTGGCGCTCGCCGCCTGCAGCAGCGATAGTGGGGGCGACCTGGGGGTTGGCGGACCTGGCTCGAGCGCGCTCTCCGCCGCGCGTTCGGCCCCGAGCGGTGACGGACAGTCCGGCACGGCAGGGCAGGACCTGGCGAACCCGCTGCGCATCGTCGTCATGCGGGGCAGCGCACCCGAAGCGGGTGCGGTCGTGACCTGGAATGCGAGTGGGACCGGGTCGGCGATGAAGCCAAGCGTGGACACGACCGGCGCCGACGGTATCTCGACCAGTATCTGGCACCTCGGGAATGAGGTGGGAAGCCAGAGTGCGGAGGCGGGGGTGACGGGAGCCGACGGATCTCCTGTGGGATTCAGCGCGACAGCCACAACGCCCGGTGGTCAGGGCGATGGCGGCGGGGGCGGGGGCGGGGGCAACGCGGTACAAATCGAGTTGCACACCGACGGCGGCAATCGGTTCCAGCCCGCCAACGTGACCATTCCGGCCGGCACGACGGTCAGGTGGACGTGGGTTAGCGGTTTCCACGACGTCAGCTCCGGCGGAAATCCGGCGTTCGACGGCAGTGGCCAGCCGGTCTCGGCGCCGCACACGTTCTCGCACACGTTCAGCACCCCCGGGACTTACGTGTACTTCTGCAGCGTGCACGGCTCCCCCACTTCGGGGATGCGCGGCACGATCATAGTCCAGTGAGGCCGGCGGCCATCGCCCTGTTGGCTCTTGTCTTCGGGCGGCCCGCTTTCGGGGCCGCCCAGGGCGACTGCTTCCCCGGGCCCGAGTCGAATGAAGCGAAGACAATGGCGATCTTCGCGGTTCCACTCGCCTTCAGCCGAGGCGGTGCACCGGAGCTGTTCTCCGGCTTCAAGGCCGGGCTCGAGCTGGCTTACCTCCCCAGAGTGAGCGACGCCACCGGCACGCCGACCATTTGCCGGCCGGGGAAGGGGCCGGAGCATACCAATCTGCTGTTCGGCATCCCCCGTCCTCGGTTCGGGATGCCGTTGCCATTCGGCCTCACCTTGCAGGCGAGCTGGATACCGCCGATACGGGTGAACGGGGTCAAGGCCAACCTCCTCGGCTTCTCGCTGGAAAAGACGTTCGGACAGGCGGACGGGCTGGTCGCCGCGGTCAGGGCCCATGCGACGCTTGGCTCAATCCGCGCGCCCATCACCTGCGACGACCAGGCACTCGAGGACCCCACCAGCGAGTGCTTTGGTGGAGCCAGATCCGATGATCGCGTGAGCCCCAACATCTTCGGGCTCGACCTCGCCCTTGGAGGTCCGCTGGCTGGCGGCCGCTTGCGACCGTATGCCGGCGCCGGCTACAACCGGCTCCAGCCCCGATTCCAGGTGAACTTCACCAACCAATTCGGCGTGCTGGACGATCGCCGCGTCGAGGTGAACCTCGACCGCATGGTGGTGTTCGGTGGAGCGAGCTGGGCGGTAACCGAGCGGCTGGGCGTGACCGGCGAGCTATACGCCGCGCCGGCCGATGCAGTCACCGGCCGGATAATCGTGCGGACGGCCGTGGGTCCGTAGACACCCACTCGACGCAACTGGAGAAATACGCATGACGTTCACCCATATGGTTCTGCTGCTCTCCGTCGCGGGAGCTCCGCTTGCCGCCCAGTCTCCCACTGGGCTCTCCATCCCCGATGGGTCTGTCCGGCAGGGCACCCTGAGCTTCGACGGCCGAGCCACAGTGGGCAACTTCACCGGCACGACCACCACCGTAACGGGGGAATTCCACGGCGGCCCGCTGAGCGAGGTTCGGGGCTGGGTCGAAGCTCCGGTTCGCAGCCTCGCGACGGGAAACGAGAAGCGCGACCGTGACCTGAACAAATCAATGGAATCCGACAAATACCCTACCATCCGGTTCGAGCTGACCGGGGTCGACGCGCCTGGGGCGAGGAGCGACTCGATGGCCGTGTCGCTTCACGGGCGCTTCATCATCCACGGGGTGACTCGGGAGGCGACGATTCCCGCGAGCCTGGGTCTTGCCGCCGAGGGCATCCGCGTGCGGGGGGAGACACCGCTCAACCTCAAGGACTACAAGATTGGAGGCCTGACGAAGCTGCTTGGCATGCTCAAGATGTATGAGGAGATCGTGGTTCATGTGGACCTGGTCTTCGGAAGCGCTGCGCCCAGGCATGAAGCTCTCCGATGAGCTACCGGCCGGCCACTTGAATCTCTCGGCTCGAGCACCCGTACGGCCGCCCATTCATACGTGCCTGAACGCTCACGACGTAGCGTCCCCGCGAGAGCGAGTGCAGGTCCAGCGTCACCGCTCGCGCGGGGCTGCCCACCCGTGCGCCCGGCTCTTCGCGCCACCGCAGCTTGACCGGCGACACGGACTGAGAAGGGCACCATGGCCGGCCGACTGGATACGGGGTGTTGGCTTTCGCCTGCGCCTTCATCACTGCGACGACCATCTCCATCGGTGCCGAGGAATCGGGCGCGGCATACATCTCCCAATAGAGGCCCACCCGTTGGCCGGTCCGAACCACCGGTGCCGTGAGCGCCTGGGGAAGCGCCCGGTCCAGCGAGGTGGGCACGGCAGGCGGCGGAGACAGGAGCAGAAGATCGGATAACCCTGACGGGTTTCCCGCCGGGTCGGGCGGCGTCATCGCCCTCGCCCGAGCGGCCCATGCCGTGTCCATGCCTAACGCCTCCAGGCTCACCACGGCCGGCCTCCAAAGAGACCGAACCGACAGGACCGCTCGCGGGACCACCGGTGCTATCGCTTCGATTTCGACAGGGGTCGATGGATCCCGAGCGACCACGAGCCGGATGTCCGCCGGCCGCTTGGAGAAGATGGAGTCGGACGTCAGATCGAACGCGGCGACCGTGAGCGTGGTGTCCCCCCGGCGGAACCGGGCAAACTGTGCGTGCTCGATCGGAGCGAATCCGGCGGCGTAGGACAAGGCGTATCGGGCACTGGGGCGCACCTTCACAGGGTCCCAATGCAGCTCGGTCACATCGGCCCATGGCGGCGTGAGTGCGGGTTCCGGGAAGAGCCAGAAGCTCGGGCTCGGCTCGTGGCCGAAGATCGGGGGCGGGTCCAGCCTGCCCGGGCGATCGTAGCCGCGCGCCCAGTGGATGGGCCAGCCATAGCGTACCACGATCTCGCGGGTGTCATCGCCAAAGGCGATACCATCCGGGGTCTGGGCGTCTTCCAGGAGGAGCGCCATAGTACGCCGGGCGTAATGCTCGGTCCTGAGGTCATTGCCGGGACGGGAGTACAGGGGACGCGCGAGCCACCAGATGCGCTCGCCCGCCGACTGGCGCTGGATGCAGGAGAGCTTCTGGTATTGCCGCCGCCCCTCGTCCAGCAGCAGTGAGAGATCGATCCAGGCGCAGCGCTGCTGCTGGGGCATTCCTCGCAGCGCCCGTTCGAACGCCGCGTCCGCTCCCTCATAATCGTGCGCGCTGTGACGGGCAAAGCCCTCGAGCGCATCGCACCACCAGCGTGTGGCCCGGCACCGCTGGGCGGTGCTGACGGCGAGCTCCAGCTCACCCTGCTCGGCGAGGTAGCGCACCAGCTGTCCCACAACCCAATCGTCTCCGGGGACTCGCTCGCCCGCCCTCTCGAGCTGGCCCAGCAGGCGCGCGCGCGCCCGCCCGACGACCTCGGACTCTTGGGGTGACGGGCCGGATGACGGTTGGTACCAGTAGCAGTAGCGCCCGATGCGCTCATCGCAGCGGCCGCTGCCACCCCCGTTTTCGAAGGGCAGATTGACCCGGCGGGTCCACTCGAAGTCGCGCTGGGCCGTGCGGGCGCGACGCAGCACGCGGAGGGAATCAGACGCGGCGACCGGCCACGCGGCTGACTGGGCGAACGCGCCGGCCCCGCCCAGCGCGAGCAGGGTGACGCAAAGCGTGGCGACTGATGCGGGCGATCTCGCTGGTGACACGGGGGCCTTCGTTCCTGCCTCTACGGAATGGTACCGGCAATGCCTCTCCGGGGCGAGAGGCTGCCGCGGTGCATTGAACCTGCATCGCGGCTAGAATGGACTGCAGATTCCGTTGAGGAGGAAGCTATGACTGCACGCCTGGAAGTGCCCTTTCGCCCGGGGTGGCCTGCCCCTCACGAGGCCCGAATCGAGCCGCCGTTTGTGCCGGTCGAGCCCCAGTGGGAGTACACGGTGGTGGTGCGCGACGGGTCCGCCGGACCGCTGTCCGAAACGGAGCTCAACGCGCTCGGCGCGGATCACTGGGAGCTCGTCGGTATGGTCACGATGGAAGCACGAATCCACTTCTACTTCAAGCGAGAGCGGCGCATCTAGCTCCGTCGAGACGCTTCCTTGCCGAACCGGTGCCCGGAGGCCACATTCTCCCGCACCGGAAGGGGCGCGTCCATGCAACTCCTCGAGCAGCTCACGGAGGCGCTCGGCGATCGATACCGGGTCGAGCGAGAGCTGGGCCATGGCGGGATGGCGATCGTTTTTCTCGCCGAGGACCTGAAGCACCATCGACGCGTCGCCATCAAGCTGCTCAAGAGCGAGCTGTCGGCCGCTCTGGGCAGCGAGCGGTTCCTTCGCGAGATCCAGGTCGCCGCGACACTCCAGCATCCTCACATCCTTCCCCTGTTCGACTCGGGCCAAGCCGGTACGCTGCTCTATTACGTCATGCCCTTCGTCGAGGGCGAGTCGCTCCGGCAGCGGCTCGCGCGGGATCAGCAGCTGCCGGTGGATGCCGCGCTCCAGATCACTCGCGAAGTCGGCAGCGCCCTGCAGTACGCCCACGATCACGGCGTGATCCATCGGGACATCAAGCCGGAGAACATCATGCTCTCCGCGGGCCAGGCCGTGGTCGCCGACTTCGGGATCGCTCGGGCCCTGGACGCCGCGAGTACGGAGCAGCTGACCCAGACCGGCATCGTAGTCGGCACCCCGCAGTATATGAGCCCGGAGCAAGCAGTCGGTGGTGCAGTGGACGGCCGCAGCGATCAGTACAGCCTGGCCTGCACCCTGTACGAGATGCTGATCGGCCAGCCGCCATTCACCGGGCCCTCGACCCAAGCGGTCATCGCCCGGCATTCGCTCGAAGCCGTGCCCAGCCTGCGGGTGGTTCGGCAGACGGTGCCGGCGACCGTGGAGGCCGCCATCATGCGGGCCATGGCGAAGCTGCCGGTGGACCGCTTCCCTTCGATCCAGCGGTTCGTGGATGCGGTGACGTCGCCGGAGATCACGTCGCGCGCGACGACAGCGCCGCTCCGGCAACCGAGGCAGTCCGGACCACGGGTGCGCCGGCTTCTGGTGACCGGGCTTGGCGTCGGCCTGCTAGTGATCGTGGCCGCAGGATGGTGGCTCATCGCGGGGCGGCAGCCGCTCCGAGCTCGGGCCGGCCCAGCTACGCTCAGCTCGGTGGCGGTCCTCCCGTTCCAGGACGTGGCGAGCAATCCCGACAGCTCCTATCTCGGCGAGGGAATGACCGAGGGGCTCATCGCGGACCTGGCGGAGATCGGTTCGTTGAAGGTGATCTCGCAGTCGTCAGGCGCCGCGGCGCAAGGGATGGGGACCACGCGCTCGCTGGCCCAGATGGCGAAGGACCTCGGGGTGGATGCAGTGGTGAAGGGCTCGATTCGGAAGGCGGGTGACAGCGTCCGGGTGAACGTGCGTCTGCTGCAGGCGCGGGACAGCACGGTCCTCCTCGCGAAGGACTATCAGGCTGGTCTCGGTGAGCTGCCGGATCTGCAGCGGGAAATCACGCTCGCGATCACCGGAGCGATCAAAGCCGACGTCAATGGCGCCGAGCGAAGCCGGCTCGACACCCGCCGTGAAGTGGACCAGCGGGCGTACGATGCCTACCTGCGCGGGCGCTTCTATCTCGGTCGCGGCGAAATGGAGCAGGCGCAACAGCAGTTCGAGCGCGCCGGCCAGATCGCTCCCAACTGGGCGCCACCCTACGTCGGCCTGGCCAACTACAACAGCACGCTTCCGTTCTATACCAACGTCTCGCCGGCAGAGGTCCTGCCCAGGGCACGGGCCGCGCTGGTGCAGGCGCTCCAGCTGGACGAGACCCTGGCGGAGGCGCACGCGGCCAACGCCTACATCCGGGCCTATTACGAATGGGACTGGCGGTCCGCCGAGCAGGAGTTTCGGCGTGCCATCGAGCTCCGGCCTAACTACGCCGACGCCTACTTCTCCTACAGCCGCTTTCTCGCGTCACGGCGCCGGTTCGACGAGGCCATCGCTCAACTCGGCCATGCCGTGGAGCTGGACCCGCTGTCACTCGAGCTGCAGTCCAATCGGGCACTGCTTGACTACTTCGCGGGCCGGTACGACGCTGCCGAAAGCCGGCTCAAGGAGGTGCTCAAGAGCGACTCCGCGGATGTCCTGGCCAGATGGGGTCTGGCTCTCGTGGCGGAGCAACAGGGAAAGCTCAACGCCGCGATCGCGATGCTGGAGCCGATCAGCGCCAACAGCAACAACCGCAAGGCGTCGCTCGGCCACGCCTATGCGGTTGCGGGAAAGACGGCCAAGGCGCGGACCGTGCTCGCCGCCCTGCATGAGGCTGCCGTGAAGAGCTACGTCCCCTCCTACTGGTTCGCGCTGGTGCACGCGGGCCTGGGCGAGCGGGATCAGGCGCTCCGCTATCTCGAGCGCGCGTACGAGGAGCGGTCTACCGTGCTGGCATACCTGATGATCGATCCTCGGCTGACGCCGCTGCGGAAGGATCCACGATTTCTCGCCCTGGCGAAACGGCTGGGAGGGGAGTAAGCCGGCGGCCGCTAGGGAATCCTGCGATACCGGGCGTTGAGGAGTTGGTAGAATGCGTACGCCACCAGCCCCAGCGCCGCGAAGACGAGGAGCCAGTGGCCGGTCTGGCCGAGCAGCTCCAGCGATTCGCGCATGCCGCCGGCCCGACCGGGGTCTCGTCGTACGACTGCACGCAGCAACAGGATGCCGATCACCGCAAAGACGACTCCTCGCGCACCGATTCCCACCCGGCTCACATGGATCACGTATCGCGCCACACGCTGAGGCAAGGCGGCCAGGTTCAGCTGGCGATCGAGCTTAGCCGCGCAGCCATTGATGATCTGGATCACTCCGTCGGCCAGCAGGCCCAGCGCCACGAGCCAGGCGAGCCATTGGCCGCCAGGCAGGTTGAACAGGTGTGCGGCCAGCCGATGCGAGCTGGTCCCGCCCCCGTCTCCCGCCCCCGCGGCCAGATGAAACGCCGTCAGTGCGAGCAGCCCGTGAGTCACTCCTGACAGCGCGCTTCCCAGCCGGTCGGCGATGCCTCTGAAGCTGCGACCGTGCCCCTCCACATCAACCAACGCGTCGACTGTGCGCCAGAGGGCATAGGCCGCCAGGCCCACCGAGCAGATGAACAGAAGGAGGTTGCCTACCGGCGCGCGGAGGACCTCACGAAGCGCGCCATTCATGTCCGTGGTCCGCCCGCCCTCCCCGAGTGCCGCCTGCGCTGCCAGAATCCCGACGGCCGCGTATAGGACCGCCTTCGCGAAGTATCCGGTCCGCGCCAGACGCGCGATCCAGGGCGCGACCCGCCGGGCCGCGTGTTCAACGGGCTGCACCAGGGTGCGCACCGGGTCGGAGGAAGCCATGCGTCAACCTGCTCCGGGGAGCTACCGGGCGCGGTGACGCAGCCCGCACTGGCCAGGGTTGACGGGGCGGATTCCGCGACGCATTCATCGAAGTCGATCGATATCGAGGTTACGTGAAGTGGCTGACGAAGTAAGAAGGGCGGGTCAATCGAATGACCGCCGCCCCTCGAACCGGCCGAGCACCTTCCCGTTGGAGTCCAGCAGCTCGAGCTGCTGCCCGGTGATCCTCCATCCATTCACCTGCCCCAGCGCCTTGAGGAACGCCTGCTCCGTCTCCATCCCCTTCATGCAGGCCATCAACGTTCCCACCGTCTGGGTGAGCTTGAGTCTCTCGCCGCTGAGCTGGTAGCCGCCGGTGAGCCGGTTACAGCCGCCCGAGCCGCTCACCCGCCGGGTTCCCGGATCGAGCAACAGGTAGGGCTCGTTCTGGCCCCGGGTGACCGCCGTGCCATTCAGCTCGGTGAGCTTCCAGTAGGTCTTCTCCAGCGGAAGCTCGGCCACTGCGGTTGCGGCCGGGCGGCGCAGCATGAGCTCCACCTCGCTGCCACCGCCTCCCGTCAGCACCGGGTAGGTCTGGTCGGTGGCGAAGAAGGGCTTGCCGTCCACCAGAATCCGGGCGCGCACCGCATATTGCCGATTCGGTTTGATCCGCTTGGGGTCGAACGGAATAGTGAATCGGATCGGTGGATTGCGCGGATGCTCCACTCGGGTCTGCCCGATGATCGCGCCCTTCGCGTCGGTCTTCGAGACATCCTCCAGGGTCGCCTCGAGCACGGCATTGGGCGGCAGTGCCATGCGCTCGCGGTAGGTTGCCGTGCCTCTCACGGTCCCGTCCAGTCCCACTTCCACCTTCATCGGCTCGAACTCGTAGGTTCCGCCGTCGGCCACCAGGGAGAGAAAGAGATGGTTGTGCCGGATAGTGTATGAGCGCACGTACGGCAATTGTTTCACCATCTGGTCGTGAAGCGGCTCGGGCAGGCACATGGCCCGGGTGAGCGCCAGGGGGCCGAGTTCGAGACGTGACGGTCCGGACGACTTCCAAGTCCCCATTCCCCGGTTGCAGTTGATCCGGGTGCTGAACCGGCCGTCGGTTCCGAAGGCAATGGTGTACTTGTTCCGGTCATCCGGCGTCAGGGCCGTGCCATCTCCTGCCTGGAATCTGACCAGCCGCCAGGAGGTGCCGCCGAGGTCGGTCGAGGTGCTCTGCGAGTCGGCGGGGCGGGAGGGAGTGACCTGGGCGTCAGAGCCACCCGTCTCCCGCGCCCGGCTGCAGTGCACCGTGCCGAGGAACAGAACGATCAGCAGTGCGTCCAGCGCGAGTGCGCGACGAGTCATGGTTGGTCTCCTCCGTTTCTTTCGGGGGCTGCCACGGCCTGGCTGTACTATATAGGAAGGCCCTTCGCTTTCGCACCGTTCTTCGGAGGCAGCTCATGCGCCTGTCCACGGTCGTCGGCCCGCTCCTCATCTGCACCTCTGCCGCGCTGGCCCAGTCCCCCGATGCCGGGTGGCGGTATTACGGAGGAGATGCCGGTGGTATGCGCTACTCCGCCGCGCGACAGATCGACCGGAGCAACGTCGTCCGATTGCAACTGGCGTGGACCTATCGAACGGGGGCCCTGGATGTGCGGACGGAGCTGATGCGGAAGGCCGCGTTCGAGTCCACCCCGATTCTGGTCGAGGATAAGCTGGTGCTCACGACCCAGTATGACCACGTGATCGCGCTGAACCCGCTGAACGGCAAGAAGCTGTGGGAGTACGATCCCGGAGTGGTCCTTCACCGCAACTATTCCGAGGTGACCTCGCGGGGCGTTTCGGCCTGGGTGGATCAGAAGGCCAAGCGGGGCCAGGCGTGCCGGCTCAGGATCTTCGCCGGCACGCTGGACGGAAGGCTGATTGCGGTGGATGGCGAGACGGGGAAACCGTGCGCTGACTTCGGCGCACAGGGACAAATCGATCTCAACCGGGATGCGGCGACCCAAACGGAGTGGACCGGCGGCTACCAGGTCACCTCGGCGCCGGCCATCTATCAGGATCTGGTGATCACCGGCTCTTCGATTGCGGACAATTGGAAGGTGGATTCCGGACGGGGAATCGTGCGGGCATTCGACGTGCGCACCGGGAAGCTGCGCTGGACCTGGGATCCCATTCCCTGGGCGAACCTCACCACGCCGCGAACCGGTGCAGGCAACGCCTGGTCCGCCCTGTCGGTGGATGCGGCCCACGATCTGGTGCTGATTCCAACCGGCAGCGCCGCGCCCGACTACTACGGAGGGATTCGCAAGGGCGACAACAAGTGGGCCAACTCGGTGGTGGCTCTGCGCGCGTCGACTGGCACGTTCGTCTGGGGCTTCCAGGTGGTGCACCATGACTTGTGGGACTACGACGTCGCGGCACAGCCAACCTTGTTCGCGTGGAAAGACGGCACCCCGGCGGTCGTCATCAACACCAAGATGGGGCACGTGTTTGTCCTGAATCGGCTGAACGGCAAGCCCCTGCTTCCGATAGAAGAACGCCCCATGCCAAAGTCGGACATTCCGGGTGAGACCGCCTGGCCCACCCAACCGTTTTCGACCATCTCGCTGGTGCCGGAGAAATTCGAGGTGGGAGACGCCTGGGGGCCGACCCCGGAGGACGTCAGATGGTGCGCGGAGCAGGTGAGGAAGTCGCGGTCCGAGGGGATCTTCACGCCGCCGAGTTTCAAAGGGACGGTAGTGGCGCCGGGGAATGTCGGAGGGGTGAATTGGGGCAGCGCGGCATACGACCCGGAGCGGCATCTGATGATCGCGAACACCAACCGGCTGGTCGCCTGGGTGAAGATCATCCCGCGCAAGGAATACGCAGGCGAGACGAAGAAAGAGCAGGACAACCGGATCTACGGGGAATTCGGGGATCAGGACCCGGCGCCGTACGGGATCTACCGCACGTTTCTGATCTCGCCCAGCCGGACCCCCTGTAATCGCCCGCCCTGGGGGGCCACCGTCGCGGTGAACCTGTTCAGCGGCAAGAAAGTGTGGGAGGCGCCGCTGGGGACGATGATCCCCGGCAAGGAGACCGGCTCGATCAATCTTGGCGGGCCAATGGTGACGGCAGGAGGCCTGGTGTTCACCTCGGCGACCATTGACCCTCACCTGCGGGCCTTCGACTCGGAAACCGGAAAGGAGCTGTGGAACTCCGAGCTTCCCGCCGGAGGGCAGGCGACTCCGATGACCTACACCATCGACGGAAGACAGTTCGTGGTGATCGCGGCGGGCGGGCATGGAAAGATGGGTACCAAGCAGGGTGACTACCTGCTGGCGTTTGGCCTGCGGTAGGCGGCTGGCCATGGCCGGGCAATCGCCCGCCGGGTGATAGGAACATCGCAATTTGCCGGAGTAAAGCCGCTGCCGCTCGCCGGCGTTCGCCTAGCGGTAGGCCGTATGTCCCACCCCGCAACGAGGTCCTCCAGCAGCGGACCAGGGCGTCACCGGGCCGTCCAAACCGCCCCTTGACGGGCTGAAGTTGGGCCGGAATATTCGACCCTAAGTGCGGATGGCGGGCGAGTATCCGGGCCGCGAACGCCGCTAACCGCGCTCCGATTCATTCCAGTTACAGAAGTGTATCTCGACCCCCAGCAGGCTCCTCGACCTAGGCGAGGCAGTGTGTCCGGGTCTCGACAGTTCAATCCGCGTGGGTTCGAACCCATCGCGCAAGCGCGTTCCCATGTCTCCAAGGCTCCGGCCCTGTCTGGCCGGGGCCTTCCTATGTCTCGGCTGTTCCGGAAGGAGTGTGGTCGCCAACCGTAGCACTGCCATCGTTTGAAACTGTTTTCGCCCGTATCTGAAAGGACATACGCATCATGAGAGGGCTACGCTACGGCATCGGCCTGCTCCTGGCGGCGGTCTGTGTCGCGCCGCTGGGCGCGCAGCAGACCGGCACGATCCGGGGACGCGTGACCGACGATGTCTCCCAGCTTCCGCTCCGCGGCGCCACGGTCGCTTTCGGGACGTTGAGGGCCGAGACCCGGCCGGACGGGGGCTATCTCCTCGAGCAGGTTCCAGCGGGAACCGACAGCCTGCGGGTGACCATGATCGGCTATGCGCCGGTGGCTCGAGCCATCACGGTGGTGGCCGACAGCGCGGTGGACGTGGATTTCGCGCTGACCGCGCAGGCGCTCAACCTGGCGGAGATGGTGGTGGTGGGCTATGGCGAGCAACGCCAGGGGAATATCGCCGGTGCCGTGACCAACGTGACGGCGCAGGAGTTCAACAAGGGCCGCATCGTCACTCCGACCGAGCTCATCCAGAACAAGGTTGCCGGCGTGCAGGTGGTCGAGAGCAACGAACCGGGCGGCAGAACCTCGATCCGGATCCGGGGACCAACATCGACCAACGCGAGCAACGAGCCGCTTTACGTCGTAGACGGACTGCCCATCGCCTCGGATGTGGTCTTCGGGCGCGACCCGCTCAACTTCCTCAACCCCGACGACATCGCCAGCATGACGGTGCTGCGCGACGCGGGGGCGGCGGCGATCTACGGCACCAACGCCGCCAACGGCGTCATCCTGATCACCACCAAGCGGGGACAGCAGGGGCAAGGACCCCAATTCGAGTATACCGGCAACGCGTCTGCCTCGACCGTGACCCGGTTGCCTTCGATGCTGAATGCGGAGCAATTCCGGGCGGCGGTGGAGCAGTTCGCGCCCCAGAACGCCTGGCAGCTGCGCAACGACAACACCGATTGGTTCGACCTGGTGGATCGCACCGGATTCGGCCAGGAGCACAACATGGCCCTCTCCGGCGCGGGGTCCGGCATGGACTACCGGGTCTCGCTCAACTTCCTGGACCAGCGGGGCATCATCGAGCGGAACAGCACCAGGCGTATTTCCCTGGGCGCGAATTACAACCAGCGGCTGGCCAGCGACCGGCTCACTTTGCGCTTCAACCTGAGAGGCTCCCGCTCGGACGATAAGTTCACGCCTTTGGGGGTGCTCTCCAACGCAGCGCAATTCGGGCCCACCCAACAAGTGTTCGATGCCACCACCGCGTCCGGCTTCTATGACTATCCCGGCGGCCTGCAGTCCCCGGACAACCCACTGGCCATCCTGAACCTGGCCGAGGAGAAGGGCCGGACCTACCGCGCTGTCGGCAACACCCAGGCCGAGTATAGCCTGCCCTGGATCAACGGCCTCCGAGCCAACCTCAACCTCGGCTTCGATGTAACCGATGGCGAGCGAGAGAACTTCACGCCCAGCGTGCTGCACCGGGAAGTGGTGCAAGGCACGGGTGGCCGGCAGACCAAGTACAACCCGAACGAGGTAAACACGGTCCTCGAGGCCTACCTCAATTACACCACGCCCAAGCCGGTGGGACCCGGCACCCTGGATCTCACGGGTGGCTACTCCTGGAGCAAGTCTCGCTTCGACTCCCTGTACTTCGAGCAGACCCGGCTCAGCAGCGATGCCCTAGGGAACGACGGGATTCCCGCCGCCGACCTGGTGAAGAACGTGGAGTATCTCCAGGAGAGCAAGCTGATCTCCTTCTTCGGGCGGGCCAACTACAACATCAACGACAAATACATTCTGGCCGCGAGCGTACGGCGCGACGGCTCCTCCCGGTTCGGCACGGCCAATGACTACGGTACCTTCCCCTCCGTGTCACTGGCCTGGCGCCTCTCGCAGGAGCCCTTCCTGCGCAACTCCAGGCTCTTCTCCGACCTCAAGCTCAGAGGTTCGTGGGCCAAGACCGGGAACCAATCGTTCGGGAACTACCTGGCGTATACGTCGTATCAGATCGGCGACGCGCTGACGCAATACCGGTTCGGCGATTCCCTCTTCAGCACCAGCCGGCCCAGCGCGGTGGACCCGAACATTAAGTGGGAAGAGACCAAGACCTTCAATCTCGGCCTCGACTTCGGGTTCAAGAACCAGCGGATCACCGGAGCCATCGACTGGTACGACAAGAAGACCAATGACCTGCTCTTCCTGGTTCCGGTCGCGGCCTTCAGCAATCTCTCGAACTTCGTCACCACCAACATCGGGAGCATGCGGAACCGGGGCATCGAGTTCAGCCTCAGCACCCGGGTGCTCGACGGAGGTCAGCGGGGCTTAAGCTGGCAGGCCGACTTCACGGCGGCCCACAACAAGAATGAGCTGACTACCATCACGCCATTCGGCGGGGCGGGACAGAAGATCCTGACCGGCAGCATCGCGGGCGGGGTGGGAACCTTCATCCAGGTCCTCACTCCGGGGGTCCCGATCAACTCGTTCTACGTCTATGAGCACATTCGGGAGAACGGCAAGCCGATTTACAAGGATGTCAACGGCAGCCGAGTGGACGGACAACCCAATGGCACGATCAACGAGCAGGATCTGTACGTGGATCAGAACGGTGATGGGGTCATCAACCAGGACGACCTGCGGCCCTTCCACGACCCGGCGCCGCGGTGGATCCTGGGCCATTCCTCCTATCTGGCCTGGAACAAGTGGGATCTCGGCTTCACCCTCCGGTCGTACCTGGGCAACTACGTCTACAACAACGTGGCGTCCAATCTGGGCACATATTCGGAGCTCGGGCGGGGCTCGCCCTTCAATCTGCACGACTCGGTGCTGGAGACCGGCTTCCAGACGCCGCAGTACCAGTCTGACTTCTACGTGGAGAAGGCGTCCTTCCTGCGGATGGACAACATCACGCTGGGCTACTCCTTCGACATTCGAGGGCAACCGGCGCGAGTCTTCGGCACGGTGCAGAACGCGTTCACCATCACCGGCTACAGCGGAGTGGATCCGGCGGCGAACATCGCACAGAGCGCGACGACGTCATCGTTGAATGGGATCGACAACAACATCTTTCCGCGCTCCCGCACGTTCACCGGCGGTCTGAGCCTCAGGTTCTAGCGCGACCACGGAAGCGAACACTGGAGAAGGACTGAGCCATGAACCGTAAACCGCGCCAGGCAGTCACCGTCGTCGCCACGCTCCTGTTTCTGAGTGTTGCCGCGTGCACCGACACGACCGAGCTGCCCACCAGCACCATTACCGACACCAACTACTTCAACGATCCCAACTCGTATCGCGCGCTTCTGGCGAAGGTCTACGCGGGCCTCGCGGTCAGCGGCCAGCAGGGGCCGGCGGGGAACCCGGACATCAAGGGAATCGACGAGGGGTTCTCCCAGTACCTGCGCCTGTATTGGGAGGCCCAGGAGCTGCCGACCGACGAGGCAGTAATCGCCTGGAACGACGTGGGATTACCGGAGATGAACACCCAGCTGTGGGCCTCGTTCAACTCCTTCGTCGTGGCGATGTACTACCGCATCGCCTTCCAGGTCAGCCTGGCCAACGAATTTCTCAGGCAGACCACCGACGCGAAGCTGACCGAGCGGCACGTCTCCAACGAGCTGCGGGCCCAAATCCAGGTGTTCCGGGCCGAGGCTCGATTCCTCCGTGCGCTGAGCTACTGGCACGGGTTCGATCTCTTCGGCAACATCCCGCTTGTCACCGAGGAAAACGTTGCCGGCACCACGCCCCCGGCCCAGGCCACCCGCCAGCAGCTCTACGATTTCGTCGTCAGCGAGCTGAACGCCACGCTCACCGATCTCCCGGCGGCGGCAGGTGCCGGAACCTACGGGCGGGCCACCAAGGAAGCCGCTTCGATGTTGCTGGCCAACGTTTATTTGAATGCGGAGGTCTATACCGGCACTGCACGCTACGCCGAGGCGCTGGCTGCGGTACAGGCCGTCATCGCTGGACCGTTCAGCCTGGACCCCAGCTACCGCCATCTATTCCAGGCGGACAACAACACGTCGCCGGAGATCATCTTTCCCATCATCCAGGATGGGCTACATACCCAGACCTGGGGTGGCGTCACCTTCCTGACCCATGCCGCCTGTGGCGGCTCCCTCACCCCCGCGAGCCTCGGGGTGGACGGCTGCTGGCTCGGTCTGCGTCTCAAACCGGAGGCCTACAACCGGTTCGCCGCCAACGACCCACGTCGCGCGTTCTTCTGGACTGACGGCCAGACGCTGGAGGTCACCAGCATCGGTGACTTCAGCAAGGGGGTTCTGGCGCCCAAGTTCGAGAACGTGACCAGCACCGGCGCGGGCGGTTCCAACAAGACCCACGTGGACACCGACTTCCCGGTGTTCCGCCTGGGCGACGCCTACCTGATCTATGCCGAAGCCGTTTTGCGAGGCGGCGGCGGTGACCGGGCCACGGCCCTGGGGTACATCAACGCGCTGCGGCAGCGGGCGTTCGGCGATGCCAGCGCCAACATCACCGATGCCGACCTCACCCTGCCGTTCATCCTGGACGAGCGGGGACGCGAGCTGCTGTGGGAGGCCCACCGCCGGACCGACCTGATCCGTTTCCATCTCTTCACTGGCGGCGACTATCTGTGGGCGTGGAAGGGCGGCGCGGCCGGCGGCGTCGCGACCGAGGGGTTCCGGGATCTGTATCCGCTTCCGGCATCCGAGCTCACCGCCAACCCGAACCTGACGCAGAATCCGGGGTACTGAGTAAGAGGGCGGTAAAGGCGGAAGAGGAGGAAAGGGCGGAAAGGGCGGAGAACATCCGTCCTTTCCGTCCTTCTTTTTCAGAAGACGCAGAGGAAGGCAAAACAGGCACGGCGCGGTGTTCGCAGGCGCGGGCGGCGGGGTTGCCCCAGCTTTGAGCTGCTTTGCGCCCTTCCAGGAGTTCTATAGATGAATCATCAGATGAATCATCGACTGGCGTCTTTGGCATTGGTAGGACTGCTGGCCGCTGCCGGCGTCCCCGCCGTTCGCGCCGTTCCCCCCGACTCCTCCTGGGTCTCCCGGAGCGCCCTCTACGAGGTCTTCGTCCCGGACTTCTCTCCCACCGGCAACTTCCGCGGGGTGATCGCCGGGCTGGATCGGATCGAGGCCTCGGGCGCGAACGTCGTCTGGCTCATGCCCATTCATCCCATCGGCGTCAAGAACCGGAAGGGGACGCTGGGGTCGCCCTACGCGGCCAAAGACTATCGGGCGATCAATCCGGCGTACGGCACGACGGCGGATTTCCAGGCGCTGGTGCGGGCGGTGCACGCCCGGGGAATGAAGCTCATCCTCGACTGGGTGCCCGATCACACCTCGGCGGATCATGCCTGGGTCAAGCAGCATCCCGATTACTACATCCGCAACGAGAAGGGCGAGCCCAGCGTGCCCCGGGAACCCAACGGCAAGCTTACCGACTGGACCGACGTCCTGCAGCTCGACTACAAGAATCCGGCGCTCCGCCGGGAGATGATCGCTACCATGCGGTACTGGCTGCAGCAGTTCAACCTCGACGGCTTCCGGGTGGACGTCGCCGGGTTCATCCCCTACGACTTCTGGCGCGAGGCGATCCCCGCGCTGCGCGCCTCGGTCCCTCGCCGGATTCTCCTGCTCGCCGAGTGGGACGATCTCGAGCTGCACCGGCTCGGGTTCGACCTCACCTATGCCTGGGGTTCCTACGACCGGCTGAAGGCTGTGTGGCAGGGGGCACCGGCCTCGGGTTTCGTTCAGGGCGAGCTGGGCGACATGAAGGCTATGCCTCCTGGCGGCATGCGGATGCGCTTCACTACCAACCACGACAAGACCGCCTGGGACGATCCGCCGGTGAAAATCTTCGGAGAGGGGGCGGGCGCGAGGGCGGCGTTCGTGGCGGCGGCCCTCCTGCCGGGCCGGCCGCTGCTCTACAACGGACAGGAGGTGGAAAGCCCCCAGAAACTCGGGTTGTTCGAGCGGGAGCGGGTCGCGTGGAATCAGCCGGGCGGGGTTCGGGCCCGTGCGTTCTATGCCACCGTAGTCAAGTTGGTTCGGAGCCAGCCCGCGCTCCTCGGGCGAGAGCTCGCGGTGGTCGAGACCAGCGCAGCCAAGGATGTGATCGCTTATCGCCGGGGTGACCTCATCGTGCTGGTGAATGCCAGGGATCGCGACGTGCACGTGGGGGTGAGCGGCGTGGATCTCTCCGGCGCCCGCGATCTCCTGTCCGGCCAAGCCCAGGAGGGAGATACGGTCGCACTGCCGCCCCATGGCTCTGTGGTGCTGAAGGTGCGGCAACAGCCGGCCCGCGCCGACGCCGGAGACGAGGTGTTCTATCACATCTTCGTCCGCAGCTTCCACGACAGCAACGGCGATCAGATCGGCGACCTGCGCGGGATCCAGGAGAAGCTGGGCTACCTCCAGGATCTGGGCGTCACCTCGATTCTCCTCACCCCGATCGTGCCCTCGCCGTTCTACCACAACTATTTCGCTTCCAGCTTCGAGGGGGTGGACTCGGCGTTCGGCGGCCTGGAGGCATATCGGGAGCTGGTCGAGGCGATTCATGCGCGCGGGATGAAACTCTACCTGGACCAGGAGATCCAGTACGTGGCGCAGGGACACGCCTGGCTGGGGTCGGTGAACCACCCGGCGTCCGAGTACAGCCGCTACGTGCTCTACAACGGACCGGACAACACCAAACCCGAAGCCGGAGTGTTCGGGATCAGCGTGTTTCCCATGTGGGATGGGTCCAAGGTCGGCATCGTCACGGTCAACCTGCTCGACTCGCTGCCCCGGCGCTACTTTCAGAAGCTCTTCGTCTCCATGGTCGATCCCAATGGCGACGGCCGCTTCGACGACGGCGTGGACGGCTTCCGGATCGACCACATGATGGACGATCTGGATCTGAAAGGAAAGCTCACGAATCTCTTCGCCGATTTCTGGGCTCCGGTCTTTTCCAGTGCCCGCAAGGCGAATCCCCGACTCAAGATCATCGCCGAACAGTACGATTGGGGATATGGGGAAGACTTCCTGACCCGGGGTGGCGTGGACATGGTGTTCGCCTTTCCGCTGCGCAACGCGATCGTGTCGCTCAAGCGGGATTCGATCGTGGGGGCGATAGCGGAGACCTGGAAGCGGACACCGGCTGGCAAAGAGCAGCTGGTGTTCATCGAGAATCACGACATGAACCGGTTCGCCTCCGAGATGGATGGAGACATAAGGAAGGAGAAGGTCGGCGCCGCGCTCAACATCCTGCTTCGGGGAACCCCGCTGATCTACTATGGCCAGGAGCTCGGGATGCAAGGGCGGCAGAACAAGACCTGGGGCACCGACGCCAACGACATTCCGGTCCGGGAGGCGTTCGAGTGGACCCGCCGGGGCGATGCGCCCGGCCAGGCGACCTGGTACCGCGGCAAGGGCGCTTGGTGGACCGGTCGCTATGCCAAGGACGGCGACGGGGTCTCGGTGGAGGAGGAAGAGCGCGACTCGACGTCACTGCTGTCGTTTTATCGCCGGCTGCTGAAAATGCGGCGAGAGCGCCCGGAGTTGGTGTCCGGTGAGCAACGCGTCCTCGCCAGCGATCGGCCGAATGTACTCACCATCCAGCGGAGCCTGCCGGGACACACCAGCCTGCTGCTGGTGAACCTGGCCGACTCGGCGACGACGGTCGAAGTCCCACAGGGAGAGATCTTGCTCGCCGAACCCTCCTGTTGTCAGCCTGAGCCAGCCTCGGCTCGCACAGCCGCCGCAACCCGCATCGATCTGCCGGCGTTTGGCATCAAGCTCCTGGAAACTCCCTAACTGCCCACCACGGAGACTCGGAGTCAGCCCGGACAGCAGGGGGCCACGATAATGGAACGAACCTTCCGGATAGCTCCGTGCGATTCTCGTGTCTCCGTGGTGCGCTGTTGCGTTGCGGCCCTTCTCACACTTTCCGCACTTCCGTCGGCGTCGCCTGCCCAGCGCCAGCGCTACTCGATGGACCCGGACTGGCGCTTCACCCTGGGCGATCCCCAAGGCGCCGAGCAGCCCAGGTTCGACGACCGCCAATGGCGCATGCTGAATCTGCCTCACGACTGGAGCATCGAGGGCACCCCCCGCGAGGACGCCCCGGGTGGCGGGAGGGTCGGCTATTTCCCCATGGGCACCGGCTGGTACCGCAAAGCGTTCCGCCTGCCGACGAGGGCCCGGGGCCGCGAGGTTTGGCTCGAGCTCGACGGCGTCTACATGAACAGCGACGTCTGGATCAACGGCGTGCACCTGGGCCGCCGGCCCTATGGATACGTCAGTTTCGCATACGATATCACCCGGCACCTGGTGCCCGGGATAAATCTTGTCGCTGTTCGGGTAGACAACTCCCGCCAGCCCAACTCCCGCTGGTATAGCGGCAGCGGGATCTATCGGCATGTCTGGCTCACCGTCGTGGATCGTCTGCACGTGGCACACTGGGGTACCTACGTCACCACACCCCGGGCCGACTCGGCGGGCGCCGAGGTGATGGTCCGGAGTCGCCTGGAGAACGAGCATCCCAAGCCGAAGCGTGGCGTACTCCGGTCGGTGCTGGTGGACGGCGACGGCCGAGAGGTTGCCCGTAGCGAGACGCCGTTCGCGCTGGCGGCCGGAGAGAAGGTCGAGCTCCAACAGCAGCTTGCCGTCTCGTCTCCCCGCCTCTGGTCGGTGGAGTCGCCGACACTCTACCGTCTGCGGTCCGAAGTGGAAGATGGCCGCCACACCGCCGACGCCGTCACCACACCGTTCGGCATCCGCAGCATCACCTACGACAAGGACCGCGGTTTCCTGCTCAATGGCCTGCAGGTCAAGATGCGGGGCGTCAACTTGCACCACGAGGCGGGCGGCCTCGGCGCCGCGGTGCCGGAGCAAGTGTGGCTTCGCCGCCTCGAAACGTTGAAGGCGATGGGAGTGAACGCCATCCGAACCTCCCACAATCCGCCCGCACCCGAGTTCCTGGATCTCTGCGACCGGCTCGGCCTTCTGGTCATGGCGGAAGCGTTCGACGAGTGGACTATCGGCAAGGTGCCGGAGGGCTACCACAACTACTTCGCCGAGTGGGCCGAGCGGGACCTGACCGACTTCGTCCACCGCGACCGCAACCATCCCTCGATCGTGCTCTGGAGCGCCGGCAACGAGATTGGGGAGCAGACCACCCCCGACGGCGTCCAAGTGTTGCGCCAGCTGCGCGATATCTTCCACCGGGAGGATCCGACCCGCCCGGTCACCACCGGCAACGACAACATCGCCGCCGACGGCCATCCCGCGACCCTCGCATTTCTGAATGCCGAAGACATCGTGGGCTACAACTACGTGGACCGCTGGCGCGAGCGCCGGGAGCTCTTCGCCAGTCAGGACCGACACGACCATCCCGAGTGGAAGATGATCGGCACCGAGAGTGGGTCGATCTTCCAGTCGTTCGACGAGCAGTACTCCCTCGGCGATGACTCCGCGGTCGCTCGGCCCAACTACACCTCCGGCATGCTGCAGGCGGAGCGGCTCTGGAAGTGGGTCACGCTGAACGACTACTTCGCCGGCAATTTCATGTGGACCGGAATCGACTACCTGGGCGAGAGCACCTGGCCATTCAAGGGCTTTGCCTCCGGGGCACTCGATATCACGGGGTATCCCAAAGACGCTTACTATCTGTATCAGAGCCTCTGGACCGGCCGGCCGGTGCTGCACCTCTTCCCCCATTGGAACTGGCCTGGCCGGAGAGGACAGGTCATTCCGGTACTGGCGTACACCAACTGCAACATCGTGGAGCTGTTCCTCAACGGACGCTCACTGGGGGAGAAGCGCCTGGAATTTCCGGCTCAGGGAACCTCCGGGGGGTGGAACACTTATGCCCAACCGGTCGTCCGCGCAACCACCAACGATCTGCACCTGAGCTGGGATGTGCCCTATGAGCCGGGCGTACTGCGGGCGGTCGGCAGGCGCAGGGATGGGACGCCGGCTTGCGAAGGCGAGGTGAGGACTGCAGGCCCGCCGGCCGCCATTCGCCTGATCTCCGACCGTGATACCATCACGACCGGCTCGGGCGACGTGGCGCTGGTGCGGTTCGAGGTGGTGGACTCATCGGGCACGGTGGTGCCCACCGCCAAGGACCTGGTGCGCTTCACCGTCGCCGGCGGCAGTGTCATAGCGCTGGACAATGCGGATCTGCAAGACCTCGACCCCTACCGCTCCGACCGGCGGCGGGCATTCAACGGTCGAGGGCTAGCGATTCTCCGCGCCCGAGAGCCGGGCCAACTGCGGGTGACTGCAATGGCAGATGGACTCGGGCCTGGAAGCGTGAGTGTGCGGGTGGTGCGGGGCGCCGCCATCGCCGTGATCCCCAGCTCGGGTGGGAAGTGATGTGGACCGAACGACTGATCACCACGGAACACCCGAGGTGGAACTTCCGTGTGTCTCGTGGTGTCTTGTCGCTTATGGTCCATCTACCGGGCGACTTTCGCGACGGTGTCCCAGGTGCGGGTGGTAAGTGCAGTGCCGAAGGTCTTCTCGATGAGCGTCATGAACACCGGCCCCTTCGGGGTCGGGAGGTAGGCGCTGAAGATCTCGCTTCCTTTGGCCGCGAGAATCCTCGCGCCGTGCAGCTCGTCGGGAAGGGTGAGCTTCGATGCCGGTCGGTCACGGAGGAAGGTGACGATGCGTTTCGCCTCCGGCGGAAGACGGTACACGTGAAACGGGTCCGACGCCAGCATCTTTCGCAGCGCCTCGACCGGTCGAACAATGGTGAGAAAGCTCCGGCCCAGTTGCTTCGTCATGGCAGCTTCGGCCTTCCGCTGAAGCGCCGCCTCGGAGGCTGTGGGAGCGGTGAACACCAGGTTGCCGCTGGACAGCACCGTCTTCACGTCGGTGAACCCGGCCGCCTCGAATGCCTGCTTCAGCTCGGACATCTTCGCGTTGGTCGGCATGATGCCGCGGAGGAAGGCTGCGTAGCGTGGCATGGCGCGGAAGATAACTGCGCACCACGGAGACACGGAGTCGGCTCATGAGCGGTTGCTTTGCCCTTTGCCTCGAGCTGTTCTCCGGCTTGCTCCTGATCGCCGTTGCCCCCGCCTACGCCCAGCGCCCGGCCGAGGCCCCTGCTCAGGCCCCGGCTGCGGCCGCCAATCGTGCGGTATACCTGGACAAGGATGGCGTGATCCGTTGGAGGGACGACCGCAAGGAAGTCACCCTGTTTGGCGCGAACTACGTCCTCCCCACTGCCTCCGACTACCGCGCGGCAGGGTACCTCCATGCCGACCGAAAGAGGATGATTGACGAGGACATGGCACAGTTCGCCCGACTGGGCTGGGACGGGCTGCGCCTCACCTTCTGGGGCGACTGGGAGGCCTCCGACAGCGCCGGCAACTTGATCGCCAACGACCACCTCGATCTCCAGGACTATCTCATCGCCCGCGCTCGCGAGCGTGGGATCTACATGCTGTTCAGCCCCATCCAGCTCTACGGCTCCAACTGGCCCGATGCACTGGACGACACGTCGGCGCCGGGCTTCGGCCGACACTTCGGCAAGGCACGCATGGGCACCGACCCAGCGGCCCTCGCGGCGCAGGTGAACTACCTGCGCCAGATCCTGGAACACGTGAACCCCTATACCGGTATCGCGCTCAAGGACGAGCCAGCCCTCCTGTTCATCGAGCTGGTGAACGAGCCTTGGCACCATCCCGAGGATCCGGCCGGCTCGATTCGCTACATCAACGCCCTGACCGACGCCGTGCGCGCCACCGGCTGCCGCAAGCTGGTCCTCTACAATGTGAGTCAGGACTTCCGCATCGCCCCGGCGATCCGGCACTCCAGGGCGCAAGGCGTAACCTTCGGCTGGTATCCCTCCAGCCTCAATTCGGGTCACGAGCTGGAGGGCAACTACCTCCGCGGGGTCGACGCCTATCCCGATATGCTGCGCCAGGAGTTGGCTCGCCTCCCGCGGATCGTCTACGAGTTCGATAGTCCAGACCTGCGCACCGGGACGATGTATCCGGCGATGGCGCGCACCTTTCGGGCGGTCGGGGCGCAGTTCGCCGCCATGTTTGCCTATGACATGCTGCAGACCGCCTCGCGCAACCTCGGCTGGCAGACTCACTACCTCAACCTGATCTACACGCCACGCAAAGCGATGAGCGCGATCATCGCGGCTGAGGCGATGCGCCGACTGCCCAGGATGCAGTCGTACGGGCCGTATCCACGCAATACCAGGTTCGGCGATTTCCACGTGTCCGCCGAGCAGAACCTGGGAGAGCTGGTATCCCGGGACGCATTTCTGTACGCCGGCTCGACCGGAGCGACACCACCGGATCCGTCCTCTCTGCGCCGGATCGCCGGATACGGTTCCTCTCCCACGGTGAGCTACGGAGGGGAAGGCATCTATTTCCTCGACAAAGTGCACCCAGCGGTGTGGCGCCTCGAGGTCTATCCCGATGCGGTGCCGGTGCGCGATCCGTTCGAGCCGCCCAGTCCCGACAAGCTGGTAACCCGCGCGATCAGTCGCCGATGGCCGATCACGATCAAGCTGCCCGACCTGGGCGACAGCTTCACGGTGCAGCCGGTGACGGCGGGCAATCCGCGGACTGAGCGCGCCGCAGGCGGCACGGTTACGGTTACTCCTGGTGTCTATGTGTTGAGCGCCGGCGGCCCGGTGAACGTCGGCAGCTGGCCGGCGCGGCTGGGGCACTTGGGCTTTGCG
Organism: Gemmatimonadales bacterium; assembly: GCA_036556025.1. GTDB lineage: Bacteria > Gemmatimonadota > Gemmatimonadetes > Gemmatimonadales > GWC2-71-9 > CAVVWJ01. The sequence continues at coordinate 8,672 of DATBKD010000107.1, read as the reverse complement.
GAGTACCATCCGCCGCCGGTGGACACGCTTCCGCCTGTGGTAGTGCCCCTCTCTCCGTCTGCCCTGCTCACCGGCCGCGACGGTGCGTTTCGCGCCCGCGTACTCGATACGACGCCGCCGGATTCGGCGGTGGTATTCGTACGGCCGCGAGCCGGAGTGTCTTACCGCGCCTACTCCATGCGACCTGCCGGCGCCTACGAATACGCCGCCGCAGTCCCGGGCGCTGACCTCAAGGTTGGGCCTCATGAGTGGGTGGTGACGACCTATCGAGGCATCACCGCTCTGACTTTTCCCGGTGGGCACGCGGAGACGCCCACTGCCTGGAACTACTCCAACCGCGCTTCGTGGAAGTTCGACGTCGTCAGCCCGGAGACGCCGCTACCCCTGTTCGACCCGGGGACCGATGTCGAGCTACTCGCGTTCAGCCGGATCGGCGATGCCGGGCGACGCGGCCTGTTCCACCTGGGACTCTCGAACCTCACGGGCAGAACGATCTTCCATATGACCCTGCCGGTGGACTCGAGCGGCGCAGGCCCCCCCGACTACACCGCCTCGCTGGTCATCAAGGATCGAATCGAAGCGCGGCAGGAGACCGTTGCCAACGCGAAGGGAGTGCGGCTCCGACTCCGGGGGATCGGGCCTCACCAGGACGTCCACATCACATTGATGGAGGATGACGGCACCAGCTGGACCACGAAGATTTCGGTGGATAGCACCTGGAGCGAGCTCATCGTGCCCGTGACCCGTTTTGCCATCGGCCGGGGTGTCTTGCTCCCCCAAGGTTTTCCAGGGGAGTGGAACTACTGGGTCGGAGCCGCTGAAGGTCGAGGCGGGCCGGGAGAGCGTATGCGCCCCGAGCACCTGGAGCGGCTGCAGCTGTCGCTCAGGCGGCAGGACTCCTCGCGGGCGATTATGCCGGAGGGGTACGGCGTCGAGGTGGAGTGGGTGAACCTGGAGTTCAGCACCCAGCGCACGGTGACGCGCTGAGCGTCAGGGTCGTCGAGTGACGGTGCTGTTGAACAGCCGGGCTGCGATGACAAAGTCGACAGTCGCCCCGGGAGCGAGGAGCAGCTCTCCCGAGCGGAACGGCTGCCCCCCACCGCTGGGACGGGCCTCGAATCGTACTGCGCCGTTGCCGAACAGGTTGGGGGGAACCACCAGGTGGCTCGACATGCCCGGATGGACTGTACCCATTCGGTGGGTGCTTCCCGATCCCAGCACGTAGACCTCCATGGGGAGCGCGTGCTGGTTGACGACTTCGACGTAAGCCGGGCTGCCGGTGGGCTGAACTTCGTCGCCACCGCCGGAGTGGGCGCAGGCAGAGATGATGAGCAGGAGGGCAGGGACAACGACCCGCAATCCGCGAAGCACGTGTCCTCCGGGTCTGGGGCGCACCAAAGTATGCCGCCGCCAGCCCAGTCTCAACAAGGGCCGCCTGCGGCGGACCCAATGGAAGTGTCCACGCCGCGCCTCCGGATCGGCCGGCAGCAGCTGCAGCTCATGGTCAGCTCACCCCGAAGGCGAACACCGTGCGGGAGCGGTACGTGTCGCCCGGACGGAGCAGGGTCGACGGGAAGCCAGGGTGATTGGGTGAGTCGGGAAAGTGCTGGGTCTCCAGGCAGACCCCGGAACGTGGGCCGTACCTCCGGCCCGCCTTCCCCGGCACTCGGCCATCGATGAAATTCCCGGAGTAGAGTTGCAGGCCGGGCTCGGTGGTATAAATGTCCAGGGTGCGCCCGGAGGTCGGTTCCACCAATTGCGCGGCATGAGCCAGGCCGGGCCCCTCCCGATTCAGCACGAAGTTGTGATCGTACCCGCGCCCTCGACGCAACTGCTCGTTCCGGGTGGCAATCCGGGCGCCGATCGGCGTAAGCTGGCGGAAGTCGAAGGGACCGCCGGCCACCGGCATGAGCTCACCGGTAGGGATCAGGTGCTCGTCCACCGGCGTCATCTGGTCGGCATTGATCCGGAGCAGGTGGCTCAGGATGTCGCCGCCGGTGCCGGTGAGATTGAAGCAGGAGTGCTGGGTGAGATTAATCGGCGTCGGCTGATCCGCGGTCGCCTGGAAGTCCACCATCAGCTCGTTCCGGTTCGTCACCCGGTATCGGACCTGGACCTCGAGGTTGCCGGGATAGCCCTCCGCACCGTCGGGGCTGGTATACCTCAAGGCCAGGCCGCTCGAGTCCTCGGCGTGGAACGGCTCGGCTCGCCACACCACCCGGTCGAACCCGGTGCGGCCACCGTGCAGATGGTTGGGCCCGTCGTTGGCGGTCAGTCGATGGGTCTTGCCGTCTATGGCAAACCGGGCGCCAGCGATCCGATTGGCGTATCGCCCGATGATCGCACCAAAATAGGAAGTGTCACGGACATAGTCTTCCAGGGAGTCGTGCCCCAGGACTAGGTCAGCCACGTCTCCCTTGGCATCGGGGGCGGATAGCGAAACGATGGTGCCGCCGAAGGTGAGCACCCGCAACTCCAGGCCGTGGCCGTTGGCCAGAGTAAAGACGTCCACGGCGTCCCCGGCGGGAGTCGTGCCGAACGGAGCGCGGCTCATGCTGGCCGAAGCGCCCTGGGGGGCTTAGCTTCTCGCGCCAACCTCACATTCACGGAAATCCCCATGCGCCGGTCCTCCGGCTTCCGGATATCCTGCCTCGCCCTGGCCGCCCTTCCGGTCGCCGCCGGGCTCCAGGGCCAGGTTCGACTCTCCTCGCCCGACGGCCGCAACCAGGTGACGGTGGCGATCGCCGAGGGCAGGCTCACCTACAGTCTTGCCCGCGACGGCCGCGAGCTGATCCAGCCCTCAGTCCTCGGCTTCGAGTTTCGGGGTGTGCCGCCGATTCGCGACAGCCTGCGCATCACCGACAGTACCAGACGAACTCACGACGAGTGGTGGACCCAGCCTTGGGGCGAGGTGGCCCGGGTGCATGATCACCACAATGAGCTGGCCGTCGGCGTGCAGGAGACGACGGGGCTGCACCGCCGGTTCATTCTTCGGGTGCGCGCCTTTGACGACGGCGTGGGCTTCCGCTACGAGTTCCCCCGACAAGCCGGGCTGGTCACGTTCGAGATCAGTGACGAGCTCACCCAGTTCGCTCTGGCCGACAACGCCCGCGCCTGGTGGATCCCGTCCAATTACGCTCGGAAGGACCGGTCGGAGATGCTGTACTCATCCGGCCCGATGAGCCTGCTCGACAGTATCCAGACGCCGCTCACGATGGAAACCCGGGACAACCGGACCTTCCTGGTGATCCACGAGGCGAACCTGGTGGATTACGCCCGGATGTTTCTCAAGGGGACCCGCACCGAGAGCCGAGTGCTTACGGCGGCGCTGGCCCCGCTGGCCGACGGGGTCAAGGTGCGTGGACGCACTCCCTTCGTCACTCCCTGGCGGACCATCCAGCTGGCCGACAGGGCCACCGAGCTCGCCCCTTCGCTTCTGGGCCTCAATCTCAATCCCCCGAACGCCCTCGCCAGCACTGACTGGATCCATCCCATGAAGTACGTCGGCATCTGGTGGGGCATGCACATCGGAGTCATGACCTGGAGTTCGGGTCCCAAACACGGCGCCACGACGGAGAACGCCAGGCGCTACATCGACTTTGCCGCGGCCAACGGGTTTGGCGGCGTGCTGGTCGAAGGCTGGAACGTCGGCTGGCACGGCGACTGGATTGCCAACCGCAACGCATTCTCCTTCACCAAAGCGTATCCGGACTACGATCTCAAGGCCGTCGCCGAGTATGCCGGGCAGAAGGGCGTGCGTCTCATCGTCCACAACGAGACCTCGGGTGGAATCGAGAATTATGAGCGCCAGCTGGACAGCGCTTACACGCTGTACCATTCGCTTGGCCTGGATGCCATCAAGTCGGGGTACGTCACCGACCTGACCAGCGAGGGCCACTCGCACTACTCCCAGTACATGGTAAACCATTACCGGAAGGTGATCGAGACCGCCGCCCGGTACGGTATCATGCTTGACGTGCATGAGCCAATGCACGACACCGGCGAGCGCCGCACCTATCCCAACATGATGAGCCGGGAGGGCGCTCGAGGGCAGGAGTACAACGCGTGGAGCGGAGACGGCGGCAATCCTCCCGAGCATGAGACCATTCTGTTCTTCACCCGGCTTCTGGCCGGCCCGATGGATTTCACGCCGGGCATCTTCGACATCCTCGAGCGAAGCAGCGGACATCCCCATCGACCGGAGGAGCCACGGGTCCGAACCACGCTCGCGAAGCAGCTCGCCCTTTACGTGGTGCTGTACTCGCCACTGCAGATGGCAGCCGACCTCCCGGAGAACTACCAGGGGAAGCCCGCCTTTCAATTCATCCGGGATGTAGCGGTGGACTGGGACACGACCAGGGTGATCGACGGCCGCATCGGAGACTACGTCGTGGTGGCGCGTCGGGAGCGCGGTGGGCAGACCTGGTTCCTGGGCGCGATCACGGACGAGAAAGGCCGCACCTTGGACGTCCCGCTGTCGTTCCTCAGGTCTGGTCAGCGGTACGTCGCCGAGATCTATGCCGATGGACCAAAGGCAAACTGGCTGGATAATCCGTTGCCGGTCACGATCACCAGGCGACCGGTGACCTCGGCCACGCGACTGCGCATGGTACTGGCACCGGGTGGCGGGCAGGCGATCCGGATTCGGCCAGGCACCCCGTGACCTGCCTCACCATGGAACACAGGCCGAGCCCACTATGGGACTAACCGCCGCTACCACCGCTGCCGCCGTCCGCTCGAAGCCGCGTCTCACGTTCTGGGAGATCTGGAACATGAGCTTCGGCTTTCTCGGCATCCAGATAGGGTTCGCGCTGCAGAACGCCAACGTGAGTCGGATCTTCGAGACCCTGGGCGCCAAGGTCGAGGACATCCCGATCCTGTGGATCGCAGCGCCGACCACGGGTCTCCTGGTCCAACCCATCATCGGCTACCTGAGTGACCGGACCTGGAACCGCCTGGGTCGCCGGCGGCCCTACTTCCTGACCGGAGCCATCCTCGCCTCGCTGGCCCTGGCATTCATGCCGACCTCGCCAACGCTCTGGGTCGCGGCGGGAACCCTCTGGATCATGGACGCCTCCATCAACATCTCGATGGAGCCGTTCCGCGCTTTCGTGGGCGACAACCTGCCGTCGGAGCAGCGAACTACCGGCTTTGCGATGCAGAGTTTTCTCATCGGGACCGGAGCCGTCCTCGCCTCCATGCTCCCGTGGCTGCTGACGAGACAGTTCGGGGTCAGCAATGAGGCGCCTCAGCACACGATCCCCGACTCGGTACGACTCTCCTTCTACTTCGGCGCTGTAGTCTTCTTCCTGGCCGTGTTGTGGACCGTGATTCGGTCGAAGGAATATTCGCCGGGTGACCTGGCCTCCTTCGCGGAGAATCAGGCCCGGGAACTCGCCGTTCCGGAGCTGCGGACCCGAGAAGAGTTCGCGGTACACGGCCATCGGCAGATCCGGCTAGGCTGGGGCTTCCTTATCATTGGCTTGCTCCTCAGCGCCTGGCTGATTCATGCCACCGTCTATCAGGTCCTGATCCTGTCGGCCGGGGTCACCGTCGTGGGGCTGCTGCTGATCACGAGCGGGCTGCTGCAGCGGGCGGGCCGCTATCACAACGGCTTTGTGACCATTTTGAACGACTTCCAGGACATGCCTCACACCATGAAGCAGCTGGCCTGGGTCCAGTTCTTCTCCTGGTTCTCCCTCTTCGCCATGTGGATCTACACCACTCCCGCGGTGACCAGCCACATCTACGGCACCAGCGACACCACTTCGGCGCTGTACAACGAGGGGGCCAACTGGGTCGGGGTCGGCTTCGGGATGTACAACGGCGTGGCCGCCGTGGTTGCCTTTGGACTCCCGATGCTCGCGCGGCGGACCAGCCGCAGGATCGCCCACGCGATCTGCCTGGCCTGCGGAGCGCTCGGCCTGCTCTCCATCCTGATGCTCAAGAATCCGCAATATCTGCTGGGCTCGATGGTGGGGGTCGGGATCGCCTGGGCCAGCATCCTGGCGATGCCGTACGCGATTCTGACGGGATCGCTGCCGCCGTCCAAGATGGGTTACTACATGGGAGTCTTTAACTTCTTCATCGTGATCCCCCAGATCATTGCGGCTGCCCTACTGGGATTCTTCGTCGGCCGCTTGTTCGGCGGCCACGCGATCTACGCTCTGGTTATCGGCGGCTGCTCGCTCCTCCTCGCCGCGGTGCTCACCCTTCGGGTCGAGGACAGGGACGACGCTGAGGCGGGTACATGGCATCCCGGGTTTCCGCGTTCAGACTGATAGGACGCTTGCTTCACACTCCGTGCTGCCTTCGTCAGCTCCGCGTCTCCGTGGTGCGCTGTTTAGGAACGGCGGGGATGGTGACGGCGCTCTGCTACCCGGCCCCATCTCAGGGACAGGCGCCGTCCATTGACCCGACCACCTTCTGGAACAGCGCTACCATCTACTTCCTGCTGATCGATCGCTTCCAAGACGGCAACCGCGCCAACGATCGGGCTCTCGGTCGAGCCAGGGACGGCGCCCTGCTGCGCAGTTTCGAGGGCGGCGATCTGGCCGGCGTGCGCCGGAAGATTGAGGAGGGCTACTTCGACAGCCTCGGCGTGAACGCAATCTGGATGACACCCTTCGTGGAGCAGATCCATGGCAGCCTGGACGAAGGGCAGGGGAAGAGCTACGCCTACCACGGCTACTGGACTCGTGACTGGACCGCCGTCGATCCCGCGCTGGGAACCAGGGCAGATCTCCACAGACTGGTGGACGCGGCGCATCGCCACGGTATCCGGGTGCTGATGGACGCAGTCATCAATCACACCGGACCGGCGACACCACAGGATCCGCCATGGCCGGAGGACTGGGTCCGCACCGGTCCGAGCTGTACCTACCAGAGTTACGCCACCACGGTGGACTGCAACCTGGTGGCGCATCTCCCCGACGTCCGCACCGATCGGGATTCTGCCGTGGAGCTGCCACCGGCGCTGCTCCGGAAGTGGGCCCGCGAGGGGCGCCGCGCTCGGCAGCTGTCCGAGCTCGACAATTTCTTTCGGCGCACGGGCTATCCCCGCGCGCCGCGCTACTACATCGTGAAGTGGCTCACCGACTGGGTCCGCGCGTTCGGCTTCGACGGATATCGGGTGGACACGGCCAAGCATTTCGAGCCGATGCTGAGCGCCGAGCTCAAGCGGGAAGCGGAGCTGGCGTTAGCCGACTGGAGGCGGGCGCATCCAGCCCAGGTCCGCGACAGTCTTCCCTTCTATATGGTGGGTGAGGTGTACGGCTGGGACCCGAGCCAGGGGAGGGAGTACAACTACGGCGACCGCTCCGTGGACTTCTTCTCCCATGGCTACGACGCGCTGATCAACTTCCGCTTCAAAAGCGACGCGGCCGGTGTGCTGGACAGCATGTTCACGGCCTATGCCGGCACGCTGCACCAGGGCGCTCTCCGGGGTGTCGCGATGCTCAACTATCTCAGCTCACACGACGACGGATCGCCTTACGACCCTGACCGGAAGGATCCCTTCGGTGCCGCGAACCGCCTTCTCCTGGCCCCGGGAGGTGCCCAGATCTACTACGGAGACGAGCTGGCTCGACGGCTTCGGGTGCCGGGCGCCCAGGGGGACGCGAACTTGCGCTCACCAATGAACTGGGGCGACCTGCGGCGTGGCGACACGACCGTGAAAATCCTGGAGCATTGGCGCAAGCTGGGCCGGTTCCGCCGAGCCCATCCCGCAGTCGGCGCCGGGGTCCATCGGACGCTTCAGGTGCGGCCGTACATCTTCAGCCGGACTCTGGAGGCCGACGGTCGAGTGGACCGGGTGCTGGTGGCGATGGATCAGGGAGACGGGGCCAAGATCATTCCGATATTCGATGTGTTTCCTGATGGCACGGAGCTCGTCGACGCCTACTCCGGTGCTTCAGGTACCGTGAAAAGCGGCAAGATCTCCCTTGCCACCGCCTCGACCCTTGTACTGCTAGCCGTGCGCTATTGATCGCAGCAGGGCTTATGATCACCACGAAACACATGAAGGTAGCAGGGAGCGCTCCCAGCCTTGGCAGCTATAGGAGCGGGCCGACACGCATCATCATCATTCCCCTGCGGGAGTGCTCCTCCCAACAAGTGCGATCGCTTGGGGGCGGAGAGTTTCGTGCCGCTTTCGTGCGTTCCGTGATGTCGTTGTGCGCAGCTTCACAATCATTCCCTGATCCAGACCTCCGACGACTTCGGCGCCAAGCGGGAGCTCAACTTACCGTTGGCACTAGTCCTACCTCCCCGGACTGGAAAGGCGAGGTGATAGGTCCCGGTCGCATCCATAGAAATCGCCTGGGGGCTGTCCGACACGTTGAACGCCACGATCGCGCGCTGATTGCCCAGTACCCGCTCGTACACCAGGAGCCCACGCTGGTCGTCGGTGAGTAGCCAGTCGAGCGTCCCGTCGACAAACAGCCGTAGATGCTGCTGCCGGAGTGCGATCAGCTCCTGGTATACCTGGAAGAGCGAGGTGTCGGGTACGACACGATCGCGATGCCGGGGATGGCCAACCGGATCCGCGGTCTCGTCGTCATAGCACAGATCTGCCCAAACCATCGGTTTCCGATCGTCGGGGTCGTCCGCGCCCCACATCCCCACTTCGTCGCCATTCCAGATGTGCGGCGCGCCGATGTAGGTGAACTGCT
>DATBKD010000106.1:0-3161 GCA_036556025.1 Gemmatimonadales bacterium | reverse complement strand
GATGGCCGCATCAGTCTGGATGAGCTGATCCAGGCCGAAGCCCGGCGGCGCGCGGTTCAGCGCGGAGACCACGCCACGCGTGACCGTGCGGTCGAGTCCGAGGGGATTCCCGATCGCCACGGCCAGCTGACCAACCTCCAGTGAGTCCGAGTCACCGAGCCGCGCCGCGGGCAGGTTGCGCCCCGACAACCGCACCACGGCCACGTCGACGGTCGGGTCCTGGCCGAGCACTTCGCCCTCCAGCGTGCGGCCGTCGGCAAGGCCGACGCGAACCCGCTCGAAGGAGCCTACCACGTGGGCGTTGGTGAGGAGGATGCCGTCGCTCCGGATCATCACGCCGGAACCCGAGCCATCCGGCCGAAGCACGCTCACCACTGCGGGCGAGACTCGACGGGCGACTCCGATGATGCTGCGCTCCTCGTCGGTGAGGCCGGCCGGCAACGCCCGAGCGGACGATCCCTGCGCCGGAACCGCACCTTGGCTGTCCCACTCCATCGCAGGCGGGCCGAGCGGGGGCGCCTCGCCGGCCTGGCCCAGGCGATAGCCGATCACCCCGGACAGCAACGCGGCCACCAGCCACATAGCGTTCATGGCTCTCATGAGGGCTCCTCCTGGCTGCGCCTCGGGGCCGTCGAGATCCCGTGGCACCCCCTGTGGACACCGAGGATAGCCGCCCCGTTCCTGGTTCGCCGTCGGGAGATCCCCACCCCCCGGTTCCCATCCGTCCGGCACCCTGCGAATGGCCGGGAGCCACGTTATAGGCCGGCGATCCGTCAACCCGAGGGACAGGCGGATGGCTCAACCGAAGAACGAACAGCGAAAGGGGCTCCCATGGCCGAGGATTCGAACGCGAGCGGAAGGGCGGCGACGGTCGCCGGGACGACGGCCAACATCTACGAGACCCCCGGCGGCGAGGCGTACGTGGTCGAGGTCCCGGTACCGGGGCTGACCCGGCAGGAGATCGTGGTAGAGGTCGACGTGGGCACCATCACGGTGCGCACCGAGCCGGCCCGGATCGAGGAAGAGGAAGGGCGCACCTACCTCGTGCGGGAGCACCTCGTCGAGCCGATGGCCCGGGTCTTCGAGTTTCCGACCGACATCGACACCGACAACGTGCGGGTCATACTGGAACAGGGCATGCTGCGGATCCGTGCTCCGAAGGCGGCGGCCGGACGCCCGCGCGTGGTCAAGGTCGCGCCGGAGAAATAGGCCGGGATGGCAGCTCCACAGAACCCCGCAGGAGCTGGCTCGCCAGGCGTTCTTCACCCTGACGGTCCGACAGCTGCGGAGGCTCTTCCGGTTCGTGCGGCGGCAGATCGCGGCTTGTGAGACGGCGGGCGAGCTGATGCCGAGGGAGCTGAGCCCGGAGGACGTCGTCGACGAGGTAGTGCTGCGCGCCTACCGCGAGTTCGTGCGTGAACCGGAGCGGCGGAGACCGGCGACTTGGCTCGAGCGGCTAGCGCGGGAGCCATCAGGAAGTGGGCAACAAACTCCAGAACGTACCCATCGACGTCCAAGTGAATTCTTGTAGGCACAGGCGGGAAAAAGGAGGCTCTCCAGTAGCCGGCCTGCTCGACGCTGATCGCGACCTCGGTGAGCTTCTCGAGGTACTGGACGAATTGTTGATGGAAGTTTCGATCTCGCTCACTTCAGCCCCTGGCTAAGAGTTTGTGACAGCTAGGAATGCCCTATTCAGGGAGGAACACCGCACGCCGAACCCTCAATTGAGATGGACTGCCAGAAGCACTGGCGGCGAGACGCGTATCATTTACCCCGAAGAGATATCTTATCAACTCCAGTTCTTACACTCCGCTCCGCTCTCCGAGGAATAGCACACGTCGTGTTACGCGAAGAAAGTGGAGCGCACTCCTGCCCAGAAGAGCCACGCCAAGAACAGTAGAATGGCGCCTGCGCACGCCAAGAGCCCCAATTTCAATAGCCACCCGAGGTGGTGTCCTATGTGTTGCCGCCAGCTCTGGGGCGATAACAGCGAGCCTCCGCTCTCCAGCCGGGGGCGCCGCCGCGCGTGAGGAAGGGGAGCCACACAGTCGACAGATTCCGACGGTAATTCTCATCAGCAAAGAAGTCCGAGTGGCTGTATTCAAGCGTTGCAAAGTGCCTAACTCCCGACCCCCCGGGTTGCCACCATACCTCCCGGGAAAGCGTCACACCGTCACATCTGGTGAGAACAGAAGGATCTGCCGCTCAAGGACGTGGCCGCCGCCGTGGCTGGAAAGACGTGACGACGTTGTTGACGTACTATCAGCACGCCGACGAGGCCACGATGCTGAAGGTGATGGAGTCGCCGACCAAGCTAGTGAGCCGTCGAGCGGCCAGCCGAGTAGCGAAACGGTAGCAGCGGGCGCAGAAAGGAAAAGGCCCGACCCACCGAAGTGGAATCGGACCTTCGAGTTGCCCCTCCTGGGCTCGAACCAGGACTCTCCTGATCCAGAGTCGGTACCGCCGGGGCAGCGGTGCCGGTCAAGTTGCCCGGTAACGGTCACTTACCGTGCATCGGTGCCCGCTTTCTTGCCCAAGAATGTCCCCTTCTGCCCGGAGAAACTGTAGCAGAAACGGTAGCAGACGCCGGTCACTCTGGCCCCTGCGTGTCCCGTCGCTGAACCCTGAGGGGATCACAGCCCTCAGTCTCATCTGACCAACGCCCGCGAAAAGCTCCTGCTTGAGCACGTAAAGGCCGGTCAGTGCGTTGTTGAGGTCTTTGGGCACCCGGCGATCGTGTTTACGGTCCCTGGCAGGGTCGACCATGGCCATGCCACCCCACCTCAGCTCCTCGGGCCCGAACTCGCGGCCTCGTGGGCCCGGACCGGTTTCTCCGCTACGTTCGCCTGCCCGCCCGGACAGACCACACCCAAATCGTGTCTGTGCTAGACGCCTGGCCGAATGGCGGCCGAGGCTATAGCCTGGAGATACCCCAGTCGGATAGGTCTCTCTGGACGAGACACTACAAGGGGCTCAACGCCGCCTTAGCCGATCGCGACATGCGCGAGCGCGAGCGGCAGGGCGGTCGCGCATGGAGCGAGACTGGCGTAGCCGTCACATGGCTATCAAGCGGAAGGCAGGCGCCTTGCGGAGCGCCCTCCCTAGCGTGCGCCCGAGTGTTCGCCCGATAGCATCAGCATACTCGATAGGCAGGACTTCCA
>DATBKD010000105.1:0-21331 GCA_036556025.1 Gemmatimonadales bacterium | reverse complement strand
GCCATCGCCGACCTCTGGAACCAGGGCAGCGTGGTGCGCTCCTGGCTTCTCGAGCTGGCCGCCGCCGCCTTCCAGAAGGATCCTGGCCTGACCGAGATCACCGGTTACGTCGAGGACACCGGCGAGGGCCGCTGGACGGTTGAGCAGGCGATCGCCCGGGCGGTGCCCATGCCGGCGATCGCCCTCAGCCTCTTCATGCGCTTTCGCTCCCGTCAGCAGGACACCTTTGCCGGCAAGGTGCTGGCGGCGCTGCGCAACGAGTTCGGCGGGCACGCGGTGAAGAGCACATGACCGCGCGACTCTCGACCGGCGTCACTACCACGACGCTGGAACATGCGATTCCGGGGCACATGCTGCGGCGGCCCGAGCCGTGCACCATGGTCATCTTCGGGGCCGGCGACCTGCTGCACCGCAAGCTGATGCCGTCGCTTTTTCATTTGATGGGCGATGGGCTCCTGCCCGACGAGTTCGCCGTCCTCACGGTGGCCCGCGAGCCGATGGACGACGACACGTTCCGGGCCCAGGTCCGGGACGCGCTCAAGACCTTCCGCGCTGATGGTGCACCTTTCGACCAGAAGGCCTACGAGCGATTTGCGGACCAGTTGCACTACGTCTCCGGTGAGCTGGGGGACTCGGCGACCTTCGACAAGCTCCGGGAACGGCTGGCCGAGTCCGACGCGAAGCTCCCCGGCAGCCGCGGGCGCCTGTTCTATCTCGCCCTGCCGCCGAGCCTCTACGCGGGAACGATCAACCGGCTGGCGGAATCCGGCATTGCGCCACGCATCGCCGATCCTAAGCAGCGCCCCTGGGTTCGCGTCATCATCGAGAAGCCGTTCGGCCACAGTCTGGGCAGCGCCGGGGCGCTCAACGCGTGCGTCCGCCGGGCCTTCGCCGAGCACCAGGTGTACCGCATCGATCACTACCTGGGCAAGGAGACGGTGCAGAACCTCCTGGTGTTCCGCTTCGCCAACTCCATCTTCGAGCCGGTCTGCAACCGCCAGCACGTGCACAGCGTGCAGATCACCGCGGCGGAGAGCGTCGGGGTGGAGCACCGGGGGAAGTACTACGAGGAAGCCGGGGTGGTGCGAGACATGTTCCAGAACCATCTCCTGCAACTGCTCACCCTGATGGCCATGGAGCCGCCGGTCACCTTTAGCGCCGACGCAGTCCGCGACGAGAAAGTCAAGGTGCTCCGGGCCATCCGGCCCGTCACTCCCGCGGTCATGCACGACTATGCGGTGCGGGGCCAGTACGGCCCCGGCGTGATCGACGGCGAGCCGGTCCCGGGCTACCGGCAGGAGCCCAATGTCGCACCTGACAGTGCGACCCCAACGTATTGTGCCCTTCGTTTCATGATCGACAACTGGCGTTGGCACGATGTCCCCTTCTACCTCCGATCCGGCAAGCGCATGCCGCGCCGAGTATCGGAGATCGCGATTCAGTTCCGAAAGCCGCCTCACCTGATGTTCCCCATTCCCGACGACCAGGTGATGGAGCCCAACGTGCTCGCCATCCGGGTGCAGCCCAAGGAGGGGATCTCCCTCCGGTTCGAGGTGAAACTCCCGGGTGTCGAGGTCAAGATGGCGTCCGTGGACATGGACTTCAGTTATGCCGAGGCCTTCGGCGAGCTGGACCACGAGGCGTACGAGACCCTGCTGCTGGATTGCATGCTGGGCGAGGCAACGCTCTTCACCCGGAGCGACGAGGTGGAGGCGGCGTGGTCCGTGGTGGACCCCATCATCGACTTCTGGGCCAACAAGCGGCCCGACCACTTCCCCAACTACGCTGCCGGCACCTGGGGGCCGGAAGTGTCGGATGAGTTCATCTCGCGGGAGGGGACCAAGTGGAGGCAACCCTGACTGCAGTGAGCAGTGAGCAGTGAGCAGCTCACGTCTCACGTCTCACGTCTCACTGCTCACTGCTCACTGCTTTATTCCCACTTCACCCGATACCGGCACACCGCGCCCCCTTTCGCACGGCACTCCTCCTCCACGACCGTGACTCCCCGCAGGCCGCACATCTCCAGCGCCTTCTTATACCACCCCACCACCGTCAGGCAGTCTGGGGCGCTGAAGGTCTGGGCATCATAGGTGGTGAGGACGCCCTCCCTGGGCCCGGTCTGCCGGTATTCCCGGCGGCCAGCCTCATAGTAGAGCGAATAGATGGAAGGGGACTTGGCCAGAAATCCGTGGGCATCGCCTTTGGTGAGATAGCCGCTGTGCACGGTCGCGAGGTTCTTCTCCGCCGAGGCGGCACCGAGGCGTTCGAAGAACTCGAGCTTGCCCTCGCCCAGCACGCGCACGATCGCGTCGTCCAGCGTCTTGCCCAGCTCGAAGGGGTACCAGTTGGAGGTGAACAGCATCCTCAGGATGCGCTGATCGTTCTGGGGCAACCCCGCAAGCACCCGCCCTACTCCTTCCTTGCCGGAGTGCTGCTCCACGAACGCAAGACGTGACTTGAGAATGGCACCCTTGATCTGTTGCATGGGGATGCTCCCAGGGGGTGGTGCGCAACGTAGAGCGGCCCGGGGCCACTCGCAAGCGAGTTACTCTGCCAAGCAGCACTCTCGCACGATAGCTTAGGGCGATCTCATCCTGGGGACGGCGATGCCGAATGGGGAGACGCCGGGCGCATTTGTGTCGGGGCCGCTGCGGCTGCACGACGCGGCGCTCTTTACCGACCTCTACGAGCTCACCATGGCGGCGGTCTACTTCCGCCGGCGCATGCTCCAGCCCGCCACCTTCAGCCTCTTCGTCCGGCGGCTGCCGCCGGAGCGCCGCTTCCTGATCGCCGCCGGCCTGGAGGATGTGCTGGAGTTTCTCCGCACCTTTCGCTTCGCCGACCAGTCCATCGCGCGGTTGCGGGCCCTGGGACGTTTCCAGGACGATTTCCTCGACTTTCTGGGCACCCTCCGCTTCACCGGCGAGATCTGGGCGGTGCCCGAGGGCACCGCGCTCTTTGCGGACGAGCCGATGCTGGAAGTGACCGCCCCGATGGTGGAGGCTCAGATTGTGGAGACGGCGGTGATCAACTTCTGCCATTGCCAGACGCTGATCGCGAGCAAGGCGGCGCGTTCGGTGATCGCGGCGCGCGGCCGGCCGATCGCCGAGTTCGGTTTACGCCGGACACCGGGAACCGATGCCGGTCTGAAGTCGGCTCGCAGCGCCTTCATCGCGGGCTGTGACTTGACCAGCAACGTGCTGGCCGGGAGTGAATACACCATCCCACTCACCGGGACCATGGCCCACTCGTTTGTGACGGCCTTCCCTCGAGAAGAGGACGCATTCGACGCCTTCGCCGAGAGCTTTCCGGACTCCACGGTGCTATTGCTCGACAGCTACGATACCGTGGCAGCGGCGCACAAGGCGGTCGCGGTGGCGCGGCGTCTGGCCGCGAAGGGGCATCGCCTCGCTGGAGTACGGCTCGACAGCGGCGATCTCGCGACCCTCGCCGGCAAGGTTCGCCAGGTCCTCGATGCGGCGACATTTTCCGAGGTCCAGATCTTCGTGAGTGGCGGTCTGGACGAGCTGGCGGTCGAGCAGCTGCTAGCCGCCGGCGCCCCGATCGATGCCTTTGGGATCGGCACCCGAATGAATGTCTCGGCCGACGTGCCCTCGCTGGACATGGTCTACAAGTTGGTGGAGCATGCCGGACGGGACGTGCTCAAGCTGAGCGAGGGAAAGGAGACCTGGGTAGGCGCCAAGGCACTCTACCGCACTCGTCGAGCAGATGGCCGCTTCGGGGGTGATGTCGTGGCACTCCGAGACGAGCCAGCGCCGGATGGCCTCATCGAGTCGCTGCTCCAACCGGTCATGCGGGCCGGCAACCTGCTCCGGCCGCATCCGTCGCTCCGTGAGATCCGGGACCGCTGCGCGGCGGAGATCGCCGCGTTGCCCGAGCCGCTCAAACAGCTGCGCGGGGCGGGGGAATACCGGGTCCAGATCAGCGAGGCGCTGCGGACCAGGCAGGAGAAAGCCAGAAACGCAGTAAGCAGTGAGCAGTGAGAGAAGTAAGAAGTGAGAAGTAGGAAGTGAGAAAGGTGGAGCAGCATCCACGCGACTTCCCACTTCTCACTTCTCGCTTCTCACGTCTTACTTCTCACTTCTCACTGCTTCAAAACGTCGCCGTAATCCCGCCGAGCACCCGCCGACCGATCACCGAACCGCCGTAGAGCTGGAACCGCTCCTGGTCCAGTAGATTGGTCGCCGTTGCGTGGACCCGGACGTAGTTGTTGATCCGGTAGCCGGCGCTCAGGTTCACGAACTCGCTCGACGGGACGTAGCCCTGGAAGACGCCGGCGGCCCACTGGTATCCGTCCACCAGCCTCACCGAGACGTTAGCGTCCAGTCCCTGCTGCCCGGCGTACGTCACCGAGAAGGTCGCCTTCTTGCTCGGCGTATTGGGCAGCAGCTGGTCTCCGGCGGCCTGCGAATTCACCGTGAAGTCGAACCCGGTGAACGAGGCGTCCGCCCGGACCTCCGGGGTGAACTGATAGCCGACGCCCAGCTCGATGCCGCGCTCCGTCACTCTGCCGGCGTTGGTGTAGGAGAGCACCACCGCGCGGCTGCCGTCAGGAAGCGTCGCCAGCGCGTTGGCGCCCTGGATCTGGGTAGCGGCGGAAAGCTGGGCATAGCCGCCCAGGAGAACTGGAATGGGTGCCCGGAGGGCTGCCGCTTGCTGGGCGCTCAGCTGACCTCCCTGCTGGAGCTGTTGGATCCGCTGGTCCAGTGCGGTCAGCTCCGCCGGCAGGTTCACCCCGTCGGTCAGGCTGAAAGAGGGAAAGGCCGAATTCACGCCCGGAAGCAGATCGGTGACGAAATTGGTCAGCCGATTGATGTACCCGTCAACCGTGACGTAGGCCTTGTTGGAGATGTCGCCCTTATAGCCCAGCTCCCACCCCGTCACCTTCTCCACGTCGAGTGCCGCGTTGCCCAGCGCGAATGCCTGGGTCTGCGCCGAGAAATTCCAGGGCAGGTTGCTGGTGATGGTGAGGCCGGTGAGAGCCGCGGGAGGGAGACTCGCCTGCACCTGGGCGTAGTAGCTCTCCACTCCAGCTTCGAGCGTGCGGGGCGAGGACGACGGCGCGGCCACCGGGACGCGCAGGAAGAACTCGGAGTAATTGGGCGTCTGAAACGCGCGATTCACCGAGAACCGGAAGGAGTGGTGCTCGTTGGGGCTCACCACCACTGCCCCCTTGGGCGACCACTGGCTGGAGAAGAGGTCGCCGTCATCGAACCGTAACGCACCAACGACGCGCATCTGGGGAACCAGCTTGTACTCGATCTGTCCGTACACCGAGTAGAGGTTGTCGCTGCGGTCGTCGTTCAGGGGGTCCATCAGGGTACCGTCGGTGTTGACCCGGGTATTGCGATAGGATGCTCCGACGACCGTCCGTCCCCGCTCGGCCATGAAGTTCCAGTTGGTCTGGCCCTCGACGTGGAAGACATCGGAGCGCTCCTCCAGCGGGAGCCCGGACTGCAGCGAGAACTGGGGGTCGAGTGACGTGCGGCTCTGCCAATAGCCGAAGATGTTGTAGCGGTCGGCCGCAAGTGCCACCCGGGTGTAGGGCTTGACCGCCTTGCCGACCTGGACCCGACCGATGCCGGTGACGAAGATCTCGTTCTGGACTTCCGAGGCCCCGCCATCCACCGTCAGGACTGAGCCGTTGTTGGCGTAATAGTCTACTCGTCCCGAGCCGTAGAAGTTGACCAGCGGGTCGCGCTCGCCGACGGGCGCCCCCGTCGTCGCATCGACCGTCTGGCCGTTGAGTGGCCGGGCCTCTCGCACCAGCGGGACCGGCTCATCGGTGGCCGGGGCATACTCCTGCTGGAGAGAGGTGCCGTCCAGCCGGGTGCGCGAGCGGGACCAGGTGTCGCTGCGATTGTAGCCGCCGTTGATCCGGTAGCCGATACGGTCGCCAGCCAGAAGGCCGGCATGGCGCAGGTCGCCGCGGAAGGTCTCCAGCTCGCCGCCGGCGAGGGTGAGCTTGGTGCCCAAGACCTCACGAGCGGTAGGGGTGGTGATGTTGATGACCCCGCTGAACGCATTGGCCCCGTAAAGCGCCGAGCCTGGCCCGCGCACCATCTCGACCTTACCCAGATCCTCGAGCGGCTGAGTCATCCCGTTCCATTCCTGAGAGCCCAGGAAGGCGATGGCCAGGTCCCGCCCATCCTGCAAGACCAGCACCCGCCGGTTGAGCGAGGAGTTGAACCCCCGGGCGTTGACGTTGAAGTCGTTCACCCCGCTCTGTACCACATCGGCACCGGGCACGGTCTGCAACGCCATCGGCGCCTGGCCGGTGATCGAAGTGCTCTGCAATACTTCAGGCGGCACGGCGGAGATCGCGGCCGGCGCTTCGACGATGCGCTCGGGGGCGCGGGAGGCGCCCTGCACCACGATCTCGCCGAGAGAAATTGTGACCGGCTCGAGCGCCGCATCCGCGGTCACCGTCGCATTGGGCTCGACGATCACCTGAGCCTGGGTTGGGCGATATCCCAGCCAGCGAAAGATCACGGTCTGGGGGCCGGCGGGGATCCGCCTCAAGGTATAGCGGCCGTCATTCCCGGTGACCGTACTCTGTCCCGTGCTCTGCACCGAGACGGAGACGCTGCTCAGCGCTCCACCTTCCTGCGCCCGGGTGACGGTCCCGGTGATGGTGCCGGTTTCCTGAGCTGTCGCAGATAGGAAAGGTGAGCCAAGGGCGAGGAGGAAACAGGAGAGAAGACGAGCACACTGAACGGACGAGTTTCGTCCCATAGTGGCATCCTCGCCTAAGTACGAGGAAGGGTGATCGCGGGGGTGAAACAACATTAACAGGTCGGTCAAGGCGGTAAAGGCAACCTCCCGCCTCATGGCGCGCTCAGTACAGACACCGATCCGGCCGAAGTTACGGGCGGCGATGACGACGCCGTAGGCCAGAGCGACGGCCTTCCGCAGCCTCCGGAAGCGGAACAGGTTTGCGTTAGAAGCCTTTGAAGCCGGGCGAAATCAGCCGAGGTGGAAGGGCCGATGCGAAGAACGGGCCATAGGCGATCACGATCAGGATGACCGCGACCACGACCCACCACCCGAATCGGTCAAGCGTGGGCTCCCACCCCCTGCGCGAGGGTGAGGTGAGGCTCTCGGAGATGGGAATGTCTGTAGGACCGGCTCCGCGCTTCCCGGCGACGATCGTGAGGCCGATCACCACGAAGAACAGAATCGCGCCCACGAACATGAGCGTGCCACCGATGCCTGCCAACCTGCCGCCCAGATCCCACGCTGGGTCACTGTACGCCGCTTTCACCCGGTAGATCCGCCGCGGCATGCCCTCGAGGCCGGCCGAGATCATGCCCCGGGCAAAGATGAGCACACCGACCGCGTAGACCCAGGCGGAGGTTAGGGCCAGTTTTCGGCTGAAAAGGCCGCGCCCGCTGAGGTAGGGAATGAGCCAGAAGCCGACTCCCATGACGGTCAGCGCGACGGCGGACCCCACCGTGAGGTGGAAGTGTCCTGGGACCCAGGTGGTGTTGTGGATGACCTGGTTCATCGTAAAGCTCGCGTTCACCAGTCCGGTCGCGCCGCCCAGAACGAACAGAATCATGGCCAGTAGCTGGGCCGCGACGGAGGGATCGCCCCAGGGCAAGGTGCGAATCCATCCGAGGAGACCGCGGCCGCCACGTCGCCGTCCGCCGATCTCGAGCGCCGCGATCACCGAGAACGCCGTCCCCAGGCTGGGGAAGAACACGCCGAAGGTGAACACCGCGTGTACGACCTTCATGCCCGCTGGAATTCCAGGGTCGGTGAATTGATGGTGGGCCGACCCTGGCATGGAAAGCAGCAGGAACAGGATGAAGACCAGCCGGGCATATGAGTCACTGATCAGCGCGCCGCCCACCTGCCGCGGAATCAGGGCATACCAGGAGATGTAGGCCGGAAGCAGCCAGGCGTAGACGATCGCGTGCCCCGTGAACCAGAAGAGCGTGCGAGTCAGCAGCGGGTCGGTCTTGGACACGATTCCCAGTGACCACGGGAGGAGAAATCCGAGGAACGACGTCGCGATAGGCAGGGAAGCCAGGAACCACATCAGGTACGAGACCACCGACAGATGGGCCAGCAGAGGAATCCGCTCACCCGGATGTTCCCGCCGCCAGGCACGGAGCGCGAGGAGCATGTTTCCCAGGGCCAGCCAGGTGCTGATCACCACGAGCACCAGCCCGAAATAGAAAGTCCAGTGCGCCTGCAGTGGCGCGTACGCGGTGAAGAGCACGCTGGCCTGATTGCTGACCACCGCATAAATCACCAGCAGGTTTCCAGTCAACAGCGCAGCGAAGGAAGCCCAGAGCAACCCCGAGGACAAGGGGCGCCCCAGCGCGCGCGCCGTCAGCAGGGGAAGAAATGCATTGGAGAAGCTGAAGGTGAAGACGATGACGTTCGCCACCCCGTGGGCCGTGAGTCCCTGGTAGTAGGTGTGCAGGGCCGGGAAATAGCCGATGATGTCGATCTTGGCGTAGGAGAGCGCGTTGGCGAGGCCATGGAAGACCCCGGCCGTCAGCGCAACGTAGCCGATGTAGATCATCCACCGGAGGGTGCGGCGTTGCCCCGTCGGAAGGTCGTAACCGGTGGGATCGGCGACGGTAGGCGTCAAGACAGCCATGGGATCGCTCCCCAGTCTGGTCGCATCAGTGGCCTGGGGGCTCGACGATCACTTTCCCGAACATCAAGTGATGGCCGAGCCCGCAGTACTCATGGCAAAGCAGCAGGTGCTCTCCAGGCTCGCGGAAGCGAACCGTGTTGCGAGACACCTGCCCGGGGATCAGCATCATATTGAGCCTGGTCTTCTCCACGTACAAGCCGTGGATCACGTCCGCGCTCGTTCCCACGAAGGTCACCTCTGCGCCCGCGGGCACCCGGATTTCCGGCGGATTGAAGGCCCACGTCTGACCCACGATCACGGCCTGGTACTGATTCGGCCCGGTCTGGCGCACGCCTGGGTGGTCGAAAGGCGGCGTGTGATAGACCTGCTGAGGGTCGAGCTGGCCGGCACGACCGGGCAGGTGGATGTCCATGGCGAGAGTGGCGTACACCAGGGCGATGAGACAGGCGACGAGCACGACGCCACCGGCAGCGAGGAAGGCCCTCTCGTAGGTGTGAACCCTCATGCGCACCTCTCGATTTGCCCGCGGCCGGTCGGTCGAGACTCGGGCTGACGATCGCTGTGGTTTAGCGGTTCAGCAACAACAGGTAAACGATGGTCCAGATGGCGGCGATCACCATCAGGATGATCATGGTGAGAAACAATGTGCCGGTTGTGACCGGTTCATCGTCCGGTCCCAACGGCGAATCACCCCGGTCGGCGAGATCTGCCGGTTCAATCTTGGGATCATTCACCCGATCATTCATCACTGAGCCCTTCTTGAAGTTGGCGACCGGGGTGAGGACTGCTCCCAGCGCCACAGCGTCCGTGCGAGAAAACGGAGAAGAGCGGCCAGCAGGAGCGCGCCGAGAACGGCAACGGCAAACTGCCGCCCCTCGAAATGACCGGCCAGGAGTCGATTGAGGGTTTCCCACACGTATGCCACTAGGGGCGTGCCGACGAGCACGAAGCCGAGAATGGACCCGAAGAGCCGCAGGAAAGACAGTCGCATGGGAAGCATGCAGGTGGCTTGGGGAAGCTGGAGAATTACCCACCGTTCTGTGGCACAACTTACGTGTGACGAAACACGGCACAAGGGAACGAATTAAGAAGAAATCTTCATGAGGGGGCCTCCTCGACCGCCTTCTTTCCCGTTCTTCCTTGCTTCTTTACTGATATCCCCCACCACCTTTACTGATATCCCTCCACCTCCTCATCCCAGGTAATCACCTCGAACAGGTGGCGCGATTCTGGAGACACCTTCCCCCAGCGAACGCCTCCCAAGGCCTCCTCTACCTGTTGACACCAGTACTCGAGAGCATCGAGAATGGTGACGCTGACCGTCGCGAACTCCGCCTGCCGGTGGCAGAGCCCGACCTCGGGACCGAGGTTCGCCAGGAGCTGGGTGAGCAACTCGCCGGCGGCCCACAAGTGGGTTGCCTGAGCGCCCGTCAGCTGGCTATGCAGGTTGATGACCGCCCGCTGTTCCCGTTCGAAGCGGCGGTGGAAACTGGTCTTGAGGTACTGGATGGCCCGCCAACGCAGCCAGAGTCCAGCGTCGTTTGCCCGGGCGGGATCCAGAACTCTTCGAACTTCCTCAATCCAACGTTGATGCAACCCCTGCAAGAACGCCAGCATCGGGGTCTTGATCTCGACGGTGTTGCCGGTGGGCAACGTGGCGGTAGTGGTCATGGACACCTCCCTGCAGCCGCTCAGGCGCTTCGGCGTGCTCGTGTTCCGTGGCCTCTGGAGCTTGCCGGAAGCGACGGGATGACATTGACCTGGAGAGTAGCGCCCCGGTTGTGAAGAAAGGATGAACTGGCTACGAAAACCCCTCGGAATGAACGGTGCTGAACGACCCTTCATGCGCGACTCATGGGGACGTCATTGGGCCTGCAGTACTGTTCACCGGCAGCGGAGAGGTTCGCCCAGCAAGGAGGTGCCACATGCTAGACGTCCTGATCAGCTCCCGGCCGCATCATGCGCTCAAACCACAGGGAGCGTTCGGATCCCTCCTCACTCACGTGCTGGTCCTGGGGCTGGCGATTCAGGCCACCCGGGCATCCGTGGTCGCCCGACTGACGCCGGTAGCCGATACCACGCTGGTGTTCCTCCAACGCCTGGCCCCGCCGCCGGTGCAACCCGCTGAACCCCCTCGGGCTCCCGCGGCGCGCGACGAGGTCGCGGCAAACGCCGTGGTCCTCGCGGACCCCCCTCCCAAAGGATTCCAGACGGTCGTTGCGCCGGCGACTATCCCGACGGCTATTCCGCCAGTCGACCTCACCGCCAAGCCATTCGACCCGCGGGACTATACTGGGCGGGGGGTAGAGGGCGGCGTAGCGAGCGGTGTGGTAGGCGGCACGGGCAAGGTGGATCCGGATCTGCCGTCGGGAGACGTGATCTATCTCCCCAGCAGCGACGCCATCGGCTTCCAGCCTGCGGTCTTGATTTCGCAGCCGATTCCCCGATACCCGCCGGCCCTCCGTGACGTCGGAATGTCCGGCCGGGTCCTGCTCGAGTTCATCGTGGACACGGTCGGGAAAGTGGATCCTGCCTCCATCCGGATCAGGGAGAGCACCAACCAGGGCTTTGAGCCCCCAGCTCGTGAAAGCGTCGGGGCAGCTCTCTTCCGGCCCGCGCGTCTCGGCACTCGCCCGGTCCGGCAGCGCGCGCAGCAGTCAGTGCGCTTCACCGTGGAGCGGCATCCCGAGGAGTTATCTTCCACTCCCTAGACCTGCTACAAGCTGGGAGATCTTATCCGGTACCTGGCCTGGGCCGTCTGCGTCACTGTGCTCGGTTGCTCCGGCTCACCTTCCCCTCCCCCCGGCGGCGCTGCCCCCGCCGTTCACGGTTCTCCGCCACGGCTGGTAGGCGCCGAGGCCGGCGAACGCCATCTGCGCAACCTGCGCCAGCTCACCTTTGGGGGAAACAACGCCGAGGCCTATTTCTCCCCATCGGGGCAACAGCTGATCTTTCAGCGCCAGGAAAACCTCACCAGCGGCTGTGACCAGCAGTACATCATGAATGTGGACGGCAGCGGGCTCCGCCGGGTATCCAATGGCTTGGGCCGGACCACGTGCGGCTACTTCTATGATGGCGGCCACCGGATTCTCTACAGCTCCACCTTCGAGCATTCGCCCGAGTGTCCGCCTCCGCCGGATTACTCCCAAGGCTACGTTTGGCCGCTCGCGTCCTTCGAGATCTACACGGCCAATCCCGATGGCTTGGATCTCCGCCGAGTCACTCGGAACGAGGCCTACGACGCCGAGGCCACCGTGTCTCCCGACGGAAAGCGGGTGGTGTTCACCAGTTCCAGAGACGGAGACATCGAGCTCTATACCATGAGCCCAGACGGAAGGGACGTGCGGCGGATCACCCACCGCGTGGGGTACGATGGTGGAGCGTTCTTCTCTCCGGACGGAAAGAGGATAGTTTGGCGTGCGATGTACCCTGAGACCCCCAGGGATACGGCAGACTACCTGCGCCTATTGCAGCAGCATCTGGTGCGCCCCACCCGGCTCGAGATCTGGCTGGCGAATGCGGACGGGAGCGATCCCCGCCAGGTAACCCGGCTCGGCGGTGCCAACTTCGCCCCATTCTTCCACCCCGACGGACACCGGATCATCTTCGTCTCCAATCACACCGAGCCCCGGGGCCGGAGCTTCGATCTCTACATCATCCATCTGGACGGAAGCGGACTCGAGCGAGTCACCACGAGCCCCGAGTTCGACGGCTTCCCGATGTTCAGCCCGGACGGAAAGCGGCTGGTATTCGCCTCGAACCGCAACGCCAAACATCGGGGGGAGACCAACATCTTTGTCGCTGAATGGGCGGAATGAGCACCGAGACGCCGGCCAACGATCTCGAACGGCTGGTCGAAGCCGAAGCCAGGTTGGATGACCTGCTTCAGGACGCGCGTGAGCAAGCCGGACGATTGATTGCGGAAGCCCGGGATCGGGCTGGTCGAGCGGAAGAACGGTGGGCGACGGAGTACCAGGCCGCACGCCAGGACCTCGCACGGCGGGTGGCAGAGGAGCGCGAGCGCGAGCTGGCGCGAATCCGGGACGAGGCCGAGCGCCTCACCGCCCGGTACACCGGACTATCGGCCGACCGGATCGAGGCCCTGGCTGCGTGGGTGGCGGATGAGCTGCGCAGCCCTACGGTTCGAGGGCGCACCCCGTGATCGTGAGAATGTCGAAGATCCGAATTCTGGGTCCGCGTGACCGGCTGGCCGACGTGCTTCAGGTCCTCCAGGACCTGGGAGTGCTCCACCTCTCTTCTCCGCGGCTGGAGCCGCCCCTGCTGTCGCTGGAGCTCACGCCGAGCCAGCAGCGCCTCCGTCGGAATCTCCGGCGGATTCTCTCCGATCTGGATACGATCGACCTGACGCTTCGGCTTCCTTCACCGCTTCTCTCGGAGCACGAGCACCCGGTTCTGGCTCAGGTCGCACGCTGGGCGCGTTTGGCCGGCCGAGTCCGCCGGATGACGGCAGGTCTGGCGAGCCGAGCAGCCGCCCTCGAGGAAGAGCAGGCTTTGCTGCTCAAGTATCGCCAGCTGTTCGCTGGACTGGAGCCGCTGCTCACGGCCCAGGCGGCTCATCGGCACGGCCGAGCCTACCATCTGGTGCTCCGTCCCGAACAGCAGGAGGGCTTACGGCTTCTGCGGCAAGAGCTGGCTGGATTTCTGGGCGAAGCTTTCGAGTTGCGCGAGCATCGCCTCCCCGGTGGTGAGATCGCCGTGTTCCTGCTGGTGCCCGCAGCCGCGGCCGCACGGACCGAGCGCCTGCTAGCGGCTGGCCGGGTGCAGGATATTCCCTTGCCCGGTCCATACCGGGGCCGGTCGCTGGCGGAGGCGATCCCGGACATGGCGGCACGGTTAAGGGCCATTCCGGAGGAGTTGAACCAGATCCGTCAGGATCGAGAGCGGCTCACTCGCGCTCACGCCGCGGAGCTCGCACGAGCACGAGCGGGAACTTCCGACTACCTGCGCAGGCTGGAAGCCCTGCCCTTCTCGAGCGTCAGTCGCCGTGCCTTCGTGCTGGAAGGCTGGCTGCCGGCTACCTGGCGGCCACGGTTGGCCCGTGAGCTGGCGACCCGGGTCGGTGATACCGTGGTCGTGGAGGAGGTCGAGCGCGAGGAATGGAAAGGGGACGACACGCCGGTGATTCTCTCGAACCCCCGGCTCTTCCGCCCTTTCGAGCTCGTGGTCCGACAGCTTCCGCTGCCGCGGTACGGCAGTCTGGATCCGACACCCTTCGTCGCCGTTTTCTTTCCGATGTTCTTCGGTCTGATGCTGGGAGACGTTGGTTATGGGGCCGTGCTCGCAGTGCTTGGCCTGGTGTTGCACGCGCGCTCGAAACCGGGCACCGCGCTTCGGTCGGTGGCCGAGATTGCCGGCCCCTGCGCCGCGTTCACGATGATCTTCGGGGCGCTCTACGGCGAGCTGTTTGGCGATCTCGGCCGTCGTTGGCTGGGGCTCCGGCCCCTGGGCTTCGATCGGGAGGAGGCCATCGTGCCTTTTCTCGGGCTGGCGGTAGCGCTGGGCCTAGTGCACGTGCTGCTGGGCCTTAGCCTCGGGGTGGCCAGCGCGCTCCGCGGAGGTCATCCGCGTGCCGCACTTGGGCGCGGCCTGACCGGACTGATGATCGGGCTGGTTGTCGCGGCGCTGCTCGCCTCCTTCGAAGTCCTGCCCCGGGCTCTCCTGACCCCCAGCGTGATCGCGCTCCTGGTGGCATTTCCGATCTTGATTCTTGCCGAAGGCATCGTCGCACCGATCGAGCTGCTCTCCACCATCGGGAACATCCTATCCTATGCCCGTATCATGGCTCTCGGCGTTGCATCAGTCATGCTTGCGATAGTGGCGAACCGGTTGGCCGGAGCGCTGGGGAGCGCCCTCGTCGGGGCTGTGTTCGCTTTGCTGTTTCATCTGGTGAATTTCGCGCTGGGCCTGTTCAGCCCCACCATTCACGCCTTGCGTCTGCATTACGTCGAGTTCTTTGGGAAGTTCTACAGTCCCGGAGGCGCGCAATACCGTCCTCTGGCCCGTTGGACCCCGCCCCTGCCCCCTACCTCCACGTCCTGAGCGAGGAGAGCACATGGAGATCGGTCTGTTGGCCCTGAGTGCGGCAATCGCAGTGGGTCTGCCATGCCTGGCCACCGGTTGGGCCCAGTCGCGCATCGGCGCCGCGGCGGCAGCGAGTCTCGCCGAAAAGCCGGAGCTAAGCACCACCGCGATCATCATGCTCGCGATCCCCGAGACCATGGCTATCCTGGGATTCGTGGTCGGTGTGCTGATCATCCTGCGCGGCGGCGCCTGAGACCTCGTGGCCCTGGATCATCTGCTGCAAGCGCTCGAGCGCCAGGCCGCGGAGACCGCTGCGGAGCAGCTCAAGGCCGCTCGCGCCGAGGCCGGCAGAATCGAAGCCCAGGCCGAGGAGGGCCTTGCTCGGCGCATGACCGCCGGGCTTGAGGGGGAGGAGCTTGCGCTGCGCGCCGACGCAGAACGGACGATCGCAGCGGCCCGGAAC
Organism: Gemmatimonadales bacterium; assembly: GCA_036556025.1. Taxonomy (GTDB): domain Bacteria; phylum Gemmatimonadota; class Gemmatimonadetes; order Gemmatimonadales; family GWC2-71-9; genus CAVVWJ01. Next base: position 6,191 of record DATBKD010000105.1, on the reverse strand, counting down.
AGCCATCGGCGTCAAGTGCTAGAGGCCCGGGAGCGACTCCTCGCTCGGATCTTCGCTCGGGCCGAAGAGCTTCTCGGCGAGGGCGGTTCCGACTTGGCGGATTCGCTCACAACAGAGGTGAGACAAGCCCTGGACTATCTGGGAGGCGGGCTGGCGGTAGTCCATTGTCCCCCATCAGCGGTTCCGCGGCTGCGAGCAGACCTGTCGGGCATCGAGAGCGTGGACGTTCAGCCGGACGCTGCGTTGCGGGCCGGCTTCAGAGTGCGCGCTGCCGACGGGTCAGTGCTGGTGGATCACACCCCCGAGCGCCGGTTGAGCGCACTCAGGTCCAGGCTCGCGATCGAACTGCTGCGCCGAATCGAGGCATCCTCCTGATGCCCCGGTGGGACGACGTCAACGCCCGAGTCCGCGGGTTGGCCAGCCACCTGCTCCCCTCGGACAAGGTGCCGGAGCTTGCCGCCGCGGCCACGCTACAGGATCTGGTCCACCGCCTCGAGCGGGCCGATCACCGGTTGATCTTGGATCCAGGGCCGGTGACCGCGGCCGCCGTTGAGGCCGCCGTTCGGCGGCGCGCAGGCTCTCAGCTGCGGCTATTGGGCCGGTGGTGCGCCGACCGAGCCTCGGCTCTCGTGGTCATCTTCGAGGAGGAGGACCGCCGGAGTCTCGGAACACTGATCCGCGGTGCCGTGGCTGGCGCGAGCCCTGAAGCAAGGCTCACCGGAACGCTCCCCACCCCCTCATTGCCTCTTCGGGCGCTCGATGAGCTCGCTCACCAGTCGAGTCTCCGGACGCTTGGTGCCCTGTTGCGGATCTGGCGGAGCCCGTACGCCAGCATCCTGCAGCCCGAAAGTTTCGAACATCCCGACCTTCTCCAGCTGGAGGTTGGCCTTGCCCGGATGTTCGCCCAGCGTGCGCACCAGTCTGCCCGCCGAGGAGACCGCATGCTCCAGGCTCATGTCGGAGACGTCGTCGATCTGGAGAACACCTGGGCGGCGCTGGCGCTGGCGGGCAGCGGCAGCGATCTCGAGCCGTCGGAATGCTTCATTCTCGGTGGGTTACGGATCACCCGCTCGGTTTTCGAGCGCGCCGCGACGGCTCCCGACACCATGGAGGCTTCCCGGCGCCTGGCCCGGGCGTTCGGCCCACGCCCACTGGCCCGCGCGTTGCTTCGCGGCGCCGCCCGTCTGTCCCAGCTCGATGACGAGCTTCTCGCTGCCCAGCTGGAAGAGCGCCGCGCCGCCGCCCGGCTCGATCCGCTGAGCTCGGCCCCGCTCCTCGCCTACGCGTTGGCGCTTCGCGCGGAGACCAGGAGGTTGGGGCGTCTGGTCTGGGGAGTGGCACTGGGACTGCCGGCCTCGGTCCTGGCCGTTGAGGCGGCCCAGCCAGCATGAGCCATACCGCTCGGGTCCTCTGCCAACCCGAACTCGCCGCGGGCTTCGAGCTGGCCGGTCTCAAGGTAGACGAGGCGAGCTCACCGGAACAGGCGGCCGGGCGGCTGCGGGGCCTGCTCTCCGGGGAAGAGATCGGAGTCCTTCTGATCGACGAGCGGCTTCATCGCCGGCTCCCAGAGGAGCTGAGTCGCGAGCTTGCCCGCCGCCCGCTTCCACTGATCGTCCCGTTTGTCGGTCCCAGCTGGACCGAAGGCCGAGATCCCGACGCCTACGTCCTCGAGTTGCTACGACAGGCCATCGGTTACCGGGTGCGGCTCAAATGAGCGAAAGCCGCATCCGCCGGGTAACAGGAAACCTGGTCGAGGCCGCGCCGCTGCCCGGTGCCGCGGTCTATGAGCTCGCCCGGGTGGGGAAGCGCCAGCTTCTGGGAGAGGTGATCAAGGTCCAGGGCGATCGCGCCACCCTGCAGGTCTACGAGGACACGACCGGACTGGCAGTGGGGGAGCCGCTGCAGCTCTCGGGCGAGTCTCTCACCGCGCACCTTGGTCCGGGCCTTCTGGGTTCGGTACTCGACGGCCTGGGTCGGAGGCTGCACCAGTTGGCCGCTGCAACGGGCGACCTGATCCGTCCCGGCACCAATGCAGCGACCTTGGAAACGGATCGAGCCTGGGCCTTTCGGCCGGTGGTGCAACCGGGCGACCGGGTCAGTGCCGGCGATGTACTTGGTGTGGTGGAGGAACGACCCGGGTTCGAGCACCGGATACTGGTCCCCGTTGGCCAGTCAGGTGTGATCGCCGAAATCGGGGCGAGCGAGCTCACCGTAGCAGAGCCGATCGGTCGTCTGGCCGACGGGACTGCGCTTCAGTTGGCGCATCGATGGCCGGTGCGAGCGCCCCGGCCGAGCCGGCAGCGGCTCTCCGATGATCGCCCCTTCGTGACCGGGCAACGAGTCCTTGATTTCCTCTTTCCGGTGGCAGAGGGTGGAACGGTGGCGGTTCCGGGTGGGTTCGGAACTGGCAAGACCGTCATAGAACAATCCCTGGCCAAGTACGGCGATGCTGACGTAGTGATCTATGTCGGGTGCGGCGAGCGCGGCAACGAAATGGCTGAAGTGCTGGCCGAGTTCCCCCGGCTGGAGGACCCGCGCACCGGCCGTTCGATCATGGATCGCACGGTCATGGTCGTGAACACCTCCAACATGCCGGTGGCGGCGCGAGAGGCCTCGGTCTATCTCGGTGTCACCATCGCCGAGTACTACCGGGACATGGGGTATCGTGTCGCGGTCATGGTGGACAGCCTCTCCCGCTGGGCCGAGGCGCTCCGCGAGATCAGCGCGCGCCTCCAGGAGATGCCGGGAGAGGAAGGCTACCCCACCTACCTTGCCGACCGGCTAAGCCGCTTCTATGAGCGGGCGGGACGAGTCACCACCTTCGGCACGCCGGAGCGCATGGGCGCCCTCACCCTGATCAGCGCCATCTCGCCTCCGGGCGGTGATTTCTCCGAGCCGGTCACCCAGGCCTGCCTGCGGGTGGCGGGCGCCCTGTGGGCACTGGATGCCGGCCTGGCGCACGAGCGCCAGTTCCCGGCTGTCGACTGGGAGACGAGCTACAGTCTGTACGCCGAGGCAGTCACCCCGTGGTTCGAGAGTGCCGGAGGTGACCGCTGGGGTGAGCTGCGGGGGGAGCTGCAGGAACTGTTGCAGCGCGGGCGGGAGCTTCATGACATCGCCATGCTGGTTGGCCCGGACACGCTCCAGGATCCGGATCGTCTGGTGCTGGAAATGGCGCGGGTCATCCGGGAGGCCGTGCTGGCTCAGAGTGCTTACGACCCAAACGACGCGCGCTCTTCCGTGCTCAAGACCTGGCATCTCGCGAGGCTCGCCTGTGAGCTGTATCGCGCAGCCAAGGCGGCGCTGGAAGCGGGCGTGTCATTTGAGCGCCTGGATCTGGCTCACTCTCATCGGGCCCTCCGGTCCCTTCGCGGCGCGGCCGATGGCGAACTGGACGCTCTGGCGGCCGATGCTCAAGCTGCGATCGTCGCCCTGGGTCGAGCGGGAGGCCGGCCGTGAGCCCGATGGCCCGGATGTACAGTGGCGCTGCTGGCCTGGCAGGGCCGCTGCTCTTTCTCAAGCGCACGTATGGTGCGGTTGCCGGGGAATGGGTGACGATCGAGAGTCCCGGACAGCCTGCGCGAAGGGGCCAGGTCATTGATGCCGGCGAGGCCGCCACGGTGATTCAGGTGCTGGACGACACCCTCGGGCTCGCGCCGGGGGGAGCCGAGGTGACGCTCTCAGGCGAGGTCGCCCGCGTGGTCGTGGGTCGTGAGCTTCTGGGTCGCGCGCTCAGCGGCGCCGGTGTTCCTCTCGATGGACTGCCGGCCCCCACCGGCGAGGAGCTGGCGCCAATCTGGGCCACACCGATGAATCCGGTGAGGCGGATCCCACCGGCGGACTTCATCGAAACCGGCGTCTCCGCCATTGATGGGATGAACACGCTGGTGCGCGGTCAGAAACTGCCGGTCTTCGCCGGGCCGGGCCTGCCGGCCCTCGATCTTGCGGCCCGGATTGTGGAATGGGCGCGCGCCCCAAAGGGCGAGCCATTCGCGGTCGTTTTCGCCGGCATCGGGATCACTGCCCGTGAGACCAGGAGCTTCCTGGACCGGTTCGAGCGCGCGGGTGCGCTCGAGCGTAGTGTGCTGTATCTCAACCAAGCGCGCGATCCCACGGTCGAGCGCCTGCTGGCGCCCCGGCTGGCTCTGGCCCAGGCGGAATTTCTCGCCTTCGAGGCGGGGATGCACGTCCTGGTGGTCATGGCGGATATCACCCACTACTGCGAGGCCCTCCGGGCAATTGCGGCGGCCCGGGAAGAAATCCCCGGCCGGCGCGGTTTTCCCGGCTACATGTACAGTGACCTCGCCAGCCTCTTCGAGCGAGCTGGTATCCTCGAGGGCAAGGCAGGCTCGGTGACTCAGCTTCCCGTCCTCACCATGCCCGACGACGACATGACCCACCCCATCCCTGACCTCACGGGCTACATCACGGAAGGTCAGGTGGTCCTTGGCCGTGAGCTGCACCGCCGTCGAATCTTCCCGCCGATAGACGTGCTCCCCTCCCTGTCGCGCTTGATGAATGCCGGCATCGGGCGCGGACGAACCGTGCCGGAACATCGGGAGTGGGCCGATCAACTCTACGCCTCCTATGCCCGGGGGCGGGACGCGCGGCTGCTCGCGGCCATTGTCGGAGAGAGCGGACTCGGCGGGCCGGACCAGCGTGCGCTCGCGTTCGCGGAGCGGTTCGAGCGGGAGTTCGTGGGACAGGGACAGCGGCGCCGAACGCTGGGAGAGACCATATCGGTTGGCTGGAGGCTCCTCGAGGGCCTTCCGCGTGAGGACCTGGTTCGGATCCGCGACTCGACCTGGGACGCCCGACTGCAGGCCGGAGGCGAGTCCGGATGAGCGACCTGCACCGGCTGCCGCCGACGCGCTCTGCCTTGGTGCAAGGACAGCGACAGGCAGCACACCTGGTCAAGGGCACCCAGCTCCTTCGACGGAAGCGGGAAGCGCTGGTGTCGGAGCTGCTCAGGCTCGCGCGGCCGGCTGTGGCGGCGCGCGCCCGCATTGCCGAGCAGACCGACCATGCCAGTCGGGTCTTGCTCCGGGCGCTGGCGGTCCATGGCAGAAGCGGCCTGCGTGCGTTGGGATGGCCATCGCGGGAGCTTTCGCTGGAGGTCCGGGCAAACCAGGTGTGGGGGGTCACGGTGCACGAGCTCGCCGGCCGAGACCCGGTGCGGCGCACCCTCGGTGCTCGAGGGATCTGGCCTGGCAATGCTGCGACGGCTACCCTGGCTGCGGATCAGTTCGAGATACTGATCGACTTGCTGCTCGACGCCGCCCCTCGTGAGCTGGTGCTCCGGCGGCTCGGCGTCGCCCTGGCGCAGGCCACGCGACAGGTCAACACGCTCGAACAGCGGGTCACGCCGACCCTCGAGGCCCGTTTACGAGCGATCCGCCGATCCCTGGAGGAGCGGGAGCGCGAGGAGCACACCCGGCTGATCTGGCTGATGCGAAGGTCCGGCGGATGAACCGGTGCCGCCCGGATGGAGAACCAGGCCGGATCGCTGGCAGCGTCGCATTTTCCCCGGCCGAATGAGATACCTCTGATGCCTCGCCTGACGCGTTGGTTCGTCAGGGCTGCAATGCTGTACCTGGTGGCCGCCCTGGTTCTCGGTGTGGCTATACAGGTGCCTGCCTGGGCGCAGGTTCCACTCTTTCGCGCCCTCTGGCCCACTTACCTCCATTTGCTGGTGGTGGGTTGGCTGACGCAACTCATCTTCGGAGTCGCCTACTGGATGTTCCCCCGGTATTCAGCCGAGCAGCCCCGCGGGAGCGAGCGGCTCGGCTGGGCCGGTCTCATTTTGCTCAACACTGGCCTGAGCCTTCGGATCATCGCCGAGCCATGGTATTCGGTCGCTGGTAGCGGTGGAATACTGCTGGTGGCTTCAGCATTGCTGCAGTTGCTCGCAGGGTGGGCCTTCGTGGCGAATACCTGGCCTCGGATCCGGGAACGCTGAGCGGGTGCCGCGTCTGAGCGTGTTGATGATTCGTGCCGCACTGGCCTATCTGGCCATTGGGTTCTTGCTCGGCGCGCTGCTGCTGGGCCATCGCGGAGTTCCGCTGGGGGAGTGGGTCTACCGCCTGGTTCCGCTCCATGCTGAGTTCCTCCTGCTGGGCTGGTCGGCGCAACTGGCGCTCGGCGTGGCGTTCTGGATCCTGCCACGTTTCCGATCCGGCGCCGAGCGAGGT
>DATBKD010000104.1:0-15760 GCA_036556025.1 Gemmatimonadales bacterium | reverse complement strand
TAGTTTATCACCATCCTCGTGCCCCTCAGGCCAAGACATCCCGGAGAACTCATGCGCTCACTCGCTGTCCTGATGGTTCTCGCCGTACTGCTCGCGCGCGCACTCCCGGCTCAGCGGCCCGATTCCCTCGCCGATGAGGTGCGCAAGTACATCGCCGTGGACACACCGGTGGTGGCGCTCACTCACGTGCTCCTGCTGGATGGAACCGGTACGCCAGCCCAGCCCGATCAGACGGTAATCCTTCGGGCTGGCCGCATCGGCGAAGTTGGGCCTGCATCGGCGGTCAAGCCACCGGACGGCGCCATGGTCATGGATCTCAACGGGCACACGCTTATCCCGGGGCTGGTCGGCATGCACGACCATCTGTTCTACACGGCGGCCGGTGGTCGAGCGGTGCAGATGTCCTACACCGGCCCCCGTCTCTACCTTGCCTCCGGAGTCACCACCATACGCACCACGGGCGGTCGCGCCCCGTACGCCGAGATCAACCTCAAGGATGCGATCACTCGGGGAAAGGTGCCCGGGCCTCGCATTCATCTGACCGCGCCCTATTTGACCGGGGTCGAGGGCGGGGGCAGCATGGCCGTGGTACACTCGCCGCAGGAGGCCCGCCGCTTCGTGGCCTATTGGGCTTCGGAGGGCGCCACCTGGATCAAGGCGTACACCGATATCAGCCGGGCTGAGCTGGGCGCGGCGATCAAGGAGGCGCACAAGCACGGGGTCAAAGTCACCGGGCATCTGTGCTCGGTCAGCTTCCGCGAGGCCGTTGCGCTGGGGATCGACAACCTGGAACACGGGATGCTCACTGCCTCCGACTTCGACCCGTCCAAGCAGCCGGACGTTTGCCCCGTCACCACCATTGGCCGCAACAACGAGGCTGACGTCCGGAGCCAGACCGCCAAGGATGTGATCCAGACGCTGGTCAAACGTCGGGTACCCATGACCTCCACGCTCGCGGTGTACGAGCCGTTCGTCGCCGGTCGCCCCACCAAGGAACTGCGGGTGTTGAACGCCATGGCCCCGGCGGTTCGGGACGACTATCTCAAGCTGCGGAACGAGATCGACTCCACCGGCAACGGACCGGTGGCGGCGCAGGGTCTCAAGAGCGCGATGGCATTCGAGAAGGCGTTCGTCGAGGCCGGCGGCCTCCTGGCGGCGGGAGTGGATCCAACCGGTATCGGCGGGGCACTGGCCGGCTTTGGAGACCAGCGAAACTACGAGCTGCTGACCGAGGCCGGCTTCACGCCGCCGCAGGTGGTGCAGATCATGAGCGCCAACGGGGCCAAGGTCCTGGGGGTACTGCAGAAGCTCGGCACGGTAGAGAAAGGCAAGCTGGCCGACGTGGTAGTGCTCAAGGGCGACCTGACCGCCGATCCGACCGTGATTCGGAACCCGACCCTGGTGTTCAAGGATGGCATCGGCTACGACCCGGCCAAGCTGATCGAGTCGGTGCAGGGCCGGGTGGGCATCGACTAGTGGCGAGAGCCATCGAACTGAGCTAGTTTGGGGCTCTGTCCCTTTCTCTCCAACTCAGGTGCACTCTATGCCGCATTGGTGCGGCCTTCGACCGGTCTGCCCCGCTCTCGCGCTCGGCCTCTCGCTGCTGCTTGGCTGTGGGACCGAGCCTCCCGAAGTCGCGACCCTTCAAGTCCTCTCGGGCGACGCGCAGTTCGGTGTTGCCGGCCGAGTCCTGCCTCAGCCTCTGGTCGCCGTAGCGGAAGACTCCAAGGGCGACCCCATTTCGGGTGTGGAGGTGCAGTTCGCGGTGACGCAGGGCGGCGGTCAGCTCAGTGCCGCGGCACCCAAGACCGACGATAACGGCAGGGTCTCGGTCAACTTTACCCTGGGAGCCACCCCCGGCTCGGCCCAGCAGGTGACGGCCACGTCCAACAATCACACCGCCACCTTCAACGCCACGGCCACCAATCCGCCAGCCGCGATCAACGTGTTCGACGGCAACGGGCAAAGTGCCAGGTCGGGTGTGGCAGTGCCGAACCCGCCCGAGGCCGAAGTGGTGGATGCCGGCGGCCAGCCGGTCCCGGGCGTGGCGGTGACGTTCGCAGTCACCGAGGGCGGCGGCAGCGTGAGCGGAGGCGCGAAGCTCACGGACGCCAATGGCGTCGCCGCACCCGATCAGTGGTTGCTCGGTCCCAGCGGAGTCAACATTCTCCAGGCCACGGCCGACGTCGAGACCTTGCAGGGCGAGCCACTGACTTTCACGGCCACGACGACTCCGGCGGCCGGCTTCGACATTATCATCCGTTACTCCGGGACCCCATCGCCAGCTCAGGTTCTGGCGTTCGCCAGGGCGGAGGTGCGCTGGGAGGCGGTCGTTTCAAACGACCTGTCCGATGCGCCCGCCGATTTCCCGGCGGGAACCTGCGGCCCCGGCACGCCGGCGATCAATGAGACGATTGACGATCTGATCATCTTCGCCTCGTTCCAGTCCCTTGATGGCCCCGGCAACCTGCTCGCGCAAGCGGGGCCGTGCCTGCTGCGGGACGAGAATAGCAACGGCAACTTCGAGGTCGGCGATCTGCCCGGCGTCGGGATCATGAACTTCGATACCGATGATCTCGATCAGATGGAGCAGAGCGGCATTCTCACGGATGTCGTCCTGCACGAGATGGGACACGTGCTCGGGATCGGCTCCCTCTGGCGGGTCGAGGGCCTTCTGGCCGACCCGGTATTCCCCGACGATCCTTCGCAGCCCCCGGACCACAGCGCCGATCCCCATTTCACCGGCACAGAGGCCATTGCCGCGTTCAATGCGGCCGGTGGCTCATCGTATAGCGGGGGGAAGGTACCGGTCGAAAATGAGGGCGAGCAGGCCACGGCCGATGGTCACTGGCGCGAGAGCGTGTTCGGCAATGAGCTGATGACCGGCTTCGTGGATATCGGAGTGTTGGAACCGCTGAGCGCCATCACCCTCGAGTCTCTCGTGGATCAAGGCTATACGGTTAACACCAGCGCAGCGGATCCCTTCACCCTGAGCCTCGGATTCCGCGCCCAGGGTGGCGTGGCGCGGGTGAGCCTGGGCAATGACATCGCCCCGCTGCCGATTCGGCTGCTCGATCGCAACGGGCGGCCCGGCCGCATTATTCGCCGATGAAACCCCGCTCCGGATTCTGGGTAGCCCTGACGCTGCTGGCCGCCTGCCACAAGCCCCAGGCCGAGCAGCAGGTGGCGGCCGAGCCCAAGCCGTGCGAGGCAGCGCCGGACCAGCTGCCTGCGCCGAAACGCCTGGGCCGGGTAGAGGGGAAGTATGACCTCCGCATGGCGGCCACCACGGGCAAGAGCAAGGGAACCACGGTGGATGGCAAACTGCGACTCGCGGCCAACGATACCGCCCACCTCTTCCGCGGCGGCCTGGGAGGGGGAGGCGCCACCGACACCACCACGCGCTATCCCTACTATGGCTCCGCCGAGATCGACCTGGTCGCAGTGGACGCCGTCCGGCCGGGTGAGCTGGCCTCCTTCGATCCTGATCTCCCGGGTGTACTCGCGATTGAAAGCCCGAGCGCGGTGATGCTGCGTCTCGGCACCGAGAGCAACCGTCCCGGCGTGGTGCGCTTCGATGGGGGATACACGGTGCTGCGAGTTCGCCGGCTTCACCCCGATGGCTTCGATGGGGACTGGAGCAGTGGAGCCTCCATGCCCGTCGCCAGCGGCTATTTCTGCGCCGTGAGGGCCGCCGACTCGACATCGTAGGAAAGCTTCTGATCTCAAGCCGCGGGGTCTTGGGCGGCGTCGTGTGTCCGCGCACGGACAGAATAATTCACTATTGACAAAAAATACTGTCCGCAGCATCTTCGTTTCCATGCCTTACCCCCTTGCCCTTGAGGTCGTCCGCCGGCCCGCGGCCGCCGCCGCCCTCCTCGACCCGGCCCGCCAGAAGCTCCTGGCGCAGCTGAAACACCCCGATTCCGCCACCGGTCTGGCGCGCCGGCTCCGGCTCCCCCGGCAGCGCATCAACTACCATCTTCGCGAGTTGGAGCGCGCCGGGCTGGTCGAGCTGGTGGAAGAGCGGCGCAAGGGGAATTGCCTCGAGCGCGTGGTTCGGGCCACTGCGCAGGCGTTCATCATCAGTCCCGAAGCCCTGGGGCCACTCGGCCCTACCCCCGAAGCGGCAGCCGATCGCCTGAGCAGTGCCTACCTCATCGCCGCGGCGGGCCGAACCATTCGCGAGCTCGCCTCGCTCGAGACCCAGGCCCGAAAAGCCGGGAAACGGATCGCCACGCTCACCCTGGACGCCGACATCCGGTTCGCCAGCGCCGAATCACGCGCCGCCTTTGCCAAGGAGCTGACCGAGGCGCTCGCGCGGCTCACTGCCAAGTATCACAACGATCGGGCGCCCGGTGGCCGCCGCTTTCGCCTGCTTGCGGCGATCCATCCCACACCCGCCGAGGGAGGATCCCATGCCAAAGACGGTGAATGAACCCACACAGCCCACCCGCGCCTTCCAGATGTCCCTCGACATCGGCGCCTCGCCCGAAGCCGTGTGGCGGGCGCTGACCGAGGCTGGCGAGCTGGTGCGCTGGTTTCCTCCCTCCGCGCGGGTGACGCCGGGCCCGGGTGGCTCGATGGTCTGGTCCTGGGGCGAGGGCGGGGATTGGGAGACGCGGATTGATGCGTGGGAGCCGGGTCGGCTGCTCCGCCTGGTTCAAGAAGACGCCCGTCCCTACGACACCGAGGGTCGCCAGCTGCCGCCAGGGGAAGTGGAGCCGGCGCGACTCGCCATGGAGTTCACCCTGGAAACTCATCAGGGCAAGACCCGCCTCAGGCTGGTGCATTCGGGCTTTGGCCAGGGAGCCGCCTGGGACCATGAGTTGGAAGGGATTTCGGAAGGCTGGCAGGCGGAGCTCAGGAGTCTGCGGCACTATCTCCAGCGCCATCGCGGCCGCGATCGTCATTTCGGGCGGGCATGGCTCACTACCACGATTCCCCGTGCCGTCGCCTGGGACCGACTCCTCGGTCCCGGTGGTTTCCGGGTGAGTCCCACTGATCTGGTCGAGGGTGGGCCGTACGAGGTCACCACCCCGGGAGGGCAACGGTTCACCGGGACGGTCGAGCTCTCCCTCCCGAGGCAAACGCTCGCCGGTACGGTGCGCGAGCTGGACGACGGGTGGTTCCGTTTGCTGACCTGGACCGACGGGAAGGGCAAGACCGGCGTCTGGGCCTGGGCCGCGTGCTACACCAAGGACGATCAGCGAGTTCGGGACTTCCGGGATCAGGGACAGCAGGCGTTGGAGCGACTGTTCCCCGGCTGACCGCCTGCCCGGATTCGCACGGTCCGCTCGAGCTCGTCCGCGTGCTGCAGCACCTTGCGGCGAAGATCCTGAGGCAAACGCGGATGCTGGTCGAGGTATTGCCGCACCACCCGAAGCGCAGAGTCGCCAGTCTGGCCCCGGAGAAAAGCGGCGAGCCAGGTCTCCAGGAAGAAGATGCGCCGGTTGGCCTGGATGAAGGGAAGGGAATCGAGGGCCGGGGCCAGGTACGGGAAGGTGAGTGTCTGCTGCTCGAGAGTGTTGAATGGGCCCAGGCTTCCTGTGGCCCAGTCCTCGTTGAGGGTCGAGTCCGCGAAGTAGCGGGTGAAATACTCCCGCTTGGTCTCCGCGCTCGGCCGGCCGGCGCCGGCGATGAATCGCAGCCGGCGGCCGTCCGCCGTGGTGTCTCGTCCGGTCTGCTGGGCGAAGCGGCCGCTTGCCTGAGGGGCGCCCAGCTCGAGCAGACGGGTGACGACATCCCACCGGGTCGGATCCCGGAGCGGCTCGCCGGCGACAGAGTCGGCTGACAGGAGGTTGTCGAGCCGGCCGACGGCCGCGGGCGTCGTGGCCAGCCCGATGAACGCGTTCACATACGCTTTCCGAACCCCATACGAGCGCGCCGGGTCGGCCGCGCCTTGCCAGAGGGCCCGTTCGACATCGGCCTGGATGCGCTCTCGACTCTCGGGCACCAGGTAGGCGGCGACGGCCCGCTCCAGGCGGGCCAGGACCACCGGCACGATCTGCTCATCGGTTTCACTAGGCAGCTCTCGGAGCGCGAGGCGAACGAACCGCTCGGGCCGCATGCGATAAGCGCGAACCTGGTCCCAGAGTGCGCCCCACAGCATGGCCCGGAGGAACGAGTCACGCACCTCTTGGAGCACACCGGCCTCGAGCGCCCGCACGCTGGTCGAGTCGAGCAGCAGGAGGTAGTAGCCGTAATCGTGGGTGTTGGCGAAGACGAACTCGGGTGCCGGCCGGCCTTGCGCGGCCGTCACCACGGTTGCGCGCCCCCGAAGCTCAACCGGAATTCGCGCCACTGGACGGTTGCGGTAGGCGAGCTGCACCTCTGTCCGCTCGGTCCAGGTTGCCGCGCTGTCTCCGCTGAGGACCACCGCCGGCCACTGCACCAGCTCGAGCCTTGCAATCCGGCCGTCACGGATCGCCAGCCGCTGCTCGACCACCGGCATGCCGGCTCGGAGCATGAACTCCCGCCCGAATCCGTCGAGCGGGCGCCGAGCCGCCTGTCCGATGGCGCCGATCAGATCGCGCCAGGTCGCATTGGCGTAGGCGTGCCGGTTGAGAAAGCGTCGGACGCCTCTCCGAAAGACGCTGTCCCCTACCAGGTACTCGAGCTGCTTCAGGACCGAGGGCGCCTTGTTGTAGACAATCGCGCCGTAGTTGCTCTTGGCCTGGTCGAGATTGTCGAGCTCCTGCCACAGAGGCCTGGTCCCGGCGGTCTGATCCACGGCGTAGGCCGGCGGCTTGTTGCCCAGATAAAAGGTCTTCCAGGCGTCGGCGGTGGGGTCGATGTCGGCGAGGGCCTTGGCCGCCATGAAAGTGGCGAAGCCCTCCTTGAGCCAGAGGTCATCGAACCACTTCATCGTGACCAGATCGCCGAACCACTGGTGCGCCACCTCGTGCAGTATGGTGGAGAAGCGCGCCAGCCGTTGGGGCAGAGTGGGGCGTTCCCGGAAGATGAAGCGGTCCTCGTTGTAGAAGACCGCGCCTGGGTGCTCCATTCCGCCGAAGGGGAAGGCCGGTGCCAGCACGAAGTCGAACTTCTGGAACGGAAATGGCCGCCCGAAGTAACCCTCCATCCAGTCGAGCGCTCGGTGGTTCAGGGCGAGGAGCGTTTCCAGGTCTGCCTCTTTTGCCCGGGAGCGGCGGACGTAGGCGATGATGGTCCGTCCGCCGTGGGTTGCCCGGGCGCGCTGCCAGGGGCCGGCCGCAAAGGCGATGAGGTAGGTGCTGATGGGCCTGGTCGAATCGAACCGGGTGATGACCTTGTCAGCGCTCGTGTCGGACGACCGCGCGGCCCCATTGGCGACGACGGACCAGGCAGCCGGCGCGGTAAGGGTGAGGCGCACCCGCGCCTTCAAGTCGGGCTGATCGAAGCAGGGAAAGAGCTGGTTGGCGTCGGAGGGAACCAGCAAGGTGTAGAGATAATCGCTGCCATCGGTCGGATCGTGGGCCCGGATGATACTCGCACCGCTGGGCGCGATGTCGGCCACGAAGTCGAACCTCAGCCGGTTCTCACCGTCGCGCAGCAGCCGAGAGGGTACGACGAGGTGGCCGTTGGTCGTGCCTGCCGCGGGCATGGGATGCCCGTTGGCGATCGCGTCTGTGAGCCGCCGGCCACGGAAATCCAGGATCACGTCACCCCGGTCCAATCGCTGGAAGCCGACGGTCACTCGCCCCACTGCGCTGTCGCGGGCGGTGACGTCCAGCGCGAGGTCGTAGCGGACGTCGCGAAGCGTCGCGGCACGATGGCGGGCGAGCGACTGGGAGATTCCCCGGGAGAGGAGTACGGTAGCTGCTGCCGAATCGCGGGGCTCCGCCTGAGCGCCTATGCTTCGGGGGAGCAGGGCCGCGAGCAGGAGGATCCCGATGGATAGTCTATTCGCCTGTTGCAGAGATCAGCCCCGGTGCTAGCTTGAGGCGAAGGCCACCGACACCTCCCACCCCGGAATCACGACCATGAGAACAGAGCTACAGCTGATCGCGCTTGCGGCCTGTTGCCTGGCGGCTACCAGCGCGGCGCCCAATCCATCGTCACCGGTCTCCGACGCTCTCCGTTCCATCGAACAGCGCAGCTCCAAGAACCTCATTGCGGCGGCGGAGGAGATGCCGGCGGACAAGTACGGCTTCAAGCCCACACCAGCGCAGATGAGCTTTGGAAAGGTCATTGCCCATCTCTCCGGAGGGAACGATTTTCTCTGCTCCGCGATCACCGGCGCGGAGGCTCCCAAGCGTCCCCAGTTGACCGAGACGGCGCCGAAGGACAAGCTGGTGGCGCGGCTGCGGGAAACCTTCCAGTTCTGCGAGACGGCGCTCGCCAAGGTGGACGACTCCGATCTCACCGGCAAGGTCTCGTTCTTCGGTGAGGGCAAGGTCAGCCGCGCCGAGGCCATGTTTGCCGCCGCGGAAGATTGGGCGGACCACTACAGTCAACTGGCGATCTACCTCCGGCTGAACGGGATGCTGCCTCCTACGGCCAAGCGGGCGCAGTCGTAGGGCGGAGACTCTGGCTCCTGGGGACGGCAGCGGGTACATTCGGGCGTGAGCCGCGATTCCGATCCCACTCAGTCGGTCCGTTCCGCCATCGTCCCCAGCGCGCGTGCCCTGATCCTATGCGTTGATCGGGACCCGCATATTCGCGAGCTGGAGGCCTACTTCCTCGATCAGGCCGGCTTCGCGGTGCATTTTGCCGAGGACGGGGCCCAGGCGCTGGAGTTAGCGCGCACCCTCAAGCCCTCCATCGTCATCACCGAAATTCTGGTTCCCGGGCTGGATGGCCTAGCCCTCTGCCACCAGCTCAAGGTGACCTCCGAGACCAGGCACATCCCGGTCGTCGTGTTCAGCATTCTCGCGGCGGAGGCACGGGCCCAGGAGGCCGGGGCTGAAGCCTTTCTCAGAAAGCCGCTCGCCGAGCATCGGCTGGTCCAGGTGGCTCGAGATGTGCTGGGCGGCTCGAAGCCGTCGGCGACATCGGACTCGGCATGAGCGGGGCCCACCGGCAACCACCAATCCCAGCAGCCAGCAACGGGCTTCGCCGGGTCACCACCGGGAACCCAGGGGCCGATGCGATCCTGGGCGGAGGCTTTCCTTCCAACTCCATCAACGTCATCATGGGCGCCCCGGGCACGGGCAAGACCATGTTCGCTCAGCAGCTCGCCCTGCACAATGCCGATCCAGAACGTCCGGTCCTCTACCTTACTACCCTCTCGGAGCCACTGGCCAAGGTCGTCACGTACCTGCAGCAGCTTTCCTTTTTCGACGAGAGCAAGGTCGGCACGGCCGTTCGCTATGAGGACTTGGGAGCTGCACTGATACAACATGGGATCGGCGCCCTGGTGTCCCACGTAAGGGACGCGATCAAGCGGCTCTCCCCCCACATCATCATCATCGACTCCTTCAAAGCCATCCACGACCTCTCCACTTCGGCGGCGGATCTGAGGCGGTTCGTATCAGACCTCGCCGGGCTTCTCTCCGCGTACGATACCACCACCTTCCTGGTGGGTGAGTACAGCGAGGACGAGATCTCCAGCTATCCCGAGTTCGCGGTGGCCGATGCGATCGTCGAGCTGGCTCGGCGCAAGCGCACCACCAGTGATGAGCGATACGTGAGGGTATCCAAGTTACGGGGATCCGCCTATCGCGAGGGTCTCCATGGTTTCCGCATCACCGCCGGCGGTCTCGAGTTCTACCCCCGCCTGGTTTCACCCGAGTTTCCCCGGAACTACCTCCCGGCCGTCGATCGCATCTCCATCGGGATTGCGGGGTTGGACAAGATGCTCGGGGGTGGCCTCCTCAAAGGCAGCTGCACCCTGATCGCGGGGCCGACCGGCTCGGGCAAGACGACGACCGCTCTCCAGTTTGCTCTCGAAGGCGTCAGGCAGGGCGAGCCGATTCTGTTCGTCAACTTCCAGGAGAATCCCAGTCAGTTGGGACGGGCCATCGAGGCGATGAGTGGTGGGCTTGACGAGCAGACGCTGCAGCGGTGGAACGCGATATACCTGTCTCCCGTCGAGCTCCAGATCGACAGCCTGATCGGACGCTCCTTCGACTTGATTCGAGAGACGGGGATTCGCCGGCTGGTGATCGACGGCATCGGCGACCTGCTCCTCGCCGCGGGGGATGTCCAGCGGGTGCATGACTACGTATATGCTTTCACCCAGCATCTGGCGCGGAATGACGTCTCCTCGCTGCTCACCTTCGAGATTGCAATGGGACATCGCTACCCGGCCAGTGGGCTCACCGAGCAGTTGCGCTTCAGCGCTCTGACCGACGCCATCATTTCTCTCGACATCGACGCCACGGACCGCCTTCGCCGCACGATCTGTGTGCTGAAATGTCGGAACAGCTCCCATGACCTGGCCATCAGGGAGATGGAGATCACCGCCACCGGCCTCCGCATCGCTTAAGTTCGCGACATCATGGCCCTTCCCCTGTTAGAGCGGGACCCTGCCGACCTGCTCCGAGCTCTGACCCAGATCAGCCGGGCGGTTAGCAACGCCGCCTCCTTGGATGCGATTATGCAGCTCGCGGCCGACCAGGCCGCAGCTCTGTTGGGCGCCAAACGATCGGTTCTCCTGCTGACCGACGATGTTGGGGGACTTCGTTCCCGGGCTTGGCACGGGGTGGAGAGCCCGGGGCCCAAGTCCTTCCCGGGGCCACTGGAAGAAAGCCTGGTCGCTAAACTCGCCCTGGCTCTGGGCGAGCCATCACCTGAGTCGGTGTTAGCGGTACCCCTCGTAGTCCGGGGCCGGGTGATCGGTCTCATTGCCACCGCGCTCGCTCCAGCGCAAGAGCTCTCCGGGACCGCCGAAGTCATCCTTACGGCGCTCGCCGATCAGATGGCCGCTCCGCTGGAGAACGCGCGGATGGCGGAAGAGGTCCGCCAGGCACAGCTTCTGCTCGAGAATGCCCGGCTGCAGGAGGCGGAGCGCCAGGCGAGACAAGCTGCAGAAGGAGGACGCGACGTCCTGCAGGCGGTGATGGAATACATTCCCGAGGGCATCACGATCGCCGACGCTCCCGATGCCCGGATTCAGCTGGTCAGCCGCTTCGGACTTGAGCTGCTGGGACGACAGGGGGAGGAGGTTCGGGGACTGTCGGCTGAGCAACAAGCCTCGCTGTTTCCAATGTGCCGTCCGGAGTCAGAGGTGCCCGCTCACGCGGACGATCTTCCTCTGACCCGCGCCATTCGAAACGGAACCGTCGTGGTCAGCGAGGAATGGGTCCTGTGCCGCCTGGACGGTTCCCGGGTCCCGCTGCTCTGCGATGCCGGGCCCATCCGGGACAAGGAGGGGACCATCACCGGCGGTATCATGGCCTGGCGCGAGATCAGCACTCATAAGCGGATGCAGGAACAACTGGCGCAGGCGCAACGGCTTCAGGCCGTCGGAAAATTGACGGGAGGGGTCGCGCACGAAGTCAACAACATGATGACGGTGGTCATTGGCTTTGGCCGCTTCGTGCTCCAGCAACTGGCGCAGAAGCATCCCCTTCGGGGAGATGTCGAACAAATCTTGCGCGCGGCCTCTCGGGCCGCGGGAATCACCCAGCAGCTCCTCGCGTTCAGCCGGCAGCAGGTCCTTCGCCCCGCCGTCATCGCGGTCGAGCCCCTGGTGGAAAACCTGGCGCCGCTGCTGCGGCAGCTCCTGGGCGCGGACAAGAGGCTCGAGCTCCGATTGTCGCACGAGCGTCTCTATGTCTTCGCCGATCCCGGCCAGCTCGAGCAGGTCCTGGTCAACTTGGTGGCCAACGCCCGGGATGCCATGGGACCGGGTGGGCGCGTCTCCATCGAAACGGTAGAGCGCGTGCTGGACGAGGCTTATGCCCAGGCCCATCCCGAAGCGGCGGTCGCAGACGGATCCTACGCGGTCCTCATGGTGACCGACACGGGCGTCGGGATGAGCCCGAGCACGCTCGCCCGGGTATTCGAGCCGTTCTATACCACCAAGGCGGTAGGTGCCGGGACCGGACTGGGTCTCGCGACGGTGTACGGCATCGTCAAACAGTCGGGCGGGTACATCTGGCTGTATAGCGAGGTGGGGCTCGGGACCACCGTAAAGGTGTATCTGCCTCTGACCAACCCGACCGAGAGAACGCCGGTCGAGCCGGAGCTGCGGCCGAGACCGAGCGGGCGAGAGACCATCCTGGTGGTAGAAGACGAGCCCATGGTCAGGCAGCTGGCCCGCCGAAGCCTCGAAGAGCTGGGGTATGGTGTGCTCGAGGCCGACTCGGCTACCGCCGCCCTCACGCTGATCGAGCGGGGCGCTCCCTCGGTCGACCTGATTCTGACCGACGTCGTCATGCCCGGTTTGAGCCCGAGGGTGATGGGCGAGGCCCTCCGTCGCTCACGTCCATCGCTCCCGGTGCTCTTCATGTCGGGGTATCCGGGCGAGGACGTGGTGCGTCGAGGCTTGCTCAGCCCCGACGCCCCGTTCCTGCAAAAGCCGTTCTCCCTGGAAGATCTCAGCGTCCGAGTCCGCAGTCTGCTCGATCGCGCCCGTAAACCCCGCGCGTAGCGCCCGCTTAGTTCGGGGTCGCGACGAACGTCAGGGTCTGTCCGGTCGCTGCATCGCGTACCCGGCCGGTGATCTGCCCGGCATCGTTGATGTCCTGAGCCGACTGCAGGACATCCGGGGCGATATCCACCAGATCGTTGAGATCCTTCAATACGCCATTCTGCCAGAGGAAGGCGTGCGAGCCGTTGGGGCCGCCGAACGACACGCCCACCACCTGACCCCGCGAGTTGATCGCGAACGCCTCACTCAAGGCGTCACCGTCGAGTACGCCGATGTGCGCTGAAGCGTCCCACGGCCTGGTCGCACCTGCCCGAGATGCCGACCGCCTGGCCTCGCTCGTTGATCGCGGTGGCGGCGGAGGTGGAATCGCCGGGGAGCGGAGGGAGCTCCCGGGTGGCGCCCTTCCTCGGCTCCCACATCAGGGCGCGGAACGGGAGCACCTGGACCGCGACGCAGGTGGGATCGTGCACCAGCGTCTCGGCCCAGCCGACGATCTGACCTCGGCTGTCCACCGCGGTGGCAAACCCGTGTGTCCCACCGGGCGTGGGCAGGTCGTGCATCGTCTCACCCTCATACCAGAATCCGCGGCAGATGAGGTTGGTGGTCGTGGGGATGAATCCTCCAGCCTCGCAGCTCCAGTCCTCGTCCAGCGGGTCCACTCTGTCGGTGAGCGAGATGCTGACGACCATGCCCTTATGGTTGATCCCCGGCCGGGGCAGGGTGCTGCCGAGATCGGTCGCCACACCCCGAGGCGGCAGCCATGAGGAAGGTCGCGAGTGCTGACGGAGTGGTCGCATGGGAGTCTCCGATGCTGAATGGGTGCGAGCGCTCGCGCAGGGAGCAAAGGAGCGCTCTCCCTGTCACCAGGCTAGCGTCACGGCATCGCCATGCTGGCCGCATTCGGACTTGGAAACGTTCTGCAACGGAGCTGGCCGGATCCGGACGTCCAATCCACCCAGGTGTAGATTTCGATAGTGCATCCTCGTATGAAGGCGACTGATTCCTCTGTTGCTCGGATCGCGGGTTTGGCGCTCGGTGCCGCGCTCCTTCTGAGCTGTGCCCCGGCCATCAACCTGCTGAACCCCACGACTCCCCGGTTCGCGGGCGACTATGCCGCGGCCATCCCTCGACACTCGGTAGCCACGCCCGCCTTTCGCATCGTTACGTTCAACATCAAGCTGGCCCGGAGGATTGACCGCGCGATCGAGGTGCTCCAGAGCGACAGCCTGCGCAAGGCGGACATCGTCGCCCTGGAGGAGATGGACAACAGCGGCGTTGACCGCATCGCCCGGGCGCTCCGGCTCAACTACGTCTACTATCCAGCCTCGATCCACCCCACCGACCACAAGTATTTCGGCCCCGCGATTCTCTCCCGCTGGCCCATTGAGCGAAGCTGGAAGCTGCTGCTCCCGCACGAGGCTCGGTTCCGGCATCAGCGACGCACCGCCACCGGCGCCATCGTCCGGGTGGGTGGTCAGCGGGTCAGGGTGTATGCCGTCCACCTTGAGACCCCAGTCCGAATTTCGGAAGCGGGACGGGAGGATCAGGTGCAGGCGGTGCTCTCGGACGCCTCCGATTTCGCCGGTCCGGTGGTGATCGCGGGAGACTTCAACAGCTACGGGGTCGGCCCCTATCTGGTGCGACAGGGGTACCGCTGGCTCACCTCAAGGGTGGGGGCGAGCATCTCCATCTTTTCGTGGGATCACATCTTCGTGCGGGATCTTTCCCCCGCCAGACCGGCCAGCGCAGGTGTGGTGCGAGAGGTGCGCGGGGCAAGCGACCATCACCCCGTATGGGCCGTCGCGGTGCCCGAGCCGCGGGGTCTGGCCAGCCTGCGCGATGGGAGGTAAGCGCGCGACAGGAGGACCGTCGCGGGCATGGGCGGATGGGTGGAAGCGACTGCGGGCGGCACGGGTCGCGGTGGCGGTGCTGATTGGCCTTCTCCTGGTGCTGGTCCTGCTTTACGTCAACCTCACCAGCTCCGAACGCAAGGTCGCGCGGCCGCTCCCCCACCGATATGCGACCGGGGATTCCCAGTTCGTCCGGACCATGGGACATTTGCTCGGCCCCGCTTTTCTGCCGGGCAACCGGGTCACCACCCTGCTCAACGGCGATCAGGTCTTTCCCTCGATGCTGCAGGCCATCCGCTCGGCCAAGCGCACGATTACCTTCGAGAACTACATCTTCTGGTCCTCCGACGTCGGCACAGTGTTCGCCGCCGCGCTCTCGGAGCGGGCCCGGGCAGGCGTGCACACGCATCTGCTGCTCGACTGGGTCGGGTCGGAGAAGATCGACCAGAAATTCCTGCAACAGATGCGGGAGGCCGGCGTCGAGCTGGTCGAATATCGTCCGCTGCACTGGTACAATCTTGATCGCCTCAATCACCGAGACCATCGCAAGATCCTGGTCGTGGACGGCCGGATCGGCTTCACCGGCGGGGTGGGAATCGCCAACAAGTGGCTGGGCCACGCGCAGGACAAGGACCACTGGCGCGACTCGCACTTTCGCGTCGAGGGTCCGGTCGTAGCGCAGCTGCAAGCCGCCTTCATGGACGACTGGTTCGAGACCCGAGGAGCCATCCTCGACGGACGCGACTACTTCCCCGACCTGGACTCGGTCGGTCCGGAGCGGGCTCAGACCTTCCGCAGCTCCCCCTCGGGCGGAAGTGAGAATGTTCGGCTGATGTTTCTCCTGGCCATCGCCTCCGCCGCGCGGAGCATCCTGATCGCGAACGCCTATTTCGTTCCCGACCGGGTAACGGTGGAGATGCTGGTGCAGGCCCGTCGCCGCGGCGTGGAGGTGGAGATCATCGTGCCCGGGCCCATCCTGGATGCCCAGGTCGTCCGGCGGGCATCGCGGCGCATGTGGGGGCCGCTGCTCGAGGCAGGGGTGCGGATCTACGAGTATCAGCCCACCATGTATCACACCAAGGTGATGGTGGTGGACGACCTGTGGGTGTCCGTCGGCTCGACCAACTTCGACGAGCGATCCTTCCGGTTGAACCAGGAGGTCAATCTCAACGTGCTGGATCCCGGGTTCGCGGCGGAACAGGCGCGGATATTCGCCGACGACCGGGCGCACTCGAAGCGGATCACACTGGAGGCGTGGCGTCACCGGCCGGTGTGGGAGCGGCTTGAGGAGTTCGTGGCCGGGCGGATCAGCGGACAGCTGTGAACTGCAGTGAGAAGTCAGAAGTGAGGAGTGAGGAGTGAGGAGTGAGAAGTGAGAAGTGAGAAGTGA
>DATBKD010000103.1:0-24012 GCA_036556025.1 Gemmatimonadales bacterium | reverse complement strand
TGGAAGACCATAAGCCCCTGCTCGCGGTCTGCCGCGGCATCCAGGTCGTGAATGTGGCGGCCGGCGGAACCGTGCATCAGGACTTGGCGACTCAACTCCCGGGCGCCATCAAGCACGACTACTTCCCCGTGCGGAATCAGTACACCAGGGATCTTCTGGTCCACGACGTGGAGGTGATGGAAGGCTCCAAGCTCCGCGGCCTGCTCGACGCGCCCGTGGTCAGGGTGAACAGCATGCATCACCAGGGAATCAAGACCCTCGCTGCCGGCTTGAGAGCGACGGCCATCGCCCCCGACGGCTTGATCGAGGGCCTGGAATCTCCCAACGGCCATTTCCTCCTCGGGGTCCAGTGGCACCCTGAAGCCCTGGTCGAGAAGGACCCCCGCATGGGTCGGCTGTTCGGCGCCTTCATCGAAGCCGCTCGCTAGATCTTTCCCAGCTGCAATCGCCGGTCCCTTCCACGCGCGCGGCCTTGACCAGGCGCAGCGCGAGTCGATATCTTGTGAGTCTGTTTCAGTTTGACCCAAGTTCAGCGCTCGAGGTAGTCGACTCAGATGAAGACCTTCACCGCCACGCCCTCGGACATCGCCCACGAGTGGCACGTGGTCGATGCGGCTGGCGTGCCGCTCGGCCGGCTGGCGAGCGTCGTGGCCCAGCTCATTCGGGGCAAACACAAGCCGACGTTTACTCCGCACATGGACGGCGGCGACTTTGTGGTCGTTATCAATGCGGAAAAGGTCAAGCTGACCGGACGCAAGCTGTCCAACAAGGTCTACTTCGCGCACACCGGGTACATGGGTCACGAGCGCTTTACCGCGGCAAGAGACATGCTGGCCAAACACCCCGAGAGGGTCATTGAAAAAGCGGTGTTCGGCATGCTCCCCAAGACCTCGCTGGCGCGACAGAAGCTGCGGGGCAAGCTCAAGGTATACGCCGGAGGGGAGCATCCCCACGCGGCCCAGCAGCCCAAGCCGTTCTCTATCACACCCTCGAAGGCGAGCGCATGACGGCAGCACCCGAATTCCGTTGGCGGGCGGTAGGCCGGCGCAAGACCAGCGTCGCCCGCGTGTACCTCACGCCGGGCACCGGCAAGTGGGATATCAACGGGCGGACTCTGGGCGACTACTTCCCCCGGCCATCGCTGGTCCAGCACATCCAGCAGTCCTTCACCGCCACGGATACTCTGGGGGCGTTCGACGTCAAGGCGCACGTGGACGGGGGAGGGCAGGCGGGGCAGGCAGGGGCGCTGCGGTTGGCCATCGCGAGGGCCCTGGTCGAGGCCGACGGACAGCATCGCACCAAGTTGCGGGCTTCCGGGCTGCTGACCCGCGATCCGCGCTCGGTGGAGCGAAAGAAGCCGGGTCGCCCGGGTGCCCGGAAGCGGTTCCAGTTCTCGAAGCGGTAGCCTCGAGAGAACGGTAAAGGCGGTAAAGACGGAAAGGGCGGTGAGGTCAACCTGGGAAGAAGACCTTACCGACTTGACCGCCCTGACCGTTCTTTCCGCCTTACAACACACACCGCCGGATTCCGGCTCGGGTGCCCCCACGGGGGTCAAGCCGGAAGATGAACGCGGTGGACGCACAACCCTCAATCTGACAGGACGCAACTGAACGCATGGCACAACCTCAACTGCAAGACCTGCTCGAAGCCGGAGTTCATTTCGGTCACCAGACCCGCCGATGGAACCCCAAGATGCGGCGCTTCATTTTCGCGGAGCGCTCCGGCATCTACATCATCGATCTCCAAAAGACCCTCCGGCAGATCCAGAAGGCGGAGGAACTGCTGCGGAGCGTCGTGCTCAAGGGCGAAGGGGTGCTGTTCGTCTGCACCAAGAAGCAGCTCAAGGCCATCGTCCAGGCTGAGGCGCAGACCTGCGGCGCCTTCTTCGTGACCGAACGCTGGCTGGGCGGAATGCTCACCAACTTCCAGACCCTGAAGCGCCAGATCCGCCGGCTGCGGGAGTTGGAGCAGGGGGCGGCCGATGGGGAGTTCGAGAATTACACCAAGAAGGAAAAGCTCCTCTTCGAGCGCGAGCGGGTGAAGCTGAGCCGCAATCTCGAGGGCATCAAGCAGATGGGCCGGCTTCCCGGGGCGCTCTTTGTGGTCGACGCCAAGAAGGAAAAGATCGCCGTCGCCGAGGCCAACAAGCTGGAGATCCCGGTCGTGGCCATCGTGGACACCAACGCGGATCCGGACGTGATCACGGTGCCGGTGCCCGGAAACGATGACGCCATCCGTTCCGTCTCGCTCATCACCGCGGCGCTGGCGGACGTGATCAAGGAGGCCCGCGCGCAGATGCCGATGCGCGAGGTGGCCGAGGATCTCGAAGCCGAGACCTACAGCACCGACGCCGGCACCGAGGGTGATGCCGATGCCGATCGCAAACGGCGACGGCCGCGCCGGAAGCGGCGTCCCAAGCCCGAGGCGATCGCCGCGCGGCTTAAGACCGATGCCGACGGGGTGGTCGAGGCCGCGGCCCCCGGCGCGACAGGCGAGGCGGCTGGGTAACGGGGGACCAAAGTTGGGCAGCCTCCGCCGCTCCTGGCCCGTGCGGGCTGTGGGCGGCGGTTTTACTATTCACCCCGATCTAGCCGGCGAAGGTCCCTTCGCCGCGCAGGCTGGAGCTCTGAGGGAAACCATGGCGAGCGCGACAATTACCTCGAAGGATGTGGGCGAGCTGCGGGCGCGAACTGGCGCCGGCATGATGGACTGCAAGCGGGCCCTGGAAGAGGCCGGCGGCGATATGGGCAAGGCGGTCGAAATCCTCCGCAAGAAAGGGATTGCGAGGGCCGAAAAACGGACCGGCAAGACCGCTTCCCAGGGATTGGTGGTGAGCTACATCCATCACAATCACCAGGTGGGTGTGCTGCTCGAGCTCAACTGCGAGACCGACTTCGTGGCCCGCACCCATGACTTCGGTCAGCTGGCCCGCGATATCGCGCTCCACGTCGCCTCCGCTGACCCAATCGGTGTGGCGCCGGAGGACCTTCCGGCTGAGCTTCTGGAGCGGGAGCGGCGCATCGCCGAAGAGCAGGTGGCCGCCGAAGGCAAGCCGGAGCACATCCGGCCCAAGATCGTGGAGGGCAAGCTCAAGAAATTCGTGGCGGAGCGCACCCTGCTGGAACAGGTATACGTCAAGGACGATTCCAAGACGGTCGGGCAATTGATCAAGGAGGCTTCCGGCAAGCTGGGCGAGGCGATCTCGGTCCGGCGATTCGCGCGGTTTGTGGTCGGGGAAGCCTGATGGCCCTGGCCTACACCCGGGCCCTGCTCAAGATCTCGGGCGAGGCATTGGGCGGGGAGAAGGGCGTAGGCCTGGACTTTCATACCGTTGAGGCGTTCGCGCAGGAATTCAAAGCAGTTCACGGGCTGGGCGCGCACCTGGCCCTTGTCGTCGGCGGAGGCAACATCATTCGGGGCACCTCGGCGAGCCGGGAAGGGATCGACCGAGTGTCCGCCGACTACATGGGCATGTTGGCGACCGTGATCAACGCGCTGGCCCTGCAAGACGTGCTGGAGAAGGTCGGAGTCAACACCCGGGTGATGACCGCCATCCGGATGGAGTCGGTCGCCGAGCCCTACATCCGCCGACGGGCCATCCGCCATCTGGAGAAGGGCCGGCTGATCATCTTCGCCGCGGGAACCGGCAACCCCTTCTTCTCCACCGATACTGCCGGAGTGCTGCGCGCGCTGGAGATCGAAGCCCAGGTGATCCTCAAGGCCACCAATGTGGACGGGATCTATACTGGAGATCCTCGCAAGGATCCTCAGGCCACGCTCATTCGCGAGCTGACCTATCAGGAGGCCATCGTCAAGAATTACGCGGTCATGGATGCCAACGCGTTCGGCCTCTGCAAAGCCAACCAACTTCCCATCGTGGTCTTCAACATCAACCAGCCCGGCGCCATCAAGCGGGTGCTTGAGGGCGACCCGGAGATCGGGACCATCGTCCGATGAGCACCATTCCCGAATTGACCAAGCATGCCCGGGAGCTGATGCACAAGGCGGTCGAGAGCACCAAACGGGAGTTCACCACCATCCGAAGCGGGAAAGCCAGTACCACGCTGCTCGATCTCGTTCGAGTGGAGGCCTACGGGAGTTCGGTTCCGTTGAACCAGGTCGCTATGGTCGCGGCCCCGGAGCCCCGATTGCTGACGGTCCAGCCGTTCGATAAGTCGCTGGCCCATGCGGTCGAGAAGGCCATCCGCGACTCGGACCTCGGGTTGAATCCGGCGACTCAGGGCAATCTCATTCGGGTCCCCCTGCCGGCCCTGTCCGAGGAACGACGCAAGGAATTGGTCAAACTGGTCCACAAGCTGGCAGAAGAAGGCAGGATTGCCGTACGCCACGCCCGCACCGATGCGATTTCCAGGATCAAGAAGCTCGAAAAGGTATCCGAGGACGACAAGACTCGGGCCGAGAAGGAAGTTCAGAAGCACACCGATGAGCACATCAAGCAGATTGACGGGCTGATCCACTCCAAAGAAGCCGAGATCATGGAAGTCTGACCGGATGGCTGACGATCTCCTCCAGCGGATTCAGATACACGGGGTGGTCCCGGCGCATGTCGCGGTCATCATGGACGGCAACGGCCGGTGGGCCAGGCGCCGCGCCCTGCCGCGCCCTCTGGGTCATCACGCCGGGATGAAGGCCGTGCGCGAGGTGGTCGAAGGCTGCCTGGAAGCCGGCGTGGAGGTGCTGACGCTCTTCGCGTTCAGCCAGGAGAATTGGCACCGTCCCGCAGGGGAGATCCAGGCCCTCATGAGTCTGCTGGAGGAGTACATCGCGCGGGAAGCGGAGGAGCTGCGGAGTCAGGGCGTGGCAGTTCGGATTTTGGGCAATCTGGAGCGTCTGGGACCCGCCGCCCGGCGGGCGGTGGACCGAGTCATGGCGGATACCGCATCCGGGACCCGCCTGGCTCTCAATCTCTGTATCTCGTACAGCGCTCGAGCTGAGCTGGCTCGGGCGGCACGGCTCCTGGCCGAAGAGGCCGCTGCAGGTCGTCTGGATCCGTCGGCCATCGACGAGGCGGCCGTCGCCAGCCAACTCTACACGGCGCCATGGCCTGACCCGGACCTCCTGATCCGCACCTCGGGAGAGATGCGGATCTCCAACTTTCTGCTCTGGCAGCTCGCCTACTCGGAGCTCTACGTCACCCCGGTACTCTGGCCGGACTTCACCCGGCGCCACCTGTTCGAGGCCATCCTGGAGTTTCAGCGGCGCGACCGGCGGTTTGGGCGCGTCTCGGTCTGATGCAATCCAATCTGGCCCGGCGAGTGGGCTTCGCGATCGCGGCCATTCCGATCACGCTCTTTCTGGTTTGGTATGGTGGGCCGCCGTTGGCGCTCTTTCTCGCCCTGGCCGCCGCGTTGGGCACTCGGGAGCTGTTCGGCTTGGCCGAGCGGCATGGTGTGAGACCGGCCTATGCGATTGGTCTGCTCAGTGCGGCGGCGATCGCTCCTATCACCTACGCAACCATCGCGGCGAACGAAGTCCGCAACCTCGTCCTCGCGTCCTGGCCCTACGCCGCCGGCCTCTGGCTTCTGGTGCTGCTCACATGGGCACTGGCGGCCCGGTCCCCGGCAGAGCATCCACTCGCCGCCGTGGCGATCACGCTCTTCGGCGTCGCCTATACCGGAGGGCTCCCAGCGTTCCTCCTCGCCATCCGCCACGGAGGCTATCCCGAGCGGAGCTGGGCCGGAGCGTGGATGGTATTCTTCCCGCTGGTCGTCACCTGGGTTGGTGATACCGCCGCGATGTTCGGGGGCCGGGCCCTTGGCGGACCCAAGCTGGCTCCTACAGTGAGCCCCGGAAAGACTCGCTCCGGGGGCGTCTTCGGTATAGTCGGCGCGCTCGCGGTGGTACCACTGTTCGCCTGGATCATCTTCCCCCGGGTCGGGGTCTCGATCTCGGTCTGGCACCTGATCACGATGGCCGGCGTGCTCGGCGTGATCGGGCAGGTGGGAGATCTGGCGGAATCGCTCTTCAAGCGGGAGGCCGGAGTCAAAGACTCGAGCAGTCTCATCCCCGGCCACGGGGGCGTGCTCGACCGGCTGGATTCTCTGTACTTCGTAGTGCCCACCGCCGCGGCACTCTACCGGCTGTTCGGGGCTATCTGATGAGTCCCACCGAGTCCCTCCGAGGGGTTGCCATCCTGGGATCTACCGGCTCCATCGGCCGCAGCACGCTGGATGTGCTGCGCCGGCAGCGGGAGCACTTCCGGGTGGTCGCGCTGACCTGTGGGCGTAACCGAGACGAGTTCGCGGCCCAGGTGGCCGAGTGGCGGCCGCTTTTTGCAGGGTTGGCCCTCCCCCCTGGTGGGCCGGACCCGTGGCCCTGTGGGCCCGAGGTGCTGATCGAGGCCGCCACCATCCCCGAAGCCGACATCGTGGTGAACGCGGTGGTGGGCGCGGCGGGTCTGGATGCGACGCTGGCCGCGTTGCGGGCGGGAAAGCGCGTCGCCCTCGCCAACAAAGAAAGTCTGGTGATGGCCGGCGACCTGGTAGCCCAGGCGGCGTGCGCGGGGGGAGGCGAGATCGTGCCGGTGGACTCCGAGCACAGCGCGGTGCTTCAGTGCGTCACCGGAAGAGACGCGGGGCTGGGACGGCTGATCCTCACCTGTTCCGGCGGCCCCTTCCGGGAGTGGCCCGAGGCGCGGGTCCGCCAGGCCACGGTGGAGGAGGCCCTGCGACATCCGACCTGGCGCATGGGCCAGAAGATCACGGTGGACAGCGCGACGCTGGCCAACAAGGCTCTGGAGCTCATCGAGGCGCACTATCTGTTCCGTCTGCGCTACGAGGCCCTCGAGATCGTGGTTCATCCGCAGAGCATCATCCATGCATTCGTGGAGTTCTGCGATGGCAGCGTCATTGCCCAATTGGGCTTTCCGACGATGGAGCTTCCCATCCTGTACGCCCTGACCCATCCGGGACGTCTGCCGGACACCGGGGTTCGGCGTTTCGACCCGGTAGCGGCCGGCCCTCTCACCTTCGAACCAGTCCGCCGCGAGGTGTTTCGGGCGCTGGACCTGGGAATTGCGGCGGGACGGGCGGCGGGGACCGCTCCAGCGGTGTACAATGCGGCCAACGAAGTGGCGGTCGCCGCCTTTCTCGACGGCGCCATCTCCTTCGGCCGTATCGGGGAGGTCATCGCTCGGGTGCTCGATTCCTACAGCCCCGGCCCCGCCACCTCGGTGGAGGTAGTGCGCGAGGCAGACCGCTGGGCTCGGGCCCGGGCGCGAGAGTCTGTGAGGTCAACGTGGTGACGACAGTGCTGGCGCTCATCGTGGTGCTGGGCGTTCTGGTGTTCGTTCACGAGTTGGGGCATTTCGTGGCGGCCAAATGGGCCGGCATCTACGTGCATCGCTTCTCCCTCGGCCTGGGCGCTCCGATTCCCTGGCTCACCTTCCGGAGGGGCGAAACCGAGTACTCGATCTCCTGGTTGCCGTTGGGCGGCTACGTGAAGATGGCCAGCCGAGAGGAGGACATCGGCGCCAGTGCGCTGGAGGGCGGTCGGCCGGCGGAGGAAGTCCCCGCGCATCGGATGTTCGAGGCCAAGCCGATCTGGATCCGAATGGTCGTCATCCTGGCCGGCGTCACGATGAACGCCCTGTTCGCCTGGGCGCTCTACAGTTTTCTGGCGGTGAAGAATGGCCGGACGGTCGATCCGGTCACCACCGTCGGCAAGGTTGTGGAGGAGATGATCCCGCCGGATGGAGCGGCCCTCCGACAGGTTCGACCCGGCGCCCGGATCGTCCGCGTCGGCGGAGAACCGGTCGCCTCGTGGAACGAGATTGTGGACCAGATGGTCAACACGCCGAGTCCGGAGGTGAAGATCGATTTTGCCGACGGATCATCGGTGACGCTTCCCATCCATCCCGACGCGCTTGAGGGGCGGCTCAAGGCGTCGCAAGCGCTCCAGCCCTATCGGGTGCCGGTGGTCGGTCAGGTCCTGCCGGGTCGCCCGGCTGCCCGAGCCGGCATTCAGGTGGGCGACACGATTACGGGAGTGGACGGTCGGCCGATCGAGCAGTGGTACGATCTGCTCACGGTACTCCAGAGCAATCCCGGCCGGCAAGTGAAGATGCAGGTGGCTCGTGGCGGACAGCGGCTCACCCTGCCGATCACGCCCTACGTGGACACCGTCAAGGGAGACGACGGCAAACCCCACCCGGTCGGCCGGATCGGTGTCGGTGTCGGCGGCGCCTTTCTGTCCGAGCCGCTCACCCTGGGCCAGGCGATCGTCGAAGGGGGCCAGTCAACCATCGATGCCTCCACCCAGATCGTGCGTACCGTCCGAGGCCTCTTCAGCGGCCGAATCTCCCGGCGAGAGGTCGGGGGGCCGATCCTGATCGGCCAATTGGCGGGTGAGAGTGCCCGGATGGGGTTGGATCCGTTTCTGGGCTTCATGGCGCTGATCTCGATCAATCTTGCGATCCTCAACCTGTTGCCGGTGCCGGTGCTGGACGGGGGGCAGTTCCTTTTCCTCCTGGCCGAGGCGGTCATCCGGCGCCCCCTGCCGATGAAGCTCAGGGAGCGACTGACCGCCGTGGGGTTGCTGCTGATCGTCCTGTTGATGGGGCTCGCTTTCTCCAATGATCTCCGGCGAGTATTTGGGGGGTGAACGGAAGGGTAGCTGGCCCTTGCCCGGGTGGCCTGGAGCCGCTTATTCTTTACGGCTACAATGGATTACGACGCGCGATGACAGCGAGGAAACCGGCAGAATGAGCTTCGACAAGCAGGCGGTGACGGCCAAGCATCAATCCCACGCACGGGACACCGGCTCGACCAAGGTGCAGGTGGCCCTGCTCACCGAGCGGATCAACTCCCTTACCGATCATTTCCGCACCCACCCCAAGGATCATCACGGCCGCAGGGGATTGCTCAAGATGGTCGGCACCCGTCGGCGCCTCCTGACCTACCTCAAGCGAAGCGACTTGGAGACTTACCGGGCCCTCATCGAACAGCTCGGACTCCGCCACTAGCCGCTGCGCGCCAACCGGGGCGTCCTGATGCGATGAGTCGGGGCGCCCTTTCTGTTTGAGTCTCAGTTCGCACGCCGCTGAGAGTCTCAGGTCCCACGTCGCAGTTGGTAAGCTGTTTTCTTTGAGAGCTGTGCGTAGACCGCAGACCCGACACCCGACTTGAGAACTGCGACCGGTGGCTTGAGACCCGAGACTTGAGACCTGAGACGTAGGACCAACACAGAGAGAGAGAGAGAAGGTAGCAATCGTGCAACGCATCGAGACCCAGTTCGCGGGCCGCCCGCTGCTGCTGGAGACCGGCCGTCTGGCAAAGCAGGCCGCGGGATCCAGCGTCCTGCGCTTCGGCGATACCATGGTCCTGGCGGCTGTCACCGTTTCTCCCAGCGTTTCCGCCCTTCCGTTCTTCCCCCTCACCGTCGAGTATCGGGAGAAGACCTATGCTGCCGGAAAGATTCCGGGGGGCTTCCTCAAGCGTGAGGGGCGTCCCTCCGACAAGGAGATTCTCGCCAGCCGGCTGATCGACCGCTCGATCCGCCCGCTCTTCCCGGAAGGGTTCAAGAACGAGGTGCAGGTCTTCGTCACCGTGCTGTCCGCCGACCAGGAGAACGACGCCGATATCCTGGGGGTCATTGCTGCTTCGGCGGCGCTCAGTCTCTCCTCGGTGCCGTGGAACGGACCGCTCGCGGCGGTCAGGGTCGGCCGGGTCGAGGGCAATTGGATCCTCAATCCCACCTTCCAGCAGCTGGAATTTTCCACCATCGATCTGGTCGTGAGCGGGTCATACGAATCCATCGTGATGGTGGAGGGCGGCTCGCTCGAGATCTCCGAGGCGGAGATGCTGGAAGCCCTCAAAGTGGCGCAGAAGGGCATCCGGGACCTGATCGGCCTGGAAAAGCAGCTCCTCACCAAAGCGGGCGGGGCGCCCAAGCTCGCCTGGGTCAAGGCGGAGGTCGACCAGGAGCTGCAGGGAAGGGTGGCGGATGGGGCTGAACGCGCCATGGCAGAGGCCATCAACGCGGCGGACAAGGCCGCCCGCTCGCTGGGTGTCAAGTCGGTCAAGGATCAGACCCAGACCACCCTGCTGGCGGAGTTCCCGGAGAAGGCGCGGGAGATCGCCAATGAGCTGGAAGACATTGAGTATCGGGTGATGCGCCGCCAGGTGCTCGAGCGGGGCGAGCGGGTGGACGGGCGGAATCCCGATACCATTCGGCCCATCTCCATCGAGACCGGGGTGCTGCCCCGTACCCACGGCTCGGCGGTCTTTACCCGCGGGCAGACGCAGGCGCTGGTCTCGGTGACGCTGGGAACGACGGAAGACGAACAGCGGATCGACAGCATCGACGTGGCCGGGGAGACCACGAAGTCGTTCATGCTGCACTACAACTTTCCGCCGTTTTCTACCGGCGAGGTGAAGATGATCCGCGGCACCAGCCGCCGCGAGATCGGCCACGGCGCTCTCGCCGAGCGGGCCTTGCAGCCGCTGCTGCCTCAGTACGAAGACTTCCCCTACACCCTCCGCGTCGTCTCGGAGATCCTGGAGTCGAACGGCTCCTCTTCGATGGCCACGGTCTGCGGGGGATCGCTTGCCTTGATGGACGCCGGCGTGCCGATGAAGGCGGCCTGCGCCGGTGTCGCCATGGGATTGATCAAGGAGGGTGACAAGGTCGCGATTCTGACCGACATCCTGGGTTCGGAAGACCACCTGGGCGATATGGACTTCAAGGTGGCCGGCACCGAGAAGGGGATCACGTCGATTCAGATGGACATCAAGATTGAGGGGCTGGACCTCAAGATCATGGAGCAGGCCCTGGATAAGGCCAAGAAGGGACGCCTCTTCATTCTGAAGGCGATGTCCAAGACCCTCGCGGTGCCTCGGCCCGAGCTTTCCAAGTACGCGCCCCGCATCTTCACCATGCAGATCAAGCCCGACAAGATCGGCGACGTGATCGGCCCCAAGGGAAAGACCATCCGCGGCATCCAGGACGCCACCGGAGCCAAGATCAGCATCGAGGACAGCGGGGTGGTGACGATCTCCGCGGTCGGCGGCGAGGCCGGTGAAAAGGCTCGCGCCATGATCGCCGCGATCACCACCGAGCCCGAGGTGGGCCGCACCTATGAAGGGCCGGTCAAGAGCACGACGGCGTTCGGTGCCTTCGTGGAGATCCTGCCCGGCGTCGAGGGGCTGCTCCACATCAGCGAGCTGCAACACGGTCGAACCGAGAAGACCGAGGATGTCGTCAAGAAGGGCGACATCGTCCAGGTGAAGCTCCTCGAGGTGGACGACCGCGGGCGCATGAAGCTTTCCCGGAAGGCGTTGTTGCCCAAGGAATAGCTTCGTGGACACGGTATACCTCGACCACGGGCTGGTCCGCACTACGCTGCCGAACGGGTTGGTCGTCCTCTCCGAGAACCTGACGGGTATTCGGTCGGCGGCGGTGGGGCTCTTCGTCCGGACCGCGAGCGCCCACGAGCGTCGGGAGCAGATGGGGATCTCTCACCTGCTCGAGCACATGGTGTTCAAGGGCACCGAGCGGCGGACCGCCAAAGAGCTGGCCATGGAGCTCGAGGTCCGGGGTGGCAGCCTCGACGCTTTCACCGGTCGCGACTACACCAGCTATCAGGCGCACGCCCTCGATGCCGATCTCCCGCTCGCGGTGGAGATCCTCACCGACCTGGTGCGCCGTCCGCTGTTGCGGGACAGCGATCTCGGGCCCGAGCGCCAGGTCATTCTGGAGGAAATCAACGGGGTGGCAGACACCCCCGACGACCTGGTGTTCGAACTGCACGCGGCCGCGCTCTGGCCGGACCACCCCTACGGCTTCTCCATCCTGGGCACCCCTGATACCCTGGCCAAGCTGTCGGCCGACGATCTCCGGTGTCTCCATGCGACCGGGTATTACCGGGGCAACTGCGTCATCTCGGCGGCCGGCAATGTCAGTCATGAGCAACTGCTGACCGTGCTGGAACGAGAGGGATGGTTCGAGGGCTCCGCCAGAGAGAACCCTCGGCCTCCGGTCCGCCCCACTCCTGGAGTTCGGGGATCCTCGGGTTGGGAGAATAGGGACACCGCGCAGACTCACATCGTGTTCGGCACCGACACGTTCTCCCTGCGCGACCCCCGTAGGTTCCCGCTGGCCATCCTCACCAACGTCTTCGGCGGAGGCATGTCGAGCCGACTGTTCCAGCGGGTGCGCGAGGAACTCGGCCTGGCCTATGCGGTCTTTGCCTTCAAGCACTTTTACCAGAGTTCCGGTCTGCTCGGGGTCTACGTCGGCACCCAGACCACGGCGGCAAATCAGGCGGTGGAGGCGATTCGGGCGGAGTACGCCGGGCTGGCCCGGGAGGGGCTCCCGCCGGACGAGTTAGCCCATGGCAAGCAGCAGCTCAAGGGGCAGATCATGCTCTCGCTGGAAAGTCCGGTGGCCCGGATGGGGCGCCTGGCCGGCTTCACGCTCTACGACGACGAGTACCGGCCGCTCGATCAGATGCTGGCCGAGATCGATGCCGTCAGCGTGAACGAGGTGGCGGCCGTGGCGGCGGAATTTTTCGCGCCTGAGCGGCAGACGGTCCTTCGGCTGGGACCGAACACCGCTGGTGGGAAGACGCCTGAACGGTAAACCGTAAACGGTGAACGGGTCTTCTCGAAATCGCTTCAGGTGTCATGTGGTCCAGTTCACTGTTCACGCAGTTCAGTAGTGATCCCCTGACCACAGAGGAACCATGCTGATTGGCGTTCCGAAGGAGATCAAGACGAACGAGAATCGCATCGCCCTGGTGCCGGCGGGAGCCGAGGCGCTGGTCGCAGCGGGTCACACCGTCCTGATCGAGAAGGAGGGCGGACTCGGAAGCGGATTCCCGGACGAGGCCTATCAGGCCGTCGGCGCCAAGGTCGGCGTGGCCGTGGAGGACGTCTGGCGGCAAGCCGAGATGATCATGAAGGTCAAGGAGCCCATCGCTGCCGAGTGGCCTCGCATGCGGCGGGGCCAGGTGATCTACACCTACTTTCACTTTGCCGCTGCCGAAGGCCTCACCCGCGCCGTGATCGACTCCGGGGCTATCGCGGTGGCGTATGAGACCGTCCAGCTCGCCAGCGGAGAGTTGCCACTCCTGACGCCGATGTCCGAGGTTGCCGGGCGGATGGCGGTGCAGGAGGGCGCCAAGTACCTGGAGAAGGTCTTCGGAGGGAGCGGTATTCTCCTCGGCGGCGTGCCGGGGGTGGCGCCGGGCGAGGTCGTCATCATCGGAGGTGGGGTTGTCGGCATCAACGCCGCCAAGATGGCCGCCGGTCTCGGTGCCCATGTGGTCATCCTGGACATCTCGCTGGACCGGCTCCGCTATCTGGATGACGTGCTGCCCGCGAACGTCGATACGGCTTACTCCAACCGTCACAACATTCTCGACGCCATCCGGCGGGCCGATCTGGTCATCGGCGCGGTCCTCCTGCCCGGGGCCAAAGCCCCCCATCTGCTCAAGCGGGCCGACCTGAAGCTCATGAAACCGGGGTCGGTAATCGTGGATGTGGCGGTCGATCAGGGGGGGTGTGTGGAGACCATAAAGCCCACCACCCATGAGAATCCCACCTACTTCGTCGATGGTATTCTGCACTACGCGGTCGCGAATATGCCTGGGGGGGTTCCCCGGACCTCCACCCTGGCCTTGACCAATGCTACGCTGCCATATGGACTTAAGCTGGCCAAGCACGGTTGGCGTGCCGCCTGCAAGGCAGATCCGGCGCTGCGGCTGGGGCTCAACGTGGTCGAAGGCAAGGTGGTCTACCCGGGGGTGGCCGAGGCCTTCCGCCTCCCCCTGACCGACGTTGCCACGGTCGTGTGAGCGGCCACGACGGGCTTCCTCCCTGATCGAGATCCTGGTCACCCGGCTGCCCCATGGCGAGGGGCTCCCGCTTCCCAGTCTGGCCACCCCGGGCTCGGCTGGGTACGACGTGGTAAGCGCCGAAGACGGCTCGCTGGCGCCGCTCGAGCGGAAGCTGTTTCGCACCGGGCTCGCGATCGCCGTTCCTGAGGGGTACGAATGCCAGGTCCGACCCAGGTCGGGTCTGGCGCTGCGTCACGGCATCACGCTTCCCAACACTCCGGCTACGATCGACAGCGATTATCGCGGCGAGCTGCTGATCATGTTGGTCAACTTGAGTGGCGAGACCTTCGAGGTCACGCGAGGAATGCGGATCGCGCAGATGGTGATCGCGCGCGTCGAACGGGTGAGTTTTCGCCCGGTCGAACACCTCCCCACCACGACCCGCGGGGATGGAGGGTTCGGAAGCACCGGGCGGTAAGGTCGGCCCCCATCGTGTCCGGAGGCACAGCCGATGTCGGAGTCACTACCGCCGAAAAAACAGACCGCGCCATCTGACTTGAATGGGCCACGCGACCTCCGTTACCTTGTCACCCATGCGCCTAACGGCCATCGGATGAAGCTTCCTTCTTTGAATCTGACGTCCTGGCTTCCCGCGAATGAAATCGCGGTGGATCTCGGCACGGCAAATACCCTGGTGTATGTCAAAGGTGAAGGCATCGTCCTCAATGAGCCCTCCGTCGTCGCTATTGAAAAGGCCTCCGGGAAGATCAAGGGCATCGGCCTCGAGGCCAAGCGCATGTTGGGCCGCACACCCGACGGGATTGTCGCCGTCCGGCCCCTTAAGGATGGAGTGATTGCCGATTTCGATGTCACCGAGAAGATGTTGCGCTACTTCCTCAAGACCATCATCGACAAGCACGTGTTCCGCGTCAAACCCAAGGTGATCGTCTGCGTCCCCTCGGGTATCACCGAGGTGGAGCGCCGGGCGGTTCGCGATTCGGCTGAAACCGCGGGCGCCAAGCAGGTGCTCATGGTAGCGGAGCCCATGGCCGCCGCCATCGGGGTGGGCCTGCCGGTGGAGACGCCCACCGGCAACATGGTGATCGACATCGGCGGCGGCACGACGGAGATCGCCGTCATCGCGCTCTCGGGCATCGTCTCCGATACCTCGATTCGCACCGGCGGTGACGAGCTGGACCAGGCCATCGTCCAGTTCATGCGCAAGAACTACAACCTGCTCGTCGGCGAGCCGACAGCCGAAGCCATCAAGATCAAGATCGGCTCGGCCGCGCCCACCGGGGACGAGCGGGAGATGGAAGTGAAAGGGCGCGATCTGGTCTCCGGCATACCCAAGACCGTTCGGGTGCACTCCGCCGAGATTCGCGAAGCGGTCCAGGAGCCTATCCAGCAGATCGTGGATGCGGTGCGCCGGGCGCTCGAGATCACGCCGCCGGAGCTGGCCAGCGACATCGTGGATCGGGGCATTGTGATGACCGGTGGTGGCGCGCTGATCCGCGGGCTGGACCTGCTCCTGGCTCAGGAGACCGGTCTGCCGATTCACGTAGACGAGGACCCGCTGACCTGCGTCGTCCGCGGGACCGGCCGCATTCTCGACGACTACGAGAAATACCGCAGCGTCCTTTCCGTATAAGCATGACCAGCGCGTCGGAACGCTCGTACACGCGCCGGGACACCGTGATGTTCCTCGTCTGCCTCGGCCTATCCGTGGTCGGTCTCTTCTCCCCCGCGAACTGGGGTCTTGGTGTGGCCGACGCGCTGCGAGAGACTGTCCTGGCGCCGCTCGTCTGGCTTCAGGCCCGCGCCGAAGAGGGGCGCACCAGCCGGATCCGCCTGCGCACGGTCACGGCCGAGCGCGACTCAGCGGCCTACGTGGCCCAGGGCATCCCCTCGCTCCTCGCCGAAAACGAGCACCTTCGCCAGCTCCTGGCCCTGACTCACCGGCTCTCCACTCCCTATGTCGCGGCCGAGGTCCTGCATCAGGCGCAGGCAACCGATAGCCGCACGCTCCTCTTGAGCGCCGGGTCGGCCCAGGGGATCGCGCCGTTCGATCCGGTGGTGGCCCCTGAGGGTCTGATTGGCGTGGTGTTGAGCGTCGCGCGACGGACCAGCATCGTGATGACCTGGGCGCATCCGGAGTTCCGGGTCAGCGCCTTCACTGTCACCGGCAACGCCTCTGGCGTCGTGGCGCCCTCCGCCAGCGGGATAACCAGCGTGGATGGGGCATTGGAGTTTCGCGGTGTTCCCTATCGAGACTCGGTGCCGGCCGGTACGCTGGTGCTCTCCTCCGGATTGGGCGGGGTGTATCCCAAGGGGATTCCGGTGGGCACAGTCACCGGCGTCGTGCGGGAACAGGAAGGATGGGAGCGGGTGTACCGACTGCGGCCGGCAGCCAATCCGGGGTCGGCCGCGCACGTGCTGATTCTGGTGACCCCGCCCAACGCCGACCTGGCTCGCGCGTTCCCAAGCGATTCCGCGCTTCTTGCGATGCGGCGGGATTCGATCGCCAAGGTGCGGCGAGCCGACTCCCTCGCCTGGGCAGCAGAGCTGGCCAAGGCCGCTCGGGCGGAATCCCTCGCGACCGTACGGAAGGACACCGCCACGCGGAGGGCTGCGCGTCAGCCGGTTCAGGCCGATAGCGGGCGCGTGGCGGCGCCGAAGCCAAAGCCCGCTGCCCATCCGGATAGCGTGCGGGCGGTGGAACCCAAGCCGGCGGTCACTTCGCCGCCGCCGGCCGACAGTGCCCGGCCCAAACCGGCGAAGTCACCGGGCGCCCCCGCCTCGCGTCCTAATCCCCTGACCGGCCGCCCAGCACCGGTGGACAGCACGCGGTGACGAGCGCTCGCGCGAACCGGGTTCAGCTGGCAGTGGTGATGGCCGTGCTGGTGCTGCTGCACTTCTACCTGCGCCCGAGACTCTGGGGCGCGAGGGTGAGCCCCGACTTCCTTCTCATTGCCCTCATGCTCTACGCCATGCGGAGCGGCCCGGGCGCGGGAGCGGTTGCGGGCTTCCTCATCGGGTTGACCCAGGACGCGCTGACGCCGGCGCAGTTCGGGGCAGGAGCTCTGGCCCATACGGTGGTCGGCTATCTGGCTGCGTGGGGCCGGGCCGTGTTCTTCGCCGACAATCTGCTGGTGAACGCGGCCTTCGTCGCCGTGGGACTCTGGCTCAGAGACTTCATCCTGCTCATTTCCAGCGGCACCGACGAGCGACAACTGCTGGTGGAGCTGACCCTCTACGCCCCGCTCCAGGCGATCACGACCGCGGTCTTCACCTTGCTCATTCTGCTCGCTTTCAGGCAGTGGTTCGCCATCAGGCTTGACGCATGACCGGCTTCGATTCCTATCGCGTCCGTGAACGCGCGGAGATCGCGCGACTGGTGCTGATGGGAGCTTTTCTGGTTCTGGTGGGCGCCTTCTTCCGGACCCAGATCATCCAGCACGAAAAGTTCCAGCTCAAGGCGGAGACCAATCGCCTTCGCCCCATCGCGCTCACCCCGCCGCGGGGCGCGATCTTCGACCGGCACGGGAAAATCATCGCCGAAAACGTCCCCGGCTACTCGGTGAAGCTGTTGGCCTCCTCGACCGACTCGCTTCGGGCCGTGCTGCTGCGCATCGGCCGCTATGTGCCCCTGGACACCGCGACCATCGGTGAAATCATCCGTCGATATGCTCAGGCCCGGTACCAACCGGCCCTGGTCTTCGGAGATGCCACCGTCGAGACCGTCGCGAGGTTGGAGGAGCATCGAGCGGTCCTGCCGGGACTGGTGATTCAATCGGAGCCCAAGCGGCTGTATCCCGCGGGCGCCGCCGTCGCCCACCTCGTGGGCTATGTCTCCGAAGTCACCGAGTCGGACCTCACTGCAGATCGGTTCCCCGGCGCGGTCCTCGGCTCCATCGTCGGAAAGGCCGGCCTCGAGCGGCAGTACGACGACACGCTTCGGGGAACCGACGGGGTTCGCTATATCGAGGTCAACGCGCGTGGCAGGCTGGTGCGGGAAGAGGCCAGCACCGGGTCGTTGCCGCCGACGCCGGGCAAGCCTATCGTCACGACGGTCGATCTGGACCTGCAGCGTTTCATCGACAGCATCTGGCCGGCCGGTGTGCGCGGAGCGATGGTGGCTATGACCCCGGCAGGCGAGATCCGGGCCATCTACTCGGCGCCGAGCTACGACCCCAACGACTTCGTCGGAGGCATCAGCAGCGCCGAGTGGCGGGCCTTGAATGGCGATGAGGCCCACCCGTTGCTGGATCGCGCTATCCAAGCCCGCTACCCGCCAGCGTCTCCCTTCAAGCTGGCGATCGCCGCCATGGCGCTGAAGCGGGGGCTGATCGATCTGAATACCCACATGCCTCAGCCCTGCCGTGGCGGCATGCGGCTGGGCAACCGGGTCTTCCGCTGCTGGAAGAAGGAAGGCCACGGCTCGCTCGATCTCATCGGAGCCGTGGCATCGAGCTGCGACGTGTACTTCTACCAGGTTGGGCTCCGGCTCGGCCTTCAGGCGATCGTGCAGGATGGAGTCCTGATGGGCTTCCGCGATCCCAGCGGAATCGATCTGGAGAACGAGATCAATCCCATCTTTCCGTCGTCCACCGCCTATTTCGATCGCTTGTATGGGCCTCGGAACTGGAGCCCTCCGGCGACCACGCTCAACTTCTCGATCGGCCAGGGGGAGAACACCCAGACGCTGATCAACATGATGAAGTTCTACCAGGCGCTGGCCGGCGACGGACAGGCAACCGCGCCCTACCTGGTGCGAGCCAGGTCCTCTGACATCCGCTCCCTGGGCTTGACCCAGGAGCAGCTCGATGGACTGCGACATGCGCTCATCGCCGTGGTCGAGCGGGGCACCGCGTCCGCGACACGACACTCGGACCTGGCAGTGGCCGGCAAGACCGGCACCGCCCAGAATCCCCACGGCGACGACCATGGCTGGTTCATCGGATTTGCCCCCGCGGATAAGCCAGAGCTGGTCGTGGGCGGGATCATGGAGTTTGCCAAACACGGTACCGTGGTCGCGCCGTATGTGGTCCAGGTCTTGAGACGGTATATCCTGGGGCCAGACACCGCCGGTACCATCAAGCTCAAGGTTCTGCTGGACGAAACCACCGCCACTCAGGATACCGCGCCGCGACCGATCGAGCTGGATCCGGACTCGGCCGCAGCTCAGGCCGTGGCCGATTCGGTGCGACGGGCGGCGGGCAAGCGCGACTGATGAGAACTCCGGCCATCGACCGGCGGCTCCTCGCCGTGAGCGCATGCCTCATGCTGTTTGGCCTGCTGACGCTGTACTCCGCGGGT
Organism: Gemmatimonadales bacterium; assembly: GCA_036556025.1. Classification (GTDB taxonomy): domain Bacteria; phylum Gemmatimonadota; class Gemmatimonadetes; order Gemmatimonadales; family GWC2-71-9; genus CAVVWJ01. The sequence continues at coordinate 4,895 of DATBKD010000103.1, read as the reverse complement.
CAGACCGACGTCCCGACCCGAGCCGCGGGCGTCTGGTATCGCCAGTTCGTCTGGTTCGGCATCGGCGTGGTGGCGGGATGGATGGTCTTCCATATCTCGCTCCGCCTGCTGGAATGGCTGGCGCCCGCGCTCTACGGGTTCAGCCTGTTGCTGCTGGCAGTCGTGCTCGCGATCGGGACCGGAGCCGGGACGGCGCAGAGCAGCCACAGTTGGCTCTCCATCGGCGGACATCAGATCGGTCAACCGTCCGAGCTGGCCAAAGTGGCAACCGTCCTGATGCTGGCGCGCTACCTGTCGGGACGAAAAGAGCCCCCGCGAAACCTTCGGGACCTGCTGGCCCCGGGCGCGATCGTGGGTGTGCCCTTTCTTCTCGTCCTCAAGCAGCCCGACCTGGGCAGCGCGATCGTATTCATCGGAATCATGTTCGCCATGCTCTTCTGGGCGGGAGTGCGGCCCCGGCTGCTCTTCCTGCTGGCGTCGCCCGGGCTGAGCCTGCTCCTGGCGTTCAGCAACTGGGCTTGGGCCGCCTGGATTGTCCTGTTTACGACGCTGCTGGCTGTGTGGCGGCCGTATATCTATGACTCGATGGTCGTCTGGTTCCTCAACGTCGCCATGGGCACCGTTGCGCTGCCCTTGTGGCGCCGCCTCGCACCCTATCAGCAGAATCGGCTGCTCACTTTCCTGAATCCGGAGGTGGATCCCAGAGCCGCAGGCTATCATGCCATTCAATCTCGCGTGGCCATAGGGTCGGGCGGATGGTTTGGTACCGGGTTTACCGAGGGCCCGCAGAAGCGGCTGGCCTTCCTGCCAGAACAGCACACCGATTTCGTGTTCCCGATCGTGGGAGAGGAGCTCGGCTTTGTGGGGGTAGTGGTCGCGCTCAGCCTCTTTCTGGCTCTCTTTCTGGCTCTGCTCCGGATCGCGCGGAGAGCCACCGACCCGTTCAGCAGTCTGGTCACCTTCGGGATCCTGGGACTCTTCTTCACCCACGTGTTCGAGAACGTGGGTATGACCGTGAACCTGATGCCCATCACCGGAATTCCCCTTCCATTTTTTTCCTACGGCGGGTCGTTCTTCATCATCTGCTCCCTCTGTCTCGGACTGGTGTTCCGGGTTGCGTGGGACGCCAGGCAGTCAGGCTATCCCGATATTTGACAACAGGTTAGCTCTTGGGGCCTAGCGCGACGGGCACCGACCATTGAAATTCAATGGGCTCCGTATGCCACAGATTGCGCTTCCACCCATAACCGATACCCACATCCTATGGCTGTGATGGCATGGTTTAAGAAAGAGCGGAAGCCACGGACCTCACAGCGCGAACGGCTCGAAATACCGCCCGACGCGTGGGAGAAGTGCGACGGCTGCGGGCACATCGACATTCGGGAGAAGTTCGAGAAGGCGCTCAACGTCTGTCCCGAGTGCGGTCGCCACCGCCGGATCAGCGCTGAGGAGTATATCGATCTGCTGGCCGACCGAGGGACTTGGCGCGAGCTGTATGCCGGCCTTCGATCGGTCGATCCGCTCGATTTCGAGAACTACAGCGAGCGGCTGGCGGGCGCGCGCAAGAAGGGCGGCGAGGCCGATGCCCTCTACGCCGGCAGCGCCAGGATCGACGGTCGCCCCTTCAATCTCGGGGTGATGAACTTCGCGTTCATGGGTGGCTCGATGGGTGCCGTGGTGGGCGAGAAGATCTATCGGCTGGCGCGCCGCTCCCACGAGAAGAAGATCCCACTCGTCATCGTCTCCACCTCGGGCGGTGCCCGGATGCAGGAGGGCGTGCTCTCCCTGATGCAGATGGCCAAGACTTCGGCGGCCATCGCTCAGCTGCATCGCGACTCCATTCCCTACATCTCCATCCTGACCGATCCGACCACGGGAGGCGTGTCCGCCTCCTTTGCCATGCAGGGAGACGTGATTCTGGCGGAGCCCGGCGCCGTCATCGGGTTCGCCGGCCAACGGGTCATCAAGCAGACCATTGGTCAGGATCTACCCGAAGGATTCCAGACGGCCGAGTTTCTGTTGGAGCACGGACAGATTGACGACGTGGTGCCGCGCGCTTCCCTGCGCGACACCACCGCACGACTTCTGCGGCACATGCAGCGGCGTCGCCCGCTACTGGAGCAGGCCGAGCTGAGCTGACCTTGACCGGAGTCGCACCCAGCGCCCCACCCACGGTCTCCTTGGGTGGGGCGTCGTCGTTCGGGGTGTGACCGGATCGCAACCTGCCGGACCGAGGCTCGATGGCACTTTCGTACGACGAGGCTCTGGAGTTTCTCTTTCCCCGAACGACAACCATCAAGTTCGGGCTTGCGACGACGCGCGCGCTCCTCAAGGCGCTGGGTGACCCGCATCGCCTGCTGCCGGCAATTCACATCGGCGGCACCAATGGCAAGGGGAGCGTCTCCACTCTGGTGGCGGAGGCCCTTCGCGAGGCCGGCTGGCGAGTGGCGCTGTATACCAGCCCCCATCTCGTCTCGTTCAGAGAGCGGATTCGGGTGGATGGCAGCCCAATCTCCGAGGCCGCCGTCGCGATGTGGACCACCACGCTTCGCCCGCTGATCCTGGAGCGAAGGGCCACGTTCTTCGAGGCGAGCACGGCCATTGCTTTCGCCGATTTTGCCGCTCGAGGCGCCGAGATCGCGGTGGTTGAGGTCGGCCTGGGGGGCCGCCTGGACAGCACCAACGTGGTCCACCCCCTGGTCAGCGGCGTGACCAAGATCGAGCGGGACCACATGAAATACCTGGGCGATACGCTCGAGCGCATCGCCTGCGAGAAGGCGGGGATCGCCAAGCCCGGGGCGCCATTTGTCATCGGCGAGCGGTCGCCGGCGCTGGTCGAGGTCCTCCGTCAGGAGGCTCGGCGCGCGGTCGCCCGCCGGGATCCGCGCTCGCGGGCGGACATTCGAGTCCTCCCGCCGGACTACGAGTGGTGCGGTCCGCTCAGTCTGGCCGGTCCGCACCAGCGGCGGAACGCGGCGGTAGCCCACGGCATCCTCATGGCGCTGCCGTCACCTTACCGCCCTCCGATGGAAGCGGTGGAACGGGGTTTCGGTCAGGCCCATGTCCCTGGCCGGCTCGACCGCCGGGGAAAGTGGCTCTTCGACGTGGCGCACAATCCGGACGGCATCCGCTCGCTGACCCTGGCGCTGGAATCGAGCCGGCAGCCTCGTCCGCTTCACGCGCTGGTCTCCATCCTGGGTGACAAGGAGTGGCCCGACATGCTGGTCCAGCTCGACCGGGTGATTGACCGAGGGGTCTTGACGGTGGCGCCTACCGCGGCCGGGCGGGGCTGGGACACCAAGTGGTTACGCCGCTGGCTGCGGGACCCGGCTCGGCCGCCGGCTCACGCCCAATGGACCCTGGTTCCGGAGTTTCGGCGGGCGCTGGCAGAAGTACAGGAGGGAGCCGGCACTGTATTGGTGACGGGGTCGTTTCATACCGTCGGAGATGTGATGGTGGCTCTGGGGATAGAGCGTGAACCGTGAAACGTGAGAGGTGAAGCCCTGCGAACATGAGAAAGAGATGTCTTCAAGTTTCACCTTTCACTTTTCACCTTTCACGCTTTTCGCGTTAACTTCCCGCCATGCAAACCAAGGCCTTGCCGGGATTTCGAGATTTCTATCCTGCTGACCTCGCGCTGCGGACTCACATCTTTCGCACCTGGCGGACCGTGGCTACCCGGTACGGGTTCGAGGAATATGATGGCCCTCCGCTGGAGTCGCTGGAGTTGTATACCGCGAAAAGCGGCGAGGAGATCGTGGGGCAGCTGTACCACTTTATCGACAAGGGAGGCCGGGAAGTCGCCCTCCGTCCCGAGATGACCCCGACGCTGGCCCGCATGGTCGCCGCGAGGGCCAATGGGCTCAAGAAGCCCATCCGCTGGTACTCCATTCCCCAGCTCTTCCGCTACGAGCGGCAGCAACGGGGGCGGCTTCGAGAGCACTTCCAGCTCAACTGCGACCTGATCGGGGAAGCCGGTCACCTGGCCGACGCCGAGATCATTGCCCTGGCGGTGGACGCGGTTCGCGCCCTGGGGCTGGGCCCCGCCGACGTCAGGGCCCGGGTCTCCGACCGCCGGCTGCTCACCAGCCTCCTCCGGGGACTGCAGGTCCCGGAGACTCAGGTGCCGGCGGTGTACCAGGTGTTCGACAAGCTCCGCCGGACCCCGGAGGCGGCGTCGGTTAAGCGGCTGGCGGACGCCGGCCTCGATAGCGGCACGATCGACCGGCTGCTGGCGCTGGCTCGCGCGAGGAGCTGGTCGGACCTGAGCAGGCTCGGCGCCGGACTGGACCAGGCGGCCGCCCAGGGCGAGCCGCTCCGGCGAACGCTCGACGCGCTGGGCGACATGGGGTTCGGCGAGTACGTGGACCTCGACCTCAGCATCGTGCGAGGCCTCGCGTACTACACCGGAACGGTGTTCGAGCTGTTCGACGCTCAGGGCGAGCTGCGCGCCATCTGCGGCGGCGGCCGCTACGACAACCTGCTCCAGTCGCTCGGCGGGGTCGATCTCCCCGCACTCGGCTTCGGCATGGGCGACGTGGTGCTGGGTGAGCTGCTGCGCCATCGCGGGCTGGTCCCGGATCCGGCCTCGAGCATCGATGTCTTTCTGGCGGCGATCACCCAGGACGATCTGCCGCACGTGCTCCGGCTCGCGCGGGAGCTCCGGGAGGCCGGTCTGCGGGTCGAGTACGCGCTGGCGCCGCAGGCGGTGGGGAAGCAGCTCAAGCTGGCCGACGCGAGGAACGCGAGGCTCGCGCTCGTCGTGGGCCCCGACGACAGGGCACGCGGCGAAGTGATGATGAAGGACCTCCGGGCGAAGTCGCAGGAATCGGTGCCGCGCGACGCGGTGGTCGAGCGTGCGGCCGCCGCCCTGCGGCGCGGCTGACCAGGACGAA
>DATBKD010000102.1:0-23469 GCA_036556025.1 Gemmatimonadales bacterium | reverse complement strand
AAGTGGTCAGGAGCCGTGCAATGAGCCCTTCGAGCTGCAACCGGTGCCTTAGCGCAGGTGCAGGCAAGAGGCGGCTACCGAGCGTGCTTATCCGAGGAGGGTACGTGTTGAAAGTTCGTGGTGTGATGCTGGCTGCCTGTCTGACAGCGATGGTTCCCGCCGGGGCTCACGCACAAGCCGCCCAACGATTCTCGATCCAGGGGTCGGGGCTGGTTATCAAGTTGTTTGGGGACGCCTTCCAGGGCGCCGAGGTTGGCTACGGTGGCGAGGCGCAGCTCCGCTATACGCCGAGCGCCCTCTCGTTCGGGGTGGGATTCCAGTATACCAGTCACGGTGTGGAAGGGGTCGATACTCGCGCGACCCTGATTGGTGCGTTCTTCGAGCCTCGCTACGTGATCAGCACCAGCAGCAGCTCGCTCTTTCCTTACCTGTCCGGCCGTTTCTACGTGGTCAAGCTCAAGAGCGACAATGACGCTGCCCAGATTCGAACCAAAGCCACTGGGCTGGCGGCGAACGGTGGCGGAGGCGTGCTGGTCCGGGCGGCCTCCCGCATCAACGTGGATATAGGAGCGACCTTCGGTTACTCCCGGTTCAGCAACTTCAAGTTCGAGAATCTGGCGACCGGAGTGACCAGCGAGCAGGACATCAGCAACAACGGCACCAACCTGGTTGGCAGGCTCGGCTTGACGATAGGATTCTAAGCACCCGCTAGAAGCTGACTTTCTCGGTGGCGCGGCACGAGGCCAATTGCCAACCGGTCCTCGTCTTCGCCACCTCCAGGCGGAAGGGCATCTCCTTCTTCTTGCCGACGCCCGCGTTGTTGCGCCAGGTGAACAGCACCTGCAGGGGGTAGTCCAACTTCGTCGGCGTCGGCGGAGCCGGGGCGCCAACCTTTATCTCGCTCGCCGTGAGCTCCGCCCCGTGCCGGAGCGCCAGGTCCAGAATCTTCCGCAGGTTCACCACATCCTGCGCCGTTTCCGCCTTGTAGACCTCCACGATCCGCCGTTCGTCACCCGACCCTAGCGCACTTCCGCAGGCAGAGATGGCGGCCTGAACGTTCTCCACGGTGGGAGTGGGAGGAACGTTGGCTTCAACCACTTCGGGCTTGTGGGTGGTATCCCGGGCGGCGGCCGGTGGTTTGGCGACGGGGACGGGCACGGTCACGACCACGCTGTCAGAATCACTGGCGAACCGTGCCCGGATGTAGACTCGACCCGGACTCTGTCCGGTGACTCGTCCGTTCTGCTCCACCCGAGCAATCGCGGAGTTGCCGCTCTCCCAGACCACGGGGCGGTCCAGCGATGTACCCGACTCGTCCTTGACTTGAGCCCGGAGCACCAGGCTGGAGCCGATCCGGATGGTCGTGTCCGGGGTGAGGATCTTGAGACCCATAGCCACCGGCTCGGCAGCGCGCGCCGGCGTCAGCTCCGGCACCACCACGTGGCTCTGGCTCCCGGCCTTCACCTCCACCTGCGAAGAGTCCGGCCGATAGCCGGAGGCCGTAATCCCCAGCCAATGGGTGCCTGGCGACGCCGGGAATTCTCGCGCTCCCGAAGGAATCTTCGAGCCATCCAGGCTGATCTCAGCGTCACGCGGCAGTGCACCGGTCACCAGGATCGTCCCGGTCTCTGGTGTGGCTGCTGCCGGCTGGGCTGCCGGCTGGGCTGCTGCCGGCGGTTGGGCAGCTGCCGGCTGGGCTGCTGACGGCTGCGCTGCAGGCGGTTGACCTGCCGGTGGGGGCGCAGGTGTCGGCCCCGTGGCCACCTGGATCGGCGACAGTCGGAGTCGCACGGCGGCCGACTGACCCGAGGCAACCTTCACAACCTGAGACAGCGGGCGGTACCCCGGCACCTCGACTCGAACCGTGTGTGAGCCGGCGGGCACGGAGAGAGACCCGTCGGCCGAGAAACCCAGATACCTACCGTCGACGGTGACGGTCGCTTCGGGGGGCAAGTCGTCGGAAAAGCGGATGGTGCCGTAGGCCGGTGACGTGTTGGTCGAGGGCGCCACATACGTCGGCGGCGACACGTTGGAGGGCGCCGCGTTGGAGGGCGCCGCACCGGTCGGCGCCGCATTGGACGAGGCCGAGCTCGAGTCGGCGGCGGGCGTCTTCCCCAGAGGCGTCTTTCCGAGCGGCAGGTTGCCGAGGGGCGACTTGCCGGTGACGGCCGGAAGTCTCGGACTCGGGAGAACGAGGTTGCCGTTCTTGGCCTCGCCGTTCCGGTCCTTCCGCGGGACGGCGAGCTTCCACACCCCAAATGCTCCCAGGCCGAGGGCCACACAGCCCGCGGCCACCCAGCCCAGCCTGCGGCCTGCGCGCTGGGTGTCTCTGTGGCGGGTGATGGTGGTGCCGCGGGCGAGTTTCTGCACCGGCGGCGGGACGGCTTCTTCCCAGCCGATCGGTACCGGCGCGGTACCCTGCGGAACTTGAGCCCGCGGGACGCCGGCGGAGCGCGGCCCGGAGGGAGGCCTCGGGGTATAGGCAATATCGGGTGCAGTCCTCGGCTGACTTGGCGTGATAGCGGGCGGTGCGGTGGGAACAGCCCGCGACCGCTTCCAGGGTAGCCAGCCGAGCCACGACCCGCCTTCCTTGGCCGCGGCGCTCAGCGCTTCGCGCAGCTCGGCGGCGGACTGGTAGCGTTGGTCGGGTGCGCGAGCCATGGCGGTGGTCACCACGGCATCCAGCTCGCCCCGCAGACCCCGCTTTACCCGGCTCGGTCGCGGCGGCGGCTCGGTGAGCCGCTGCCGGATGGATACCTCGCCCGCCGCGTCGGCAAAGGCCCGTTCGCCGGTGAGCATTTCGTACAGAATGCAGCCCAGGCTGTAGAGATCACTGCGGCCGTCGAGGGTATCTCCCAGAATCTGTTCCGGGCTCATGTACGCCGGCGTTCCGACGACGAAGCCGGTGCGGGTGACGGTCTGCCGGCCGCCCTTGGTCGCCTTGGCGATTCCGAAGTCCACCACCTTCACCACGTCGCGTCCATCGCGCGCCTGGCTCAGCATGATGTTGTCGGGCTTGAGGTCGCGATGCACGATGCCGAGGTCGTGCGCGGCGCCGAGGGCATCGGCCACCTGCAGCCCGATCTGAATCGCCCGTGGCTCGGCCAGCCCATGCTCCCGCTCGAGCACGGTCGCCAGCGACTCGCCCTCGACCAGCTCCATGGCGAGATACACCACGTCGTCGGTCTCGCCGAAGTCGTAGATCGCCGCCACGTTGGGATGGGTGATGCGACTGGCGTTCGCGGCTTCCCGGTTGAACCGGCTGACGGCATCCGGGTCGAAGGACAGGATGGGATTCATCACCTTGATGGCGCAGCGCCGGCCCATCCGGATGTGCTCGGCCAGGTAGACCCTGCCCATGCCGCCTTCGCCCAGCTTGGCCAGGATATGGTATCGCTCGGCGATCACCTGGCCGATCAGATCCTCGCCCTGCGCCTTGGCCCGAAGGGTCGAGCCGTCCTTGGGGCAGAACCGGTGTTCCGGACCGAAGATGTCCCCACAGGTCGGGCAGATTTTTTCGCCGGCTCCGCCGCTGGTCCACGAGCCCTGAGGGGGTAGAGGGGTTGTCCCAACTCCCCTGGGGCCGGGTCGCGGAGGCGGGGAGACCGGGGCCCAGGGTGTGGTCCCGACGCCGGACACGGGAGGAGGCTCTCGGGGATCGCCGCCCACCGTCCCGTAGAGCAGCTTGGGCCGGGTCATTCGGGTGGCGGTGACGGTGAAGGTCGAGCGGCGCCCGGGCGCGTCGGTGGCTTGCTCCAGCCGGAGGGCCACCACGTTTCCGCCGGTGGGTTCCCGGGCGAAGTACACGTCTGCTCCACCGGATGCGCGAGGCATCGCACCCAGGACGTCGTAGCCGGTGGCGGCCTGCCTCACCGCGTCGAGCTGCTCCTCGCGGGAGCCTGGGCCCGCGGAGCCGGCGATGTCCGCGCCGCATTCCGAGCAGGTGGGTTCCCAGCCGGCGAACGGGGCCTGGCAGACGGGGCAGGACCCGGCTGGCGGGGGGACGGAGGAGTCCAACCGCTCGATGACCTTGAGGCCGGCGGGACCAGGCCCGCCTAAGGCCCGCGGATCCCGCTTCAGCACCACCAACCTGCCGGTTGCCAGGTCCCGGGCGAGAAAGGCGAACCCCTGCTCTCGATCGCCGCCGAGGGAGCCGAGAACTTCGTAGCGGCCGCCGGCGAGCGACGTCACCGAGCGGAGGGAGTTCTCCAGAGCTGCATCAGCAGAGGGGTCGCCGTCGAACGGTCTTTCAGGAGGCGGCTGGCCGGGGGACATGAACTCCGCGACGTGGGGGATTGATCTAGATTACCCGCCCCGCGGTTAAAGAGCCAGTGCCGCCGGGCCGAAGGGGTCAGGCCAGCCCGGTGTCGCGCATGTTTTCCTTGACGAACAAGGTTCCCCCCTTGGAGTCCGTGAGCGCGCTCATGAGCTCGCGGAACTTGCCGGCGTCCAGCGGCACGATGCAGCCGTCGCTGCCATGGGGGCCCCGGCTGTGAATGAAGAAGCCGTCGCGTCCGATCGGCTTCCACGACGGGTGGATCAGTCGGGCGGAGAGGCCCAGGTGGGGATGGTGAGAAGGGGTGTGGATGGAGTACTTGCCGGGGGGCACCGGTCCGCCGTGGACATGACCGTTGGGTGCGGGGGGTCCGGGCTGGGGCAGCCAGGGCTCGTCGTACGGATTGTCCAGCTGGTAGGGATTCTCGGGTTCATCCGGCGCCGCGCGGGTGCTGCCTCCCCCGCCGCCGGACAGCGCCAGCACGTGGAACATCCGATTCCCCACGACCCCCGCGAGTACGCCCTCCGCGATGTAGTACGTGAGATTGGTGTCCATGGCACCCTCGACGGGCTGAGTATGTGATAAAGCTAAACCGCGGGCCTGGCGGGTCGCAGTGGCCCAGCTCTCGCCGGGACGGCCTTGCCGGGCACGATGGACGTGCCAGATTCGACCGATCATCTCGCAGGAGCAATCCATGGGTCTGGGACGTACCGCTCTCGAGGGGCATGATCTCTCCCTGGCGTGGAGAGACTTTCAAGGATCTGTTCCCTCAAACCGGACGTCGGGAGAGGACGCCTACACCGAGGCGCGCTTTGACCTGAGCTTTGGATATGACTGGGACGACAACCATGACTCCCGTGGCTACCGGATCAAGGATGTGCTGGTCCAGGTGACCCTCGAGCAGGGGAAGATGTGGTCCGTCAAGAGCGGTCAGACTGCGGCGCTGCTGCGGCATGAGCAGGGACACTACGACATCGTGGCACTGTTGGCGCGGGATCTTTTCGAGGAGCTGACCGGCTGGGATGCCTCGAACCCGCCCAAGCGGTTCCGTAAGGGGACTGACGTCAAGGATTCGGCCGAGCGGATCTCACGAAGCTATCACCGGCTATCGGCCTATTTGGCCGGCTCGTCATCCACGGACGGCGTGTACGACAAGCAGACCAACCATGGGCAGGATGCGAAGACCCAGGAGAAATGGGACACCGCCCTGGCGGGGGCGAGAACCAACGGGACCCCTCTGATGAAGGCACTGGCGCCGCTGGGAGTGGCGCCGCCTCACTAGAGGCCGAGCAGCTGCTTCTGGCGAAAGCCTGGCGCTCTGACCTCGAACAGGGGTGACCCCGGCTGGTGCATGGCGAGCTCAAGGGCGGCGGCGGCTCGCTGACGCTGCCGACCGATGCGGAGCACCTGCTTGCACCAGTCGGGGGTGATCGGTTTCCCGATAAGATATCGGCTACCGGGTGGGAAGCTGGCCCGGTTCGTCTGCCACCACTTCTGGATCAGGGCCGAGTCGGGCCAGGGAAGATTCTCGTCGGGATCCATTTCGACGTTGGCGTCGGCAGGGTCCTCCGTAGGACCAGATTCGAACCCCTCGGGCCGGTCGCGCTCGAGGTCCTGATAGGCGAGGTCCACGCCGGTGATGGTGGTGAAGGATTCGCCGGCGACCCGGGCGAGCTCGGGAGTCTGCATCTGCTCGATGAGCCAGGGTATCAGCTCGGGATCGCCGATCGCGCCGACACCTTGTACGGCAAGGCGCAGTGTGCTGCTCTCCTGGGCCAGCTTTCGCTGCCAGGTCTTGGCGGCATGGGGATCGGCCCGGCGCATGACGGTGTCGAGGGCGCGCGCGCGGCGAGGGCTGTCGGATTGAGCAATCCCGGCGAGTGCGCTCAGTGCCTCCGGCTTGCCGGACAGCAGGGCGACGGACCAGGCGCCGGAGAAGCGGACCTCGGGCTCCTCGGCTTTGAGGTAGCGCTCGGCATCGGGGACTAGGTCCATGCGACCGAGCTCGCCGATCGCGCGGAGGGCGCGGGCACGAAGGCCGAACTCCTCGGCAGTTATCCATTCTCGAAATCTCCCGCTGGGATCCTCACGGCGGACGGCAAGGGCGCTGAGGCCGATAAGTCGCGCGATCGGCTCACCGCGCTTGAGCAGTCCGTCGAGAAACTGCGTGGCTACTGTTCGGATCCAGCCGAGAGCAGAAACCGCTCCTTCGGCGAGCCCAGGAGTGCCCGCCGCAACGGTAAGCATCTCGTCCATCTTGGCCGAATTGGATGATTCGAGTGCGAGCAGCATGCCGACGAACACGTCGCCCGGCTCTTCCCAGGGCAGGTCCCTCATGCAGGTGACCCACCCATCGTCACCGGCGATTCGCAAGCCATCGATGTGGGCGTCCAGGCGGGTGTCAAGCTGGCTCAGGTCGCGAAGATCGTAGTGCGGCGCGGAGACGGCAACGCTCCGCAGAAGCCAGTGAAACGAGGCCTCTTCGGCGTGCTGCGTGACCACCGCCTGGAGTGTCATCAGCTGTAGGTATAACTCTGCCAGTTCTCGCCGTCGAACCGGTGGACGCTCAGATCTCCGGCCACACACAGGGCGGCGCCGTCCGCGCGCAGCCGGCTGGCCCGGATATCATCTCGGACAACAACTACCTCGCCGTCCTCTAGTCTAAAGAGCCCTCGGTTAGAGCCGCCCAGGTAGATGGTGCCGCGAAAGGCCACTACGTCAAGAAAGTCGATGTCTTCTTCCAGGCGGATCACTTCCCACTCTTCGCCGGCACCCAAGAGCACAACCCCCTCTGCGCCCACGGCGCAGACTCGGTCGGCGGCGAGGGCATGAACGGCGAGGAGGTGCATGTTGGTGGGCACTTCGATTCGTCGCCACTCACGACCGTCCCAATGCAACATGAGGCCTCGCCGGCCCACGGCGTAGAGATTGTCAAGGGATACGCCGTGAATCCGGTCGAGGTAGACGCCGTGGCCTCGAGCTACCTCGATCCAGTCGCGGCCCTCTTGTCGCAGTATGATCCCTTTACTCGTCGCCCACACGTGATCATCATCGATACCCCATACGCAGGTGATCATCGTTCGCGAACTGGTCTGGGTGACCCGCCAGTCGCCATTCTCGAAGATGTGAATGGCACCGCCCTCCGCCGAAGCGTAGATGCGGCCGGTTGGACTGCGCCACAGATCGGTAAGCCAGCTCTCTTCCTCGTACAGCAGCTTGCCCTCTTGCGTGATTACTGCGTGATCGTACACGTACGACACCCAGTACTCGCGGTCATCAGCCACGAGAAGCGCGAGGACGCGCCCCTTGCCGTATGGTATCGCCGGCCCTGCGTTCCACGACCAATCTTCGTCATTCTCCTCATCACCGGCATCATCGACGTCATCGTCATCGACCATACTGTTACATCTCCCGTCGAGTATCCGCGACCGCAGGACCACGGCCAGAGAGCTGGGCTACTTCTTTCTCTTTGGCTTACGGCGGAACTTCTTCTTGCGCCGAGGAACTCGAACCTCATCTGTTTCGTTCATTCCCAGATGCTTCTTGAAGTAATGATCGACTACCAACTTGAGACATTCCATTGCATCGTCACTCGGACGAGTCGAGCGTGAATCCGCGACCGCCTCAAGCCCGCCGTCGCGCGCATCCTTGTACTTTGGGGTCTTGTTATTGTCCCGCCAGTCCTTCTCCATATCGTTCTGCGCTTGGGTCTTTATGTAATGCTGGGACCCTACCTCGCTACTCTTTCCTTTGAGGCAAATACAGGGAGCGTCCTTGACGGTATAATCAGGTGCGGTTGTGATCGACGCGCCATGACGCTTGTTCTGGAAGCACGCGTTCTGGAGAATATGGTCCGACTCGTACCCGTCAGGGCACTTAGCCGACCCATGGCGGTGAACGTTGATGTGTTCCTTGGCGAAGATTGACTCGCACGACTCGCCCCCGACCATCAACGTGCTCAAGTCCGGGAACGGTGGTGTGCCAGCCGGGGTGGACGCGTGATTGTGCGTGGTGAGGTCGACGTGGCGGACGACATTCTCACCCTCGAACTTCACATCGCTAGACCAGGATTCGAAGTAGACCTTGCCACGATTCACGCTGGTGACGACGTTCTTCTTGGGGGCCGATCCCGCTTCGTCACCGGTGCTCTTCGAGAAGTAACTCTTGTTGCGGAGCATGACCTCCTTACCGGAAATCTTGACGGTCTTGGAGCCCTGGGTGGTGTCGCTCTCGAAGCCGGTATTCGGATAGGGAATCGGAACACCGGGTGGAGTCGCCGGAGTCAAAGGCGGGGTGAAGCACACGTCGGGGAACGCAGCCACCGACTTGCCGCTTCCGGCCTTGCACGCGATCTCCCGCCCATTGGCGAAGACGCCGTTAGCCATCCTGTGCCCCGCTCAGGCCGCCGACAACACTGCGGCAGCCCGTGACGGTCCGTCCGTGGCGAAATGACTAAGCAGGCGCTTCCCCGGACTATACCCCTTCACCGCGGCCAGAAACGCCACCGCCGTAGTCAGTGGGCCGATAGCCGCGCCGACCTCGCCAACACAGTCGGAAGGCAGCCAGAGCTGCCAGTCCTGCTTGCGCTGGCGCAGGACACGCGTGACAGCAAGCGCGGCTTCCTTGAAGTAGTATTGCGCCCCGCTGATGTCGGCGATCCGATAGTCCACCTGACCCAAGGACACCCCAGCCTGAGTCAACGCGGCGGTGATCGCCTGGACCATGCCGTCAGCCCGAAGAGGTTGTTCGGAGCGGACGGGGGCCGGCTCGGTCCCGTATCCCACTCCTTCGAGCACCATACCCGCTTCTGATGGAGGTCCCACGAGCAGGGCAGCCGCAGCCTGGCCGGGAATAAAGCCGTCCGAGTTTGCGGCGGTTTGAAGAAGCCGGCTCTCGCGATACGCCTCGAGGGTCGCCCGGACGAGAAGAGAGTCAACCCCCGCTACGATGCAGTAGTGCCGACCGCTTGAAACCAGCTTGGCTGCGTGGTCGAGCGCCTGTACCCCGGCCACTCGCCCATACGGCAACCAGGTCGACTCCCCGTGCGCCGTGAGATTAGCCCGGCGCTCGACTTCACGTAAGAACCCGCCATCCAGGCCGTTCAATCTGCCGGGTCGGTCCTGCTCCGGAAGGCACAGGAGGAGAGGGGCTCCCCGCAGGCGAGCGGCATCGAAGCCGGTCAGGCATTCCCGCACCGCTGTGCCGACCATCCGCAGCAATTGCTCACGACCCACGCAGGGCTCCGGGAATGGAACCGGACAGCCGATCAACCATTCCCCGTCGACCTTGAAATGGGTTTCCACGAAGCCGCTGACACCGGTGCGAATAGCCGCGCAGGTGGCGGGGCCATTTAGGCCGACTCCGGTCACCAGACCGATGTTCAGGACACCCAGGGCCGGTGCCATCACTCAACTTCTCCGCGCCGTGCAAGGACGAACGTCTGAATCGATTTGAAGTACTTCTTGCCCACCGAGCGCGCGTAGTAGTAGCCGGGCGACATTCGGCCGACCACGGCCTGGCGTAACTCGAGCAAGTTGCGCCGGAGTGGAAGCGAGGTCCGCCAGATGAGCATGAAGCGTGCGAGATCAGGTTCGATGAGAATGGTGTCCAGAACCGCCTGGCAGTCGGTCCTCGTGCCCCTTACATCGGTGAATTCGACCGGCATCTCGATCCGCGGCAGTGGGAACTGGGTGTATCCCTGAGGTGTGAGATTGAAGAGCTCGACCCGTTCACCGCCGACCGGGTAAGCGATCTGCTGATCGGGTGGCGCCGATTGGTAGTAGAGCGGATTAAAATCTGACGGCAGGAACGGGAACGTATTGTCCAACCATCTCTGATCGTAGGTACCAGCGAGGGGCACTCGAGACTCGAACTGTCGGCCGATCGCGCCAAAGGACATCGGCGGATAATCACCGGAGGCACTGCTGACAGGGTCACCGATGGTAGAGGTCGTGGGCAGGGGTCTCCCGACCAGGTCGGCGCCGCTGGTCAGCGGGTAGTAGCCGACACCGACCGGGTTCTTCATGAACGCTCTGACCTGGCTGGGATCATGTACCGCCACGTCCACCCCACCGAATGCTCCGTCGTAGCTGATTGGCATGCGGGTGAATGGCTCGGGCTCACTCGGACCAATGGTGATCGCTTCCTGCCAGACACGTTGGCCGTGAACCGACAGTGACTTGGCCATGGTCGCCACGCGCAGCGCCACATCGACTCGAGTGACCCTGGTGCCGTGCGGAGCGTAGGCGCTGCCATTCAGCAGCACGTCACATCGCGGTTTGTAGGGTGCAAATTCCGATTCGTACTTCGTTGCGGATTTGCCCGGCTCGCCGGTGAATTCGTCAGCCATCACGAGCGGCACTTGCTCGCCGGCGAGGCTCGGTTGCGATCCATCCCAGGGAATCGCAAAGGTCCCCTTAATGACAACGATAACCCGCTCGCGCCCTTCGGGATCGAGTCCGAGGGTGTACTCGGCCTTCATGCTGGTACCGTTGACGAGTTGCACGGCTGCTCGCGTGCGGTCAGGGCTGGAGAGGCTAGTTGATTTGCACGGATGCGCCTTTGATTCGGTTGACCCCAGAGGCGCGGCTCAACACATAGGCGCCACGAATGATGACCTTGCCTGCGCTGGTCAACGTCACACTGCTCTTACCACAGCGAAGTACGATTTCATGCGCTGCCGACAGAACGATGCGCTTTCCTTCAACTTCAACTTTCCACGGCGGGGCGTCAGACTCCTGGACTCGTTCACGAGTCTTCGAATCCGGTTGAAGTAGGCCCAGAATGACGGGACGGTCGGGGTCGCCCTCGGCAAACCCAATGGTTACCGCGCGGCCGGCGTCGTGGCTAGCCACTGCAACAGTGCTCAGCGCTCGAGTAGTAAAATGTTCCGACCCAACCGTGTAGCCGACCGTATAGGTTCCGTCTCCACTGATCGAAAGGACACGTCCAATGACAAGGGCCTGACTCACAGTGGCGGGCAGTGCCGAACGGTCCGGTCTGTTCAACGGCCCACCATTCGATACCCCGTGATTCCCGCGCCCCCCATTATTGAGAGCCTCAGCCGAATGCTGGGCCGGACCTCCACGGCCATTTCCTTGCCCGCTCATGTTCTGACTCCGCTCGAGGGGGTCCGACTAGTTCTGGAGTATCTTCTGACCCTTGATGGTGATGTCCTTGGACGCCTTGATGGACATCGCTTTAGAGGTGTCAACACTCAAGTCCTTCGAGGCTTCCAACGTCATTTCCTTCGATGCCGCAATCCCGATCTTGCCCGAACCTTTGATCATGATGTCTTTGCCAGAGATCGTAATGGTGCCGTCCTTCTTCATGATGAGGCTCGCCTCCCCGGTTTCAATCACGATCTCATCCCCCACAGTGATCGCCAGTTTCTTACCGATCTCGATGGTCTCGTCTTTCCCGATGCTGACAGAGCGGCTCCCACCCACACTGGTCGACTGATCCTTTCCTACCGTCAGCGACCGCGTCGCCCCGACACTTACCTCCTGCGCCGCCCCTACCGTGATCGCCTCGTTGATTCCCACCGTGTGCGTCCGGGTGAGCGCTACGGTCACGGTCTCGTTCTTGGACACCGTCCGGGTCCGGTCCTTGGCCACCGTCAGGGTCTCGTTGCCGGCCACCGTCTCGGTCCGGTCGTTCCCGATGTCGATCGTCTCGTTGTTCCCGATCGACTCCGTCTTGTCGTGCTCCACCCGAGTTCCCATGTCGTACTGCCCATGGATGGTGACTTTCTCCTTGCCGGTCGTGTCGTCCATCGACATTTCGTTGTAGCCGGATCCCTTGTGGGTCTTGGAGCGCATCCCGCTCACGACCCCGCCGCCGCCGGGGTTGTAGGGCGGCGTCTGCTCGGCGTTGTACACCCGCCCGACGATGAGCGGAAAGTCGGGATCGCCATCCAGGAATTCGACCACCACCTCCTGCCCGATTCGCGGAATCGCCAGTCCACCCCATCCCTTCCCCGCCCACGGCTGGGAGACCCGGATCCAGCACGAACTGTTCTCATCCTTCTTGCCGAGCCGATCCCAGTAGAATTGCACCTTCACGCGCCCATTCTTGTCGGTCCAGATCTCTTCCCCTCCCTTGCCGACCACCAGAGCGGTCTGAGTTCCCCAGATCCGGGGCTTGGGGGTCTTTTTCTGCGGCCGGTACGGCACGGAATAGGGTATGGCCAGAAAGTCATTCCGGTAATCCAGGGGGGCCGACTCCCAGGAGCGGTAGTCACCCGCGCGTCCCCAATGCCGGATCTCGAGCAGCATGTAGGGTTGGTTGGCATCCTTGCGATAGTGCTCCTTGAGCTCGAAGCGGTATCCGCTCTGCAGGCTGCGGCAGGTACCGGCCCCCCGGACCACCCGTTCCTGCGCCTCCTCCGCCTCCAGCTGAAGCCGGGCGTAGCGCTCGCCCTCATCCAGCGCCACGTAGTTGCCCGGATACTGGTACGCCTCCTCCGGCTGGCTGCCGGCGACGGAGCTTTCCAGGTTGAGGGAGGGCTGCTGCGGGTCGTAGTCCCGCAACGTCACCTTCCCCGTGTGGACCGCCGCCTCGCACTCGCAGGCGGTTACGACGTCTTCCTCCTGCCACTTGCCCACGTCCGCCGCCATCCGGAGCTTCGACTGGTTGGGGCACAGTTTGACCGCGTTCTTATCGTCCGCCAGCATCAGCACGTGCTTGCTGTCCGAGTGCTCGAAGAAGTAGAAAATCCCCTCCTCCTCCAGCAATCGAGAGACGAAGTTCAGGTGGGACTCCCGGTACTGCACGCAAAAGACCCGCTTGGGGTAGCTCTTCACCAGCTTACTCTGGAAGTCGCTGTAGCCCAGCCCCTGGAACACCTCCTCCACAATCTCCGGCACACTCAGGTTCTGGAAAATCTTGCAATCGGTTGAAAGCGAGAGAAACCACAGCCAGGGCACGATCTCGGCCCGGTACGCGGTGAGCCCCTCGCTCTGGTCCAACTGCGCGAGGCTGCGCACCAGCCCGTGGATCACGCGCTCACTCCCGTCGGGCGTCTTGATCGTCACCCACGCGGGTTTGCGCAGGACGTCCGCCGCGGCGATCTGGTCGTTCTCCGAGAGAAGCTCCAGGGTATAGCCGAAGGGCGTCGACACGCCCTCCGTCCCCGAGAACCCCTCCAGCAGGAGAACATCCTCGCCGAGCGGCGTATCCACCCGCATCGGACGGTTGGCTTGCGTGTACTTGGCCATTGGCGGCCTCGGTCGTTAGATGAAGAGCCGCGACCGCCTACGCGAGCGCCGGCGTGAGCACCGGCTGACTCGCGACGTCTGCCGACAGAGTCGGTGTCGTGTAGGTGAATGCCCCGTTCGTGCCGATCCCCACCCGGACCCAGGCCGGCTTGTTGCCTTCGACCATGCACTCCAGCAGCAGCCGGGAGACCTCCGGCAGGAGCGTGTTGGTCAGGATGTTGTCCACGTTGCGCGCGCCGCTCTCCACCTCGGTGCAGCGCTTCCCCACCTCCTCGACCAGGGCGTCGTCATGCAGCAGCTCGACCCGGTGGGTCTCCTGGATGCGCCGTTTGATCTTGCCCAGCTTGAGCAGGATGATGCGGCGCAACGCCTCGTCTCGGATCGGGAAGTAGGGGATGATGACCATCCGCCCCAGGAAGGCCGGCTTGAAGGTCTTGTCCAGCTCGGGCTTGAGCGCCTTCACCAGCCCGTCGGCGACCGGCATCGTCTCCGGATCGGCGCAGAGCTTGGCCAGGGTATCCGTGCCCGCATTGGTCGTGAGAATGATGATGGTGTTGCGGAAGTCGATCTGTCTTCCCTCACCATCGTCCATCACGCCCTTGTCGAACACCTGGAAGAAGAGCTCCAGCACGTCCGGGTGCGCCTTCTCCACCTCGTCGAGCAGGACCACCGAATAGGGGCGCCGACGCACCGCCTCGGTGAGCACTCCGCCCTCTCCATAGCCCACGTAGCCCGGGGGAGAGCCCTTGAGCGTAGAGACCGTGTGCGGTTCCTGGAACTCCGACATGTTGATGGTGATGACGTTGCGCTCACCGCCGTAGAGCAGATCGGACAGCGCCAGCGCGGTCTCGGTCTTCCCTACCCCGCTCGGCCCGACCAGCATGAAGACGCCGACCGGCTTGTTGGGGTCCTCGATGCCGGCGCGCGAAGTCCGGATCCTGCGGCTGATCGCCTCCAGCGCGTGCCCCTGCCCGATGATCCGCGAGCCCAGATGCTGCTCCAGGCCCAGCACCGTGCCCAGCTCGTCGCGCAGCATCTTGCCGACCGGGATGCCGGTCCACCCGGAGATGACTTCACCGACCAACCCGGCGTCCACGCACACTCGCACCAGCGGCGCCTCGCCTTGCATCGACTCGAGCTCGGCAGTGAGCGACGCCAGCTCGGCGCGAAGCACCGCCGGCTCGGTCGCCGCGTCAGCAACGGCACCCTTGTCCTCGGCAGCCTGCGGCTTGTCGGCCGCCGTCTCGAGCTGGCCCCGCAGTTCGCGCATTCTGCTCACCAGCTCCCGCTCATGGTCCCACCGCTGGGTGAGCGCCGCGAGGTTCGCCTCGGTTTCCGTCTTGAGCGACGCGATCCGGCCCAGCCGCTCAGCATGATTCGCTCCGACAGCGCCCTCGCGCTCCAGAACCCGCCGCTGCACCTCCAGGTCGTCCAGCAGTCGCCGGGCATCTTCGACCGCCGGTGGAGTGGAGTTTTGGCCCAGCGCCAGCCTGGCGCAGGCGGTGTCGAGCACGCTCACCGCCTTGTCCGGCAGCTGGCGATCGGCGAGATAGCGGTGGGAGAGCCGGACGGCGGCATCGAGGCCGTCGTCCAGAATCCGGACCAGATGGTGCTTCTCCAGCGCCGGTGCCACCCCGCGCATCATGAGGAGGCAGGCCTCTTCCGACGGCTCCTCCACCTTCACCAGCTGGAAGCGGCGGGCCAGCGCGGGGTCCTTCTCGAAGTACTTCTTGTACTCCGACCAGGTGGTCGCTGCTATGGTCCGTAGCTCGCCCCGCGCCAGCGCCGGCTTGAGCAGGTTGGCGGCGTCGCCCTGGCCCGCCTGGCCACCGGCCCCGATCATCGTGTGGGCCTCGTCGATGAAGAGGATGATGGGCGTGGGTGAGGAGCGCACCTCCTCGATCAAGCCCTTCAACCGGTTCTCGAATTCGCCCTTGACTCCGGCGCCAGCCTGAAGCAGCGCCAGGTCGAGCGTGCGGAGGGTGACGTTCTTGAGCGGCGGCGGGACGTCGCCCTCCGCGATCCGCACCGCGAATCCCTCTACCACCGCCGTCTTCCCGACACCCGCCTCGCCCACCAGGATGGGATTGTTCTGCCGCCGGCGGGTCAGGATGTCCACCACCTGGCGAACCTCGAAGTCGCGTCCCAACACCGGATCGATCCTTCCCTGCTTGGCGCGCTCGGTGAGGTTCACGGTGTACTGATCCAGGTTGGGCGTCTTGCCGCCTCCCATTCGGGGCAGTCCACCATCCTCCGGCACCTCCGCCGCCGCGGTCTCCTCGACTGAGCTGGCCACGATGGTGGCGAACTCGTTGCGGAGAGCTTCGGCCGGGATCTTGCCGAATTCCTTACTCACCTCCCGCATCAGCCGGCTCAGCTCTTCGTCGGTGGTGAGAGCGACGATGGTGTACCCGGTACGGACCTGATTGCCACCGAAGTTGACCGAACCCAGGGTCCACGCCTCGCCCAGCATTCGAACCAGAGACGGGCTGAGAGACGGCGTCCTCGGGTTCCCTGATTTCAGTCGGTCGAGGCTGCGGGTCAGCTCCGCCGCGAAGCGCGAACGATCCACGCCGTAATGCTTGAGAATGGCGGCGGAGTCGCCATCGCTCCGGTCAAGCAGCTTCATCAGGTAGTGCTCGACTTCGACGTCGTAGTGGGTGCGCCCGAGACAGAGGCCCGCGGCTGCTTCCACGGCGGCCTTGGTCTCATGGTTGAGCTTCCCGATCAGAGCCCGCAGGTTGAGGTTCATAGGGCGCCTTCGCTCTCAGAGCATGAGAATCGTGTCGTCCGGATCACGGGAG
Organism: Gemmatimonadales bacterium; assembly: GCA_036556025.1. Taxonomy (GTDB): domain Bacteria; phylum Gemmatimonadota; class Gemmatimonadetes; order Gemmatimonadales; family GWC2-71-9; genus CAVVWJ01. Next base: position 7,171 of record DATBKD010000102.1, on the reverse strand, counting down.
AACTCCCGCGTCCGCATCCAGGTACACCACGCCAGCGGGATCCCGGGCGCGTCGGCCCCCAAGGTGCAGGGGGGAACATCGTCCCGGGCAAGAATCAACTGCACCTCAAAGTCGAACTGTTCGCCACAGAAAAACCGAGTCAGGGTACGCAGCGGTTCGTAGGCTTCGCCGGTCGGCAGGAACTGGTCGTACTGGGATCGAGTGAGCGGGCCCAGCCGCAGGCGCACCCGGGCCTGGGGATCCCAGACCTCCTGGCCGGCTACCGCGCCCCAGCCGAGCTGCTCCGAGGCATCTCCCTCGTCTCCCAGAGTACACTGGGTCGTCTCCGACAACGGGTACCAGCCGCCCACGAACTGCTCCACCTCGCAGGGCACGCCGAAATAGTCCGCCAGCAGCTGCTGCAGCGCGGCGGCCGAGCGCTGCTGGGGCCCGAACAGCCCGGTATAGAAGAGCAAGGCCTCGTCCCGGACCGTGAGTCGCTGCTGGAGGGCTGGAACTCCGAGCCCGAGCAGGTCCTTCAAATGCAGCGTCAGCCGGTCGTGCCGATTCCGCTCGTGGGAGACGGCGAAGCGGTATTTCTCCCAGGCACGATAGAACAGCGAGATGATCCGGTGATGGAAGAGATCGAAGAAGTCGCGCAGGGTTCGGTCGCGATGCCGCAACCGCTCGGTGATCAGCAGGCTGTAATCGTAGGGCAGGACCCCTTCCGGCCCGGTGAGCCCCATGAAATTCACCGTGAGGCGGGGCGGTGCCCCGTTGCCCGGCTCGAGCGCCTGAATCTCGCTGGCGGGAAACGCGGTGTCAGGGTTCACCGAGAAGCGGACCACCTCGGCCGAAGGATCCGCGAATACCCCGACTGGCTGTCGCTCAGGCAGCAGCCGCTCCAACACGCGCACCGCCTGGAAGAACTCGAACGAGGTCGGGTTCTCCCACAGTTTCTCCTCCAGGTAAGGCTGGACTACAACAGGGGTTTCCATCCTGCCCTCGGTGCCCATTCGCGCAGCAGTCCCTTGCGCTGTTGGCTGCGCGCGGCGAGCACGCAGAAGCTGTTCAGCGAGGCGTAGAGTCCCAGAAACCGCTCCAGGACACTCGCGAACAGGTAGAGACCGCCACCGGCGAACTGGGACTCGTCGAACTCGATCTCGACCCGCCGGCCGCGGGCAAAGCTGATGCCGTACTCTCCCACGACTCGGGAGTGATGGGGACTGCTGCGCACGCTCTTGATGCCTTCGATCTGCCGATCTCCCGAGGTAGTATCCGCGAAATTGTGGAGCCGGAGCAGCTCCTTCAACGCGTCGGTGCCCCCCTCGACCAGCGAGAGGTAGTTGAGCGACAGCTGGGAGATGAGCCGCCAGAGCTGGGGTTTGCCCAAGGGAGGTTGCACCACGCTGGTGGGTTTGACCAGGGCGATGGTCTTCTTGATCGGCCCACCGCCGGGGAGCTCGAAGTCGCCTGCCTCGTTGCCGAAAGGCAGCCGGCTGGGCAAATCCCCGTTGAAGCAGGTCATTCTGGCGGTGACCGCGTCGAGACCGGGGTGCACGGTCCGGTCCGACAGGTCCACGAAGGACAAGAACAGATCGGCGCCGCCGTCCGACCGCCATCCAGCCGGCCGGCGCTTGGCAAACCAGAAGGTCTCATGCTGGCGGCGGTCCGAGCCATGGCGGTAGGAGTAGAACGGCTCGAACCGGATCGGATCGGTCGAGCCCGGGCTGACACCGACGACCTCATCGATCGAGAAAATCTCGGTCGTCAGCCGGCGCCGTGCGTCCGGAACGATCTGATACTCCTGGCGGCGCTGGTCCAGCAGCACGGGCTCGGACGTCTGAGGGAAGAGATTGACCACCGGACTGCATCCCAGCCGCAGGGTGCGGGCGGACACACCGCTCTCCAGCATGGTCCGGCGGTCGGCCGGCTCGAATTGGGAGATGAGAAAGATGAACTCGACGCTTTCGCCAAACCCTGCCGCACGCAGCTCCTCGAAGCCCGAGAGGTCCAGGAACAGGAACTTGTCCGGGAAGGTGAAATACTCCTGCAGCATCCGGTAGGCGAGAAAGGACCTCCCCGGATAGGGCAGCATGCCCTCGTGCTCTCCGAAGCCGACCGGCTGGAGCGCGCCGGAGGGAAGCAGGACGGGCTTCCGTCTGGAATTGGGTGTCGGGTCCCGCGCCAGGATCCGCACACAGTTGTTGCAGAGCAGCTCGTACAGCGTGTAGACCAGGTTGCTCTCACCGCTCAGGTGCAGCCGCAGGGTGTTGAGCTCCAGCTTGTCCAGGCTGATGTCGGGTAGGCAGCGCAGCTCGAGCCGCAGCGCGGCCGCGGCCTCCGGGTCCTTGACCGAGAGTCGATCAGGGGTCTGCCACTGCGCCGCGCTGACCGTGAGCGGCCAGAGCACGGTGTCGTAGCAGGTTCTGAACTTGCAGGGCACGCCGCCGACGGACCGAGAGTACAGCAGGGTTTCGCGTGGGATCTTGAAGCCGGTGGTCAGCTTCCCCTGCTCCGGATCGAGCTGGAACTCGACCAGCGACATGGACGGCAGCGGCCGGATGTAGTGGGGATAGACGATGTTGAGAAACGACTCCGTGATCTCCGGAAAATCGTCCTCGATCTTGAGGTGCACCCGGGCTGCGAGGAAGGCGAAGCCCTCGAGCAGCCGCTCGACATGCGGGTCCTCACACTTATTGGGCTCGAGCTGCAGCCGGGAGGCGATCTTGGGATATCGCTCGGCGAACTCCGCCCCCATCCGGCGGAGAAAGTTCAGCTCTCGTTCATAGTAGTGCAGCAGATCGTCACGCACCGGCGTCACCCTTCACGTGATACTCGCCGCTCGCGATCTCCAACACAGTGTCGAAGACCACCTGCTCGGGGTTGGGCTCCATCCGAAGCAGACCCTCGATCAGGAACCGCAACTGGCGCTTGCCGTCCTCAGTCGTCTCGGCCAGCGTTACCTTCACGCTGGCCAGGCGAGGCTCGAAGGTGGCAATAGTCTCCTCCACCTGTCGCATCAGCCGGACGCGGACGTCTTTGGAGTCCCGCCCCATCGAGGTGATGTCGGGGAAGCCGAAATGGTAGAGCGACTGGGCGAGCTCCTCGAAGGCCTCCGGCGCGGGAGTGGGAATGCGCCGGGTATTCAGCAGGACCTCGAGATCCCGCCGGAGCGAGGCCTTGAGTTGCTGGACCGATCGGGTCCAGGACAACGGAGCCTCGGTCGTCGTCTTGGGATCGAGATCGATGAGCCGATCCAGGAGCGATTGCTGGACCGAGCGGTCCAGGCCGACGGTCTTCATCGCGCTATGGCTGCTTCAGGCTCAGTGCCTGGAGCGGATCGAGACTGCAGATGCGGGGATAGAGCGTCGCCTGGCTGTGGTCTCCGCCGAGATCCGGCAGCTTCTCAATGCAGCGATAGAGAAGTGTCAGAGGCTCGGCTACCAGCTCGCCTGCTTCCCATTCGGCCAGCTTGTGGTTTTCGACCAGAGTGAGGAGCTCTTGGAGGATCGGAACCGCTACGCTTTCCAGGCCGCTGTCAACCATGATCCGAACAATCTGCGTCCGACGAAGGAAGCGGGCCCGAGGTGTCTTTTCCTTGGCCAGCTCGGACATCAGCAGCTCGATCCCGCGCTGAGGCCTGCCGGCCGTAACTTCGGCCAGGGCACGGTCGAGCACATGGTCATAAGCTCGCTGGGCGGCGGCGGGCGCCGGCGCGGCGGCATACTCCTCTACTTCGGTGGCTGCTACCGAACTTCTCCCGTTGGTCAGCCCCTGCTCCTGGAGCCATCGCCTGGTCTCGGGATTGGCGGTCGGCATGTCGTCCATCAGGGTCATGCCAAGCAGGGCCGGCACGTCGTCCAGCAAGGCCCGAAGCTCACCCCGAATTGCCCGGCCGACCGCTTCGAATTGGCTGCCGAGTCCATCGCAGGCGCTGAGGACGTAGCGCTGCAGGTCGAGCCACCCCCGCCCGGCGGCGGTGGCCATGACGCCCTCGCCCGCCTCCAGCAGCTGAGGCCACTTGGCCTCCAGCAGCAGCCCCTTCAGCTGAGTTCGGATCTGGGTCGAGGGAGCGTCGAGCAGACGGGGATCAGGCGTGCCGCCATGCGCTCGCACCTCGCCCCACCGGAACCCTCTGAGCAGGAGATATGAGGCTGGGTTATGCGGCTCGGTGCGCCGGAGATATCGGGCCGCCGCGATGGCTCGTGCCGTCGCGTCTTCCCGGTCGGCTGCCTCCGCACCCAGGGCCACACGGGCCGGTGCGCTGTCCGTGGTCATCGCGGCCTCGCCGGAGCCACTGCCGTTGGTGGTCGGGTTCGGCGCCGGCGGAGTGGCCTCTGGGGGATCGGGTTCGATCTCCAGCTTCTTGTTCAGCAGCTGTCGGACCACTCGCTGCACGTCCGTGAGCGACTCTTCCAGGCGCCGGAAGTCCGGAGTCGCCTCCCCGAACTTCTCCCGGCTCACTTGATCCAGGGCCGCCAGGGCGGCAACGCAGCCGTCCAGCTCGGCCATCAGATCCTTGTACCAGCTCTTCGGGGTGGTCTCGAACGCCTTGTCGAAGTCCTCAGGCGAGAGTTTTCCGTCGCTCAGCGCCTGGTTCCGCGCCTGGGTTCGCTTGGCGTCGTCGGCCAGCTCTGCCTCGTACCCAACCGATCGCGATTCCTTGTACTTGAAGAAATCGTGCCCCGACCGGTTGAGCGGAACGGAGCGCACTCCGGAGCTCAGGCTCAGCCCGACCCAGGAGAGGGGCGCGGCGCGGAGCTCCGGGTCACCGTCCTCCAGCGGGGGGTAGAGGCTTTCCCAGTACTGCGCCAACAGTGCCCGCATCAATTCCAAGCCCGATCGAAGCCCGGCAAAGCCCTCGCGCTTGAGCTGGGCCTCGGTGAGCCAGGCAGCGATCTGGAGATCCTTGGACCGGGCCGCCAGGGCATCCCCCGCGAGCTTGGTGACCAGGGCGAAGTCCGCGGTCTTGCGGGGACGCTGCCAGTCGCCCAGAGGCGCGTCATCGTCCTCGTGGCGGGCTTCCTTGATCTTGTCGTAGATGGGGTCGTACCGGAGGTCGGCACCGGCGACATTCGGGCCGGGAATGGCGGTCAGCAGATCGCTACGCAACGGCATGCGAGACTCAACTGACGGCTACGGACGCCGGAACGATGTCGAGCTCGCGGAGCTCCAGGATCGGGAATTCCTGATCATCGACAAGGAGAAGCCTCTGACCGATGGGTGCCTGGGATCCGTCGGCCAGCTCCTGCCACTCGGTCACACGGCCGAGACGGACAGCGTCGTTCTCATGGTGCCAGGAGAGCGGAGCCATGACCGGAAACAGAACTTCTCCCAGTTCGATTCCCTGGAAGTCCGGACCGGTCCGCACCAGCGCTGGCGCCCAGAGGAGATCTCGCAGCCGTTTGGGCGGCGACATCCGAACGGAGGCAATGTGCTCCAGGGGAATCCAGGTGTACTGCCCGGCGGCAAAGACCTCCAGGCGGGGGCCGATCCGGGGATCGGCATCGCTCAATGTGGTGAAGTGTTGCCCATTCAGGGTCCCGCTGACTGCTCGGGGGGCAGGACCGGTAGGGTAGGTGCCTGCGACAAACATCTCCTGCCGGGTCTGCTCGGCGTGGATGGCGCTGCGATAGAGCAACGTGCCCATGGCCGCGTCGGCTCCTCGCTGCGCCAGCACGTCGAGTTGCTTTTCCGCCCGGCTATAATTGCCGGCGAAGCAGAGCAGCTCGAACAAGAAAATCCGCCGCTGGGCGTCGGCTGGATCGTTTCGCAGCTCGACGCCCAACTGCTCGATTGCCTCATCCAGCCGCCCAGCCCGGAAAAGCTCCTGCGGGTTCACGCCGCTCTCCCCGTGCAGGCTCAGGCGGAGACCAGCGTGAGGTCCCACGCTCCAACCGTCGGGCTCCCCTTCGACCCATCGGGCTTCTGCCCGGTGTAGGTGATGCTCACCTTTCCGAAGGAGAAGGAGACGCTCTCGGCCGGCGTATCATCGCCACCGGACGAACCCGACCACTGCACGCTGTCGACATACACTTCCTCAAACTCGTACTTGATGAAGTCGATCGCGGTCTTGCCGGCAGCCTTGTTGAGCGTAACCGTAGCCTTGGCGTAGTGATCGCCCTGGCAACACGCCTGGAACAACAGCGGGCTGGCGGAGTCGCTCTTCTTCATGATGTTGAAGCTGCTGACCGAGACCTTGCCGCCCCCACCGCCTCCCCCGCCGGCGCCGATGGTCGACGGATTACTGGCGCCCCAGCTGAACGAGAGAATCTCCATCTGCTTTTCGAATCCCTTTCGAGTGGATTCGCCGTCGACTCCGTCAATCTTGAGAAACGCATCGAACGCCATACGAAAACCCCTCCCCTGCCGGATGCCATCCGGGAAAGCAAGTAAGCCAACCCTACGGGACTGACAGCGCTACTTGGCCGGTGCGGGCAACTCCGCCACGAGCCGCATCGACACGCTCAACTCATCCAACTGGAAGTGGGGCCGCAGGAACGCGATGGCGCGGTAGACACCGGGCTTCCGCGGATCCTCCTGCACGTCCACCCGCGCCTCCTTCAACGGCCGCTTCGCCTTGACCGACAGGGGCGCGTCGTCGTTGGCGACCACGTAGTTCGCGATCCAGTTGTTCAGGAACGTCTGGGCTTCGCTGCGCGACATGTAGCCGCCGATCTTGTCGCGCATCATGGTCTTGAGGTAGTGGGCAAAGCGGGACACCGCGAAGATGTACGGCAGCTGAGCCGAGATCCGTGCGTTGGCCGTCGCGGAGTCCTTGTCGTAGACCTTGGCCTTCTGGGCCGACTGGACGCTGAAGAAGGCCGCGTTGGGCGTCCCTTTACAGTGCACCAGGGGCGCGAAGCCGAGATCGGCCAATTCCTTCTCGCGCCGGTCGGTGATGGGTACCTCGGTCGGGCACTTCATCGCGACGTCGCCCGAGTCGGTGCGGAAGTTGTGAACCGGGAGGCCTTCCACCAGTCCGCCGCTTTCCACTCCGCGGATGCAGGCGCACCAGCCATAGAGGGCGAAGGCGTTGGTGACCCGCGCGCCCAGGGCCCAGGCCGCGTTGCCCCAGAGATACTTGTTGTGATCGGTCCCGTCGACGTGCTCCTCGTACTGGAACGCCTCGACCGGCACCGTGTCCTTGCCGTAGGGCTCCCGCAGCAGCATGCGGGGGACAGTCAGC
>DATBKD010000101.1:0-20851 GCA_036556025.1 Gemmatimonadales bacterium | reverse complement strand
GTGGGTCACCATGATGATGGTCTGGCCGGCGGCATGCAGCTCCCCGAACACCTGCATGATCTCCTCGCTGGTCACGCTGTCGAGATTGCCGGTCGGCTCGTCGGCCAGAAGAATCGAGGGCCGATTGACCAGGGCGCGGGCAATCGCCACTCGCTGGCGCTGGCCGCCGGAAAGCTCGTTGGGACGATGATGCATGCGTTGCTGCAGCCCGACCTGTACCAGCGCCGCTTCAGCCCGCTCCCGCCGTTCCCGGGCCCGCAGGCCGGCATAGACCAAGGGGAGCTCGACGTTGTGCAGCGCGGTTCCCCGCGGCAGCAGGTGGAAGGTCTGAAACACGAAGCCGATTTCGCGATTGCGCACTCGGGCCAGCGCGTCATCGGTCAGTTGCGAGACTTCCTGTCCGTTGAGCCAGTATTCGCCGCCGCTGGGCGTGTCGAGACAGCCCAGGATGTTCATCATGGTGGATTTGCCCGAGCCCGATGGCCCCATGATCGCCACGTATTCGTTGCGATGGATTTCCAGGCTCACGCCGCGCAGAGCCAGAATGTGCTCCTCGCCCATCCGGTACTCCCGGGTGAGGTCCCGAATCCGAATGAGGCCACTCATGACTCCGCCTCCCGCTGCTTGGTAGTATCGGCCGGCTGTACCCGCGCACCGTCCTTGAGATCGCGGATGGCCTGGTAGGTGCCCGCGACGATGGTCTCACCCTCGCGAACGCCATCCACCACTTCGAAGTACTCATCTCCGGCGATACCCACCTTGACCGGGCGGAAGTTGGCCTGGCCATCGCGCACTACGAAGACACCCTCCGCCTCCTTGGCGTGCGGACGCCGTCGGGTCGTGTCGACCGGCGGAGCGGACTCGTTGGGGACCTTCTCGTGATCCCTGACGGTCAGCGAGATGATGGGGATACTCAGCACGTTCTGCCGGGTATCGGTGACGATGCGGGAGGTGCAGCTCAGGTCCGGCCTGATATCCCGGGGAGGATTTACCAGGGTGACCTCGACATCGAAGTCCACCGCTCTGTCCTGGGATCCCGAGGCGGTCTCGGTTGGGGTCAGCTTGGCGCTGTGGCTGATCTTGCTCACCCGCCCCATAAAGGTCGTGTCGGGATACGCATCGATCGTCACCTCCACCGAATCGCCATGTGTCAGCCGGACCACGTCGGTCTCATCCACCTGCACCTTGGCCAGGATCACCGAGAGATCGGCGATAGTCAGCAACAAGCCGGTCTCTTTGGAGAAGGTGCCCGGCACGGCCACTTCGCCTTCTTCCACCGCTAGGCGGACGACGCGTCCCGAAATGGGGGAGACCAGCCGAGTCTTGGCCAGATTGTCCCGGGCCTCCTGGAGACTGGCCTGGGACTGTTCCAGTTGGGCCCGAGAGGCCTGGTAGTTCGCCTGCGCCACATCGAAGGATGTCTTGGCCTGCTCGGCTGTCTCCGGCGCAATGAGGTTGGTTCCCATCTGGGTGAGCTGCAAGGCCCGGTTCCAAGCCCGCTGGGCCTGGTCTCGATTGGCCTTGGTCTGCAGGAGAGTGGCCTGGGTGGATGCGACCACCCCGGCTGCCCGGTCGACCGCCGCCTGATACTGGGCCGGATCGATCTGGATGAGGAACTGACCCTTCTTCACCAGGTCGCCTTCGCGCACCGCGAGCTTGATGATCCGGCCGGTGATGTCGGCGCTGATGTCCACCGACGTCTTGGCCTCGATCTTTCCGCTCGCGGTCACGGCGCTCACCAGGTCTCGCCGGCGAACCTGCGCCATCCGGACCTCGGTCCCGGCGTGCTTCTTCTGGCTGATGCGCCAGCCAATCCCGCCTCCGGCCACGAGCAGGAGGCCACCGATGATCAGCCCGACCTTCATCCCACGCGACATGTGCGTTCCTCGATTAGCGAAGGGGACGGCCCACCGCGGCTTCCAGGGCGGCCACCGACTTATGGTAGTCGTACACCGCGTTCACGTAGTCGCCCTCGGCCCGCTGAACAGCGTTTTGCGCATCGGACACCTCGAGCGATGTCCCCGCGCCCAGGCGGTAGCGATCCTGGGCCAGACGGAGCTGGTCCCGCGCTGCGTCCCGGTTGGCCGACTGGACCGCGATGGCCTGGTATGCTGTCTGGAGTGCGAGGAATCTCGCGTGGACGTCGGTATGGACCTGAAGCCGGCGTGCCCGGGCGCTCTCGTCGGCATCCTGCTCGTCCGCCCGCGCCTGCGAGAGGCGAAGCGATCGGCTGAAGCCGGTGAAGATCGGGAGCGATACCCGAAGACTGGCCTGAAACGGCTGGCCGGTATAGTGGAAGGGGAACACATCGTTCTGGTCGAGAATCTGCTGCGCGGTGGGGTCAGTAAAGGCCGATCCGGTGGAATTGAGGCCGACGGACGAGTAACAGTTTCCCATCGGCGCAAACGAGAGCGCCGTCCGGACTGAGTCGTCGAAGAGGCACTGAGTGGCCTGGGACTGGGCATCGCTCAAGGACTGGCTGAGCAGGAGGTTGTCGTTGGTGAATTCCTGGGTAAATCCGCTCCACCCTGCCTGAACCTGAAGCGTCGGCAGAAACTCCGATTTGGCCGCGCGGACTCCCCAAGTAGCCGCGCTGCGGCGGGCCTCGAGTGAGCGCAACGTAGGATTCTGCTGGTCCGCCTGGACCAGCAGGGTATCGAGCGAGTACGCCGGCGCTACCACCGGAAAGGAGTCGCTCAAGGTGATTTGCTCGATCGGCGCCGGTGGCTCAACCCCCATGCGTCGGAGCAAGTCGAGCTTGGCTTCGTTGTCCGCCTGGACCGCCCGAAGCAGCGCGACGTCCGATTGTCCCTTGATTACCTCCGCCTGTCTCACGTCCAGCAACGTCGCCTGGCCTACCTGGTAGCGCGCCTTGGCCAGCGCAAGAAAGTCCGCGTTGCGCTTGACCTGTTGACGGGCCACATCCACCTGCGCGCCGGCCTGAAGCGTGTTGAGGTACTGCGTCACGATCTCGGTCCGAAGAGACACGTCGGCCTCATTGATGTCCTCATCGGTCGCATGCTGCAGGGCCTTCTGCTGACCCGGCCCGGAGAGCACACGTCCATCGAGCTGCCATTGCAGCCCGAGGCTGTACCCCGAAGTCAAGAACGCGGACGTAGGGAGCGTGAGCCCGCCACCAAAGTTGGACTGCCCTGACCCGGTGTACCCGAAATCGCTCGAGGCGGTCACTGAGGGGATGAAGGAGCCATAGGCATTCCGCACGCCCCATTTCGCCGGACCGGCATTGTTGAGGGTCTGCCGGTAGGTCGGGCTGTTTCTTCGTGCCTGCTGAAGCGCCTCGTCCAGCGAGAGAGTGACGGTGGTGACGGGACGGAGGGCGGCGGTGGTGTCCCGGGTTTGGTGCTGAGTCGTGTCCCGACCCTGGGTGCGCGTCGTGTCCTGCGCGGAGACCTGCTGGGGCGCGAGCCAGGCAAAGGCGAGGAGGCCGAGCCAACGATTCATGGGCAAATCCTTTGTGGTAAGGACCTGAGCCAGGCCCCATACGGCGAGATCGCCGCACGGGTTTCAGGTTGCGACAAAGCCACGGTGCAAAGTTGTCAATCAACGAGTTAGCGGAGGGTTGCTACTCTGCTCTCGAGACGATTGTCTGCTGAGCGGGAAGTTCCAGCCGCTGCAATCGGCCGGCACCGTCGATCACCAGCGTCCCGGCGATGTCGCCGCTCAGGGTAACTCTGTTCCCGTTTCCGCCCTCGCGCCGAGCGGTGAACGAAACGCGCTTGCCGGTTCGGGGGAAAATCGCGGTCAACGGACGACCGTCCGGCGTCGCCAGGTCGGCGATCTGGGAATACAGCGAGAACACGCCGTCGTCCAAGACCAGCACATCCGGGCCGCCGGGCAGCTCGCGCCCCGACTCGGAGCCCTTCGCAACCGTCCGGACGATGAGACGGGCCCCGGATCCTGCAGCGAGAATTACAGTCGTCCCACTCGGGCTTTCGACGTCGAGCTGAAATTTGGCCAACGCGGATTCGGGCGTGCGCTCCAGGGTCGCGGCCAAGTGAGTGCTGGGGTTGGTCGCCGGATACCGCGCGGCGGCGATCAGCGTGGTTCCTGGCTGACCCTGTCCCCGGCCCTGTCGCAGGGTGAACTCCTCGCGCCCGATCTCCCGTCCGCCCTGCTGCACGACCAACTTGGTCTCCAGCTTCTCCTGACACAGAGCCGGGACAGCGTGGATCAGTAGCAGGAAAAGCGCGCCGCCGCGCATGACCACTCCGATCGACTCAGGTTCTGGTCAGGGAGGTGCTGATCCGGTCGAGGATGAATCTATACAGGGTCTCCCCCTTTTGGGCGGACGCGAGACTGGGATATCCCACCGATCCGGGCGATCCGGCGGGGAGATCGCGGCTATGGCCTGGCCGGTATCGGGCCACGAGATCGGGAGTGAGTGCGAAATCCCGGGCCAGCTCCATCCGAACCAGCTCGGGCGCGAGATGAAGCAGCAGGGAGGTGTCCAGCTCGCCGCCTTGCACCGGCGCTCCCGGCTCTTCCAGGAGTGACCCGAAATCCATGCTGAAGATGTCGATCACCCGCACCCTCGCACTATCGGTTCGGATCGTGCTCAGCGCCTCGAGATGCGCATCCCCAGCTTGAGCGGTGAGCACCACGAACTCGTTGACGCCTGCCCCGTCCTCCCAGGACTCGATAAGTTCGTTCATGACACGGTGCAATGTGCGGCGGCGAAGCGTCGCTCCTCCCGGAAAGGAGCGCGAGGCGGTGTGGACGCCATACTCGACCGTGGGAGCGCGGGGGATGCCGAATTTCAGCGAAAGGTCGTCGGCCAACCGTTCCACGATGATCGTGTCGCAGCCTAACGGCAGATGGGGCCCGTGCTGCTCGGTGGTGCCGACCGGGACGAGGAGCGTCGGTCGTTCGAGCAGGCGCTCGCGGACCGCCCCGGGAGTCATTTCCTTGAGCCGCCAGGGGCCACGCGGTTGAGTCATCGAGACCGGTGGTGGGTCGTGGTGGTCTTGGCGGCCAGTGGCGCCGCCGCGGAGTGGCTTCGGCACCCCTCTCCTCACTGGGTCGCCGTGAGCCTAGTGGCCTTCCTGGCCGGAGTCATCGCCCTTTACCCCCTGAGCGGCTGGCGCCGCGGGGGACTCGCCCTCACGCTCCTCGGACTGGCCACGGCATTAGGTCTGTCCCAGTGGCAACTGTCGGCCATCGAAACCCAGTGGCCCAAGCAACGCGAGCTGCGAGTGAGCGCCGCCTCCCAGCGTCTTGCGGGCGACCTGCACTCGGCATTTCACCGCGCCGAGCAGCTGGCACACGCCGCCATCGCCACCTCACCCGCCGACCGCGCAGCCGCCTTCAACCTGCTGCGGCAGTTGCTGCCGACGCGAGGCCCCGAGATGACCGTGGCAGTGCTCGATGCCCAGGGGGATCCGTGGGCATGGGCCGGGCGACACCGTCTGCCCCCCACCGCCGAAGGAGATTCGATCGGCTCCCGGGCGACTGGATATTATGTCCTGCTCGAGGCTCGGCGCCACTCGGCCGATGGACGCACCGCAGTGGCGGCGGTTCTCATCTGGGCCCACCCGGCCGTGCCCGACCGATCGCGCAGCTTGGCGGAATTGTTCCGTCGGCGAACCGAAGTCGGACTGCAGGTCTTTCCTGCCGGCACCGCACCGGACAGCGTGGACGTCTTCGATTATCAGGAGCCGACGACCGAGGGGCCGAGGCTCCTCTTCAGCGTGGAGCCGGTGCCGCCGGAGCAGGGAAGCGCGAGGGAAGCCACGATCGAGCGGGGCACTCGAGCCGTGACCTGGGTGTTGCTCCTCGCGCTGGCCCTGGCACTCAGCCTGACGGTAAACGCCGGCGAACGCTTCCTCCTGTTGTCGGCTGTGTTGTGGTTGGCCATCCGGGCGCCTATCGGCCCCGCGTTGGGCCTTCAGCCGCTCTTCTCTCCAGCCACGTTCTTCCGGCCGCTGCTCGCTCCATTTTCCGGCTCTGCCGGCGTGCTGGCACTCACCGGCACGCTCCTCACCTGCATGGGTGTCTGGCTCTGGCGGCGGCGTCCACCCCGTCGTTGGTACGGGATCGCCATCGGGGGGAGCCTGCTGCTGATGGCACCGTATCTCATCAGCAGCCTGGGACGGGGAATCACTCCACCTGCCGAAGGGGTTTCGGTGGGACTATGGCTCACCTGGCAGCTGGCGCTGCTGGTCTCGGTTTCCGCGCTCATCGTTCCGACGGCGGCTCTGTTCCGCGGCAACGGACCCGATACCGGCGGCGCCCGTCGCATCGCCGCGGGGGTGGCCATTGCCTTCGCAGCGTCCGTCATAGGGGTGTTGGTGTGGAGTCCGCGCGGAGGGTGGCCCGACTGGTACACCTTTCTCTGGACGCCTGCCCTCCTGCTGGTGACGCTTCCTGCCCCCCGGTGGGCTGCCATCACCGGAATCGCGTTGGTTGCTGGCAGCGCCGCCGCGCTGGTGACCTGGGGAGCGGAGCTGGCGGGAAAGGTCCAGGTGGCTCAGCGCGATGTGGCCCGGCTCGGCGGCGAGGCCGATCCGCTCGCCGTCCCGCTGTTGGAGCGCTTTGGCGAGCAGTTGCGCCACGGCCCACCTCCCACGACGGCATCGGAGATGTACGCCCTGTGGCATGCCTCCGTCCTCGGCGGGCAAGGCTATCCCGCATCGCTCGCGCTCTGGTCCCGTCGGGGCGCTCTGCTGGAAGAGCTGGCGCTCGATTCGCTGGATTTGCCTCCCTCGCTGGTGGCGATGATGGTGCGGAACCTCGCGCCTGCCGACAGCCAGCGGATCGTGCAGCTCGTGAGGGTCCCGGGAGTGCACTATGTCCTGGTTGCCCGTTTGACACCTGACGAGGTCATGACGACCGCGGTAGGCCCCCGCTCGGAGCTTATCGTTCCCGCTCGAGTCGGCCGGCTGCTCAATCCGGCCGCGCAGCATTCTCCCCTGTACCGGCTGACGCTCGCGCCGGCCGCGGAGCCGGGGGGCCCGACTCGGCCGGCGCGCTGGCGACGAGATGGATGGGCCCTTCGGAGCGACTATCCGCTGACCTTGCGCAGCGGAGTGCGCACGGTTCACGCGCTGGTCGACCTTCGCGGCCCGGTGCCGCTGTTCGTTCGAGCGGTGCTGGTCGTGCTGCTGGATGCCGCCGTCCTCGCGTCCCTCTGGTTCTTCGGGGAGCTGCTCTCGGGAGCGCGACGTCCCCAACCTCGCTGGGAAAGCCTGGCCCGATCCTTCCGCATCCGGCTGGCCGCCACGTTGGCCGCCTTCTTCATTTTTCCGGCGCTCGGCTTCGCTGCCTGGAGCTTCGCTCGCCTGAATGATGAGGTGCAGCGGGGGCGTGATCTGCTCATCACCCAGACGCTGCGGGATGCGGTGCTCACCGCCGGCGGATCGCTCCGCGCAGCGGGCCTCTCGGTCGACGAGCGGCTGCAGGAGTTGAGCCGGCGAATCGATGCGGACCTCGCACTGTATCAGGGCGGCCGACTGGTCGGGACCAGCACTCAGGTACTGGAGGATCTGGGGGTGATGCCCCAGCTGATGGATCCGCCGGCTTTTGAATCGCTGGCGCTGACCGGGGAGCTGGAGGTGACTCGGGAAGGATCTATCCCGCAGCTGGCCGAACGGGTCGGATATCGGGTGGTCCAACCGGGAGGGCCGGAGGACATTGGCGTGCTTGCTACCCCGCAACTTGCGGAGGACACTTCGCTCGGAATTCGCCAGCTCGATCTCGCCTTGGTCCTGCTGCTGGCTACCCTGGCCGGCGTCGCCGCGGCGTTGGCCGGCGCTCAGCGAGCCTCGCGAGCGCTCTCCCGGCCCGTCGCCGAGCTCCGCCGCTCGGCGCTGGCACTCGGCAAGGGGCAGGCGATGCCAGCGCACTCGGAGAATCCCCCGCTCGAGTTCGAGCCGGTCTTTGGCGCCTTCGAGCGGATGGCCTCCGACATCCGCTCCAGCCAGGAGGCGCTGGAAGAGGCGCGGAGGCGCACCGCGGCGGTACTGGCGAGAGTGGCGACCGGCGTGGTGGCGCTGGATCCCAAAGGTCGCGTGCTCATCGCGAACCGCCAGGCTGTGGACCTCCTCGAAACGCCGCTGGAGGTAGGGTCCGACTTCCTGTCGTATCTGGCGCCGGAGTGGTCATCCCTCGCCACGGTGGTCGAGCGCTTTCTTCACGACCGGGGGGCGGATGCAACGGCGGAGCTCGAAGTGGCCGGCCGCCGGCTCTCGCTTCAGCTCGCCGCCCTGGGGTCGGATGTGCCTGGTGTCGTGATCGCGCTCAACGATGTGACCGACGTGTCGCGGGCAGAGCGGGTGCTTGCCTGGGGAGAAATGGCGCGGCAGGTTGCTCATGAGATCAAGAATCCACTCACGCCCATGCGGCTTGGGTTGCAACATCTGCGGCGGGTCTATCGGGAGCGGCGGGGTGAGTTCGACCTGACCTTGGAAGAGACCGCCGACCGGATGCTGGGTGAAATCGACCGGCTCGACACCATTGCCCGAGCGTTCAGTCGTTTCGCCGCCCCCGCTGGTGACGAGCAGCCGCTCGAATGGATCAACCTGGCAACCGTCGTGGGCGAGGTGGTTCAGCTCTATCGTCTGGCGGAGGGTGGCTGCGAGGTGCGCCTGCACTCCGACCCGGGCGCTTTCGGCGCCGCCAGGGCGGACGAGGTCAAAGAGGTGGTGGTGAACCTTCTGGAGAACGCCCGCGCAGCCGACGCAGCCATCGTGATCGTCACGGTGGGACCCGGTCTGATCCGGGTCGCCGACGATGGTTCCGGTATCGCTTCCGAGCTGCTGCCCCGAATTTTCGAGCCGCGCTTCTCGACAACGACGAGTGGCTCGGGACTCGGCCTCGCGATCGTGCGGCGGTTAGTGGAGAGCTGGGGCGGGCGGATCGAGGTGGAAAGCGAGCTGGGGCAGGGAACCACTATTACGGTTCACCTGCCCCTCGCGACCGGGTCAGCGGCTACGGCCTGAGGTCTGGGCGGCCACGGCTGCGGTCAACGCTTCTTGCTGGGTACGCGAGGCCCGGACGATCCGGAGTGCGGCCTGGAGCTGCCGATCCGCCTTGGCCTGGCGACGGACGACGGACTCGGTGCCGAAGAGCTCCCGGGCGATCTCATAGCCAAGCTGCTCGTCCACGTAGGAAAGTGCGCCGTCGAAGGTGTCGCGACTCAGGGTAATCCCCTCCTCCTCGAGCCGCTGGAAGAGTCCCTCGCGCATGCCCTGGGTGACCTGGAAGGATTCGTCGGTCACGGAACCATTGGCCCGGAGATCGGCCGCGTAGCCCGCGACGGCGCTGTGGAAGCGATCGAGATTGTCACCCAGGGCATTGGCCAGCATCCGCTCCCCGTCCGAGCGCAATGAGGTCCGCACCATGAGATCGGGAAGGATGCCGCTGGCGTCGGGAATCGGACGCCCTGCGTCGGTGCGGAAGATGAGCGGATGGAGCGCTGGAGTCCGATTGGCCTGGCCCCCCGCGGAGTCAGGCTTCGGCCGCTGCACCGAGCGCCCACTGGGGGTGTACCAGCGCGCCGTGGTCAGCTTGAGAGCGACCTCATCGCCCAAAGGATACGTCGTCTGGAGGACGCCCTTGCCGTAACTCGGAGTGCCGACGAGCACCGCGCGATCGTGATCCTGCAGAGCTCCCGCGATGAGCTCCGCCGAGCTGGCTGTGCCCCGGTTGATCAGCAACACCAGCCGCAAGCTGTCCCAGCCGCCCGACTCGCCGGCGAGATAGGTCTTGGACCGATAGATGGAGCGGCCGACGGACGTGGCCACGGTATCGCCCGAATGCAGGAACAGGCTG
Organism: Gemmatimonadales bacterium; assembly: GCA_036556025.1. Classification (GTDB taxonomy): domain Bacteria; phylum Gemmatimonadota; class Gemmatimonadetes; order Gemmatimonadales; family GWC2-71-9; genus CAVVWJ01. The sequence continues at coordinate 11,062 of DATBKD010000101.1, read as the reverse complement.
GCCACATCCACGCCTTCCCGGATTAGTCCCCCCGGGTTGGACCGAAGATCCAGGACCATTGCCTTCATGCCCTGCGCCATGAGTCGATCGACGGCCTGGCGGAGCTCGCTGCCGGCCCCTTCGCTCAACCGGCGCAGCACGACATAGCCCACCTGACCATCGAGCAGAATGCCCTGCGACGTCGCCGGCACGTGGACCGCGGTCCGCGTGAGGTGCCGGATCACTGGCTTGCTGGAGCCACGGGGACGGACGAGAACGGTCACGGTTCGGCCGGTCCCCGCTCTCAGCGCGGCTTCCACCCGGGTGGCCGACCAGCCGACCGTGCTCCGCCCGTCGATGCTCAAGACCTCGTCGCCCGCGTCGAACAAACCGTGATCCGCACGGGAGTCGATACCCGACTCGGTTGGACGATTTCCCCCCTCGAGATCGAATTCGGTCCCGGTCATCTGGCGCTGGTACTCGCGGTAGCCGTCCTTCACCAGGAGCTCTGCGTAGGGATCGTGGAGCGTCCCCACGAGCGCCGCGGCGGCCCGTTGATAGAGATCGCCCTCGCCGACGGAGTCGATGAAATGGTGATTGATGGTGGCGACGACGTCTTCGAACAGGCGCGCCTGCTGATAAATGCCGCCCTCCGCAGCGGGCTTAGGCCGGAGCAGCCAACCGCCGCTGACGAAGGAAAGCGCCACGATCGTTGCCAGCGCGACCAGGCGCGCTCTGGGGAAAGACTTGAACATTCAATAGCTCCCGCAGTTTGCGAGAAGGCCTGCCGGATGCGTCCTCAGAGGCGGGGAACCTGCAGCGGTCTCCAGTCTGCCAATTCTGGAAGCAAGATGAGGGCCGGTGCTCCAAAGCCAAGGTGAATGCACCCGAGCCAAGCGCCGGTGCCACCGTGCTTTCGCGTAGGGGGCCAGTCGGCTCGCATGACGCTGGAAAGATACCCGCTCGTAAAATCCTCCGCATACCGCCATCGGCTCACGGCGATCCGGCTCGTCAGGGTAAATGTCGCGCAGGATGAGACGGTCGCAGCATGGGCGCCACACTGGAGCGAAGCACAAGCGCCACGGCCTGGTCTCAGGCCGCGGCAGAAGGAGCCACTATCGATTCGCGACCTGAATAACGTGAGAGAGCGGCCGGGCCAGAAAAGCTTCCGGCTCTCAGCGGCCCTGCGGATTCCTCGGGTCGGCGGTAAGCGTCGAGTCACGCCAGACCGTCGCCGATGCCAGATGGCAGGCTGCTACGAACTGGTCATTGGGATGACTGCCACGCTGCAGCAATGCATGAAGCATTTCGTGCCGAACCAGCCACTCCTCACCGAGCGCGTTGGCGGGGAGGTAAATCCTGTTCCCCTCGCGAACCCACCAGCCATGAGCGATCTCGCGGCCGAGGGCGATGCCGCCGGAAGGTGCGTCCACTGCGTAGAAAGTCACCCGGGACATGTCCCCCACGTGTCCGGAGCAGGCCTCGGTCTTCGCCCACCAGCCCTGGTACAGCTCCAGGTTCGGAACCACCCAGGCCCGATCGACGGGCGCGATCGGCGCGCCGCCAACCCGAGGGATGGCGCAGCCGATGGTTCCCACCAGCAACAGCGTTACCGCGCACCACGACCAACCACGCATGGTCACTCCGAAACTGGTCTGCCGCATCCGGTCCTGGAATCGGGGTCTCCAGCCGGTCCAGCCACCTGCTAAATCAAACGCCCATTTCCACTGCAAGTTCCGCGCGCGAACCCCGTCTCAGGCGGCGCTGGGGTCCGTCAGGCGCTTGGGGGATACAGGAGCGGGTGACCCGGAACCCTAGCTTCCGGGGCCCTGACCCGAGACCCCGCATGCTTGCGCGCATCCGATCGGCTGCCGTGCTCGGCATCGATGCTTACCCCGTCGAGGTCGAGGTGGATATCAGTAACGGACTCCCCTCGTTCTCCACGGTCGGCCTGCCCCACGGGGCGGTGCGGGAGGGACGCGAGCGCGTGAGCGCTGCGCTGGCTAATGCCGGCTTTTCCTTCCCGCTCCGGCGCATCACGGTCAACCTGGCTCCCGCGGACATTCGTAAAGATGGGTCCGGCTTCGACTTGCCCATCGCGGTCGGACTGCTGGTGGCCAGTGGCCAGCTTCCCGCCCGCGATCTCGACGACCAGTGGATCGTAGGAGAGGTCGGTCTCGAGGGCGACCTCCGCCCGGTGCGTGGGGCGCTCTCCATGGCCCTGGCCGCCCGAGCGGCGGGGTGCGCCGGCCTTCTCCTGCCCACCGAGAACGTCTCGGAAGCCGCCGTGGTCGATGGCCTGGAGGTCCGAGGAGCCGCGAGCCTGGTCCAGATCTGCAGCCACCTGTCTGGCCGCCAGACGCTCCCGGTCCAGCGAGTCGACGTCGCCGCCATCATGGCGGAGCCCAGCCGAGAGCCAGTCGACTTTGCCGACGTGAGGAGCCAAGCGGCGGCCAAGCGCGCCCTCGAGGTGGCTGCCGCCGGGGCGCATAATATCCTGCTCATTGGGCCGCCAGGTGCGGGAAAAACCATGCTTGCCCGCCGCCTGCCGAGCATTCTGCCTTCGATGACGCTGGAGGAGGCGCTGGAGACCACCAAGGTGCACAGCGTCGCAGGCACTCTTGCACCCGGCCAATCCCTCTGCACCAGCCGTCCCTTTCGGGCGCCCCATCACACCATCAGCGACGCCGGCCTCATCGGAGGCGGAGGCTGTCCCCGGCCCGGTGAGGTGAGTCTCGCACACGGGGGCGTGCTCTTCCTGGACGAGCTGCCCGAGTTTCGACGCAATGTCCTCGAGGTCCTGCGCCAGCCCTTGGAGGATGGAGTCGTCTGCCTGAGCCGCGCGGCGGTAAGCCTGAGCTACCCTGCGCGATTCATGCTGGCGGCGGCGATGAATCCGTGTCCCTGTGGTTACTTCGGCGACCTGATGCACGAGTGTCGCTGTGCCCCGCTTGACGTGGAGCGCTATCGCTCCCGAATCTCAGGCCCGCTGCTCGACCGGATCGACATCCACCTCGAGGTGCCGGCCGTGGCCTACGGGGAGCTGGTCGGCGGGCAGAGCGAGGAGCCCAGTGCCGCCATCCGAGAGCGAGTGGAACGAGCCAGAGCGCTTCAGCGCGAGCGGTTTCGGGACCAGCTCGGGCTCTACGCCAACGCCCATATGACTGCGCGGGACCTCCGGCGCTATTGCCGCCTGAGCGAGCCCGTGGAAACCCTCCTGCGCAAGGCGGTCACTCGGCTGGGCCTGTCGGCTCGAGCCTATCACCGAGTCCTCAAGATCGCGCGCACCATTGCCGACCTGGAGGCCGCCCCAGATCTCACGCCGGCTCACGTCGGCGAAGCCATTCAGTACCGGAGTCTGGACCGGCGAAAAGCCGCGGCTTAGCAGTACTGTCGGGGTGGGTCCTGCGGTGCAGAAATCTGCATCAAGAGACGGTTTTCCACAACGGCTACTCCTCGTGCGCGGACGGCGGGCGCCGGTCCCGCTTGGTCGCGCTTCTCCTGCGCTTCGCCTCCAGTCTGGCGGCCTTCGAGGCCTGGGTCGGGCGGGTTCGCTTCCGGGCCCTGGGAACCGCCAACGCGCGGGACACAACTTCCCGCAGGCGTCGGGTCACCTCTTCCCGGTTCCGGAGTTGGCTTCGGGTCCCGCTCGACACCAACCGCAATCGTCCGGAGGAATCGAGGCGCGACCGCAGCTGATGCAGCAGCCGGAGTCTCTGTTCCTCGCTCAAACTCGGCGATGCTTGCACATCCCACCAGACCTCGACCCGAGTCGAAGAGGTATTCACGTGCTGACCTCCGGGTCCGCCTGAGCGGGAAGCGCGGTATTCCAGTTCTGCGAGCGGAAGACACAGCGTGGGAGTGAGCTTCAGGCAGGGCTCGTCGGGCATGGCGAAAGATACCCACTGCGTTACGTTACTGCGGATGAGAGAGCTCGAGCGCTTGCGCGCTCATCTGCGCGGCTTGGGGCGAGTGCTTCTCGGGTATTCCGGAGGCGTGGACTCCGCCTTCCTTGCGGTGGTTGGACGGCAGACGCTGGGAAGCGCTCGATTTCTCGCCGTCATCGGACGCAGTGCTTCCTACCCCGCGGTGCAACATCAGACCGCGCTCGACCTGGCCCGTCGATTCGATGTCCCGCTGCTCGAGATCGAGACTGCTGAGCTGGCTGACCCCCGATATCTCCGCAACGACACCAATCGCTGCTACTTCTGCAAGACCGAGCTGTGGTCCCACCTGACCGCGATCGCCCGGCGGCGGGGGTTCGACACGATCATCGACGGCACCAACGCGAGCGATCTGGGTGAGCATCGCCCCGGCCTTCGGGCTGCAGAGGAGTTGGGCGTCCGATCGCCGCTGGCCGAGCTGGGCTGGAGCAAGTCCGCCATCCGGCGGTCATCGCGAGAGCTGGGTCTTCCTACCTGGGATGTGCCGGCCGCGCCATGCCTTTCGAGCCGAGTACTGTACGGTCTGGAAATCACCCCCGAGCGGCTCCAACAGGTGGAGCAGGGAGAGGCCTACCTGCGATCCTTGGGTGTGACCGGCGACCTCCGGGTGCGGCACCATGGGGCGAGCGCCCGCGTCGAGGTAGCTCCGGATCAGATCGGGAAGCTTCGTGAGCTCTGGGATGCGGTCGCGGCGTATTTCGTCAGACTCGGATTCGCGGAGGTGGTTCTGGATCCCGCCGGGTATCGTCGCGGCGGACTGCTGGAGATCGCCTCGCACCCGTCGTCGTAATGCGGCTCTTTGCCGCCGTGCCGCTTCCGGAGCCCGCCCGGGGTCAAGTGGCGCAACTGCTGGGTCACCTGCGGCAGAGCCCGTTGCCGGTCCGCTGGGTGCGCGATGAAGGTATTCATCTGACGTTGAAGTTCTTTGGTGAGGTGGTGCCCGAGCGCTTGGAGGTCATCGAGGAGGCCGTTCGCTTCGCGGCAACCGGCACGGGGTCCCTGGCGCTCCGTCTCGCCGGACTGGGCGCGTTTCCCAGTCCGGCTCGACCGAAAGTGTTGTGGTTGGGTCTGGAAGGGCCGTCGGGGTTGGAGCTGCTGCAGGACCGCCTGGAGCGGGGCGGCGAAGCGATCGGATTTCCTCCTGAGGGAACTCCATTTCAACCCCACGTGACGTTGGGACGGGTTCGCGAGGGTCAGCGGTGTCCTCCCCGGGCTCTGGCGGAGTTTGGCGAAGCGTACCAGCGCGTCCCCTTTGTCGCGACCGAGGTAGTGCTGTTTGAGAGCGTCCTCACCGCCAAGGGTCCCCGCTATCAGGCCCGGCTCACCATCGAGCTCGCGGCGTGATCGGTTGTCTCACGGCGCCGTTCAAGATGCTCGGTTGCCTGATGCTGGTGGCGGCACTGCTGGCCGTATGGCTCTTTCGAGACCGGATCGTGCGGGAAGGACAGCAGCTGCTGGGCCGGACCGAGCAGTCCTCGTCGGTTTCCGTGCGTCCGGGAGTCCGAGCGCTGGCCACGGCGCAGTCGAAGATCGCGGCCTTACAGCGGTCGCGTGCGGATTCCGTGGTGCTCACTCCATCCGAGGTGGCTTCATTGCTCGGCAGCGGATTGGATCCCCAGGTGCGGGGTGATCTCGATTCCCTTCAGGTGCGTCTCCTGGACGGTGAGGTCGCGCTCAGCGCTCGGCTCCGCACCGCGCGGCTTCCGCGCAACACGCTGGGGCCTCTGTCGATCATGCTGCGACCGACCGAGCCGGTAGAGGCCAGTGGTCCGGTTCGAGTTGTGAGTTCGGGAAAGGGAGAATGGGTGGTCCGCTCGTTCAGGTTACGGAATCTTCCCATTCCCGCTGACCTGGTCCCGCGCCTGGTGTCCGGGGCGCTGGGAGATCACGGCAGCCAGGGAATTCCTCTGCGGATTCCCCGTGGGGTCGGTGCCATCCGCATCCACCCGAGCGGTGCCACTCTCTACGGAGCATCGCGGTCATGACTCACCGGGTGCTCATTGTCGATGACGAAGCCGGAATTCGCCAGGCGCTGAAACAGGTGCTGGAGTACGAGAATCTCGATGTCAGGGTCGCCGCGACCGGAGGAGAGGCGATCACGGTCTACCCCGATTTCCGGCCCCATCTGGTATTCCTCGACGTCAAGATGGCTGGGCTGGACGGCCTCGAGACGCTTACCCGTCTCCGCGACCTCGACCCCGGCGCTCAGATCGTCATGATCTCCGGCCACGGGACCATCGCGACAGCGGTCGAGGCCACCCAGCGTGGGGCCTTCGATTTCCTGGAGAAGCCGCTCGACACCGATCGCCTTCTGCTCACCGTGCGCAATGCGCTGGCGCATTCCGAGCTGGTGGGAGAAAACGCCCGGCTTCGGGAGGCGGCCGAGAGCAGGTACCTGATGGTGGGCGATAGTCCGGCACTTCGTCGGGTTCGGGACCTGATCAAGAAGGTAGGACCAACCGCAGCCCGAGTGCTGATCACGGGCGAGAACGGGACCGGTAAGGAGTTGGTTGCGCGGGCCCTGCACGAGGCGTCCCCTCGGCGCGACAGCGCCTTTGTCGAAGTAAACTGTGCCGCCATTCCCTCGGAGCTCATCGAGAGCGAGCTGTTCGGTCACATGAAAGGCTCGTTCACGGGCGCCTTCTCCGACCGGGCCGGCAAGTTCGAGCAGGCCGATGGCGGGACCCTCTTCCTCGACGAGGTCGGCGACATGTCGCTCTCGGCGCAGGCCAAGCTGCTCCGGGTGCTGCAGGAGGGGGTGGTCACCCGGATCGGGGGCGCCAAGTCCATTCAGGTTGACGTCCGGGTGCTGGCTGCCACCAACAAGGATCTGGAGTCGGAGATCGTCGAGGGAAACTTCCGTGAGGACCTGCTCTATCGTCTCAATGTGGTGCCGATCGAGGTGCCGCCCCTGCGGGCTAGGCTAGCGGATGTTCCCGCCCTCGTCGGCCACTTCGCCGATCGACTCTCCGCCAGCGCGGGGGTTCCGGGAAAACAGTTCGCTGACGAGGCAGTCCGACGGCTGCAGTCGCGGTCCTGGCCGGGAAACATTCGCGAGCTGCGCAACGCGGTCGAGCGGGCCCTGATCCTCGCCCCAGGCAAGGTGGTGACCGCGGCGGATGTCGAAAGGCTCCTGCCCACCGGCGACGGGCCTCCGGCGCTCACTGTTCCGGTGGATGCGACGGCCACCGAGTCTTTCGAGACTTTCAGACAGGAAGCCGAGAGGCAGTTTCTGATCCAGAAGCTTCGGGAGCACGATTGGAACGTTTCCGAGACCGCACGGGCGATCAAGATGCCGCGATCCAATCTCTACAAGAAGATCGAGCGCCACGGCATTAACCGGGACACGGAGTGACCGACCAGCCGCGCGATTGGGACAAAGAGCTGGCCAACATCGATCGGGTGATGGCCAAGCAACCGAGCGCCTCGCCACCGGTGGCTCCCGGGCGGTCTCAGGCGCCTTCCCCCGTCGGAGGCCCGGCACCGGCGCGAGGCCGCTCGGTTGCGCTGACGTGGTTCTGGGTCATCCTGGGACTGGCATTGGCGGTCGCGTTGCCGCTGTGGCCCTATGAAAAGACCTGCGGACTCCGGCTTATCTTCTTCCTCGGCGCCATCGGAATCACCGCAGTGGCCGGCGTAATGGCCGGGTTGGCGAGCTGGGCTCACCGCCGCGGTTTTGCGCACGTGCTCTCGCTCCTGATTGTGGGTTGGGCCAGCGTCCAGGCAGCGCGGGAGATTCTTCCTCGAATCGGGTACGCCCGGCAGACCTCCACCTGGGCGTGCTCCGTCGAGGCGGCCGCACCGCAATCCGCGGCTCCCCGGCCGGCGGCTCCGCAGCCGGCGGCTCCGCGGGCCCAGTGACTCAGGTGTCGGCCTCACGCGTACCACTTCTTACTTCTCACTTCTCACTTCTCACTTCTCACTGCCTCTCATGGCCAAGACTTTCAAGAACTTCATCGCGGGTGAGTGGGTAGCACCAAGCAACGGCGCCTACTTCGAGAACCGCAATCCCGCGAATGTCTCCGATCTGATCGGACGCTTCCCCGATTCGGATCGGCGAGACATCGAGGCGGCGGTGCGGTCCGCCCGCCACGGGTTCGCGCTCTGGTCTCGCACCCCGCCGCCGGTCAGAGGGGACCTGCTTCGCAGGGTAGGGGACCTCCTGGTGGAGCGGAAGGAAGCGATCGCGGCGGCCATGACCCGGGAGATGGGCAAGGTCCTGGCGGAGACCAGGGGCGACGTCCAGGAAGGCATCGACACCGCATACTATGCTGCCACCGAAGGACGGCGTCTCTTCGGCCACGTGGTGCCCTCCGAGCTGCGGTCCAAATGGGCCATGAATTACCGGAGGCCGATCGGGATCGTCGGGCTGATCACGCCCTTCAACTTTCCGCTGGCCATCCCCACCTGGAAAATGTTTCCCGCGCTCCTCTGCGGGAACGCCGTCATCATCAAACCCTCGGAGGACGTGCCCCACACGGTTCACCTCCTCGTCGAGATCCTGCTGGAGGCGGGCCTGCCGCCGGAGGTCATCCAACTGGTTCACGGGAGCGGCGAGCGAGCAGGGAGAACGCTGGTCGAGCATCCCGATGTCCCGGTCATCTCCTTCACCGGCTCCACCGAGACCGGATCCATCATCGGCGAAACCTGCGGCCGGATGCACAAGCGACTCTCGCTCGAGATGGGCGGCAAGAACGCCATGATCGTCATGGACGATGCCGATCTCGACCTCGCGCTCGAGGGCGTGCTCTGGGGAGCCTTCGGCACGACCGGTCAGCGCTGCACGGCCACCAGTCGTCTGGTCCTGCATCGCAAGGTGCATGACCGCTTCCTCCGGCGGCTGGTGGACGCGGCCGAGTCTCTGCGGCTGGGGGACGGGCTGGACGAGAAGACCGATGTAGGGCCGCTCATCCATGAACAGTCGCGGGAGAAGGTGGAGCGCTACATCGAGATCGGGCTGGACGAGGGCGCCGAGCTGGTCACCGGTGGGAAGGTCCCGCGGGGCCGGCTGGAGAAAGGATGGTTCTACCGCCCGACCGTCTTCGCCGGGGTGCGTCCCCGGAGCCGGCTGGAGCAGGAGGAGATCTTCGGTCCGGTCCTGAGCGTAGTTCGGGTGGGCTCCTTCGACGAGGCGGTCCGGGTCAACAACGATGTGCGCTACGGCCTTTCGAGCTCCATCTATACCGACAACGTTGACCTCGCCTTCCGGGCCATGCAGGAGCTGGACAATGGGATCACTTACGTGAACGCACCCACCATCGGCGCCGAAGCCCACCTGCCGTTCGGTGGCGTCAAGGCCACAGGCAATGGCCATCGGGAAGGGGGGTGGGAGGTCTACCAGTTCTACTCGGAGACCAAGGTCTGCTACGTGGACTTCTCCGGCCGGCTGCAGCGGGCGCAGATCGATACGTACGACGTGTGAGTTCGTGCCCTTGGCCGGCAGTCGTTGGTCGTGGTCGTTGGTCCATGCCCGTCGAGTCGGTGGTGCGGAGTGACCCGGATCACCAATACTCAGCGCTCTAGAGACCAATGACCGCGGACCAGCGACGTCCAAGCAAGCGAGGAGCCTCATTCGCTTCCTTCACCCGTTGCGCCCTGCTTCTTCGCAGAGTAAGGTTCCATCAGGTCTTCGTTCCGAGCGCAGTCCGTTCGGTGTAGTGATGGGGACGTGCTCACGATGCCGCAACTTCTTGGGTCACCCCCCATGTCCATGACGAGGTCCGGTCGCATGCGTCCAATGCAGGTTGGCTCCGGCAAGCGTGGTCCTTCGTTCGATGAAGGCTCGCTGGACCAGTACCTCCGCGAAATCAGCAAGTACCCCCTGATCCCTCAGGAAGAAGAAGTCACCCTGGCCCAGCGCATCCGCGCCGGCGATGGCGAAGCCTTGGACAAGCTGGTGCGGAGCAATCTCCGTTTCGTGGTGTCCGTCGCCAAGAAGTATCAGAACCAGGGCGTCTCGCTCGCCGATCTCATCAACGAGGGCAACCTCGGGCTCATCCGTGCGGCCCACAAGTTCGATGAGACCAAGGGCATCAAGTTCATCTCGTATGCTGTCTGGTGGATTCGTCAGGCCATTCTCCAGGCGCTTGCCGAACAGAGCCGGATCGTTCGGGTGCCGCTCAATCGGGCCGGGACCCTCCACCGGATCGGAAAGCGTTCCTCCGCCTTGCTCCAGGAGCTCGGCCGCGAGCCGACCCCTTCCGAGATCGCCGAGGGGATGGACATCTCCATGGAGGAAGTCCAGAAGACTCTCTCGATCTCTCAGAACCACCTTTCTCTGGATGCTCCACTCACGCCCGGTGAAGACAACAAGCTGCTCGACTATCTCCCCGACACCCAGAACCCCGGCCCCGATTCCGAGACCTTCGAGCACGCCCTCACCGAGTCGATCGAGGAGGTGCTGTCGACCCTGAAGGAGCGGGAAGCCAAGATTCTCCGACTCTATTTCGGACTCGACGGTCCCGAGCCGATGACTCTGGAGGAGATCGGCAGTCTGCTGGGGATCACCCGGGAGCGGGTGCGTCAGATCAAGGAAAAAGCCCTGAGCCGCCTCCGGCATGTCAGCCGTGCCCGCGCCTTGGAGAGCTTTCTCGCCTGACCGGCTTAACGCCGATGCCGGATCCCGCGTCTCCCTCCAGCTTCGTCAAATCTCACTTCAAAGCGCGCGGCTCGGGCCGCAGGAGGGCAGCATGATCCGCATTGGGCGATTCCTTCCCTGGATTGTGGCTGGAGCGCTGGCCGGCGTGGCGCTTCTGCCATCGTCGGGTGCCGCCCAGCAGTTCGACCATCCCCGGGCCGAAGGGCGGGGGTCCTGGCATCATCGAACTCATTCCCGGCCCTTCGCGCGTTCCCAGTGGCAGGAGCGCCGGGGTTGGCGCATGGAGCATCGGGGCTGGCGCATGGAGCATCGGGGCTGGCGCATGGAGCGTCGGGGCTTCCGGATGGAACACCGAGGTGGGCGCATGGAGCACCGGGGTGGGTACATGGAACACCGGCACTGGATGGCGCAACGTCGCTGGCAAGCCGCTCAGCGGGCCAGACCCCTCCGCCATCGGTCCAACGGTCTGATCTGATCGGTCCGCCCCGCGCAATTCCCTTCTCTCACGACCGGGTCGCTCTCTCGCGGCCCGGTCGTTTCT
>DATBKD010000100.1:0-37117 GCA_036556025.1 Gemmatimonadales bacterium | reverse complement strand
CACTGGGTTGGCGTCGTGGTGCTCGACGTCACCGAGCGCCGCCGGGCCGACGAGGCGCTGATGCAGGGCCAGCGGATGGAGGCGATTGCCAAGGTGGCCGGCGGCGTGGCCCATGAAGTCAACAACATGATGACGGTGATCACCGGTTTCAGCGGATTTCTCGAAGGAGCGATGCCGATCGGCGACCCGCGGCTGGCGGACGTGGCGGAGATCCGCAAGGCTGCCGACCGGGCAGCCGGGATCACCCGGCAGCTCCTGGCCTACAGCCGGCAGCAGCTGCTGCAGCCACGGGCGCTTGCCCTCAACCAGCTGGTCCAGGAATTGTCCGGCGTTCTGGAACGACTGCTCGGCCCCGAAATCGAGCTACGGCTGGCGCTGGCCCCGCAGCTTCCATCGGTCAAGGCAGACCAGGCGCAGCTGGAGCAGGTGCTGGTGAACCTCACCCTCAATGCCCGCGATGCCATGCAGGGTACCGGCACGCTCTCGATCGTGACCGAAACTGTCTTTCTGGATGATGGGTACGCACAGCGCTATCCCGGCACCAACATTCCCGTCGGGACCTATGTGCGAGTGATGGTGAGCGACACCGGACAGGGCATGGATGCAGCGACCCGGGCGCGTCTGTTCGAGCCGTTCTTCACGACCAAGCCACCGGGGCAGGGAACCGGTCTCGGTCTGGCAACGGTATACGGTATCATCAAGCAAAGCGGTGGGTTCATCTGGGTCTACAGCGAGCCGGGTCTGGGCACCACTTTCAAGATTTACCTGCCGGAGGTGGCCGAGGAGGCTATCCCGCTGGACGACTCGTATATGGCGCCGGATGTACCGGGCGGAGTGGAGACCATCCTGCTGGCGGAGGACGAGCCCTCGGTGAGGCGGATGGTCTATCGGTCGCTCCGCGGCGCTGGCTACCGGGTGCTGGAAGCCATCAACGGCGCGGAGGCACTCCAGATCGCGCAACGCGAAATCCAGCCGATTCACCTGGTCATCAGCGATCTGGTGATGCCGGTCATGGGCGGCCGGGAGCTGGGAGAACGCCTCACCCGAGCCCGGCCAGGAATTCGATTGCTCTACATCTCCGGGTACACCGATGACGACGTGATTCGTCGCGGGCTCCTGGTGCCGGGGTCGCCCTTTCTTCAAAAACCCTTCGAGGCTACCGCGCTGGCCAGAAAGGTGCGCGAGGTGCTGGACGGGGCCCCGCAGCTCCACGGGGCGTAGAGTCGGATGCCCTTGATGGACGAGTTCCGGCGCCATCTCGAGCGCCTGGCCTTGCCGGCTGGCCGGGCGGTGGTCGCGGTATCCGGTGGACCTGACTCGATGGCGCTGCTCGACCTCCTGCTTCAGACCAGAGAGGTCCATCATCTCGAGCTCCTTGTAGCCCACGCCGACCACGGCATCGCCGCCGACAGCGCGACCGTCGCCACACGCGTGCGACAGCTGGCCGTCGACCTTGGACTCCCCTGCGAGGTGGGGCAGTTGCTTCTGGGAGCAGTCGCGGGCGAGACCTCGGCCCGAACCGCGCGGTACCGGTGGCTGGAGCGAGTGCGTCAGCAGACATCGGCCTCCTGCATTCTCACGGCCCATCATGCCGACGACCAGGCGGAGACGGTGCTCATGCGAGCCATGAACGGCTCCGGGCCGGCGGGGCTGGCAGGGATGTCGTCGGTCTCCGGCGTCCTGATCCGCCCGCTCTTGCCGTTCCGGCGGGAAGAGCTGATCCACCACGTGCGGGAACGTGGGCTTGAGGTCTGGCTGGATCCCGCCAACCAGAACCCGCGCCATCTCCGCTCCTGGATTCGCTGCGATGTGTTGCCATTGCTGCGCCGGCGCTTGCCCGAGATCGACCTGAACTTGCTTCGCGTAGCGCGCCAGGCTGCGGCCGATCGGGCGGCCTGGGACGCTGCGCTGACAGTCCTCCCCGGGCTCGATTTTCGTCGGGAGACGGACGCGTTTTCCGTTGCTGCGCCTGCGCTTGCGGACTATGATTCAGTTCTGGGCGTTGCGGTCGTCTTGGCTGCGGCCCGGAGGGTCGGGTGCCCGGTCGGACTGGCACGGGCTCAGCGCGTTTTGGGCCTGGTCAAGGCGGGGATCAGCGGTTCCGAGGTACCCCTGGCGCGGGGCTGGAAGGCGGAGCTTGCCTTCGATCGGCTTCGGCTGGTCCCACCCAGTCTCTCCCCGGACCGAATGGCTTGGACGCTGGCGGGCGACAGGGGTGAGGGCCAGTGGGGCCGGTGGCGGATCCGCTGGCGACGGGAAGCGGCTCCCGGGAGGCAGGAATATTCGGGGCTTACCGCCTGGTTCAGCGGCGACAGTCTGACGGTACGGGCGTGGGCGCCGGGGGAGAAGTTGACGCCGCTGGCTCGGGCTGGTCGACGGAGGGTGGTCCGATGTTTTCAGGAAGCCCGCGTTCCCAGCAGTCGGCGATCCGAGTGGCCGGTCCTCGCTCGCCAGGATGAGGTGATCTGGATCCCGGGCGTCTGCCGGTCGGACGCTCTTCTTCCTGCCCCAGGGACGGAGGCTCTCCGAGTCGATGCTGAGCACGCCTGAGGTCCTCCGTCGCACCGGCGGTCGCGCCGTCAAGTCCATCATTTACGACGCCGACACCATCGCTGCCAAGGTGGGGGAGCTGGGGCGCGCGATCACCGACGCCTATCCCGATGGCGAGCTGCTGGTGCTCGGATTACTCAAGGGCAGCTTCATCTTTCTCAGCGATCTGGTGCGAACGATCGAACGGCCGATTCAGATCGATTTCCTGGTGGCCAGCTCGTATGGCGACCGCAAGATGTCCAGCGGGACGGTTCGCCTGCTCTATGATCCGGAGACCCGGCTCGAGGGCAAACATATTCTCCTGGTCGAGGATATTATTGATACGGGGAAGACCCTGCAGCGGCTGATGGTATTGCTGGGCAAGCGGCAGCCGCGCAGCCTGGCGGTCTGCGCCCTTCTCGACAAGCAGTTGGCTCCCGAGCCGCGACCGGAGCTCCGGTTCGTCGGCTTTAATGCACCGCCGGCGTTCTTGGTTGGGTACGGATTGGACCATGCCGAGAACTACCGCCATCTCCCGTTCATTGCGGACTTGGAATAAATGGCAGATCGACTTCCGTCTCGACCCCCGCGCACCAATTGGGGGAACCTGAGTAAGAACCTGGCGCTCTGGCTGCTGGTGGGCCTGCTGGCTTTGGCCCTCTTCCAGATGATGAGCCGCCAGCGGAATCCCACTCAGGAGTTCTCCTACACCGAATTCAGCCGGCAGCTCGATCAGGGCAACATCGCTCGCGTGGAGATCTACGACGGCAAGCGCCTGGAGGGCGATTTTCGGACGCCGGTGACTCAGGAAGGCCGCAGCGCGAAGAGTTTTCAGGTCCTGCTCCCGGTCGCCAACAGCGAAGCCTTCGTCAAGCGGCTGGAAGATGCCGGCGTGCCGATCCTGGCCAAGGAGCCCAAGGGGGGGATCACGGCGATCGTGATCGCCGCGCTGCCCTGGATCGTGATTCTGGGTCTCTGGTTCTTCCTGCTGCGGCAACTTCAAGCCGGTGGGAGCCGAGCCTTTGCCTTTGGGAAGTCCAAGGCCAAGCTGCTAGCGGGTGACACTCCCAAGATCACCTTTGCCGACGTGGCAGGCGCGGATGAAGCCAAGGTCGAGCTGCAGGAGATCATCGAGTTCCTCAAAGATCCCCAGAAATTCACGCGGTTAGGCGGGCGGCTGCCCAAAGGCGCGCTGCTGGTGGGTCCTCCGGGAACCGGCAAGACCCTGCTGGCCAAGGCGGTGGCCGGTGAAGCGGGACGCCCGTTCTTCTCGATGTCGGGATCCGATTTCGTGGAGATGTTCGTGGGCGTCGGTGCCAGCCGGGTGCGCGATCTCTTCGAGCAGGGCAAGTCGCACGCGCCCTGCATCATCTTCATTGACGAGATCGACGCCGTCGGTCGGCACCGCGGCGCGGGCCTGGGTGGCGGCCACGACGAGAGGGAACAGACCCTCAATCAGTTGCTGGTCGAGATGGATGGCTTCGAGTCCAACGAGGGGGTGATTCTCGTTGCCGCGACTAACCGACCCGATGTGCTCGACCCGGCGTTGCTGCGGCCAGGCCGCTTCGACCGCCAGATCGTGGTGGACGCGCCCGACGTGCGCGGACGCGAAGGGATCCTCCGGGTGCATACCCGCAAGATTCCGCTCGCGTCGGATGTGCGGTTAGAGGTGATCGCGAAAGGCACCCCGGGTATGGCCGGCGCCGACCTAGCCAACCTCGTCAACGAGGCCGCAGTGCTCGCGGCCCGACGGAACAAGACCCTGGTGGACATGCAGGATTTCGAGGACGCCAAGGACAAGGTCATGCTGGGCGTCGAGCGCCGGAGCCTGGTGCTTACCGAGGACGAGCGAAAGCTCACTGCGTACCACGAGGCGGGTCACGCCATCGTGGCCATCAAGATTCCCGGCAGCGATCCCATTCATAAGGTCACCATTGTCCCCCGAGGCCGCGCCCTGGGACTCACCGCCTCGCTGCCTGAGGTGGACCGGCACAACTACACCAAGGACTGGCTCATCGGCAGTCTGGCCATGTTCTTCGGCGGCCGGGTGGCCGAGGAAATCATTTTCGGTGCCGACAAGGTCACCACCGGAGCGGGGAACGACATCGAGCGAGCCACCGGCCTCGCCCGTCGGATGGTCACGCAATTCGGCATGAGCGAGCTGATTGGCCCGCTGGCGGTGGGAGACAAGGAACAAGAGATCTTCCTGGGGCGGGAGTTCGCCCAGCGGCGCGAGATCTCGGAGCGGACCGCCCAGATGGTGGACGATGAGGTGAAGCGGCTGATCGACGAGGCCTACGCCCGGGCGACCACGATCCTCAACGAGAATCGCGACTTGCTTGACCGCATCGCGCAGGCGCTGCTCGACCGGGAGACCATCGACCGGGAAGATCTCGATCGCCTGGTGAAGAACCTGCCGCTGCCGCCGCGCAGCCTGCCGCCCACCGACTCGGCTCCTGCGCCTACCGCGCCGGCAGCCAAGCCAGGCGGCGCCCCGGCCCGCGCTCCCATCCTGGGTACTCCACCGGCCGAACCCGCCGGCGCGTGAATGTCAGGCCCCTCGGCTTCCAGTCGGAGCGGACGGTGCGCGACGCGCTCCGCTCACACGGCTGGGACCCGGGGCTGGCAGACACCGCGGCCCTGGGCATCCATCCTCTCGCCTTCCACCTAACCGATCTCCATCAGGGCACGCTCGAGGCCCTGGTCCGATTCGCCGGGACGCTGGGACTGGAAGTTCTCACAGGCGACTCCTGGGCCGTCCTGGTGGGACCGCGTTCCCGCCTGAGCGCGTTCGCCAGGCCCTGGACCGTGCCAGTCGAGCTGGCCGAGATCGCCCATCGAGTCGGCACGCTGTTGTCCGCTGAGCAGCCCGCTGCGTGGCACACCGCTCGGGAACCCGTGCCGCTGGATGCCCCGGTGCTGGTGGGCATTCTCAACGTCACTCCGGACAGCTTCAGTGACGGCGGCCGCTTCACTGAAAGCGACGCTGCGCTCGGACAGGCCGAACGACTGGTTGCCGCCGGGGCGGCCATGATCGACATCGGCGGGGAGTCTACCCGACCAGGCCGAAGCGAGGAGGTGTCGCGGGAAGAAGAGCTGCGCCGGGTGATCCCGACGATCGAGGCGCTGGTTCGCGCGTTTCCGGCGCTGCTGATCTCGGTGGATACCGTGAAGTCGGAGGTTGCCCGCGCTGCCATCGCGGCCGGGGCGGCAGTGGTGAACGACGTGTCGGCCTTCCGGCTCGATCCCGCGATGGCCAAGGTGGTCGCGGATGCCAACGCGGGGGTGATCCTCATGCACTCCCGGGGCACCATCCTGGAGATCGCCTCGTACCAGCATGCAGAGTATGGCGGAGATGTGCTGGGGGCGGTGTTGGCGGAGCTGGCCACTGCGCTCGCCACCGCGATCGACGCGGGCATCTCCCCCGAGGCGATCGTGATCGACCCGGGGTTCGGCTTCTCCAAGACGGTCGAGCAAAATATCTTGCTGTTCGATCAGCTCGCCGGTCTCCAGGCCCTCGGTCGGCCAGTCATGGTGGGCCCCTCCCGCAAGCGATTCTTGGGAGAAGTGGCGGGCTTGCCGCTGGACGACCGCGACCGCGTGACAGCCGTGGCGTGCGCACTGGCCTACGAGCGCGGGGCGCGGCTTTTCCGAGTTCATGCGGTCGGCGCGGCTCGTGAGGCTCTCGCCCTGACTCAGGCCCTCGGAGGTCCGTAGTGTCGTTCGAGCAGCTGCCGGTGCCGATTCCTCAGTGGCGCGACCTGCTCGAAATCCTGATCGTGGCCTTCGTCATCTATCGCATGCTGCGGTTCCTGGTGGGCACCCGGGCTCTGCAGATCGTGTTCGGACTCCTCGTGCTCGCGGCCATCTATCTGGCCGCATTTCTCCTCAAGCTTTCCATGATCACTTATATCCTCGGGGTGGTCTTCACCTACGGCGCGTTGGCCGCGCTGGTGGTGTTCCAGCCGGAGCTGCGACAGGCACTGGCGCGGCTGGGTCAGACCAGGGTCTTTCGAATCTTCGGTGCGCCGGGGGTGCCGCTCACGGCTACCGAGATTGCGGAAGCCGTCGAACGGCTGAGCCGGAGTGCAGCCGGGGCGATCATCGCGGTCGAGCGCGACGTGCGCCTGGATGACTATCTCGACTCCGGTACCGTGATGCGGGCGACGGTCTCGGCCGATCTCCTCGCAACGATCTTCAGCCCGTATTCGCCGCTGCACGACGGGGCGGTGATCGTCCGCGGGGACCAGATCATCGGCGCCGGCTGTATTCTGCCGCTGACCCAGTACCCGGTGAGCGACAAGTCACTGGGTACTCGTCACCGGGCAGCGCTGGGCCTCTCGGAGGAGACCGATGCCCTGATCCTGGTCGTCTCCGAGGAGACCGCCTCAATCTCGGTGGCGCACCAGGGCCACCTCCGGCGCCAGCTCTCGCCGGACGAGGTGCGAATGCTCCTGGCCGGCCAAGTCGCCCCGGGTGGCCCGTTGATCGAGTCGGTATCGCCGCCCCCGACGTGACCGGCTCATCCGCCGGCCCACCCTACCGGGCCGCCGTTGGCGTTGCCGGACTGGTTCTGGCCGGCTACGTCCTTACCCTCGCACCGACGGTGACCTTCTGGGACGCCGGCGAGTTCATCGCCGCCGCCCGCACGCTGGGCATCCCCCATCCACCGGGAACTCCGCTCTTCGTGCTCATCGCCCATGTCTGGGCCATGCTGGTTCCGATTGGAGAGTACGCCGTACGGACCAACCTCCTCAGCGCGCTGCTGAGCGCGATGGGTGCGGGGTTCTTCTTTCTGGTTGCCCACGAAACCCTCGCCTCGGCGACGGCCGCGCTCGAACCCCGTACTGCGCAGTGGCTCCGACTTGGCGGCGGGACCGCAGCCGCGGTGGCCGGAGCGTTCACCTTCACCAACTGGCAGAACTCGAACGAGACCGAGGTCTACGCCGCCGCGACGTTCAGCATTGCCGCCATGGCCTGGCTGGTGCACGTGTGGCGGAGACACCGAGACACCGAGCGCGCACCCAGGCTGCTGTTGCTGGTGGTGTACCTGAGCGGAGTCTCCATCGGAAATCACCTCCTGGCCTTGCTGGCGGGACCGGCGTTGATCGCTTTCATCGGGACCACACTGCGCGATCAGCCGGGCGAGGACCTTGTCCGGCGCCGGGCGGAGTGGGGTCAGCTCGCGGTTCTGGCGGGAGTGTGGGCTTTGCTGATCGGAACCGGCCTCGGGAGTACGAGTCTGGTGATAACAGGCGGGCTGTGCTTCGCCGCGGCTGCGGCCTACGCCGTTCGAGGCGGCGCGGGCCAGTTTGCCGGGCTGAGTCTTCTGGTGGCAGCCGTAGGGGCAACGCCGTACCTCTACCTTTATCTGCGCTCCGCCCAACACCCTCCGATCAATGAGGCGGCCCCGGCAACGTTCGATGCGCTCCTCGCGGTCATTCGCCGGACGCAGTACCCGCCACGGACGCCCCTGGATGACCCGACCGTGGCCCACGGCCCCGCCAATCCGGGACGGTCAGTGCAGATCCTGGGCGTCCAGCTGCTGGATTACATCGTGTATTTCGACTGGCAGTGGGCCAGGTCGCTCGGCGAACTGATCGGCCCACTACCGGTTCGGACGTTGGTGACCCTGTGCTTTGCCTCTCTGGGTCTGCGCGGCAGCCTGCTCCAGCGCCGTGCCGACCGGGGCGCCTGGCGGCTTCTGCTCTGGCTCTTCCTCGTCACCGGTCTCGGCCTCGTCGGCTATATGAATTTTCGGCCTGGATACTCGCGCTGGTACGATCTCTATCCGGAGGCGCGAGACCACGAGGTTCGCGAGCGGGACTATTTCTTTGTGGTCAGTTTCATCGTCTGGGGAGTCTGGGCCGGCATAGGAGTGGCCGGCCTTGCAGCTTCGGCTTGGGCGCGCGCCGGGACAGCAAGACCGGCCCTCCGGCGATTTGCGCCAGCGGTGCTGCTGCTGGCCGCGGTGCCGGTCGCGCTGAACTGGAGCCAGGCCTCGCGTCGTCACGGAGCCGACAGTCGGCTGGCGGCAGACTTTGCCTATGATCTCCTCAACAGCGCGCCACCGTATGGGATTCTCTTCACCTACGGTGACAACGACACCTTTCCTCTCTGGTGGGCTCAGGAAGTCGAGGGCATCCGGCAGGACGTGACGGTTGTCTGCCTGGCACTGGGCAACACCGATTGGTACATGCGACAACTCCGGGACGCTCCCACACGTCCGGTCGATCCGGCAACGCTTCCGCCGGTGTGGCGCGGCGCGGTTCCGGCCAGGCCGCAATGGCCCCTCCACCTGCTTACCGACTCGATGATCACCACCTCGATGCGGGGCTATGCCGCGCCGAGGACGGAGGAGATCACATTGGGTCCGCTCACCCGGACCCTGCAACAGGGTACGGTGCTCTACCCCAGCGACATCCTGATGTTGAGCTTGATCCAACAGAATCTGGGACGCCGCCCCATCGTCTGGGGGATCACCACCGGCCGGAGCTTCGGGGGGTTGTCTCGCTACGTGGTCCAGCAGGGGCTCGGCTTCCAGCTGCAAATGGCGGAGCCGGACACCACGAATCCCCGGCTCGACCTCCAGCGGCTCGCGGCGGTGCCGCTGGACGTGCCGACTACGGAGCGGCTGGTGTACGACACCTATCGCTACGCCGATCTCCTCACACAGGGGACCGAGGGACTGGAGTCCACCAGCGCCGGAATCGCCAGCAGCCTCTCTTTTCCTTCGGTTCAGCTGGCCTACGCCTACGCGACTCGGGGTGACTCCGCCAAGATGGAACGCGCCGTGGACTACGCCACCCGGCTCTCCTCCAATACCCAGATCCGGGCTGCGCTCCAGTCACTTACCCAGCCCCCCGCCCAGTGAGGTCTCCGCCTCCATTCACCAGCCTCGATTTCGACCCCCACAGCTAGAAGAACAACAGCTAGCCTGATAAATTCCAAGGCTATGGAATTCCCCGACCTGCCCGGTCGCCTGGTCCACGTCAGAGAAACGACAGCCCGGCATCAGGCGATCGGGGGCTGGACCCACCCGATCAAGATCGTTGCGGTCACCAAGACCCATGGCCCAGAGGCCGTGCGGGCGGCGGTGGCGGCGGGCCTCCGCGACATCGGAGAAAATCGGGTCCAGGAGGCGCTGGAAAAACAGGACGCGGTGGCCGATCTGGCAGTGAATTGGCATCTGATCGGCACTCTCCAGCGCAACAAGGCGCGTCACGCCAGTGGACGCTTCAGCCTGATCCACTCGGTCGACCGGATCGATTTGGCGGTCGAGCTGAACCGCCGGGGGCCTCCGGGGCTTACCCAGCGGGTCCTGGTGCAGGTGAACTGTTCGGATGAGCCTCAGAAGGGCGGGGTAGCCCCCGGGGAGCTGCTTCATTTGTTGGATGCTATGCGAGACCTGCAGGGGCTCGAGCTCTGCGGACTGATGACTATGAGCGCCCTGACCGACGACGTCGCCGAGCAGCGGCGTGCCTTTCACCGGCTTCGGGAGCTGCGAGATTCGGCCGAGCGGGAGGGGTATCGCTTGCCTGAGCTTTCGATGGGGATGTCAGGTGACTATACCGTGGCCGTGGAAGAAGGCGCCACCATGCTGCGCCTGGGAACGGTCCTGTTCGGCGAGCGGGTTGCATGAGCGACGAGGCTTTCCCGCTTACCCCCCTGGATGTCCGCACCCAGGAATTCTCCCGCTCCTTCCGCGGGTACGACTGTGCTCAGGTGGACGAGTTCCTGCGCGGAATCTCGGAGGCGCTGGAGCGGCTGCTGCGCGACCGAGCCCAGCACGAGGAGCGGCTGCACAGCGCGCAGGATCAACTTCGAGCATTCCGGGACCGCGAGCGGGCGATGAACGAAGCGCTGGTCGCGGCACAACAGCTTCGGGTGGAGACCCGCCAGCAGGCCGAACATGAAGCGGAGCTCCTGCTGCGTGAAGCCCGTACCGAGGCCGAGCGCATCGTTGCGGGGGCCAAGCGCGACGAGGAGCTGGTGCGGGAGCGCGCCGACACCGCGGCCCGCCAATTTGCCGCCTACGTCGCTAGCTTCCGATCCCTGCTGGAACGGCACCTGGGCGAGGTGGATGGGTTGCAACTCCCGGTCCGGGAGCATCCGCTGCCACTCGACGGCGCCGGCGTGAGAGGCAGCGAGTGACGGCGATCAGCCCGCTGTTCGACCGGATCCAGGCTGCGGCAGGGCTGGTGCGAAACCGGACCAAGCTCGTCCCGGAGATCGGGATCATCCTGGGTACCGGCCTGGGTGGGTTAGCCCGTGAGATCAAGGTCGAGCGTGAAATGCCCTACCAGGAGATTCCCGGGTTTCCGCTCTCTACTGTCGAGAGCCACGCAGGGCGGCTGCTCCTGGGGCACCTGGGAGGACGTGCGGTGGTGGCGATGCAGGGGCGGTTTCACCGGTATGAGGGTTACGACCTCCAGGCAGTGACGTTTCCGGTTCGGGTGATGCACGCGCTGGGTGCTCGCTTCCTGGTGGTCTCCAACGCCTGTGGGGGAATGAATCCGTTGTGGAATCCGGGAGACCTAGTGCTGCTGAGCGACCATATCAACCTGCTGGGCGACAATCCGCTGGTTGGCGCCAACGACGAGCGGCTGGGGCCGCGCTTTCCGGACATGTCCGAGCCCTACGATACGGCGCTCCGGCAGCTTTGCCGGGAGGCTGCGCTCGAGCTCGGCATCGTGCTGCGAGAGGGAGTGTATGTCGCGGTCCCCGGGCCCAACCTCGAGACCCGGGCCGAATACCGGATGCTGCGCGCGATCGGCGCCGACGTGGTCGGCATGTCCACCGTCCCTGAGGTCATCGTCGCGGCGCATCAGGGCATGCGCACCGTCGGGATCTCGATCATCACCGATCAATGTCTGCCGGACGCGCTCGAGCCGGCCAACATCGAACGGATCATCGCAACCGCGAACCGAGCAGAGACCCAGCTGACTCGTTTGATCACGACCCTGGTGGAGCGTTTGATCTGATGGCGTTTCCCTCCTGGCCCGATCTCAATTCCGATCAGCTGGAGTTGGCTCTGCTGGAGCAGTGGAAGGCAGAGAAGCTGTTCCGGCAGACCCTGGCCGCCGGGCAGTCGGGGGAGCCGTTCGTGTTCTTCGAGGGCCCGCCCACGGCCAATGGGCGGCCCGGCATCCATCACGTCTTCTCCCGCACCATCAAGGATCTCATCTGCCGATTCCAGGCGCTGCAGGGCAAGTCGGTCACCCGAATCGCCGGCTGGGACACCCATGGACTGCCGGTCGAGATCGAGGTGGAGAAGGAGCTTGAGCTCAGCGGGAAGAAGGACATCGAGAGCTTCGGGGTGGAGCAGTTTAATGCTCGCGCCCGGCAGAGCGTCTTCAAGTACCAATCGGAGTGGGAAAGCCTGTCCGACCGGATCGGCTACTGGCTGGACTACGAGCATCCCTACATCACCTGCAGCAATCCCTACATCGAGAGCGTCTGGTGGCTGTTGTCCCAACTGTACGAGCGAGACCTGCTCTATCGGGGCCACCGGGTTCTCCCCTATTGCCCCCGGTGCGGAACGGTCCTCTCCAGCCATGAGCTCGCGCTGGGCTACGAGGACGTCACCACCAACTCGGTGTACGTGACCTTCCCACTGGAGAGCGATCCGTCCCGGCAGCTGCTGGTATGGACCACGACGCCCTGGACGCTGCTCTCCAACGTGGCGGTAGCGGCGCACCCCGAGCTGGAGTACGGGGAGTACCCGGTGGGCGACCGGCGACTGATCCTGGCTACCGCGCGCGCCTCGCTGCCCAGCAGCGGCGCCAGGGGTGCGCCGAGCTTCGCTGAAGTGGGCGCGGTGCGCACCTTTCCCGGCCGTGAGCTGGTCGGCCTCAGGTATCGAAGGCCCCTGGACGTGGTCTCGCTTCCGGAAGACAAGGCCTCGCGCAAGGTCATCGCCGGCGAGTTCGTCACCGCCGAGGATGGCTCCGGGCTGGTACACATGGCGCCGGCGTTTGGGGCCGACGACTATCAGGCCGGCGTGGAGCACGATCTCGCCCTGGTCCGTCCGGTCTCGGCCGA
This sequence comes from Gemmatimonadales bacterium, assembly GCA_036556025.1. Taxonomy (GTDB): domain Bacteria; phylum Gemmatimonadota; class Gemmatimonadetes; order Gemmatimonadales; family GWC2-71-9; genus CAVVWJ01. The sequence continues at coordinate 24,544 of DATBKD010000100.1, read as the reverse complement.
GGGCACCTTCCTGGGCACGTCCTGGCCGGAGATCGAGGGCCGGCTGGTCACTGCGCGGGAAACCAACGACCTCATCATTCAACGACTCAAGCAGGAAGGGCGCTGGCATCTCACCGAGCCCTACACCCACAGCTACCCGCATTGTTGGCGGTGTTCCAGCCCCCTGATCTATTACGCCCGAGATTCCTGGTTCGTGCGCACGTCGGGTGTGAAGGATCGGATGATGGCGCTCAATCAGGGCGTGAATTGGCATCCGCCGGAGGTGGGCGCGGGCCGGTTCGGCGAATGGCTGGAGAACAATGTGGATTGGGCGCTCTCGCGCGACCGCTACTGGGGCACCCCGCTTCCGGTCTGGGTCTGCGAGCGGGATCCGTTGCACGTCGAGGTAGTGGGCAGCTACGAAGGTCTGGCCCAGCGGTGGGGAAAGCCGCTTCCCACGGATTTCGATCCGCACAAGCCCTTCATCGACACCTATGTCTGGCCCTGTCGCTGCGGCGGCACCATGCGACGGACGCCGGAGGTGATCGATGCCTGGTTCGACTCGGGGGCCATGCCGTACGCTCAGTGGCATTATCCCTTCGAGCACAAGGCCGAATTCACTACCCACTTTCCAGCCGACTTCATCTGCGAGGGATTGGATCAGACGCGAGGCTGGTTCTACTCGCTTCTCGCCATCGCCACGACGGTGTTCGACAGCCCGGCGTATCGCCACGTGATCGTCAACGGCCTGGTGCTCGACGCCGAAGGGGAGAAGATGTCCAAAACCCGGGGGAACGTGGTGAACCCCTGGGATGTCATCCAAGAGTTCGGGGCCGATACCATCCGGCTGTACCTCCTGGGCTCGAGTCAGGTGTCACTCAACAAGCGGTTCGACCCACGCACGATTCCGGAGACGGCGGGGAAGTTCTTCAACGCGCTCAGGAACACCTACAAGTTCTTCGCGGATTACGCGGGAGACTGGCGCCCCGATGCCACCTCGGCCCGCGGCCGCCAACAGCTGGCCGACCGCTGGTTGCTCAGCCGCCTCGACAGCACCATCGAGCAGGTGACCGGTGCCTGGGCGGCATACGACGTCACCGCCGGCGTGCGGTCCATCATGGATTTCGTGGTGGATGACGTGTCCAAGTGGTACGTTCGGCTCAACCGGGGACGTTTCTGGGCTCCCGACTCGGTGGCCGACCCGGCGGCTCTGGCCACGTTGTACCAGGTGCTCATCCAGGTCAGCCGGCTGCTGGCGCCGGCGGCTCCGTTCTCCAGCGATTGGGTGCATCGCGCCCTGGCGGGAACTTCCGCTCACCTCGCCCGGTTTCCTCTCCCTTCGGGCGGCAAGGACGAGCGTCTGGAGACGGCAATGGACGCCGTCCGCCGGCTGGCCTCGCTGGCGCACAGTGTCCGGCAGGAGCAGCGTCTCCAGGTGCGCCAGCCGCTGGCCCGCATGCTGGTCGCGGTGCCGGCCGCCGCCCGGGGACCAGTCTTCGATCAGTTGCTGGAGCTGCTGGGCCGAGAAGTGAACGTCAAGCAGATCGAAGTGGTGGCGTCGGATACCGAGCTGGTCCGGCTTCGGCCCAAGCCTAACTTCCGCTCGCTGGGCAAGCGCTATGGCAAGCGCACCCCGGCGGTGGCGGCGGCGGCGGCTTCCCTGGCGCCGGAGCAATTGCGCGGTCTCGAGCAGGGGCGCGCCGCTACCCTCGAGGTGGACGGCGAGCAGACCACCTTTCTTCCCGAAGATGTGGTGGTCGAGCGAGAGGTTGCGAGCGACTGGCTGGTGGGAAGTGACGGTCCTTTTGTGGTCGCGCTCGATCCGCGACTGACTGCCGATTTGCGACGGGAGGGGCTGGCCCGCGAGGTGGTGAATCGAGTCCAGCGGCTGCGCAAGGAGGCCGGATACGTCTACACCGACCGGATCGCGCTCTGGCTCGCCGGCGATGAGCCGGTGATCGACGCGGTGCGCGGCTACGCCGATTTCGTTCGCGGCGAGACGCTGGCCCGACGGCTCGAGTTGGGTGGACGTGCGTCAGCGCCGGATATGGAACAAGAGGTCGACATCGATGGACACGGGGTGGTAGTAGGAGTGCAACGTCACGTGGACGGCCGGGATGGTGCCGGCCCTCAAGCCAGGGATCGGGAATGAACAAGAAGCAGCTGACCCATCTGGAGAAGCGCCTCCTCGAGGAGCGGGCCCGGGTGATGAAGGAGCTGGGGTACTACGACGAGTCCTTCAATGCCACCCTGCAGTCTTCCGACGGCGATCTTTCTTCGTACTCGTTCCACATGGCGGACCAGGGGACCGACGCCATGGAACGCGAGAAGCAGTTCCTGTTCGCCTCACAGGAGGGGCGCTACCTCTGGCATGTGAACGAAGCGCTCCGCCGGCTGTATGGCACCCCGGAGAAGTTCGGGCACTGTCATCAATGCGGACAGGAAATCAACTTTGAGCGGCTCGATGCGCTCCCCCACGCGCGACTCTGCATCACCTGCAAAGAGAAAGAGGAAGATGGGAAGCGTCGGTGAAGCTCCCTTGGCGGGTCTGGAGCGGCGAGTCTTTCTCGCCGCCGGGGTCGTCACCGTGGTTCTGGATCTGATCACCAAGCTGGTGGCCGAAGGTACCCTGCTCCGCACGCCGGGGGTGTCGGTCTTCGGCGACTGGTTTCAGTTGAGGCTGGTATACAACCAGGGGGCGGCGTTCGGCCTGCACCTCGGGCCATACTCGCGCTGGATCTTTTTCGCGGTCGCTCTGGTGGCCGTGTTCGTGCTCGCCCGAATGTCGCGCTTCAGTCCGCCGGGCGATCGGTTCCGCCAACTGGCTCTGGGACTGGTGGCGGGCGGGGCCGCCGGTAATCTGATCGATCGAATTCGAAGCTCGCGGGGCGTGGTGGACTTCCTCGATGTGGGAATCGGCGCGCTCCGGTGGCCCACATTCAACCTGGCCGACATCGCCGTGAGCTGTGGCGCCATCGCCCTGGTCATCTCGATGTGGCGGGAGGACTCTCGGCGGCCGGAACCGGAGTCCGCCTCGGCTGCCTGAGCTGAGTTTTTCGGTCGCGGTCCCGGCGACGGAGCGGTTGGACCGCTTTCTCGCCGATCAACTCGGGCTGTCCCGCACCCAGGCGGCGCGCCTGGTCGCCGAAGGGGCGGTGGCCGTGAACGACAAGCCGGCCCGGGCCTCTCGGGTGCTGGCGCGCGGCGAGCGAGTTTCGGTCCGCTTTCCCGAGCAGGAGCCGCCTCGCACCCTCCGTCCCAATCCCATCGCGCTTACCGTCATCTTCGAAGACGAGCACCTCGCCATCATCGACAAGCCGGCCGGTCTGGTAGTCCATCCCGCGCCGGGTCACTGGGACGATACCCTCGTCAATGCACTCGTCGCCCGAGGTACGACGCTCTCGGGCGGCGCCGAGGGACGGCCTGGCATCGTCCACCGGCTCGATCGTGAGACCTCAGGTCTCATGGTGGTAGCGAAGACGGATCTGGCCCATCGCCGGCTGGGCGCCGCGATCGCCGCGCGTCGGGTCCGCCGGTCGTACGCCGCGCTGGTCTGGGGTCACCTGGATGCGAGCCCGACGGTAATCGAAGCGGCCGTCGCACGCCATCCGGCCAACCGCAAGCGAATGACCATCTCGCCACTCGGCCGTCCCGCGCGGACCGATGCGAGCGTGGTGGCGCGATTCGAGGTGGTCGATCTGCTCCGCCTCGATCTGCATAGCGGGCGTACCCACCAGATTCGGGTGCATCTCGAGCACATCGGACACCCGGTCGTAGGGGATCCGGTCTACGGTGGGGGTGGAAGCCGGCGCATCTCCGGCGCGGCCCGGCGCACCGCCGAGGAGATCGAGCGGCTGGCCCCCCGTCAGGCACTCCACGCGGCCGCTCTGGCATTCCGCCATCCCGCCAGCGGCGCGCCGCTCGAATTTCACTCGGAGTGGCCCTCGGATTTGCGGCCTGCACTTGTTGCAGCGGGTGGCGAAGATCTGGTTGCCCACCCTGATTTGTTGAGCTATCTTGTTTTCTTCAATAGAGATGGCTAGCTCCCCTACGTTACACGCCGTCATTTTTCGAATCGGTGCGCTGATTTGCGCGGCCCCGGCAGGGATCGTGCGGGAGATCCTGCCGCGCCTCCCGGCCACCCGCATTCCGGGTGTGGCCGAGGCCGTCGAAGGCCTGGTGAACGTCCGCGGGACCCTCCTCACCGTCCTGGATGGGCACGTCCTCCTGCAACAGGAGCGCAGGGCGGACGACGAGGGTGCGATCGTCCTGGTCGAGGTCGGCGGGCGACGCTATGGGTTGGGGGTGGGCCAGGTGCTGGATTTTCTGGAGGTCCCAGAGCAGTCGGTGGCGCCGCGCGCCGACCTGCCGGGTGTGGATCCCCGGCTGGTTCGCGCGGTGGGCGTCCTGGGTGAACAGCATTTCATCCTGCTCGACATCGACGCGCTGTTGGCGCCGATCATTGGTGGATAGCGGTCCGTTTTCCGACGGCCGCGCTCGCGGCCACGCCGCAACGCAACCTAGTTCGCTGCCCGAATCACCAGGAACCGCACGGAGAGCTCAGTGAGCCACACAGTGCTCGTCTGCGACGATGCCATCTTCATGCGCACCATGATCAGCGACATTCTGGCCCAAGCCGGATTCGAGATAGTCGGCGAAGCAGAGTCGGGGGTGCAGGCGGTGGAAAAATATCGCCAGCTCAAGCCCGATCTCGTCACCATGGATATCGTGATGCCGGACATGGGCGGCATCGAGGCGGTCCGAGAGATCTGCAAGACCGATCCCGACGCCAAGATTCTGATGTGCAGCGCGATGGGCCAGCAGGCACTCGTGGTCGAGGCGATTCAGGCGGGCGCCAAGGATTTCGTGGTCAAGCCATTCCAACCATCCCGCGTGCTCGAGGCGGTCCAGCGCGTCCTGGGCTGAGGCATGGACGTCCCCAAGTATGCCGCGCTGTTTCTGGCCGAGAGTCGAGAGCACCTCGGCTCGTGTAACCTGCTGCTGCTCGAGTGGGAGCGCGAGCCGGGCGCTACGAGCCAGGTCGGTGGGCTGTTCCGCTCGATCCATACGATCAAGGGCATGGCGGCGACCATGGGCTACACCGGCGTCGCGGAGCTGGCCCATCGCATGGAAAACCTGCTGGACGCCCTGCGGCAGGGACGGGTGGCGCCTGAGGGCGGCATCTTCGAGCTGCTGTTTCGCGGGGTGGACGCGCTCGGGCGCCAGGTCGAGGCCGCGGCCGCGGGACGAGAGCCCAGCGTCGATGAGGAGCTGAAGACCGAGCTCGACGCTGCCGCCACCGGCCAGGTCGGGCCGGCTCCGAGCCGGGTCAAGAGCGCCCGCACCCGGCGCCGCGCAGCGGATGCTGCGCGGATGCGGCCGGTCCAGGTGACGATCCGCTCGGACACGCCTATGCGGGGCGCCCGCGCGGCGCTGGTGATCCGGCGGGCAGAAGCCCTCGGCGTGGTTTCGCGGGTGCGTCCGCCGGCTACGCACTTCGAGCTGGAAGACTTTGATGGGCGGCTTGCGTTCCGTATCGAGACTCGGGCTGGGGACGAGGAGGTGGCCGCGGCAATCCGCTCGGCCGGCGACGTCGCTCTGGTTCGCTTCGAGGAGACCACCCCGGAGGAAGCCGAGACCGCCGGACGCACGCGCCAGGTTCGGGTGGACCTCCGCCGGCTCGACGCCCTCATGAAGCAAGTCGGCGAGCTGGTCGTCGCCAAGAACCGGTTAGCCGCGATGGCGGTGGAGTCGCCCGACTCGGCTCTCGTCGAGCTGGGCGACCGAATCTCCCGTCTGGTGTCGGCCATGCAGAGCGAGGTGATCGGTGCCCGGATGAGTCCGGTGGGAGAGGTCTTCGACCGGTTCCCCCGGCTGGTCCGCGATCTGGCCCGCGACCTCGGAAAGCGGATCCGGTTTCACATGGAGGGCGAGGAGATCGAGCTCGACCGGTCGATCCTGGATGAGATCGGTGAGCCGCTGCTTCACCTCATCCGCAACGCGGCCGATCATGGGATCGAGACCCCGGAGCAGCGGGCCGCGGCGGGAAAGCCCACCGAGGGCAGGATCCTGCTCGCCGCGACTCGGGAACGGAACAGCGTGGCGCTGCGGGTCACCGACGACGGCCGCGGCATCGATCGCGAAGCCATTCTGGTGAAGGCTCGCCGCGAGGGCGTGGCTGATGGAGCCGCCGATATCCTGACCGACGATCTCCTGCTGCGGGTGCTCGCCCGCCCGGGATTCAGCACCGCGGAGGTGGTGAGTGGGGTGTCCGGACGGGGCGTCGGGGTGGACGTGGCCATGACCCGGGTGCGGGGGCTGGGGGGAACCCTGGAAGTGCACAGCGAGGTCGGCCTGGGCACCAGCTTCGTGATTCGGGTGCCGCTCACGCTCGCGATCGTACGGGCGCTGCTGGCCGACGTCGGGGGCGAGCGCTACGCCCTACCGCTGGCCTACGTCGCCGAGACGGTCGAGTTCAACCCGCGGGCCGTCACGGCCGTGCGCAATCGAGAGGCCCTGGTGGTGCGCGATCAAGTGATTCCGACGGTTCACCTGCGCGATCTGGTCGTCAGCCGGTCTCGACCGCTCCCGACCAAACGCCCGACCGTCATCCTGGAGATCGGGGAGCGCCGCACCGCGCTGGTGGTGGACGCTCTGGTGGGGCAGCAGGACATCGTGGTCGAGCCCTTCGAGGCCCCACGGGGGCTGCCGCCGTTCGTGGGCGGGGCGACGATCCTCGCCGACGGCGCGCCGGCGCTCATCCTCGACGCCGCCGCGCTGGTGTAGGAGGGAGCATGGAAGACGTGCGGGAGCTCAAGGAACTGCAACTCGACGCGCTGCGCGAGGTGGCCAACATCGGCGCGGGGCACGCCGCGACGGCGCTGTCCCAGTTGACCAACCGCACGATCATGATCGCCGTCCCGGAGGTCAACGTCCGGGCGCTCGAGGAAGTCACCGATCTCGTCGGCCGGCCGGACGAAGTCATCGCCGCCGTGCTCATGCACATGATGGGCGACCTCACCGGCCGCACCCTGGTCCTGTTCCCGGAGGGCTCGGCTCGAACGCTGTGTGATATACTGATGCGGCGATCGCCCGGGACCACCCGGGAGTTTGGTGCGATGGAGCAGTCGGGCCTCAAGGAAGCCGGCAACATCCTCGCGAGCGCCTACCTGAACGCGCTGAGCGATTTCATGGGGATGATGCTGGTCCCTTCGGTGCCCAGCCTGGTGGTCGACTTGAGCGCGGCGGTTCTGACCACGACCTATCTCAATTTCGGGCATGACCGGGACTTCGTCTTCTGCGTCGAGACCTCGTTCCGGGTGGAAGGCGCGACCGAGGCCTTGCGGGGTCACTTCCTGCTGCTCCCCGACATGCCGTCGCTCCGCGCCATCTTCGACGCCATCCGTCTGACCTGATCCGATGCCGGGTCCTGTGCTGTCGGAGCGCGATCTCTCGGTCTTGCGCTCCTTCGCCCGCCGCATCGACCCCTCCGATGCGGGTGCCCACAATAACCTCGGCGTCCTCTACTATCAGAAGAATCTGATCGACGAGGCGATCGCGGAGTTCGTTCGCGCCCTCGAGCTCGATCCCAAGATGCAGGTGGCCCAGGCCAACCTGGAGATCGCCTACCGCAATACCGGCCATTACGACCGGCGCATCGCCGATCTCCGCGAGCGCGTGCGACGTCAGCCGGAAGACCGAGACGCTCGATGGGAGCTGGCCCGAGCGTATGCGGCGTTGGGACGGCACCAGGAGGCCATTGCTGAATTTCAGCATCTGCTTCGCTGGTACCCCACTGATGTGCCGGCGATGCTGCAGCTCGGCCTGGCGGAGAAGGCGGTCGGGAATCTCGACGCGGCGAGTGAGTGGCTGATCCGCGCCTGCGAGCACGACCCCGATAGCGCGGTCGCGCGGTTCTACTGTGGCGAGGTCTTCTACAACCGAGGCCTCAATGAGCAGGCCCTCAATTCGCTGCGAGAGGCGATCGCGCGCAACCCGGAGTACGCCGAGGCGCACTATCTCCTCGCCTTTGTGTTCGGCGACATGGGCCAGCACGAAGCGGCCCGCGATGCCACCAAGCGGGCCATCGCCCTGAATCCGACACTGGCCCGGGCCCAGGCGAACCTGGCATTGGAGCGGGTGGCCGAGGACCAGGGCCCGCGGACCGGCACCCACGAGGCCAACAGCCGGAATGGCGTCGGCGGTGGCCAAACCGAGCCTGCGATCCGGCCCACGGTCCAGATCGTCCAGGGTGGCGCTCTGGCCCACTACAACCTGGGCCTGGCCCTGCGTCAGAAGGGCTATCACCAGGAGGCGCTCCGAGAGTATCGCCTCGCCCTGCAAGCCGGCGAGGACCGCCGGCTCAACCTGCAGGCGATGGCCGAGGTTCACCTGCTGCTCCACGAGCTGGGGGCAGGGCTCGAACTCTACGACGAACTGGTCCGGGAATTCCCCGATTCTCCGAAACACTGGAACGAGCGGGGCGTCTGCCTGCACCAGGCGGGGCGTCGGGAGGAGGCGATCGCCTCGTATGAGAAGGCGGTGGCGATCGACCCCGCCTATCGCCTCGCCTGGAACAACCTCGGGGTGGTCCGAGCTCACGAGGCGCGGAGCGAAGCGGCGATCGCGGCCTTCCGCCAGGCGCTGGACGGCACCGAGCCGCTCTTTGCCGCTCGGCTCAATCTGGGTCTCCTGTTGTTTCATCGCCGTCAATTCCGGGGTTCCCTGGAGGAGTATCAGCGCGCGCTGGGCGAGCACCCCGATAGCGCGGTGGCCTGGAACGGCGTGGGCCTGGTGCTGATGGAGTTGCGCCGCTACGAAGATGCCCGGAACGGGTTCGGTCGCGCGGTGGACTCGGATCCCGACTTTGCGGCAGCCCACTACAATCTCAGCTTCGTGCTGAGCCAGCTGGGCGACTTCGATTCGGCTCTGCGGGAGACTCGCCGGGCGCTGGAGCTCGAGCCGCTGTATGTGCCGCAAAAGTTTACCCTGACCATCGATCTCCAGTACGAAGACCCCACGATCTCGATTCCACCTGAGCTCACCGCCGACGTCGGGGGTGACCAGCTCGGCAGCGAGTTCATCTTCGATACGCCGGCGCTGGACCGGTTGTTCGACGAGCTGACGCCGAGTGTGGTCCCGGCGCAGGAGGTGGCAAGCCCCCATGCCGGGGATTCGCTGGATCTTGCGCGCGACTATATCGCGAAGGGACTGCTGGACCTCGCGATCGCCGAGCTCAGCCGAGGGGAGAGCCGGGGGGCTCCTCGCGGCACCACAGCGGTGCTGCTGGGAGACGTGTACGCGAAGCGCGGGCTCTATGGCGAGGCGCTCGAGCGGTATCGCGAAGCTCGGGCTGCCAACCCCGACGATCCGGACGCCACCCTGGGAGAGATCCGCGCGCTGCTAGCCCTCGGCTGGGCGGGCGAAGCCGCGCCGCTGGCCGATGAGCTGGCGCGACGAGTGAGCGGCGATGTCGAGGTGCTGGTCGCCCGCGCCCGGGTTCGTCTCGCCGTCGGCGATGCGCTGGGCGCGCTCGACTGCATCCATGAAGCGCAGAGCTTGGCTCCGGGACGGCCCGATCTCTTTCATCTGCAGGCGCAGGTCTCCGGCCGGTTGGGCGATCGTTCGGCGGCCCTCGCCGCATTCAACGCCGCGCTCCAGCTCGATCCGTCCCTGGTTCGGGTGTGGGTGGAGCTGGGCGCCCTGGAAGAGGAGCGGGGCAATTGGGCCGCCGCCCGTGCGGCCTACGAGCGAGCTCTTGATCTGCTACCCACGTACGCCGCAGCCGCGCTGGCCCTGGCAGATCTGGTGGCCCGAAGCGAATCGCCCCGGGCGGCGGTCAATGTGCTGGTGCGGCTGCTGGAGACCGACCCGTACGAGCTGGAGGCGCTCACGGCCCTGGGCCGGACTCTGCTGGAGGACGGACGGACGACCCAGGCACTGGAGGCCCTTGCCCGGGTGCTGCGATTCGATCCGGAGCACGCGCCAGCCTTGTATCACCAGGGGGCGGCGCTCGCGCGCCAGCGGCGATTCGACCAAGCAGTGCGTGCCTGGGAGCGGGTGGTGCAGCTGGATCCTGGCGGCCCCTACGCGGCGCAGGCGCGCAGCCGAGCCCGCTCGGCGCGCGACCTCCAGCACATCTTCGCCGTGACGGTGGGGTGAGCGGTGGCGCTCGAAGGACCCCTCAAGGAACTGCACATTCAGGATGTCTTCCAACTGCTCGACCTGGGTCGGAAGACCGGCGTCTTGCGGGTTACCTCGGAGCTGCGCCAGACGGCCGGCACCGTCTGCTTTGATCGTGGTGGGGTAGTGGCGGCCGCGCTGGGCAGCGACCCCCAGCCGCTCGGCGCTCGGCTGGTACGGGTGGGGAAGATCACCGCGGAGCAGCTCGACCGTGCCCGAGCCCAGCAGACCGGCGGTGACGGACGCCGGCTGGGTGAGATCCTGGTCGAGCTGGGCGCCATCTCCCGCCGCGAGCTCGACCGGCAGCTCAAGGTCCAGGTAGAAGAGGCGGTGTTCGAGTTGCTCGGCTGGTCGGAGGGCTACTTCCGATTCGAGGAGGGTGCGCCAGGTCAGTTCGCGGTGGAGGCGCCGGTGCGTTTTCCCACCGAGGCGCTCCTGATGGAAGCGGCCCGACGGATGGACGAGTGGTCTCGAATCGGCTCCAAGGTCCCCCACCTCGGGCTGGTCCCTCGGCTGCCTCCGCCCGAGGAGCAGGGCAGCGAACCGTTGGATCTGGTTCCCTTCGAATGGGAAGTGCTGGCCGCGGTGGACGGCGAACGCGACCTCCATGCCCTTGCCCACATGTTGGGCCGGTCCGAGTTCGACGTGGCGCGTACGGTGTACGGGCTCACCACCGCGGGCGTGGTGGTGTTGAGCGATCCTCAACGGCCGGGAGAGGAGCCCGAACCCGGGCGGGATCTGGCCGCGCTGCTGGTGCCGGCCCGGGAGGCCTTGGCCCAGGGCGAGTACGAGCTGGCGGCGGGCGCGCTGGAGGAGCTGCTGCGCGCGGATCCCCTCATGCCGGAGGCTCGACGGCTGCTGGGCGTATGCCAGGCAGCACTGGGGCAGTTTCCCGACGCGATCGAAACCTGGACCGCCTGGAGTCGACTGGATATTCGAACGCCTGGCGAACAAGCCGAGGTGCCGGTAGTGGAGCGGCTACGGCAGGCGGTGCTGACTTTGGTGAAGGAGCTCGCACGCTATCGTGACTGACAATATTCGCTCGCTGACGTCGCGCCTCGCGGAAGAGCCCTCGAGCCTGGCATTCCTCGAGCTGGGGGAAACGCTCCGCCAGCGGGGTCAGCTCGAGGCCGCGATCAAGGTGGCCCGGGGAGGTCTGAATCGTTACCCCGGGCTGGCCGATGCGCACGACCTCGTCGCCCGCATCCTGAGTGACCAGGACGATCTGGCCGGGGCGTTCGACGCGTGGTCTGACGCGTTGCGTCTGGATCCGCTCCGGACCAGCGCGCTCAAGGGCATTGCGTTCCTCTATTACCGCGCCGGTGACGTGCTCGCGGCGGTGGAACATTTGGAGCGCGCCGCCGAGTCCGATCCGGATGACGAGTCCATTCCGCGCGCGCTCGCCCGGCTCCGGAGCGAGGCCCGACGCAGCGCTTCGGCCCCCCAGGCGACCAAGACCTCCGAGACCGTGGAAGCTCGGAGCGCAAGCGTTCCCGAAGAATCGACCAACGGTGCCGGCAGCGAGTCGCCCTTTGGGGCGCTGGAGGAAGGCGAGCAGGGATTGCTGCTGGTGGACAGCAACGGACTGCGATTGGGCGGTACCCTCACGACCTCGGCGGAAGGTGAGATGGGCGATCGCGTGGCGGCCCAACTGGCCGGACTCTCGCGGGAAGCGGCCCGGGCCACGCGCCTGCTGGGCCTGGGCGCCTGGCACTCGATATCGGTGGAGACTCCTGAAGGACAGTTGGTGCTGTCGGCGCCGACCGCGGAAACCGTGCTCCTCGCGATACGGGACCGGTCGCTGCCGATGGCCCGGGTTGGACTGCTGGCCGAGCGCGCTGCTCGAGCGGCACGCACCTGGTTGGAGCGCGAGGCATGAACCCGGCACAAACGGCCCTGGACCGAGTGACTCGTGTGCCTGGCGTGCGAGGCGCGCTGATCCTGTCCGCGGCCGACGGCCTGGTGATCGCGGAGCAGCTCATGGATGGGATCGATGGCCGCGCGGCGGCGGCCTTGGCCGGGAGCCTGGTCGGGCGGCTCACGCGCACGGCCAGAAGCGCAGGCCTGGGCGAGCCCGCGTTTCTGCAGCTGCGCAGCGAAGGAGGATCCATCCTCGCCGCACCGGGCGGGCAAGAGGTCGTGCTCGTGGCGGTGACCGGCCCCGAGGCAAACGTGGGCCTCGCCCGCCTGGAGATGCTCGACGCCGCCGGACGGTTCGACTGATGCGCGCGCTCGAACCCTGGGTCATCGACCCGCTGCAGACCTTTCTGGACGAGTCCTCGGCCCGGCTCACGCTGCTCATGACCTCGTCCGGTCAGGTCGTGGCCCAGCACGGCTTCAGTCGCTCACTCGACGTCATGACGGCGGCCGCGCTCGGCGCCGGTATCGTGGCCTCGACCGATGAGCTCGCGAGGTTAATGGGAGCGACTCGCTTCGGGGCCCTGGTGCATCACGGCGCGCGACAGAGTTGCATGCTGTCCGCCTTCGGCACGCCGCGAGGACGCTGGATCGGCCTGGTGGTCTTTGGTCCCGAGACCTCGGTGGGCATCGTGCAGCTCTTCTTCGACCAGATGGTGGAGCAGCTCGTGACGGTCGCGCCGCGGGAGCACGCCCCGGCACCAATGCTGGCGGAGAATTTCGAGGGCGAGCTCAATGCCAGCCTCAAAGCGCTCTTCGGACGGCAATAGCGATGTCTCTGGTCAACTTCACCGCCCGCGAGATCACCTGCAAGATCGTCTACTACGGCCCCGGACGATCGGGAAAGACGACCAACCTGCAGTACGTGTATGGCCGGGTGCCGGAGAGTCGGCGGGGCCGCATGGTGTCGCTGGCGACGCAAACCGACCGGACCCTGTTCTTCGATTTTCTGCCGCTGGAGCTCGGTGAAATCTCCGGGTTCACCACCAAGTTCCAGCTGTACACGGTGCCGGGGCAGAGCTACTACAACGCCACTCGCAAGCTGGTGCTGCAAGGCGCCGATGGGGTGGTGTTCGTGGCCGACAGCCAGGCCAGGCGGTTCGATGACAACATGGAGAGCCTGCAGAACCTGCAAGACAACCTCCTGGCTCAGGGCGTGGACATCCGGCTGCTCCCGGTGGTCTTCCAGTACAACAAGCAGGACCTGCCCAACGATCTGATCCTGAGTCGGGACGAGATGGATGATGCCCTGAACTTCCGGGCGGCGCAGAGCTTCGGGGCCGACGCGCTGCACGGCACTGGAGTGTTCGAGACTCTACGGGGCATCTCCGAGATCGTGCTCAAGCGGCTGGCAGCGGGGAGCGCAGTCGCGTGACGGTCACCCTCAATCCTCTCTACCGCTTCGACACCTTCGTCGTGGGCGCCGCCAATCGTCTGGCGGTCACCGCGGCGAAGGCTGTGGCCGAATCGCCGGGCACCGTCTACAACCCGCTCTTCATCTATGCCCGTCCCGGCTTGGGCAAGACCCACCTGCTGATGGGCATCGGCCACGCGGCCCGAGCCATCAACCCCCGGATGGCGGTGGAGTATCTCACTCTGGATGAGTTTGTCGAGGCATTTCACGCCGCGATTGCCGCCGGGCACGGCGAAGCGTATCGGAAGCGATTCCTCGACGTGGATCTGCTTCTGGTGGACGACGTGCAGTTTCTCACCCATCGCCGCGAGATGCAGGCCGAGCTGCTTCGACTCACGGATGCGCTGCAGACCGCCAACCGGCAGATCGTGCTGACCAGCGATCGTCCGCCGGCCGAGATCGAGGCGCTGGATGAGCGCCTGATCCGCCGCTTCGGAGGCGGGCTCATCATCGATGTGAGCGGGCCGGACTACGAGACCCGGGTGGCGATTCTGCGGCGCAAGGCCGACGAGCGGCGAGCGACGTTCGCCGAGGGCGTGCTGGAAGCCGTCGCCCAGGTCGGCATCGACAACGTTCGCGAGCTGCTCGGTGCCCTCAATCGGCTGATCGCCTTCCAGGCGGTGAGTGAGAAGCCCCTGGATCCCCAGCAGGCGCGGGTGCTAGTGGGGGGAAAGGGCGCGGACGGAAGAGAGGCGGACAGCGCGTCCGCCGCGGTATCGGAGTTCGACGATTTCCTCTCGGAGATCTCGGCCACGGTGGCCCAGCAGGTCGACACCTGGCGAGGCCAGGTGAACGCGGCGATCCTGCGCTGGAGTGGCGAGGGCTATCGAACGGCACGGCTCGAGGCCTTGCTGGAGCAGGAGATGGTGCGCGACCCGGCGCAAGCGCTGCGTGATTTCGAAGCCGATGTGGAGCGGCTTCAGGCGCTGCAGGACCAGGCCGCGGCACTGGCACCTGACCTGGCCGGCTCGCCGGTCTTCAAGGATCCCAACGACGTTTCCGCGGCGGAAGCGCTACTGCAGCTCACCCGTGAGGGGGCTCAGCCTCCGCCGCCGCCGTCTCCCCTGTGGCGCCTGGAGGACCTGTTCGAGGGGGCCGGCAACCGGATGGCCCTGCAGGCAGCCCGCGCCGTAGTCGACGACCCGGCCAAGCGGTACAACCCGCTGGTGATCGTGGGGACGAGTGGGGCAGGGAAGACCCACCTGCTGCATGCCGTCGGTAATGCGCTGGCACCCCGGTCCAAGGGGCTGGTCGCCTGCCTCAGCGCGCCCGAGTTCACCAGTGAGTTGATCGAGGCGATCGACCGCGACGCGGTGGGCATCTGGCGCGAGCGCTATCGCCACGTCGCTGCATTTCTGCTGGATGACGTCCACCTCATTGCCGACAAGGATCGCACCCAGGACGAGCTCTTCGTTCTGTTCAATCGGCTGTTCGAGTCCGAGCGTCAGCTGGTCTTCACCTCCGCCGTGCCGCTCGGGTCCATGCGCGGCGTGGAGGATCGCCTGCGCACCCGGCTCGAGGGCGGCCTGGTGGTGGAGCTGCCGCCGCCGGACCAGGAGATTCGTGTGCAGGTCGTCTCCCGCGAGCTCGAGCTCAAGACCGGAAGCAGCGATCCCGAGCTCGCTACTTACGTTGCCTCGCGCCCGGCGGAATCGATCCGCGCGGCGCAGGGACTGCTGCACCGGGTGCTCGAGGCAGCGGAGGCCAAACAGGTGGCCCCCAGTGCCCGACTGGCCCGTGAGATCCTGGACGGAACTCCGGCCGCAGCCTCGCGCCGCCCGGGCAGCCGCTCCTCGGGCATCGTCGCCCCGACGGCCGGTGGCGCGCGCAGCCGAGAGAAGATGGTCTGGGACTGGCCCGACGTCGGCGAGCGGGTACTCGAGGAGTGGCGCTGATGGCGATCAAGGGCAGTCTCAAGGAGGCCAGCCTCCCCGACGTGATTCAGCTGCTGTACCTGGGCCGCAGGACCGGCTGCCTGGCGCTGGCGGATCGGCACAACTTCGGCACCATCTACTTCGAGGATGGCCAGCTCGTCTACGCGTCGATTGTCAATCGCCGCGACCGGCTGGGCGACATCCTGATGCGGACGGGCCGGATCAGCAGC
The DNA here is from genome assembly GCA_036556025.1 of Gemmatimonadales bacterium. Taxonomy (GTDB): domain Bacteria; phylum Gemmatimonadota; class Gemmatimonadetes; order Gemmatimonadales; family GWC2-71-9; genus CAVVWJ01. The sequence continues at coordinate 8,948 of DATBKD010000100.1, read as the reverse complement.
GAGCAGTTGCAGCAGGCGGTAAGCCAGCAGGAGGCCAACCGCGAACACAAGCTGGGCGAGATCCTGGTCCAGCTCGGCGCGATCAGTCGCGGGGAGCTCGAAGGGTATATGCGCCTCCAGATCGAGGAGGCGGTCTACTACCTGTTCACCTGGACCGCGGGGACGTTCAACTTCGAGGCCGGGGTACGGCCCGAGCGGGAAGACTTTCTGGTCCATATCAACCCTGAGTTTCTCCTGCTGGAGGGCGCTCGCCGGGTCGACGAGTGGAGCCTCATCGAGAAGAAGATCCCCTCGTTCGATCTGATCTTTCAGGCAGACCAGGATCGCATTGGTGAATCAGCCCCCACGCTCGCGCCGGAGGAGCAGCGCATCCTCCCGCTGCTCAATGGAAAGCGCGACGTGCAGCAAGTCATGGAGGAGTCGGGATTGGTCGAGTTCGAGACCGGGAAGGCGCTCTATGGCCTGATCACCGCAGGCTACGCCCACCGGGTCGGGACCTCAACCGCGGCGGCCCCGAAAGTGAACGACAGCCGGGTCGAGGAGCACCGAAACCTCGGCGTCGCGTTCTACAAAGCGGGCATGCTGGACGAGGCGCTGCGCGAATTTCGGCGAGTGGCTGATCTCCGGACCACCGATGCCAGCGCGCCGTTCTATCTCGGGTTGATCGCGCTGAAACAGTCGCGCTGGAGCGAAGCGGCGGACGCATTCCGCCAGACCCTCACCCAGAGCGCCGGACGCCCGGCTGCGCTGCACAACCTGGGCTACGCCCTGGAGCGGGTTGGGCGGCTGGACGAGGCCGAGAGGGTGTACGGGGATGCCGCCGGTCGCGCCCGGGAGGATGGCCGAATCATGTTGGGCTGGGCGATCGTTGCTCTCAAGCGCGGCGAGTATCAGGTCGCGCAGGGCCGCCTGGAGCGGGCCCGCGAGCTCTTCGGAAGTCGCCCCACTCCGGCGCTCTGGTATTGGGCCTCGACCCTAGCCTGTGCGGGCCAGGACGATGAGCCCGGCGCTCTGAGCACGGCGCGCACCGGGGCCGCTGCATTTCCGGCCAGCGCGGTGTTGCAGAACAATCTGGCGGTGTTGCTGGAGCTGAGTGGCGATGTAGCCGGCGCTGAGTCGGTGCTCCGCGCCGCGCTCGCGGAGGACCCCTCGCTCCCCCAGATCTCGAAGAATCTGGCAGACATTCTCTATCGCAACGGCCGCTACGACGAGGCGCGGGAAGCCTACGAGCGCGCAGCCAAGCTGGCTCCGGATCTGGGGGATGACCTCTACTTCAAGCTGGGCAACATCGCGTACAAACGCCGGGACCACGATCGCGCGCGGGCCAGCTGGGCCCAGGCGACCACGATCAATCCGGGACACGAGCTCGCCCGGGCCAACCTCGAAATGCTGGACCTGGCCCGATGAGCCCGACCGACGAAGCGGCGTTTACCGCCCTGACCCGGCGAATCTCGGAAGGGTCGGGGCTCACGCTGGAGGCCTACAAGGACAAGTGCATCCGCCGCCGCATCGCGGTGCGGATGCGCGCCTGTGGGGTCCATACCTACGCCGACTATCTCGCTCTGCTGGAGCGGACCCCCGACGAATATGAGCGCTTGCGCGACGCGCTCACCATCAACGTCACCCGCTTTTACCGCAACGCTGAGACCTGGAACCTGCTGCGCCGCAGCCTCCTGCCCCGCCTGTGCCAGGACCCGCGCGGGGAAATCCGGGCCTGGAGCGCAGGGTGTGCGTCCGGGGAGGAGCCCTATACGCTCGCCGTGCTGCTCGCGGACGAGCTGGACCGCAGTGGCCGGCCCGAGCGGCTCGACCGGGTCGTGATCGACGCCACCGATATCGATCGTTTGAGTCTGGATCGGGCCAAGGCGGGGTGCTATCGCCGGGAAGCGCTGGTGGAGATGCCGCCCGAGCTGGTGAGCACGTACTTCGAGCCTGGACGGGACGACCGGCGGGTGGTTGAGCGGGTTCGCCGGCGGGTCTTCGTGCGCCGGCTCGATCTCAGCAAGGAGCATCCGCCGCGCCGCGACTATCACCTGATCCTTTGCCGCAACGTCGCGATCTACTTCGATCGACCGATGCAGGAGCGTCTGTTTCACGCGTTCACCGAGGCGCTCGCCCCGGGGGGGTATCTGGTGCTGGGTAAAGTGGAGACGCTCCTGGGGACCGCGCGCGACCGGCTGGCGCTCCTGGATCCGCGGGAACGCGTGTACCGGCGGTCGGCATGAGTCGGCCAGATATCGTGGTCCGGGTGGCGGACCTGCAGATCGGCTCAGGAGAGGATGTCCTCATCACCATCGGCCTGGGCAGCTGCGTGGCGATTCTCCTGCATGATCCGGCGGCCCGGATCGGAGGGCTCGCTCATGTGCTGCTCCCCTCGCCGGCGCTGGCCCGGAGGGATTCGAACCCCGCCAAGTTCCCCCAGACCGCGGTTCCCCGGCTGCTCGAGCTGATGGCGCACCGGGGTGCCACGCCGAGGCGGATCACCGGACGGTTGGCGGGAGGCGCAAGCATGTTCGCCTCCCTGGCCCCCCCGGGCACGATCCAGATGGGCGAGCGGAATCTGGTCGCGTCGCGGCAGGTGCTGAACCACCACGGCATTCCCCTGATCGGCGAAGCCGTCGGTGGCGATTTCGGCCGCACGGTGCGGCTGCATGTGGCGGATGGGCAGGTGGAAGTCTCCTCGGTGGCACATGGCATCCAGACCCTCTGATCGTCCCTCGGGTCGGAGCTCGGTGCTGGTGGTGGACGACAGCCCGTTCTTTCGCCGCCTGCTCTCCGACGTGGTGGAACGAAGCGGCGAGTTCGAAGTCGTTGCGACGGCGCGAAACGGGATGGAGGCTTTGCGCAAGGTCCATCACTTCGCACCCGATGTGGTGCTGATGGATCTGGAAATGCCGGAGCTCGATGGCCTGGGCGCCATCGGCTACATCATGTCCGAGTCTCCCCGCCCAATCGTGGTGGTGAGCTCGTACGCCGGACCAGGTACCGCGGCAGCCATCCGGGCCCTCGAGCTGGGCGCCGTCGACCTGGTGGCCAAGGAGGAAAACCGGCGGGACTCGTCCGAGTTCGGTCAGCGGCTGATGGAAGTGCTACGAGCCGCACGCTCGGCGGACATCCATAGGATGTCCGTGCTGGCGCGGCCGTCTCGGGGCGCGTCATCACCGGCCCTCTTCGCACTCCCTGGCAGGGCCAGGTACTGCGTCGCGATCGCCGCCTCCACCGGCGGACCACGTGCTCTCGCGGAAGTGATCCCGCGGCTGCCGACCGGCCGGCATGCCGCCGTGCTCATCGTGCAGCACATGCCGCCACGCTTTACTCAGAGCCTGGCCGAGCGGCTTGCCGCTCAGAGCCATCTGAGCGTGGTCGAGGCGGCGCAGGATACGCCGATTGTGGCCGATACCGCGTATGTCGCCCCGGGGGATTACCACATGCGCGTTGTGGTTTCCTCCGAAGGACCTCGCCTGGTCCTGGACCAGGAGCCGACCGTGTGGGGAGTGCGCCCGGCGGCCGACCCTTTGTTTCGGAGCGTTTCCCAGGTCTATGGATCACGGGCGATCGGCGTGGTTCTGACCGGCCTGGGCCGGGATGGGGCCGACGGGCTTCGCCAGATTCATGACGCCGGCGGGACCGGGATCGCCCAGGATCGGGGAAGCGCAACCATCTACGGCATGCCCAACGCGGCGGTGCAGGCCGGCGGCGTGCACCACATTCTTCCCGTCGCCGACATCGCGGCGAGGATCGACCGGGAACTCAGGGAGATGGAGCGAAGGTGAGCGCTGGCGACTCGGCCTATCTGCTGGTCCGCGCGGGGGGGCGGCGCGTGGGTTTGGCGCTTGCCCACGTGATCGAAGTGCTCGATCCCGGCGAAGCGCATCCAGTGCCCTCGGTCGAGCCGGCGGTGCGAGGCGTGGCGCGGGTGCGGGGCAGGGTGCTGCCGGTCATTCATCTGGGTGCGCTGCTGGACGGGCTGCCGTGCCCTCCCGCCCGAGGCGAGACCGCGGTGCTGGTGGATCTCGACGGCCGCCGCCTCTGCCTCGAGGTGGATGAGGCCGAGATCGTCTCCCGGGAGTTCGGCCTGCCCGTGCCGCCCGAGACCGCCATGCCCTGGGCCGTGGCCGTGGCGCGACATCCCGATGGCCTGGTTCCGCTACTGGACTTGACCCCGCTCGGCGCCCGCATGTCCGAGGCTACCCGATGAATGCCGCCGATGAGATTCAGCTGGTGACCTTTCGCGTCGGTCGCCAAGAGTTCGCGCTCGATATCCTGCAGATCGAGCGCATCCTCCGCTATTCGGCTCCCGCGCCTCTGCCCCAGGCTCCGGACTTCCTGGAGGGCGTCGTGCCATACGAGGGTGGGGCCGTGCCGGTGGTTGACCTGCGCAAGCGATTCGGGCTGGAAGCCGGTATCCGGGAGGAAACCCGGCTTATGGTATTGGATTTGGAGCACCAGCGAGTGGCTGTGCTGGTGGATGAGGTCCGCGAGGTCATGCGAGTCGACAGCACCACCATCACGGCGCCGGGCCCCATGGTGAGCGGCCTGGCGGCGGCATACATCGCCGGCATCGTGACCCGACCCGAACGTACCATCATCATTCTCAACGCGCGAAAGCTGCTCTCCTCTACCGAGCGGCTTACTCTCAGCGGGATCGGGAGCTCGTGAGATGAGCGAGCAGTGGCTGACGACCCTGCGGGGTGAGTATCAGGATATCGAGGGCCGGCTCGACGGCGCCGGACAACCCGGCAACCGGGAAGCGGTCAAGCGGGACATCATCGCGCTCTTCAAACGGGTGGACGCGGCACTGGCGGATCTGGGGCAGCTGAAGGACGACATCCGGGGTCTGGTCGAGCGCTACAAGCAGGCCAACGCGGCCACCGACACTGCTCCGGCCGCCTCGCCGGCGCCCCAGTTCACCGGGGCACGCCCCGCGATCCATGCCGACCATCTGGGCGCGTCCACCTTCATTGAGAAGGGCTGGAGCCTGATCTCTCTGGGCGACTACGCTGGGGCGATTCAAGCGCTGGAAAAGGCCCTGTCCCTCTCACCGGAGGCCATCCAGGCCCAGTCGCTTCTGGGTTGGGCCCAAATGCTTCACGAGGACTATGACGACGCGCTCGGCACGTTCTCCAAGGTGCTGATGAAGGAACCGGCCAATGCTCTGGCCCGGATCAACGTCGGCTACATCTGCCTCAAGAAGCGGATCTTCGGCGAGGCGATCGAACACCTCTCCAAGGCGATCCGTCTGGATAACGATCGGAAGGCGACCCTCTACGCCCACTACTATCTCGGCCTGGTCTATCTGGAGCGCGAGATGTACGAGGACGCACAGACCTTTTTCCGGAAGACCCTCAAGCTGGGGCCCAACCTGATCGAGGCATACTTCGAGCTGGGTCGGGCGCTGTGGTTCGCCGGCCTGCGGGACGAGGCGCTTCAGACCTGGACCGAGGGCCACAAGGCGAACAAGTTCAATCCGTGGGCCAAGCGCTGCAAGGAAATGCTCGACGTGGCCGTCGCCGGAGGTGAGGTCCCGCGCAGTTTGCTCTCCTAGTCCTTCTCCTTTTCAATCTCTTCGGGCCCGTACCCGGGGCGGCGGCCGCCGGCCCGGCGCAGGCTGTCCCGACTGCGGTCCAAATAGGACAGGTTACGGCCGTGGCCTGGCCTCCCCAGATGACACTCGCCCTGGAGCTAGCCCGGAAGGCGGGCCGTCCGGCCATGTGGCCTGGGCTGGGCCGCCGGACACCCGGTGAGCTTCGGCTGGTCCTGGTGCCGGACAGCCGGCGGCTCGACTCCCTCACCCAGGGGCGCCTTCCTGCCTGGAGCACCGCCGTAGCGCTCCCGGCCGAGCGCACCATCGTCGTGCGGGCCGATGATCCGGAACTCGCTCGAACTCTGCAACACGAGCTCGCCCATTTGGTGTTGCATGACGCGGTGAAAGTGAGGGTGCCGCTCTGGTTCGATGAGGGATATGCGGCCTGGGCCGCCGGCGAGTGGGAACGACTCGGAACCTTGGAGCTCAATCTGGCGGTGGTTCGCGGGGCAATTCCGGATCTCACCGAGTTGGACGGAGCGCTGCGCTCGTCTCCTGCGACGGCCGATGCGGCCTATGCGCTCGCCGCCTCCGCGGTCACCGAGCTGGCGCGCCGGAATCCATCCGGCACCCTGGTGCCGCTGTTCACTCGCCTCGAGGGCGGGCAGGGCTTCGAGGCAGCAGTCCGCGCGACAACCGGCTTGAGCCTCGATCGGTTCGAGCAAACCTGGCAGCGCACTGTCCGCCGTCGCTATAGTCTGGGTACCTGGCTGATCGCGGGGGGAGGGTGGCTGTTGATCGCGATCCTGATTCTGATCCTCCCAAGGCTCCGGCGGCGGGCCGATCGGGCCCGCCGAGCGGCTCTCGACCAGGGTTGGGAGGTCGAACCGGAAAGTGCGGAGGGATCTGAACTTGACCGCACCCGCTGACGGTGGTAGCCTAAGCCCCTATGCCTAACCAGCGCCCTTCGGCGCCGCCTCGTCGTTTCCTGCTCGCGCCTCGGAATCTCATTATTCTCGCGGCAGCGATCGGGGTCCTGGTAGCAGGCTATCTCACGCTCGGCGCGGGGCATGCAAGTGCGGCCGCCCTGATTCTGGTCATCGGGTACTGCATCCTCTTTCCGCTGGGTATCGCGCTGTAACGTGGTGTTGGTTATCACGGCATGGTCCCTGCGCTCTCCCTAGGTCTGGGGGAGGCAGGCCCGGGCGAATAGCTCAGCTGGTTCAGAGCGCCTGCCTTACACGCAGGATGTCGGGGGTTCGAATCCCTCTTCGCCCATGGTAACCGCGCGCTGCGCGGCCCTTGTTGGCTCTCCGGAGCCAATCCTTCGCGGAGGACAAGGAATGTCTGTGTTCCGTCTCGTCTTTCTCGCCGCCACGGGCGCAGCCCTCATCGCGCCGCTGGCGGCCCAGGGCATCCCTCGGAACGCCCGCACTTCTCAGACGGTCAATGCGGCTCCCCGATTCATGGTGGCCAACCCGTTTGCCTTCGCACCGGCCGATTCGGCGCCGGCGGTCAAGATCGGCACGGGCATGCGGGAGCAGATGAAGGACGTCGTAGGTCGAGATTATCAGGTCATCGAGCAGACCCAGATGAACGATGCCCTGAAGCAGTACGGCTATCCGATCGACGCCATTCTGAGCCCGGCCCTGGCCACGACCCTAGCCAAGAACATCCAAGCCAGATTTCTGGTGAGCTCGTCCATATCGAAGGGCGAGGGCGGCCGTTTCGCCGTCACGGCCCGACTCGTCGGAGTGAACGACGATGCCGGCGAGGTGGTCGCGCTTACGCAGAATGCCAATGAAACAGCCGAGGCATTCGGCAAGCGACTCGCGCAGGCCCTGCAGCCCGCGGTCAAGGCTTTGGGGGACGCGAAGGCCTGCATCGAGCAGCGCACGGCCAAGCCGGACAAGGCCGTCGAGTCCGCCAACAAGGCCATCAAGACAGTGCCCAACCACGGATTGGCGGAATACTGTCTCGCGTTGATCGCCACCGACAAGAAGGCCTCCCGCGGCGACGTGGTGAAGCATCTTCAGGCCGCGACCAAGGGCGATCCCTTGAGCCTTCCCGTGTGGACCGCGTTGGCCTCCCAGTATCAGCAGGCCAACGATACCGCGAATACCCTCGTCGCGTTCAAGGAGATGCTGCGGGTGGCGCCGACCAACCAGAAGCTGCGGGAGGAGCTGTTCAAGTACTTCCTCCAGTCGGGACATCCCGAAACCGCACTCGAGGTGGCCGACGAAGGACTCAAGATCGATCCCTACAACGCCGATCTCTACGACCTCAAGAGCAACGCCTGCCTCTTCCTCAGCAACTTCAAGTGCGCCGTCGATGCCTTGGAAACCATGTACGCCACCGACTCGACCAAGGCAGATACGCTGTTCTTCACCAAGATTTCCGCCGCCGCGGCTGAGGGAGAAAAGCCGGATACGGCGCGATTGCTGAAATGGGCCCAGATCGGCACCAAGAAGTATCCCGACAACATCACGCTCCTGGGCTACCTCAACCGGGCGTACGTCCTGTCCGGTCAGGTGGACTCGAGCCTGTCAGTAACCCAGCGCCTCATGTCCAAGGATACCTCGGCCGTCGCGCCGGCGCTGGCCGCAGTGCAGGCTCTGTCCCAGGCGCATCGGATGAACGAAGCCGCGCCGTACATCGACTTCGTGCAGAAGCATGGGGACCAGCAGCGCAAAGACCAGCTCGCCCTGATCCTGGTGAACGGGGCGTTGCCCCTGCTCAACGGCGACAGCGCCAAGGGAATCAAGGCCGATCTCCCGGGCGCCTCGACCTATGCCCGTCAGGCAGTAACTCTAGCCGATCCGGCCGGGAAACTGGCACCGACCGCCAACTATGTCCTGGGGCTCGCGCTTTTCCTTCAGGGCGCTACCATGGACAAGGACGTGGAGAAGCAGAAGTCCTGCGACCTGGCCAAGCAGGAGCAGTCGCTCTTTGCCGGGGCGGACAGCGCGCTCGCGCTGGGGCAGACTGCCAAACCCGATGTAGTGGGGCAGTACCAAGGGTACATCGCCAAGTTCAAGCCGCGGGTGGCCGCGATGCTGAAGGCCTATTGTAAGGGGAAGTGAGCTGAGCTAATAGCTATCAGCTATCAGCTATCAGCTATCAGCTAAGGCGAAACGGCTAACGGCCACATCCCGAGGCACTTGCAAGCCGGCCCTCCTAAATTCCTTTAGGAGGGCCGTTGTTTCTTGGGAGTCGTGGTTTTCGGCTTGGCCTTAGCGTCCAGCTTAGCTGATAGCTGATAGCTGATAGCTGATAGCTGATAGCTACGAGCTAATAGCCTATAGCTTCTAGCTTTCAGCCTCTCTATATTCCGCCCTCCCGAGGGGCTGTAGCTCAGCTTGGTTAGAGTGCCGCACTGTCACTGCGGAGGTCGCGGGTTCGAGCCCCGTCAGCCCCGCTCGTA
>DATBKD010000099.1:0-7689 GCA_036556025.1 Gemmatimonadales bacterium | reverse complement strand
GTGAGGAGTGAGGAGTAAGGAGTGAGGAGTAAGGAGTGAGGAGTAAGGAGTGAGGAAGGTGGAGTAAGGGGTGCGGAATGACTGTCAGACAAGACTGAGGGCTCGAGAAAGTTCATCAGGCCTAGGTGTATTTCCTGATCAGGCCGAGGAGGAGGGCTCGTGATTCAATTGCCATTGCAAGGGTCTCATAGCAAGTCGCCTCGGTCCAACAATCGGTGTCCACTGCCAGTTCCAAGAGCTCCACGGTCTCCACAGCCGAGCCATAGGCGATTATCAGATGATTCCGGAATCTGGACCTCGATCTTAGGGCGTGTCCCTCCGCGATGTTGAGCTGAACTGAGAGAGAAGATCTCTGGAGCTGATGGAGAATCGCACCTGCCCACGGGCGCCAGTGGTCTCGGGAAAGACGCACGACGCTCAGCGCAACGCAGTGCGCCCGCTGCCACGCAATCAGGCTCTTATGGTCCCGCACGGGGACAAAAGTCGACAAGCCGATCATTGACGTCAAATCATCCTACGACCGTCCGTATCAATTCTCTTTCGAATGCCGCTTCCCACCCCTCACTCCTTACTCCTCACTCCTTACTCCTCACTCCTCACTCCTTACCCGTCACCCCCTGTTCTCTTAGTTTTCCGCCCGATGCCGCCGTCAACCTCACTGACGTACTGCGCGCTGGTGCTGGCAGGCGGGCTGGCAGCCGCTCCGCTGGCAGCGCAGGGCTCCCCCTACATACCGCTGGACGATCCCCGTCTGCCGTTGCTCGAGCATCTCATCGCTCGGGGCGATCTCGAGGATCCTTCTCCCATGGTCCGCCCGTTCCGACGGGCCGACGCCGCTCGTGTGCTCGCCGCGGCCGATACGGCTTCGGACACGGTGACCGGGGAGCTCATCCATACCCTTCGCAGTGAATTCGAGCCGCTCGGTGCCGCCAATACCTGGGAGCTGGAGGGGCGGGCCGGCGGCCAGGGCTATACCCACGCTCGGCGCGATCCGCTCCATCCGGCGGGAACGGGCCGGGTGCGGCCGTACGTCGAACTCCGGGGTCAAGCGATCATCGGCAGGCTGGCGCTGGTCACCCGACCGGTCGGCGAACCACGTTTGATCGATGATCCCGATTGGCCCGGGCGTCACGCGGTCGACTTCGTCGGTCGCATGGCTGACGCGTATATCAGCGCCCAGTTCGGCTGGGGATCGCTGTTCTATGGCCAGATGGATCGCAACTGGGGGCCGGTGGGTCTTCCAGGCATTGGGCTCAGCGACTACGCGTACGGTCGAGAGGCGGCCGGGCTGGACATCGGCACCCGCGATCTGCGGCTGGATGCGCTCGCCAGTGGTCTCAAGGATGAACAGGACGACTCCGGGCGGGTGATTCACCGCTACTTCTTTGCTCACCGGCTCGGCGCCCGCCTTTCGAACCGGCTTCGCCTGGCGATTTGGGAGACCACCGTTCTCGCTGGGCCGGATCGCAATTTCGATGCGCGGTACCGAAACCCGGTGAGCTTGCTGCTACTGGCCAACCAGTACGGCCAGGGCGACGAGGGATCCAACGTGCTCGTCGGTCTGGACGTTCACTGGCGGGCCTTTCGGCGGGCAACCTTTCAGCTTCAACTCGGCATCGACGATATTCAGTACCAGAATCGAAGCGGGCCGACTCGCTATCCCGATCGATGGGCCATCACCCTCGCGGGGTTCGGGCCATTGGGGAAGAACCTCGCCTGGCGGGGGCTGTACACCCGGGCAACCAGTCTCGCATTTCGAACCCTGGATCCATTCGAGAACCTCACCGACGCCGGAGTCGGCCTGGGCCGCAATTTTGCCGACATGGATCAGCTGACCGCCAGCGTCTCGTTCCCGCTGCGGCAGCGCTGGCTGGTCAGTCCCGACCTGACCGTGTTGCGGCAGGGACAGGGCCAGATCGACGATCCCTTTCCCGCCACTCCGGAAGAGGCGGGGCAGATTCCCCAGATCTTCATCGGCGTGGTCGAACGCACCTATCGGCTCGGGGTCGCGATCCGCGGGCGTCAGGGGCCGGTCGATCTCGAAGCTGATGCGGGGCTGCATCACATCGTCAACTGGCAACATCAGGAGGGGCGCACGGTCGATCGGTTAGAGGGACGGGTCCAGGCCACGTTGGGCTTGAGTCGGCGAGGAGCCCTGCGATGAAGTCTTCGTCGGCGCCGCTCACCCGCGAGCGGCTGCTTCAGCTCATCCGAAAGATGAAGAGCAGCCGAGTGGTGGTGGTGGGCGACATCATGCTGGACCGATACCTGATCGGCGAGACCGAGCGACTGTCGCCGGAGGCACCCGTGCCGGTTGTCGCCGTGCGCGAGCGGCACGCCGCACTGGGGGGCGCGGCCAACGTCGCGGCCAACGTCGCCGCGTTGGGGGCAACCTGCTTCCTGGTGGGCACCGTGGGGGACGACGGAGACGGCTCAGCCATCCGCCAGGAGCTGGCGGTCGCTCGGCTGGACGATCGCTACGTGCTCACGGTGGCAGGCCGGCCCACCACGTCCAAGACCCGCATCATAGCCCGCGCCCAGCAGATCGTACGCATTGACGATGAGGTGGACACCCTGCTCGAAGGTGCGGATCTTGCCCGAATCACCCGAGTGGCCCGGGACGCGCTGGCGGACGCCGACGCCTTGCTCTTGGAGGACTACAACAAGGGAGCATTGGCGCCGAGCCTGATCACGTCGGTGATCGAGATCGCGAAGCGCCGGGGAATTCCCATCGTGGTGGATCCCAAGTTCCGCCAATTCTTCGAGTACGCCGGCGCTACCGTCTTCAAGCCGAACCGGCGAGAACTCGAGTCCGCCCTGGGAGCGGCGGTTGACCTTCAGGATCGCAAGGCGTTGCCGCAGGTCTTGGCCCGTCTCCGGGCAGACAATCTGCTGGTGACGCTGGGCCCCGAAGGCATGGTGCTGGTCATGAAGGACGGCAGCGCCACCCAGATCCCGAGCATTGCGCGCAAGATCTACGACGTCTCCGGCGCGGGTGACACGGTGACCGCGTGGATGGGCACTGCGCTGGCGGCCGGAGCGTCAGTGTACGAAGCGGCGCTATTGGCCAACTATGCGGCAGGAGTGGAGGTAGGCAAGCCGGGTGTCGCCACGGTCTCACCCGAGGAGGTCCTGGCGGTGCACGAGGAACGGTTTGATCAGATCGGGAGACTGCGGCGAGGCGGGCTGATCTAGACCTGCTGCAGCCCCGTCCCGAAGGCCAACCACACCCGCCACGTCTCCCGCGCACGATCCACATAGGCACGCAAGCGTCGGGCCGCCTCAACATACATCGGCGCCAGCTCGACCGCGCCGGAGGCCGCCATCCGCTCGCGGAGCAGCTCGGTGCACTCTGCCTTGGCGACCTCCGCCAGTCGCTCCTTGCTCCATGAGTTCCGCGCGCTCACGCCCGACTGCGCCAGAAACCCCAGTAGATCTCGACGAGTCCATCCCGAAAGCCACGCTGCCAAGTCGCTCGCGGCGACGACCAGCCCGCTCTCCACGATGCGATGCGACGATTCGCTGACGTCGAGGCCGCGCTTGCGGGTCTCGTAGCGGCTCAGACTGGGAAGGGTGCGGGGAAGCTGAGGATCCGCGCTGAGATGGCGCAGCGCATCGACCGCATGGGCCCGAGTGCCTAGGGGGAGCTTCCGCAGCGCATCGAGCAGGACCCGGAGGGAGCCATGCTCGGGCGGAGCCAGTCGCCTGAGGGCGGGTGAGAACGTGGGCCAGTTCGCCCAGTAGCTCATCTCCTGTCCCATTTCCAGGACGAAGGCGTTGCGCTGGTCGATCAGCTCTTCCGCGCCGCGGATGTTCAGCGCGTGGGGCGCCATGACCGCGGCCACGAAGTCCGGTGCCTCGCCGGTCATGATGAAGCCGGAGAAGCTCTCGTGCACAGCCAGCAGCACCAACGTGACCCGGAGATCGAGGTAGGCTTCCTCGCTGCCGGCTTCGAGGTAGCGGTCGAGCGGCGCGGCCAGCAGCGCTGCCGCCAGGTTCCGGAACCGCTGGCGGAACTGCTCGGCGGTTTCACCAGCACCCGGATTCGCCTGACGCACCTGCCAGAGATACTCGCCCACGGCGTTGACGTCGCCTACCTGAATGCGGCGGCGGAGCCACGGGGAGAAGTCCACGCAGGGCACACAGCTGGACGGAGCGTGGGCTCGCGAGAGACAGGGGAACTCCGGAATCCCCTGGCCCCGGGCGAAACTCACGGGGTCCGAGACGCTCGGCTCTCCCAGCGTGAGCTCGATGGAGGGCTGCGCCAGAGTCTGAGTCACCATGTGACCTTACCGATGTGGTACGTGGTGAAGATCCTCAATCGTGGGAAGCACGGCTTCGTCCTCGACCGAGGCATGGATTCGGCCAGTTCAGAATGTTCTTCCGAAGGTCGCGCAGAGCAAGCCCGCGGCGTGCCGGACATTTTCGAGGGAGCCAGCGACCCGGCGGAAGCATGGGCGATGAGGGACTTGAACCCCCGACCTCGCGCATGTGAGGCGCGCGCTCTAACCAGCTGAGCTAATCGCCCGGTCTTCGGGAGCGGGAGTCTAAACGGCGTTCCCATCAGGGGCAAGGCTTGCACCGCGGCCAGTTTGACACCACGCCGCGCGGGGACCGGCTACGAGCTTGCGTCCGCAACTGAGGTGCCGAATATTGCCGGTGCCAACGTACCCGGTCATCCGACACGCGGTTCCTATGGGCGAACCCGCCACGCCGAGACGACGACGCCCTGTCGGCCGTCCCCCCGCCGAGACCATCCTCGTCGTCGACAATGAAGCGTCGGTGCGCCGCGTGGTACGTCGGGTACTGGAACATGATGGGCAGATGGTCCTGGAAGCGGAGGATGCGGAGTCGGCGCTGCGGCTGATCGAGAGACATCGTGGTCCACTGGATCTGGTCCTCACCGATCTGACTATGCCGGGAATCGGGGGCCAGGAGCTCGCCGAGGTGCTCTCGGTGTTTCGTCCCGATCTCCGGGTGTTGGCGATGACCGGGTTTCCGGAGCATCACCTGCCCGATCGCCGACTTCCCCTGTTGACCAAGCCCTTTACACTCGACACGCTGCGCGACGCCATTCGCACCATGCGGGCTCGGCCCCGCGCCCAGTTGCTCGGCGGACCCGAGCGGCGCGCCCGGGTGATCCAGCTTCGAGCTGTTCTCGATGGCGAACCCTCCACTGCCCTGCGGACTCCGCAATCCAGCGTCGATCTTGTCGCCGCCGTGGTCCGGCTGCGTCAGCTCGAACCCCAACGTTGAGCTCAATCCCACCGACGAGATGAAGATGGCCTTGTATCCCGAACGCTTCCTTCTGGCAGCGACGCTCCTCGTACTGTCCTCGCCTTCCACCAACCACGAAACTCCCCTGCGGGGGTTCTCGGAGGAGTCCGCCAGAGCAGAGCGGGAGTGGGAATCCAAGTTTCGCGACATCCCCCAGCCGGACAGCCTGCGAGAGGCGATGCGGTTTCTCTCCCGGCGCCCGCACCACCTGGGCTCGGCGGCAGACAGTGAAAATGCCGAGTGGCTGGTGCGGAAGTTTCGCTCCTGGGGACTCGACGCCAAGATCGAGACCTTCCACGTGCTGTTCGCCAGCCCGAAAGAGCGCATCGTCGAGTTGGTCGCTCCTCATCACTATGCGGCCCGCTTGCGCGAGCCGGCAATGACCGAGGATCCAACCTCTAGCCAACACGCCGAGCAGCTCCCCACCTACAACGCCTTCTCCCCCGACGGAGATGTCACCGCGCCGTTGGTCTATGTGAACTACGGCATCCCAGAGGACTACGATCGGCTGAAGCGGCTCGGCGTCTCGGTCAAAGGCGCCATCGTGATCGCGCGCTATGGACGCTCCTGGCGCGGCATCAAGCCCAAGCTAGCGGCGGAACATGGGGCGGTTGGGTGTCTCCTCTATTCCGATCCGGAGGACGATGGGTACCATGCGGGCGACGTCTATCCCCGTGGGCCCTTTCGCCCCAGTGGAGGGGTCCAGCGAGGGAGCGTGCTGGATATGCCCCTGTATGCCGGCGATCCACTCACTCCCGGCATCGGCGCGACGGCCGACGCCAAGCGCCTGGACCGGAGCCAGGTGTCAAGCATTCCCAAGATTCCGGTGCTGCCGCTCTCCTACGCGGACGCGGAGCCACTCCTCACGGCGCTGGGTGGAAGACCGGTGCCGGGAAATTGGATGGGCGGCTTGCCTATGACGTACCATCTCGGGCCCGGCCCCGCCCGCGTCCATCTTCGCGTGCGGTCCGACTGGCGGCTCACCCCTGCGCGCGATGTCATCGTCCGGATTCCCGGGAGCGTCGAGCCCGATCAATGGATCATTCGGGGTAACCATTACGATGCCTGGGTGAATGGCGCCGCGGACCCGATCTCCGGCCTGGTGGCGCTCCTGGAGGAGTCGCGGGGACTGGCGGCACTTCTCAAGCAGGGCTGGCGTCCCCGCCGGACCATCATCCTCACGGCCTGGGACGGTGAGGAGCAGATGCTGTTGGGCTCCACCGAGTGGGCTGAAGCCCACGCCGAGGAGCTGGCCCAGCATGCGGTCGCCTACATCAACACGGACGGAAACGGGCGTGGCTTCCTGAGCGCCGAGGGCTCCCCCGCGCTGCAGCGGGTAATCAGCGAGGTGGCAGCCGACATCGCCGACCCCGAAGCCAACATGAGCGTGCTGACCCGGGCTCGCCTCCGGGCGATCACGACCGCCGGCTCGGCCGATCGCAGGAAGGAAGCCCGGGGCCGAGCGGATCTCCCGGTCGGCCCGATGGGCGCGGGCTCTGACTACACGGCCTTCTACCACCATCTTGGTATCGCCGCGCTCAATCTCTCCTTTGGGGGGGAGGACGACGGAGGCGTCTATCACTCGATCTATGACAGTTTCCACTGGTTCACCACCTTTAGCGATACCGCCTTCGTCTATGAGCGTTTGCTGGCGCGGACGGTGGGGACCCTCAGCATGCGACTGGCCGACGCCGAGGTGCTGCCGTACGAATTCACCGGCGTCACCCAACGAGTGCGCACCAATCTCCGTGAAGTTCAGGATCTGTTGAAGAACGTGCGGGACTCGCTGGAAGAGCAGAATCGCCAGGTGAAAGAAGGCGCCTTCGTAGCGATGAACGACCCGAGGCGCCCGACCGTAGCCCCAACCGAGGAAGCAATTCCGCCGCATCTCAACTTCTCTCCGGTGGAGAATGGAGCCGACCGGGTGGACAGCGCGGCGGACCAATATGAGGAGGCATTGAGCAGAGCGATGAGAGGCGGAGGGAAGGCACTTCAGTCGGACGGCGCTGCGCGGGTGAACTGGTTGATCCCCCTGACGGAGCGGGCGTGGGCGTCCGATAGCGGGCTTCCCCGCCGCCCGTGGTACAAGAACCTCTTGAGTGCACCCGGCTGGTACACCGGCTATTCGGCCAAGAGTTTCCCCGGCATACGAGAGGCAATCGAAGGGAAGCAGTGGGCGGAGGCCGAGCAACAGGCCGAAGCGTTGGGCCGGATGCTGGAGCAGGAGGCCGCGGCGATCGACCGGGCGGCGAAAGAGCTGGCCCGATTACATTGACCGGCAACCGAGGTCGCCCAATGCCTTCGTACACCGAATACCTGAAGATCAACCAGCTCCTCGCCCTGCAGCAGCCTCTCTCGAAGGGGCCGGAGCACGACGAGATGCTGTTCATCGTGATCCATCAGGTGTACGAG
>DATBKD010000098.1:0-74086 GCA_036556025.1 Gemmatimonadales bacterium | reverse complement strand
TCGTGATCGAATACCTGGACAAGTCGGTCCACAGCCGTAGCGATGTGACCGACGCGACCGGATTGCCGGTGCTGGGTCTCATTCCGCGCATTCCCCGTCCCGGCAAGAAGGTGGCGCTGATCAGTGAACGTCGCGACGTGGTGCGGGAGTCCCTGCTCCCGACCCCCAAGCCGCCTCCGCCACCCGCGCCGCCCAAGGACACTCCGGTACGCCGGGATTACACCTTCCTGATCGGTCCGGAGTCGAGCCGGCACCGCAGCGGCAATCATCAACCGCACGAGGCGCCGGCCGAGCCGGCACCAATGCCGCGGCGCATCCAGCAGGTGGCGATCACCGGCATTGGGACCGCCATCGCCGAGGCGTACGGAAGCCTTCAGACCAACCTGCTGCACTCGCGGGCCGATCAGCCGGTGCAGACCATCGTCTTCACCAGCTCCCAGCCCGGGGAAGGGAAGACGACCAGCGTCGTCAACCTGGCGCTCTCGCTCACCCATCGCGGTGGAAGCGTGCTCCTGATCGACGCCGATCTGCGCCGGGGCACGGTTCACGGGGTCTTCGATGTTCCTCGGTCCCCCGGATTCGCCGATGTGGTGCGAGGGGCGGTTCGCTTCGAGGATGCCTGTCGAACCATCCGGGTGCAGGATGGCGGGACGCTGCACTACCTCACCAGTGGCACCTTACCCAACAATCCGTCGGCCATGCTTGCGTCTCAGGAACTGCGGGTACTGCTGGAAAGCCTCCGAGGGCAGTTCGAGACCATCATCATCGACTCGCCCCCGGTGAACATGATGACCGATGCGGCATTGCTCGGCTCCAGTGCGGATGGCGTGGTCATCGTCGCCCGGGCGGGGGTCACCCACTCCGCCGCGCTGGGCTACGCCATGGAACAATTGGGCCATGTCCGAGCCCGGGTCTTGGGAGTGGTGCTCAACGATATCGATTTCCGCCGCGACGCCACCTACGACCCGGCATACCGCTACTACGACTATGGACAGTACAGCACCCCTTCGACGTCCTAGGGCGATTCCCCCTGCATCGCCCAGCGGCAGGCCTCCCGCGCCAGCCGCGGCGGAGGCCGGAGCCGGGTTGCGGTCGCGCACCGAGCCGCGGCCCAGCGAGCGCCTGTACGTCTCCATGTGCCGTGCCATCGAGACGCCGGTGGCTGTCGCCCTGCTGCTGACGGTCTTCATCCTCAGCAACGTGAGCCGGTTTCCCAATGGCTTTCACGATTTCCTGGGCCTCCGGATCACAGTCAAGAACCTGCTGCTGGTGTCCGGGTTTGTCCTCACCTGGCGGCTTACCGCAGGCTTTCTGAGCCTCTATACCTGGGACCAAATCCGGCTCCGGAAAGCCGAAGCCATCCGGGTCTGGACCCTCTGCACCATCGTGAGCGCCGGCGCCCTGGTCTTCCCGGCGATCTCGGTCACCGGGGCCTTCCGCTACTCGACCGTGCTCTGGTTCTGGGTCCTCAGCATTCCGATGCTGCTCGCGCTTCGAGCGCTGCTGCGCTCGGTCTCCGCGTCGAACGTGGCTCCCGTGCGCGAGGTGCTCATCGTGGGCAGCGGCCCTCGAGCTCTGAGCGTCTACCAGCGGCTGGAAGAGGATTCGGAGCAGCGCCACGTCGTGGGCTTCGTCGATGCGCCCGAGGCTCCAACATCCGATCTCCTGCGCCGCCGGATGCTCGGCAGCCTGAGTGAGCTGGAGGGGCTCCTGATGCACCGGGCCATCGATGAGGTGCTGATCGCGCTCCCGATGAAGTCGTGCTACAACGAGATCCAGGAGGCGATCCAGGTCTGCCAGCGAGTCGGCGTCCGGGCACGTTACCTGGCCGACCTGTTCCACCAGTCGCTGCCGGCGCACGGCGCCAGGACCGAGTCACTCGCCGTCGTCGATATCCCCGTGGCGGCGGACGACTATCGGCTGCTGATCAAGCGCGGCATCGACGTCCTGGGCTCGAGCATCGGCCTGGTTGTACTGTCGCCTCTCTTCCTGCTGGCCGGGCTGGCCATCAAGCTCACCAGCGCCGGTCCGGTCTTCTTTGCCCAGGAACGCTACGGCTACAATCGCCGGCGCTTCCGGATGTTCAAGTTCCGGACGATGGTCCAGAATGCGGAGCAATTGCAGCATCTCTACGAAGAGCAGAACGAGAAGCAGGGGCCGATCTTCAAGATCGCTCGCGATCCCCGGATTACGCCGGTGGGCGCCTTCCTCCGCCGGACGTCCATCGACGAACTGCCTCAGCTGGCGAACGTCCTGTTCGGCGATATGTCTTTGGTGGGCCCCCGGCCGCTGGCGATTCGCGACGTGCAGCGCTTCACCGAGGCGGCGCTCATGCGTCGCTTCAGCGTGCGCCCGGGAATCACCTGCATCTGGCAGGTGAGCGGGCGGAGCAATTTGACGTTCGACGATTGGATCGAACTGGACCTGCGCTACATCGACCAGTGGTCCCTCGGTCTCGACCTGCAGATCCTGGCGCGGACAGTGCCTGCGGTGGTGAAGGGTACCGGCGCCGCGTAGCGGCGGCTTCCGTGGCAGCGAGCACCATCGGTACACCCGAAAACGCCGCCCCCCCGGGCGAAAGCCTGGGGCGCCGGGCGGTCGGCGCCGCCCAGTGGCGAGTTCTCTCCTCGGTGCTGCAGGCGCTGCTGCAGTTCGGGGTCGGCGTGGCGCTGGCCCGCCTGCTGGCGCCGGCAGACTTCGGCCTGGCGGCGATGGGCACGATCGTGGTGGCCCTTCCTACCCTGATCCTGGATTTCGGCTTGGGCTTCGCCGTTATTCAGCGCCAGCCCCTCACAGAGCGGCATCTCCGTGCCTCCGTCACCCTGGGCCTGCTGCTCGGGGCCCTCCTTGCCGGCGTGCTGCTCCTGCTGGCTCCCATCGCCGGAATCTTGATGGCAGCACCTCGGCTACCCGCCATTCTCAGGGCGGAATCCCTGCTGTTTCTGTTTGCCGGATTCGGCGTGACGGGGCGGGCCCTGCTGCAGCGCAAGCTCGCCTTTCGCCAGCTGGCGCTGGCGGACCTGGCCGGGTACAGCGTGGGCTCCGGCCTCGTCGCCGTGGGCCTCGCCATCGAGGGTTTCGGGGTCTGGAGCCTGGTCATTGGCGCCCTGATCCAGTCCGCGTTGGCCAATGCTCTGGTCGTCGCGATGGCCCGCCCCCGGTTCGATCTGCTGTTGGCCCGGCAGGAGGCGAAAGAGCTTCTCGGTTTTGGGTCGTTTGGCGCAATGAATGGCGCCGTGGGACAGGTTGCCTATTACGGCGACAACCTGGTCGTCGGCCGCTTGCTGGGTGCTCCGCAGTTGGGCCTTTACGCGCGCGCGTTCGGGCTGATGATGCTCCCTCTCGGCTACATCGGCAACAATCTGTTCAGCCTGATGTTTGCCGCGCTCGCCGAACTTCGCGCCGACCGCGCCCGCTTTCGGCAGGCATACCGGATGTCGCTATCCTTTGTGACCCTGGCCGCTGGTCCGGTGATGGCAGGCATGGCT
Source organism: Gemmatimonadales bacterium (assembly GCA_036556025.1). GTDB lineage: Bacteria > Gemmatimonadota > Gemmatimonadetes > Gemmatimonadales > GWC2-71-9 > CAVVWJ01. Next base: position 70,598 of record DATBKD010000098.1, on the reverse strand, counting down.
GTGGCCGCCCCGTATCTGATCGGAGTGTTGTATGGCCCGGTCTGGACCGGCGCCGTGAGGCCCTTTCAGGTGTTTTGTGCCGTGGGTCTGTTCCGTGTCATCACTCTTCCTGCCGGAGCCGTAACCCACGCGACCGGCCGGATCGATGCCGAACTGCGACGCCAAATCGTGTACGCGATTTGGGTGCTGGTGGGTGCTGGCGTGGGGTCACGATGGGGAGTCACCGGTGCCGCCCTCGGCGTGGCGACCGCCATCCTCTTCAAGTACGTGGCCATGGGACTCCTGAGCTCACGCATTGCCGGGCTGAGCTGGCGCGACTTCCTCGGCGCGCAGACTCCAGGGATGACGGTCGCGTTGCTGGTGTTCGTGGTGGCGAGCCTGACTCGTTGGGCAGCCGAGAGCGCTGGTGCGAGCCAAAGCAACACGCTGCTCGCGATCATAGCCGCGAGTGCCGCCGCGATGCTCACCGGAATGCGGCTCCTCCCCGTGGGCTTTCGCCCCGAGCAGCTGTTTCAACGGCTCTCGAGCGCCGCGGCACCGCTTCCCCGAGTGTTACGAGGGCCGATAGACTGGGCCCTGAGATCCAATGTCTGAGAGCTCCACCCTGCCGGCTGGCGAACTTCAGGATGGCTGCGCCAGCGCCAGGGACGTGCTTGCAGCAGGGGTCATGGCGTGGCCGGCGTTCCGGTCCGAAAATCCCTACAACGTGATGCTGTACGAGGCAGTGACCGAGTCCGGGGTGCGAGTGGATGATTTCTCTCCCTGGAAGCTCCTCACGTCTCCGCCGAGCATTTTTCACGTACACTGGCCTGAGATAGTTATCAATGTCCCGAATTCGGTTCGGGCGGCGCTGCGAGGCATCGCATTCCTCTCGCTGATCTGGGCAGCGCGCCTGCGGGGAACCAAGGTGGTGTGGACGGTTCATAACTTGCACCCTCACGAGCTGCCCCATCCGCGGCTCCAGCGCTGGTTGTGGCGTGGGCTGCTCCCCCTGGTCGACGGATACGTGTCGCTGACCGCCGGAGGAGCCCAGGCTGCTCGTGAGACCTTTCCGCCTCTGTGCCGGCTTCCCGGGTTCGTCATACCGCACGGCCACTTTCGTCGCGCCTACTCCAATCACATGAGCTTCGAGGAAGCCCGCTGCCGCCTGGGGATCCCGCTCGGGAGCACGGTCTTTGGGTTCCTGGGAAGAATTCGCCCATACAAGAACGTCCCTCACCTGGTGCAGACATTTCGAGCCCTGCAGGATCCCGAGGCTCGGCTCCTCATCGCGGGGCAGCCGGAGAGCGCGGCAATTCGGGCCGAGGTCGCCGAAGCCGCAGCCGGCGACTTGCGAGTGCACCTGAGCCTGGACCACGTCCCTAATGATGCCGTGCAGCTATATCTCAAGGCGTGCGATCTGGTGGTGCTGCCCTTTACCGAGATTCTGAACTCTGGGAGTGCGATGTTGGCTCTCTCCTTCGATCGCCCCGTCCTGGTGCCGCTCACTGGGGCGATGGGCGAGCTTCAGTCCACCGCCGGGCCGGAGTGGGTGCGAACCTTTTCCGGCTCCCTGACACCGCCGGAGCTGGAAAGCGCCGGGCGTTGGGCTCGAGCGGCCCAGCGAGGACATTGCTCGTCGATCGATCGTCTGGGGTGGGAGCACGCGGGACAGTTGACAACCGAAGCGTACTGCCAGTTGGCGGCTTCGGAGGCTCTGTGAGACCGGAACCCTTCCCATCGGGAAGCGCGTCTTCTTCGATGGATGCCTCGCCATCGTGGCCGCTCGGTGGAGAGGCCCTGCCGGTGCGCGGGCGGGGCATCGATCGGGCCCTCGGCTGGCTGGGGAATCAGGCCGAGCGCGGCTACTTCCTGTTCGTGTTGCTGATCATGTCGGGCGGGGGGTTCAAACCCCTCGGCGATCCGACCGCGGCCGCGGCAGGGGAGAATTCGCTTACCGACTCGATCTTCGCTCCGCTGTATGGCATCCTCGCACTCCTCATAGTCCTGCGCCTCAAAGCGGTGACAAGGGCCGTACTGGCCCACCCCTGGACCCTGGTTCTGCTGGGGGTGGTGAGCGCCTCGATGTTCTGGTCCCAGGCACCCGATATGACGGTGCGGCACAGCATCGCGATTCTGGCTACCAGCGCGTTTGGTTGGTGCCTTCTCGCTCGGCGCGGTCCCCGGGAAACCCTGGCCCTCATGATGATCGTGCTCACGTTTACCGCGGTCCTGAGCCTCTACTGGGGAGTCATGGATCCGGCCGGGGCCGTGCTCCCCAGTGAACAACCCGCCTGGCGAGGCGTGTTCGACACCAAGAACGTGCTTGCCCGGGCCATGGTGCTCAACGCGGTTCTCTGCATGCTGTTGCTGATCGGTCAGGTCCGGGGCCGGTGGCCTCTGTGGATCGCCATAGCGCTCTCGGTGGCCGCCTTGGGAATGTCTCTCTCCGCCACGGGCCTCCTCGTGCTGGTGACCCTCGCGGCATTGACGCGGTTCTCTGCCAGCCTGCGCCTTCGAACGACGCTCCTGATCCCCTTGATCGTGGTGTGCATTCTCCTGCTGATAGGCGGAGTGTTCTGGCTGCACTCGCACCTTACGCAACTGGCCTCGGATCTGGGCAAGGACACCACCATGACCGGGCGAACCGAGCTCTGGGCGGTGGCGCTGCTCTTCATCCAGCGTCACCCCTGGCTGGGTTACGGGTTTGGGGGCTTTTGGCGAGGCTGGATTGGAGATTCCGGACTGTATTGGGCAGCGATCGGTTGGAAGACGCCCCACTCGCACAACGGATTCATTGACCTCACGCTCGATCTGGGGCTCGTGGGCCTGACGGCCACGGTTATCGCCCTGGGAACCGCTTTCATCGCCGCGCTGAAGCGTGCCCGTCTGGCCCGGACCACCGAAACGGTCGCTCCTCTCATCCTGCTGTCGTTTGTCGTGCTCTATAACCTCACCGAGAGCTCGTTCCTGAAACACAACACCATGCTTTGGGTAGTGTACATCGTAGGCGCGAGCATGGCGTGCGGTGGGGCCGACAGCTATCCAGCCGGCCGGCGGTCGGCGAACCCAGAAGGCGTGAGTGAGCCAGGCTGGGGCGCGTGAGCGAGAAGCGGCCCCGGTTCTCCGTGCTCATGACGGCGTACAACCATCAGGCCTATGTGGAGGAGGCACTGGACAGCGTCGCTCGACAGCGCTTTCGGGACTTCGAGATCGTGGTCGTGGATGACGGCTCCACCGATGAGACCCCCCAGCGAATTGCTGCGTGGATCTCCCGCTTACAGCAGACTCAGCCCAACCCCGTACGACTCCTCAGCATTGCGAATGGCGGGCAGTCCTCCGCCCTGGCGCAAGGGTTTGCCCATTGCCGGGGACAGTACATCTGCCTGCTCGACTCCGACGACCGATGGACCGAGGAGAAACTGGAAGCCGTAGATCGAGCAGCCCTCGAGAGTCCCGACGCCGGGATGATCGGCCATCCGCTGTACGTGATCCGGCCTGACGGCTCGCGCACCGGGGACATCCGGCCCCTCCGGGCCAGGCTCTCGGATGGGGATTGCCGGGAATTACTGCGAACAACCGGCAGGCACGTCGCGCCGCCGGGGGTGGTGATCCGGGCCGACATCTTCGCTCAATTGCTGCCCATGCCGACTACCAAGTTCACGTACGGTGCGGATGCCTATCTCACCTTTGGGGCGACGCTGCTCGCGCCGGTTCGGGCGCTTAGCGCGCCCTTGGGCGAGTACCGGCTTCATCCGGGCGGACAGTACATCGGACGCATGCTCTCGCCCGAGGGGCTGACCCGATCGCTCGAGTTGCAGCGGAGCATCGCTGCGCACTTCGGCCTCGAGCATGTCTTGCTGCGCAACTCATTCTTCCTGCGCAACCGGTTCGCCTTGGCCAAGCTGCGGGGCAGTCTGTCCAGCCAGCTCAGTGCCTTTGGCCGGCTGGCGCTCGCCACCGTGCAGGATCGCTCCTTCGGGTGGAACACCCGTCTCGCGCTGCTGGCCTACTGGTGCGCCTGTCTGGTGGCCCCGGCGCCGGCCTTCCGGACACTCTGGAGATACTTCCAGTCTCGGCAGACCGGCTACGGGAGAGCCACCGGGTGAAAGCCCCAACGAATCCTCGGCTTCAGAGCCTTCCGGTGTACCATCTCCTGGGCGTGCCGGTGAACGCGATCAACGTCGAGCTTCTCTTCGAGCTGGTCGAGGACGCGATCGCCTCCGGGAACCGCCGAGTCATCGCCAACCACAACCTCCATAGCGTCTATCTGTACCACCACGACGCCAAGATGCGGCAGTACTATAGCCTGGCCAGCGCGACGTACGTCGATGGGACGCCGATGATCCAGCTGGGCCGCCTTCTGGGGTACCCGCTGCGGATGGAGCACCGGATCACGGCGATCCAGTGGATCAAGCCCCTGCTGTCGCACGGCATAGCGAGGGGATGGCGCACCTTTCTCCTGGGAGGCAAGCCGGGAACGGCAGCCCGAGCCGCCGACATCCTGCGACAGGAGATTCCCGGCCTCCAGATAGAGTCATCCCACGGCTACTTCAATCCGACTCCCGGGCATCCGGAGGCGGAGGATCTCCTGGCCGCGATCGCCCGGTACCGGCCCAACATTCTGTGTCTGGGGATGGGCATGCCGCGGCAGGAGCACTGGATCGCTGATTTCTTCGACCGCATCGACGCCAACCTGGTCTTCAACCTCGGCGGATTCATGGAGCTGTTGACCGGGGAACTCCCGTTGCCGCCAAGGTGGGTGGGTCCTGCAGGGGTGGAATGGCTGTTTCGGTTGGTGACGCGACCGCGGCGGGTCTGGCGGCGCTATCTGGTCGAGCCGTGGGCTCTGGTGCCGTGGCTCGTACGCGATCTTGCGGGACGGCCCCGGAAAGGACAGCGAACGGGAGACGTAGTCGGCACTAGGACTCACTGACAGGCGACATTCGACAGGCCCTTGCCGGCGCCCTCCACCACATTGTCGCATCCTACCCGATTGCCTGACGTCCCCGAATCGATCCGGAACCCGAACCCGTCGGCCTGAATATCGGCGCGATTGCGGGCAAAGACGTTGTCGTTAGCCCACCCACGTAACCCGATAATGACCTGAAAGCCGTCCACCGGCGCGACTGATCCCTGATTGTCACTCACCGTGTATCCATTGCCATTGATCTCGACCCAGGAATCGACCCACGGCCGACTCCGGACCATGCCGCGCCCGTCGAAGGTATTGCCGGAGATGATGCCGCCCGTGGTACCCTCCTTGGCATCGATGTGCTCCGCCGTGACGTTGGGTCCGATGACGTTGTCCCGGACTTCATTCGAATCGCTGCGATCGGGTTCGCAGCCGGTGTACAGGCACCATTGGGTCCGGGCGTGGCCGAAGTAAACTCCTTCGCCGTACTCGGCGATGACCCGGCCGGTATCATGAATCCGGCTCTTCAACACCCGATTATGCGAGCTGAAGGCGCTCCACTGCACGCCCTCCTGGCCCAGGTTGAAGATGGTAAGGTCCTCCAGAGTATTATAGAGCGCCCGCTCGGCGTACACCCCGCGCAGACCATTCGTGATCGAAAATCCCACAAAGTTCCAATGGCTGGCGCGCAGCGTTATTACGTCCCGATCGGACAACGTGCCGGCATCCAGCACCGCCGCGGAGCTGCCGCAGAGCGTGATCGGCGCCGTGTTGGTACCCGATACGGTGATCACCAGGCCACCCTGATACCCACCGGGCGCGAGCCGAATGAGATCGCCCGGACGCACCGCCCGCAGCGCGCTGGTGAGCTGGGCCGTGGTAGAGACCTCGATCACCCGCAGGTGGGGATATTCGCTGCAGAGGCCCGGCGCGGGCGGTGTGGTGTCCGGCGGGGGCGGGACATCGGTTCCACTGGTATCGGGGTCGGCCCCGCCGGGCACCTGAGGCGGCTCGGGGTCGGAAGACGCCACCGGTGCACGCTGGCACCGCAGGGCAAGGAGCAGCACGAGAATGGGCAGAAGCAGGGGGAAGCGCATCACCTACTAGGATCGGATGTCGGAGGAGGCCGCGCAAGCAGGCAGCGCAAGACAGAAGGGCCGGGGAACCCCCCGGCCCTTCCCAACTGCTGCGGTCATCCAGACTGCTACCCCAACAGCCTCACCTGCAGGAGACGTTGCCGAATGAACCGCCGGTTACCCGGTTGTCACAGCTTACCAGCGTGCCTGGGTCAACCCGGAAGGCCATGCCCGGTACGTCGAGCACGTTGTCGTGATAGGTCACACCCGATCCACCGAAGCTCCAAAAGCCGTTCTTCGGTCCGCCATCGGCCCTGTTCCCGGTCACGCTGACGTTGCTGGCGCGGATGGTGTAGAACGATTCGGCAAAGCCCGCGATGAACGCCTTGCCGTTCCCATCGGAAGTATTGCCCGAGATGACGGTTCCGTCAGCGCCCGGCTTGACGTCGATGTCCTCACCGGTGACGTACGGGCCAAAGTGCGAATCAATCACCTTGTTTCGGAGGCTCGCATCGGAGGAGGTGCCGCACATCGATTGCACGTTGGAGGGATCCGACCCGATGTAGACCGCTTCGCCGTACTTCTCGGTGGACCGCCCCGTATGATGGACGGTGACGCCTTCCACTACGTTATCGCTCGAGCCACAGCGGAGGTGGATGGCCTCCTGCCCCACGTTGGAGATGGTCAAGCCGCGGAGCCGGTTCCGCTTGCCACCGAAGAAGTTGAAGGGCTGGAATCCATCCGCCGAGAAGCCCTGGAAAGTCACGTCGTTCACGCTGAGAACGCCGAATCCGCCCTTGACGAAGGCTGACTCGGGGCCGCAGACGGTCACCCCGTCGGTCGAGAGCCTGGCACCGGAGTAGGTCCCGGGCGCAAGCTGGATCTGGTCGCCCGCCCGGGCGTTGGCCAGGGCCGAGCTGAGCTGACTCGAGCTGCTCACATTCACCAGCCGGTCATAGCCGCTGGACGGGCAGCCGCTGATGGAGCCGGATGGTGGCGGTGAGCTGGGGGGCGTCGTCGGTGGGGTGGTCGGCGTGTCGTCTGCCACGCTGATCGCCGACTGATCCTGCTTGCCGCCGCTGCTCGCGGTGATCGTCGCCGAACCCTTCGCGAGAGCTGTCACCAAGCCGCTCGAGGAGACTTTCGCGACTGAGGTGTTGGAGCTGGACCAGGAGACCGTCTGTCCCGAGAGCACGGTCCCAAGAGGATCCTTGATCGCTACCGTCAGCTGCTTGGTGTCTCCCACCGTTAGGCTGGCCGACGATGGACTCACCGTGACTGCCTCCACCGAATCAACGATGGTGACAACTGCGGTGTCCGACTTGCCCGAAGCGGTCGCGATGACGTGATACTTGCCGGCACTCTTGCCGGCCTGGTACATGCCGGACGAGCTGATGGTGCCGCCGGTCGCCGAATAGGTCGGCGTGACGGACATGCTCGAGCCATCGCTGCGCCTGCCGCTCGCGGAGAACTGCTTGGTGCCGCCTACCGAGAGGGAGCTGGTGGTTGGGCTCAGAATCACCTGGTTCAGCGTGGGCGCGGGCTGCGGCGACGAGATGGTCACCACGGCCGTGTCAGCCTTGCCGTCGTCCGCCGCAATGACCCGGTAGGTTCCCGGCGTCGTTCCCGCTGTGTACATGCCGCTGGACGAGATGGAACCGCCCGTCGCGCTGAACGCGGGATTAATCGAGATCGTGGTGCCGTCAGTAGCCTTACCGGTGGCGGTGAACTGCCTGGTCAGGCCGGTCAGGAGCGACGCAGTAGTCGGGGACAAAATGACCTGAGCCAGCACCGGTTTGTCTTCAGTTACGGTCACCGTGGCCGTATCGGCCTTGCGGGAAGCCGGATCGGTCGCGACAACGCGATAGTTACCTGGCGTGCCGGGCGCAGTGTACCTGCCGCTCGAGGAGATGGTGCCGCCCGTGGCGGTATAGGTCGGAGTGACGGCGACCGACGAGCCAGTGCTGGTCTTGCCCTCGGCAGCGAACTGTTGGCTGGCCCCGGTGTTCATCGACACCTTCGAGGGGCTCAGCACGAGCTGAGCGACCGGCGCGGGATCGGTCGGACCAGGATCGGTCGGACCAGGATCGGTCGGCGGGGTAGGGGTACCGGCGCGCGCAATCACGACGCTGGCGGTGTCGCTCAGGCCGCCCCAGGTGCTGACGACGACGGTGTAGTTGCCGGGGACATTACCGGCGACGTAGTTGCCGACGCTGTCGATGGTGCCGCCGGTGGCGGTCCAGCGCATTCCGGCGCTGATTTTCGTCCCGTCCTTCCGAACGGCGACGGCGGTGAAGCTCTGGGTGCCGCCGGGCTGGACCGAGACGCTCGCCGGGCTCAGGCTGAGCTGGCTGGGCGAGGACCACCGCCGTCGCCAGCGCCAGTCGCCGGACCCGGACGCCTCGTGGGAATTGGAGGTGTTTCGGGAGTATCTGCCGCCGGCATGGTAATCGGCGGTTACGTCACCGGAAGGGCCGGCGTCGGTTGGATCGTTGGGATTGACCGTGGCGGGCCCGTTAGAGTCATCCGCCGCACAGGAGATCAGGAGGAGAGTGGCACCGAGCAGGGAAAATGCCCTGAACCGGGCGAGGCGCCGGGACAGCTTGAAAGTGAAAGTCATGGTGGGTTTCTCTCTATGCCGCTCCTTGTTGTGAGCCCAACCGTCCCGGAACCCCGCGCCGCCCTTGGGCCTCGCTAATATCGGCCAGGTTGGCCGCCTCCGAAAGTCTAAAAACTTGACGGTTCTACACTGATGGTGGAGATCACCTCCTGCAAACTTTGATCCAGACGTCATTTCCGGAGCTCCGAAATTGGAATTGTAACAGATTTGTGCCCAGTTTTTATCCGGTCGCGAACACTCCCCAGACCCACCCTGGAGGGTGCCGGCCCGGTCCTGGGCAGGCGCAATTCCCCTCCGGCGCGAGAGGGGCTCGCAACGCGTTGGTCGCCGGCGACGCACTACCGCGCGAGGCGCAGCAGTGGCACGACGGACGGATCCGGCGCCTGGGCCGCGGGGGTGTCCCGCGGAATCCAATGATGTGTGAGGGTGTTCTGCGACTAAGGAATTAGTCGGCCAGGGCGCGATGGAATGGTCGCTGGATGTGCGCCATCTCGTCTTCGGGAAGGCTCGCGCCGATGTACAGTGTCGTAAGACACGGCGCGTCTGTCAAGGCATATTCCTCGCGACGGGGTGCTTCAACCCGCCGCATGATCCACGCGGCGCACGATCTTAGATTGTGGAACGGTTTCTGCAGACATCGAGCCTTTTTCCATGAGATCCTGTTTTCCATGACCCTCGCTCACGCGCCCGCGACTCCGGCGGAGACCGATCGCCGGTTGCGCGTTCCGGTCCTCTCGCTCGTCGTTGCCCTCGCGCTCGCCCTTCGCGTCTGGGGCCTCTGGGCGCAGAGCTTCACCATGGACGAGATGACGGAGCTCATCACGGCCCGCCACGGCGTTCATGCCGCGATCGTCACCGCCGACGGACTGCCGCCGCTGTACAATCTCCTGCTTCAGGGATGGCTCAAGTTGACCGGAACCCCCGAGGCTGCGCGCTGGCTCTCGGTCCTTCTGGGCATGCTCGCGATCCCAGCGATGTACCAGTTGGGGCGGCGAGTCGGGGGAGAGCGCCTGGGCCAGCTCAGCGCCCTGTTGCTTGCCATCTCGCCCATCCACATCTGGTATTCGCAGGAGGTCCGGGCATATCCCCTGTTCATCCTGACCACGGTGGTGGCGCTCTGGCGCTACGAGGTCGCCCGTCAGTCCGATCGGGCGGCCGATTGGGCATGGTACGGAGCAGCCGCCGTGGTGGGTCTCTACTCGCACTACTATTTCATCCTTCTTCTCGTGTCGCTCGCGGTGCTGGAAGCGCTACGTCTTGGCGGGCCCCTGAACTGGCGTCGCTGGTTCGCTGCGCACGCCCTGGTTGGGGTCGCGAGCTTGCCGCTGCTGCTCCTCCTCCGGGCCGATCTCAACATCCAGCTCACCTGGCCGGAAAACCCCAGACCCCTGGATTTTCACGCGGTGGGGTACACCGGGTTCACGCTCCTCACCGGCTTTACTCTGGGGCCGTCGCTGCGAGAGCTTCACGTCGTGAGCGGCACCGAAGCGTTGCGCGAAGTCCTCCCCTGGGCGCTTCCCCTGGGCGCGGCGAGCCTGGTTCTCGTCTGGGGCGCATTCCGGTGGACGGATCGTCGGTGGCAGGCGTGGCGATTCTCCCTGCTGACGGTCTTGCCGATCGCGCTCTGCGGGATCATCGCGGCGGTGTTGGATATCGGCTATCGGGTTCGGTATGTCGCCTGGTGTGCGGTTCCCCTGCTCGTCCTGTTGGCCTTGGGGATCTCGAGCGGACGACCCCGGTGGCTGATGCGGGCCGCTGTCGCCGTGCTGGTGCTGATCTTTGCCGCCGCAGTGCTCAACCGCCACACCGTGGGCCGCTACATGAATGAGGACGCTCGAGGTGCCGCGCGCCTGCTGACATCGGTCACCGGCCCGGCCGAGCCGGTGTTCGTGGTCACCAACTACATGGCGCTCCCTATCGGGTACTACCTGGATTCGGCGCGTTCGCTTCGGCCGATCTCTGATACCCGGGCCCCAGATGGGATAGCGACCGCGGTGGAGACTATCCATGGCACTGTGCCGAAGGGGAAAACCTTCTGGCTACTCTATTCTCGGCCCTTCGACGGGGATCCGCAGGGTCAGTTGCGGGCCGAGCTGCGTGAAGTCGCACGACTGCGCCTCCGGGCTGAGGTGCCCGGCATAGAGCTCTACCGCGGGATCGGCTGGTAGTTGGGGAAGGGGCTGGCCGTCTGCTGCCGCGAATCTAGGAGGCAGCGCAGGATCGGCCAAACGGAGGATAGTCGGTATATCCTCGCGAGCCACCCTCGTAGTAGGTCGCCGGATCGGGCACGGCCAGCGGATGGTCACATTCGAGCCGCTCGACCAGGTCGGGATTGGCGATGAACGGCGTGGCGAAGGCGACCAGGTCGGCGTAGGCCGCTCGCATGGCGGACTCGGCGGAGGCCCGATCCCGCCCGCCATCCACGATCAAGCATCCACGATAGAGGTGCCGCAATACCCGGAGAATGCCGAGGCCTTCCACGCTGGCCATCGGATGCCCGGGCCCGGGTTCCACCACGTGCAGGTAGGCGACTCCGAGCGCATCGAGGACGCTGGCGGCATACCCGAAGGTGGTCCACGGATCGCTGTCCTTCATACTATTGCCGGGATGAAGCGGTGACAGGCGAACGCCGACCCGGTCGGATCCCCAAACCTGACACACCGCCTCCACGACCTCGCGGAGAAGACGGATCCGGTTTCGCGGCTCACCGCCGTATCGGTCTCCCCGCTGGTTGGACCCATCGCGCAGGAACTGATCCAGCAGATAGCCATTGGCCGCGTGAATGTCCACACCATCGAAGCCGGCCGCGAGGGCAAAGCTGGCGGCATGGGCAAACTGCTCTACGATCGCGACGACTTCCTGGGTCTCCAGCTCACGAGGCGCCACGTAGGGAAGCCGTCCCCGCGGCGTGAAGACAGTTCCCTCGGGCGCGATGGGCGAGGGTGCGACCGGCAGGGCACCACCCGGTTGGTTCAGAGGATGGGACACCCGTCCGGCGTGCCACAGCTGGACCAGAATTCTCCCGCCCCGTGCGTGCACGGCGTCGGTGACCCTACGCCAGGAGGCGGCCTGGTCCGCGCGATGCATTCCCGGCGTGTTGGGATGCCCCGCGCCCGCGGCGGAGACGTGGGCCGCCTCGCTGATGATGAGACCCGCGGACGCGCGCTGAGCGTAGTAGGCCGAAGCCAGAACCGAAGGCATGCAGTGACCGCTTGCCCTGCTTCGCGTCATCGGCGCCATGACGATTCGGTTCGGCAGGAGGAACGAGCCGACGCGCGCCGGTGAGAACAGCGACGGAGTGTCCACCTGATCGGGATCGAGGAGTCTGGCCGGCCGCATCAGGCCTCCGCCACCGCAGGACGAGGAGCCGACAACCCGGCGACTACCTGCCGCACTCTCCGCAGAGTTCGCCAGTACACGTCCTCCATCAGGATGTGGGCGAACTCGCCATTGCGACCAATACTGTGGAGCCCGGCGACCCCCGTCGACTGCTGGAGCTTCAGGCGCTCCGCCTCATACTCCTGCAGGTAGATCGGATAGGCAATCGGAGTACGCAATACCTGACAGCCGAGATACCGCTCCCGCACATCCGGAAGCAGGGGCTGGAGGTGTCGCAAGCAGAGCTCTCCCAGCTCCCCGTCCCCCATCGTCCACAGCGGGTCCTGCTGTTCACAGCCGATGTCGATGGTGAGCATCGTCTTGCCGGCGGGGGCCAGCCAGGGCATCGACTGGGGCGCTTCGGTGATTCGGAAGAAGGGAAATTCGGCTTCCGGAGTCCAGGTCACTACATCGGACATCAAGTTGCGTCCGGTGAGCCGGAGATTCACGAAGATCATGGGACGGTAGCGGAACCGCGCGAGGTGCTGCAGCGACTGCGATCCTTCCACCAACCGGGGCAGGATGTGCACCGGTGCGGTGCTCACCACCGCCGAGGCTTCGATCTCCTGCCCGTGGACCCGCACCCCAACCACCCGCTCGTCCTCCACCAGGATCTTCTGCACCGGGGACTCGAGTTGGAGCACCTCCTCCAGACTCTCCGCCAGTTTCCGGCAGAGCAGGGCCACGCCTCCCATGGGATACACGTGCCACACGTGGATGCTCTCCGGCTGCTCGTTGCAGTAGCCGCTCGCGACGGCCTTCCCCAAGACCCGGGTCGCGAGCTTGAGAAACATCGTGTGGCCGATGCCGTACCCGAACTTGTTGCCCACGGAAGCGGCCAGACGATCCGCCGGCGCGCCGGACCAGGCCTCCACCAACGGGATGGCGACCTCACGAGCCAGCAGCTCGCCGTACATGTCGGAGAACCATTCCGCCGCCGTCACAGCGGGCTGACGCCGGACGATCTGTCGTCCGCGCCGTGCGATTGCGCTCAGGGCAAAGCGAGGCGACGCGGCCAGCCCGAAGGGGTAGGAATAGGTCTTACCCTTCAGAAACACGCTCTCGCCGTAGTAGCGAACATCCCGGCATGCCGTTCCCACGCCGAGCGCCGCGGCCAGACGGTTGGTGATGAAGTGGGCGCCAAAGTCGTAGCTGAACCCGTCCTGGTCGACGAAGCTGGCCGCCAGGCCGGCGACTTCCCGGCCGGCCTCGAACAACCGCACCGGAATCCGCTGGCGCCGGAGCGCCGCCGCGGCGGTCAGCCCCGCGATACCTGCCCCAATTACCACGACCGGCGGACGGTGAGCCATCAGTGAGATCCCTTGTCGCCCGGCCGGCGGAGCGCCGCAACCAGGAGCTCGCCCTGGCCGAAGAGTTGTTGAACCATTCCCACCCCGGTGAACCCGCCCAGCGACAAAGGCGACGCGAGACTGAACCGTGAGATCAGCCACTGCGGCCAATGCCAGTCGACCAGCGCGTTCCGTACGGAGTACACCCAGTTGACCGGACTGACCATGGTGCCAAGCTGGTCGATCTCGAGGTCCACCCGCTGAGCCAGTCGCCGCAGAGTCGACCGAGTGAAGAGATTCCAGTGCCGCGGAAAGTGGTAACCACCCCAGTGTCGCCCGGAAAACAGTCGAAAGCTCCAGGAGTCCGCGTTGTCGGTCACCACCACTACCCGCCCCCCCGGGCGCAGCAGTGCCCTCGCGGCCGCGAGAACCTCGACCGGAGCATCGACATGCTCGATGGTCGCGATCATCAACGCCAGATCGTAGCCCGGCCGCAGGTCGGACAGCTGCTGGATGGCGCCCTGGTGGACGCGCAGCCCGGCGGCCCGGGCCGCGGCCACCGCGCGTTCACTGGTATCCACGCCCTCGAGGCTCCAGGTGGGAGAGCCGAAATCCCGCAGCAGCTTGAGGTGGAATCCGTCGCCGCAGCCGATATCCAGAATGCGGGCGTCCGGGGCGAGGCCGCGGCAGAAACGCAGGAGCCGCCGCGCCTCGAGCCGGCGTCGTACCGCATAGGCCAGGCCAAACCGCTGCGCCGAGAAATCGAAGGCGTGATAGTGTGGCGGATACACGCGGTCCAGCTCAGCGTTCGCCGGCCGGAGCTTGAGATAGACCAAGCCACACCCTCGACACCGGACCGCCAGGTACAGGTCGGGGCTCACGTGATATTCGAAGTCTTCACCTACAGCCAGCGGCTCGTCATCGGAGGCATCACACAGACAACAGCCGACCGTTTCGAGGCGCAGAGGCTCCGGGCCGGGCGCCTGCGCTACCGGCGGAGACGGGGTCCGCGTGGCCGAAGAAGATTGCATATCGACGCTCACGGCCTGACGGAGACCGATGCCAGCCGGTGCTCGAGCGGCGACCCCTTCCAGTCTACCTTGGCTCGCCATTCACTTGGCCGGCGGCGGCCGGGCGCAACGCCCGGCCGCAAGGCCTCACCGAAATAGAAGCCAAAGAGGGCGAGCAGGAGAATGCCGTTCAGGGACGCCAGAAGCAGCCAGATCAAATGGTGCGGCTGGATGGCCTGTAAGAGGGCGAAACTGGTCGCATAGTTTGCCGCGAGGACAGCCAGAATTCCAATCGCCACCCAGCGCATGGCGGGCTCGGTTCTGAGGCCGGAGTGCTCCGGCCACACCAGCGCCACGAAGGGCCAAGTGAGCAGCAGCAGATCATAGCCGATGTGGTAGATGCTGAGCAGGATGGCGGTGCACATGAGCCCCGCCGCCAGCGCATCGCTCCCGGATGCTTCCCGGAGCCGGCGCCGGAACGGATACACCGCAAGCCCGAGCACCAAGATCGCCATGACCGGGATGGCCAGCTCCATGGGAACTTCGGAAAGTCGGGTGGGGAAGGCGCCCGCGTCGATCCGATAGAAGCTCACCTCCGTCTGCGGGTAGATCGTACGGCGGAGGTTATGTTGCCCCAGGAGATAATCGCTGAACAGCGCGTTGACCCCCCCGGCCCGCTGCACCAGGATCAGTGCGAACGGCAGGTTGAGGGCCAGGGTAAATGCCGCCCCCACTCCGAGCGCCGCGAACTGCTCTCTGGCGAGGAGGAAAATCGCGAGTGGCAGGCCGTAGCTGGGCTTGATCATGCAGAACGCCAGCGCCGTCCCGGCCAACACCCAATGTCGCCGGTCGAGAGCGATCGCCGCGTAGGTGGCGAGTACCAGAGGCAAGGTCATCTGTCCCTGCAGCAGGTTCCATTGCCCTGGGCGGCTGAACAGGATCAGCCCCCAGATAAGCAATACCTTGGGCGCGGTGACGGGGACCCGCGCGAGTCGCAGGCTCACGTACGCCAGCACGCCGCTAAGCAGGAGAGTGACGATGAACTTTACCTTGCCGGCCAGGTCGACCGGCATGGCCGCGAAGGGTTGATTCAGCAGCAGCATGGCGGGCGGATACATCCGGAACGGCTCCGGAGCCGGGTACTGCGCCATGTACCGGGGCGTATCGTAGGGGTTTCCGCCTTCGGCGAAGGCCTTCGCCGGGTAATACGCCGTGCTCTTGAAATCGGCGAGCACCCACGCGGCCGCGCTGAAGCGGACCCCGCCGACCGAATGGAGGTGGGTGATCCGGAGCAGAGCAAAGGCGATCGCACCGGCCAGGAGCGCACCCGCCAGCAGCGTCCGGCGACGGGCACTCAGGGTGGACCAGATGACCAGGAGCGATCGCTTCATCTCAACCTACTCCACTCAACGTCAGCGGTGCGACATGGGGGACCTGCGCCTGGGGCAGCAGCTTGGGCCGCGCGCCATCGATGAACTCCCGCAGCCACAGCTCCAGATTGAGCACGCCCCAGAGCTGCCGGCCGAAGGCCCGCTCCCGGCGCATCAGCAGCTCCACCGTCCGGGGATTGAGCAGCCCGCGGGTGCGGGCAGTGCGGCTCAGCAGCACATCGCCGAAGAAGTCTCGGGCGGGTCCCTTGGCCCAGAGGTGCAGGGGGACGGGGAAGCCCATCTTGTCCTTGCGGGCGCGGACCTTGGGGGGCACCAGGTCTTTGGTCGCCTTCTTCAGAACATACTTGAGTTCGCCCCCCTTGAACTTCATCGCGGGCAGCATTCGGGTGACCAGGTCCACCAGCCGATAGTCCAGCAGCGGCACGCGGGACTCGAGCGACGCGGCCATGCTCACCCGGTCTTCCACCTGCAGCAGGGCCGGAAGGCTCGCCACCAGGTCGAAATGGGTCATCTTGTTGTAGTAGGACTGGGTGTCCGGGTGGTTGAACACGGTTTGAAAGCGGGCAAACATTTCTGTCGGCTTATAGGCCGCGCGGAAATCCTTGCTGAAGAGCGCCAGCATGCCGCCGCTGCGATCGATGAGCTGGTAGTAGCGGCGGTCCATCGGCTCAAACAGCCCCTTCGCCCAGAACTGCTGAATCATGGGGCCGTAGGCCCGGATGCTCGGCAGATGGGGCACGATCGACCGGAGTGAGACGATGTGCTTGCCCTCCTCCGCAGTCTCGAAGATCGCTCCCTTGAGGGCCTGTTCCAGGTAGGCCACCAGATAGCGCGCGTACCCCCCAAAAATCTCATCCCCGCCCTGGCCGCCGAGCACCACCTTGACGTGGCGCGAGGCCTGTCGCGAGACCAGGAACTGGGGCAGCAGCCCGGGCCCCGCGGCGGGTTCGTCCATGTGATAGACCAGGGTGGGCAGCAGCTCCATGAAATCCTGGACCGTGCACACGGTCTCGTGATGCCGAGTGTCGTAGGCGCGGGAGACCTCCCGCGCATAGGAGCTCTCGTCGAACTCCCTGCCCTCCAGGAAGCGGCCGGTGAAGGTCTGCAACTGGCCCTGATAGGAGGTAGCGGCCAGCGCCGTCACGATGGACGAGTCCAGGCCGCCGCTGAGGTACGCCCCGACGGGAACATCGCTGCGAAGCTGGAGGCGAATCGCGTCCTCGAGCAGCTGACGCAGGGTGGCGATGAAGTACTCCTGC
The DNA here is from genome assembly GCA_036556025.1 of Gemmatimonadales bacterium. Lineage (GTDB taxonomy): Bacteria > Gemmatimonadota > Gemmatimonadetes > Gemmatimonadales > GWC2-71-9 > CAVVWJ01. The sequence continues at coordinate 53,681 of DATBKD010000098.1, read as the reverse complement.
GTGTGATGGGTATCCACCGTGAAGGTGGGTTCCCAGTATCTCACCACCCGCCGTTGGCCCGTATTGAGATCGTAGATCTCATAGTGGCCAGGGAGCAGCTTGCGGATGTTGCGGAACATGGTCCGCTCTCCCAGAACGAACTGGAAGGTGACGTAGTCCCGCAGGGCGTCGAAATCCGCTTCCGCGCGAGTCGCGGGGTGCTCGAACAAGGCCTTGATCTCGGAGGCGAACAACAGCCGATCCCGGTCGGCATAGGCGTACAGCGGCTTGATCCCGAAGTGGTCGCGCGCGGCGATCAGTTGCCGGGTGCGCGAGTCGTACAGCAGGAACGCAAACATGCCGTTGAGCGAGGCGATGAAGTCGGGCCCGTGCTCCAGGTACATCTTGAGCAGGACCTCGGTATCCGAGGTCGTGCGGAACGTGTGCCCCTTGCGGGCCAGTCCCTCGCGAAGCTCCACGTAGTTGTAGATCTCGCCGTTGAACACGACGGTCACCCCGTTGGCCGTCATCGGCTGCCGGCCGGAGGCCAGGTCGATGATCGAGAGCCGCTTGTGGTGGAAGCCGACCCGATCGTCCACGAAGCAGCCTTCGTCGTCCGGACCACGATGGCCCAGCACCCGGGCCATCCGGGCGAGAATCGGAAGCTCGATCGGATGCGGGGCGAGGTGTACGATGCCGACGAAGCCGCACATTGATGCTATCCCTCGGTCAGGGGGGACTGCACGGGGAGAGGCTCAGGGTGCCGACGAGCCAGGCGGGCCCCGGCTGTGAGGGCGCGCGCGTGAACGCTCATGGGCACCAGGTCATAGCTGCTGCCGTACCGTTCGAGCACACGGTGGAACAATTTCAATTTCCGCGCGGTGGAGAGGTCCATGCCTGGGAAGAAGGCCAGCTGCGAGACCTGGTCCCCGCCGAGAATGTCGAGAGGATGGAGGATGATGCTGAGCGGTGTGCGAGTGGCCTTGCAGACCGCTAGGCCAGTGCGCAGGTATCCCAGCGTGAGCGGCTGAGAGAACCGACTCAGGTAGTGCAAGTAGGACAGGTGGAACGGAATCTTGATTCCGGGCATGGTGGTGACCGGGATTTCCAGCAACCGCCTGCCGTCGGCCAGTTCCCACTCGTACGGTTTCACCGGCCGGGTGCCGTCCCGGAGCCCACCGAAGAGGTGACTGCGCTCGATCCGCTCTTCCCGGCTGAGTCGCGCCGTCCAGAAGTAGTAGGCCCGGGCGAGCGGGCCGACATACGTCGGCAGGGTCGAGGCGTCGTACAGGTAGCCCTCGTCCACCAGGATTTCCAGCAGGTCCGGACTCCAGCTATAGCCGGGTCCCCTGAATCCAACCGGGCGCTGGCCGGTGGCGTCGGCAATGGCCTCCTGGGTGCGCACCACCTCGGACTTGGCGCGCTCTCGACTGAAGAGGTGGAAATAGGGCTGGTGCTCGTACGAGTGGTTCCCGATCTCGTGTCCCCGTTCCACCATCGCGCGCAGCAGCGGTCGATTCCGTGGCTCCGCGGCATCGGAGCCGACCACGAAGAAGGTCAGGCTCACCCGCGCCTTCTCCAGCTCGTCCAGCACCATCGGGACGAATTCCTGGAGGTAGCTTGGGCGCGATGCCCAACTGGCATCGCCGTGGGTCCGCAGATAGGACCAGAGATCATCGAGATCGAGCGAGATGCTGGCCAGGGGGCGAGAGGAAGTCATGGCTTACACGGGCGAAGCCGGAATCCGTCCCGGCGTGCGCAGCAGGGTGAGGAGCTCGGCCGCCTTACGATTGGCCAGCGCGACAGACTCGTTGACATTCAGGGTTCCGGCGGCGATCTGGGCTCCGTTGACCACGTAGACGTGAGGCATCGAGGTCCGGGTCGCCGGCAGGGCATCTTGTGAGTAGTTGACCGTCGCAAGCGCCAGGACCTCCCGCGCCCGACCAACCTGCCAGGCCACTACGTCGCTCGGCTTGAGATCCGGGTACATCCGGGTGAGGGCCTCGACGTAGGTTCCCACCAACTCGGCATCCGAGCGCTCCCACGTCGCGCTCTCCTGGGTCAGGTAGCGGGGGAGGTAAACCAGGCTGTGTCCTCCGAACCGCTCCCGGTCGACCAGGGCCGTCATCTCGATCACCGCGGTGAAGGGCACGCGGGCGTCGGTGATGTTGGTGATGTAGTAGCCCCCCAAGGGGCGGCGAAGCAGGAGCGAAGGGCAGACGATGCCCTGGTATACCACGCGCTCGAGCCGGGCCTGCTCGGCGGGCAACAGATCGGGGCAGAGCGCCCGAATCCTGGGGCAGGGCACGGTGAGCACCACGCGGTCGAACTCCATGCGGCTCCCGTCGGCCAGATAAACGCCGGCGCACCCGGGGAAGCCGCTCACCCGGGTCACCGGGCTTCCGCAGATGGTCTCGACTCCCTCCTCCGCCAGCAAGCTCCGGAGGCGTTGCAGAATCGTGTCGTAGCCGCCGTCCACGTAGCCGAACATCTCCTGCTTGAGGCCCGACCGTCTGGCGGCGTACATCCGCGCGATGATGGCCCAGATGAACGCGGCGCTGGCGCGCTCGACGTTCTCGCCCAGCTTGCTCCGCAGCAGCGGCAGCCAGAGACGCTGGTAGGTGCGCTTTCCGGACCACCGGGTGAGCCAGGCCTCGACCGTCTCGGATTCCAGCGGGCGCCAATCCTTGATTCGGGACGCGTGCAGAATGGTGGCCGCCAGGCGGGCCTTGTCGGGGAAGCTGAGCAGCGGAAAGCGAATGAAGTCGAGGGTCGAGGACAGGGAGTGGAACGCCGTCCCGGTGTAAAAGCCGGTGCGGGTCAAGCCCCACCGCAGGCGGCCGGTGAGGCCGAGCTCTCCCAGCAGACTGATGAGGTGGCTGTCGGAAAGCAAAATGACGTGATAGAAACGGTCCCAGCGGTAGTCGCCGATCGCCTGGGTGTCCGCCAGGCCCCCGGTGTGCGCCGCGGCCTCGATGATCGTCGGGCGCATGCCCGCCGCCCGCAGCCGATGCGCCAGCGTCATGCCTAGCACACCACCGCCTACAATCCCAATGCGCTCGGCCGGCCCCCTCACGAGGAAGCCTTTGCCGGAGTGTTCCCCCCACGTGCAATCAACCGGAGCCAGATCAAGTCGGCGAGAAGCCCCATGTGGCCCACGATGGTGCGCGCCACCTTCATCTTGGAGCGCCCCAGGATCCGCGATTGCAGCGTGGTGGGATATTCCACCACCCGACAGCCGGCCAGGTCCAATCGGGCAAGCAGCTCGGCAATGCCCAGGAAGCCGGTGCGACCGACGCGCAGGGCCGTCGCGCTCTCCCTGCGATATACCCGGAAGCAGCTGGTGTAGGTGAACAGCTGCTGCCGCAGCACGGCGCGGTACATCCGCGAGAGAGACTTGGAGAGGAACAGCCGCCACCCAGGCACGTTCCGGACGTGACCGGCTGGATGGTAGGGCGAGGCCGTCACGACATCCACGCCGTCGGAGAGCAACGGAATCATGCGCCCGAGCTCGTGGGGGTCGTAGGTGCAGTCGCAGTCGATGGAGCAGACCACTTCGGTGCGCGCGTGTTCCATCCCGGTCTGGATGGTGCCGGCGATGCCCTGATTCTGGGCGTGACGTACCAGGACACAGTTGGGGTCGCTGCTGAAGAGGGCCTGCAGCAGGTCCCAGGTCCCGTCGGTGCTGCAGTCGTCCACGAACACGAAGCTGAAGGTGAACGCATCCCGGTAGGTCTCCGCGACACTGCGCAGGGTATTGCGGAGATAGGGCAGCGACTGGGTCTCGTTGTAGCAGGGAACCACGATCGTGGCCGCGGTGGGCGCAGCCCCGGAAGTCACCGCGCTCGGCGCCCGAGTCACTGCTTCCGGGGCAGCCGACATCACGGCGGCGGCCTGGGCCGGCTCGGGCAGCGCCATGGCCAACCGGTGGTACTCCGAGATACTGGTGAAGCGATAGCGGCCGAGATACCCATCCAGCAGCAGTTCCATGCGGTCGAGATTGCGATACTGGCGCACCCGCGCGGTGAACGGCGCGATGCTGATGCGCGGCTGGTCGGGATCCAGCTCCCAGGTCCGGAAGTACATCACGTAGGGTGTGGGACTGTGCCGGTCCAGACGGGAGACGGCCCGCCGCATCCAGCCGCGGGGCAGATGCCGAAGCGCACCGCCTCCCGCCACCGGGATCCGCAGACCGCAGAGCTGAACCGAGGAGACCGGCACTTCGTAGAACGGGTGACCCGAGAGCCCCAAACGCAGCAGGGTGTCTTCCCAGGACCGGCCCGCAAAGGTGTGCAGCGTGGGCCGGATGCTCGAGTCGTACAAGTAGCCGGCCTTCGCCAGCACCTCTAAGACCCACAGATCCTGTGGCCCCAGCCACCGCTGCGGCATCCGGAATCCAAGCACCCGGCGTCCCGCCGCAGCCTGGAGCCGCTCTTTCGCCTGGACCACGTCATCCCGGAATTCCTCGGCGCTCATGTCCCACACGCCGCGATGGGAGTAGCCGCTGCTGGCGATCTCGTGACCGCGCGCGGCGATGTCACGCACCAGCTCCGGCATTCCGTCGGCGAGATACCCGGGAACGAAGAAGGTTGCCTGGACCCGATGACTGTCTAGCAGCGCGAGGGTTTTCTCCGTGCTCTTCGCGACCCGCGCCTCGAAGCGATACCAGGTGTCATGCGGAATCCAGCGCCGAAACGGACCGGCGTGGTAGTAATCCTCAAGGGCGACCGTCAGCAGATGGGTGCGGCCGCTGACAGCCCGCTTTCGGGCTACTGGCCGGTCGGTTGACGACTGAGGGGATACGACCGCTGCGCCGGTGTGATCGGTAATACCGAGTTCAGTCGGCCCAAGTGTGCGATTCATGCGCAATGAGGCTCTCAGGGGAATGGAGTCACTGCGGCCACCCGTGCGGCGACCCGAAGTGCGTATGTCGTTGATATCGCTGCGCCCAAGGCCAGAACTGAGGGGCGCCGAGATGCCGCGCTGGGACGCAAGCCGTAGGCCGCATCGAACCCACGGCTCAGTAAGGAGTTGAAGGCCTTTTGAGGGCTAAGTGTAGCGGGGACGCAGCAACAGTCCTTGCACTGGTCGCACGGACAGTATTGCTGGCCCCCTGGCTGGACGGGTTTGGCTGGGGTTAGGTCGGTTGTTTTCCGTTGACCAAACGGCCGACGATGGCGGCGATGCCATCGATGGTGGAGAACTCGGGTGACATCAGAACCTCATCCGCGAGATGAACCGAGAACTCCTGGTCCAGAAAGGCCAGGAGCTCGACCACCCCCACCGAATCCACGTAACCCGAGTCGAACAAGGGTTCCGAACGAGAGAACCGGGTGTCGCTGGGAGCCACCCGGAATTGAGTCCGTACGAATCGTTCGACCCGCTCCGCAACTTCTGCTGCCGTCATGGCGCTCTCCGGAGGTGGGGAGGGGAGGCCCGGTACCGGCCAGCCCGGATGAATCGGTCCAGCGCCGAAAGGTCGTCGACGCCGTGAAGGTCTGCGAATCGACGCCGGAGCTGCGGGCTGTCGATCCCGTGTTTGAGGCACAGCCCCAGCACCCCGGCCCCACTGTCGGTATCCCCGACCTGGGCTCGGGTCTTGGGCCGGGAGTACACGTACTCCGGGATACCATCGCCAAAAATCAACTGAGTGAGCCGTTCCTTGCGCTGCGGTTCACCCAGGAACGACTCGGGAAGCGCGAGATACTGATCGACCGCCGGTGCATATACTTGCACTACCGGCAACCGCCATTTTTGGAACGGACCGATTTCGCGATGGGAGGTCTCGAGACCCCGCACGAGCGTGCTTTGCAAGGCTCCGGGGGACAACCGGGGGAGAGCATAATAGGTTTTGCCCCCCACGACCTCGGCATGGTAGTCCACCAGATACTCGTTGGGGAAGTCCCCGGTCAGCACCAGGACCGGCCCGCCGGAGTGGGCGCCAGCGATGCCGCTGGCCAAAGCGATGTTGACCAGGGCCGCATGGATGTTGAAGTCGCGCCAGTCGATCGCTTCCCGCAGCGCGACGTCGAGCCCGGACAGGACTTCCTCTTCGCTGGATGTTACCTCCAGGAACGGAAGGCGCCAGTCGGAGGCCAGACGTGCCGCGGTGCGCCGGTCAGCGCTGGTCGATCCGTCGGGACGTTTCAGATCGAAGCTTACGACCACGACGTCCCGAAAATGGCTCCGAGCGAGTACCGCCACCCCGGTGCTGTCCAGACCGCCCGAGAGGCAGACGAAAACGCGGGCATCGGGATGGGCAGCAGCGAGGGCAGCACAGTACCGGTCCACGGTCGTTCGGATCTCGCGGGCGATGTCTTCGATCGGGCGACCGGGCCCGGGGTCAGGAGCACGGCGCGGCGCGGCGATCTCCTGCGCCTGGTCGGGGCCGCCATTGGTGCTGAGATCGATCGCGATCCCGGGAGGCACGGCCTGAATTTCCGTAAAGAGGCACCCCGCTTCCACCAGCCTCCAGGGTCGAGCCGAAAAGCACAGCTCACCCTCAGCGTTGATACCCCAGAAGAGCTTCGCCAGGCCTAGCGGGTCGCGAACCAGCCGGTGGGCAGCTCCGGATGACGACACGCAAGCGTAGGCCCCCCGTAGGGTGCCCGGCATCTGGACCGGGCCGGTGCGACCACCTCCGAGCAACAGCTCGGTGCCGGTCCAGCCGAAGTTGCAGTCGAGCTTCCCAACGACCCGGACCTGCCTCATGTCGCGGCCATGCGGCACAGCACGGAGACAGCCCCCTCGAGCATCCGCTCCCCGCCGGTGAGGGCAAGACGGAAATGACCCCGATGGTGGAATACCGGAGCAGGCAACGCCAGCACCCCCGCTTCTGCGAGCTTGCGGATAAAGTCGAGGTCGTCCTGGCCGCCCGGTGTCGCGACATAGACGAAGAGAGTCGCGTCCGCCTGGGTGACCTGATAGCCGGCCCGGCAGAGCTCCTCGGTAAGCCAGTTTCTCCAGCGCGAGATCTGGGAGAGATCGTGTTGCAGGGTCAGCAGCTCCGGCACCGCCGCCTGCATCAGTGCGGTCGGGGTGCAGAAACCGGTGATCCGGGCCCAGCGAACCAGGTCCGCACTCAAACTCGCCCGCTCAGGATGGCGGGGAGATACCGCCAAGTAGCCGATGCGTTGCCCCTGAATGAAATGGTACTTGCCGAAGGAGTAGACGGTGATAGTCGCTGGCCAGAGTTCCGCCGCAGGCTGATGCCTGACGGGATCAGTGAAGTCGCGATGGGTCTCATCCGCGACTAAAGTGATCGGCCGCCGGGTCCGATGCACCGAACGGCTCAACACCTCCGACAGCTCAGTCAGGGATTCCCGGGTGTAGCTCCGGCCGGCGGGATTGGAGGGATTGCTCAGCAGCACCCCGGAGGTGCGCGAGCTGATCGCCTCGTCGATGGCAGCCACGTCCAGGAGAAACCCGGGGTTAGTCAAGGGAACCAGCTTCGGCGTCAAGCCGAGGTAGTGGGCATACAGGGGGTAGTCGAGCCAACAGGGCACCGGGATGATCACCTCGTCCCCCGGTTCGCCGATCGAACGGAGCGCGAGGTGGAGCGCTGCCATGGCACCGGGAGTCAGGATCACGTCCTGAAACCGATAGGGCAGCTGTTGTCGCGCGTTCAGGTCATCGGCGATGGCGCGGCGCACCAGCGTCTGGCCCCCAAAGGGCGAGTACTGCAGATCCAGGAGACGTTCGCGATCCAGAGTGCGGCGCAATACGGCTCGGGTACTCTGCTGGACCCCTTCGTACGGATTGGCATAGGACAGATCGCACAACCGATCGCCCAACCGTACGGCTCGCCGCCGGACGGCCTCGAATTCTTCCAGGGGGCGAAGCAGGGAATCGAGAACCTCCGGGATCATGAGCCGCGAGCTGCTCTGAGGTCGTGCTTGCCACTGCTGGTTCGCGGCAGCTCGGCTCGCACCTCGATGCGCGCGGGCTGCATGTACCTGGGCAACTCGGCCCGACAGAAGGCCTCGAGTCGCTCCAGCGAGCCGGATTGGGCGAGGACGACGTAGGCCACTATCCGCTCGCCTCGTTCCGAATCCGGCTCGGAGCCCACGATGCCCTCCAACACCTCACCAGAGGCGTACAGCGCTTCGGCCACCTCGTCCGGGCTCACCCGGTAGCCCAGCGTCTTGATCATCCGATCGCGGCGCGCCACGTAATACAGCCACCCGTTCTTCTCCCGCCGGACCAGATCACCGGAGAACACCACCCGCTCCGCGTCGGGGATGCCTGGCGTGGGATACGGATGCGGGCGGAAGACCTTCGCCGTAGCATCGGGATCGTTCCAATAGCCCAGGGCTACCGTCGGGCCGCGGTGAACCAGCTCGCCCACCTCGCCCGGGGCACAGGGCGTCAGATCGTCTCGCACCACCAGGATCTCGGCGCCGGGAATCGCCTGGCCAATGGAGTCCGGGCAGCGATCCGCCTCCGCAGGCGGGAGGTACGTGCTTCGGAACGCCTCGGTCAGTCCGTACATCAAGAAGAGTCGGGCCTGGGGATGAGCTTGGCGCAGGGCGCGCACCGCCTCCGTCGGCAGGCGCCCGCCGCTGTTGGTCATGACCCGGAGGCGGGGCAGCGATTCCCGGAAGGTTGTAGTCCCAAGAAGCTGCAGCCACAGCGGGGGAACGGCCGCGAGGACGGTCGCGTCCAGCGTCCGCAGGGTAGCTGCGATTTGCTGAGGGACGGGTGAACGCTCCACGATCAGCACGGCCCCCATGCCCACCGAACAGAGCAGCTGGTTGAAGCCGTAGTCGAAGCTGAACGGGAGCAGACTGGCGAGGCGGTCTTCGGCAGTGATGCCCAAGTACGTAGTCACCGCGCGCGCCCCGGCCCAGAGGTTGGCATGGCTCAGGGTCACGCCTTTGGGCTGGCCGGTGGATCCGGAGGTATAGATGATGTGGGCCACGTCGCCGCCAACCCGGCCCACCGGAACAAACCCGTTCGCCGGCTCGATCTCCTGAGACAGCACGACGCGCGCATCGGACTCCGGGGCCCGCGGCTGTCGCGCCAGGAGATCGGCGGAGCTCAGGAGCGCCCGCGCGTCGGCGTGATGGAGAATGTGCTCTATTTGCCGGGGCCGGAGACTCTCGTTCACGATCACGGCGATACCGCCGGCCGCCACCACGCCGAAAAACGCCGCGGCCGCCTCGGCCCCACGTTCCAGGAAAATCGCTACCCGATCATTGGGCCGGATGCCGAGCGCCACCAAGTGCGAGGCAATGGCGCCGGACCGCTGTCCGAGCGCCTTGTAACTAGTGCTCGCACCGCGCTCGACTATGGCAGGGCACTGCGCTCGCTGCTCGGCGGTATCCCACAGAAGGTTCGCGATGGAGCCGTCCATCGCTGGAGAAATGAGATGGGGCAGGGGGCCTACCTCCGAGCGGGAAGAGTCGGGTCCTTGTAGAGATCGAACCAGACCTGCAACGACGGCTTGGCGGCGTTGGGGTACGGCTCGACCCGATCCGCACGCATCCGAAAGAACGCCATGGCGGGCCGGTTATCCGCCAGGACCACCCCCCGGGCCTCTCGGAACCCCTGTTCCCGAAAGTACCCGAAGGCGTGGGCCAGCAGCTGATCGGCTACCCGCAGGCCGGTCCGCCTCACGAACTCCGGCGTGCGAAATGGCGGCAGCACTCCCAGAGCGAGCATTTCCGCGATGGGAGCTCCTGTGGCGACCTCCTCCTGGCCGCGCTCCAGCAGGAGTCGTGCTGCGCCGCCCAACCCCAGAATGATTCGCGGCTCCAGCACCATCGAAATCACCGTCTCCCGGATTACCAGTGGCAGATAGCGTCTAACCGCTGTTGTATGAAAGGCTTTGGAGTCCGTGGTGTAGGCCGCGAGTCCGGCTGGTTGGCCATCGACCTCGAAGAGCGAGGCCCGCATCAACCCGTCGCGCACCAAAACAGTGTAGCAGACGCGCCGCAACAGTCGGTCGCCCAACTGGGCGATGAGACCGATGTCGGCAAACAGGTCTCGGTGCAATCGTGCCGCCCACGCCGCATCCCGCGGATTGGCAGGATCCACATCAAACACGCGATACGGGGGCGGGCCTGGCACCGGGGCCGTGGTCATCTGGGCGCCGAGTCCTGAGCCTGGAACACGGCCGTGATCCGGCGGTCGAAGCGGGTCAGATTCCGCGGAAGAAAGCTCACTCTCAGATCTGCCTGTCGGGCCCAACGGGACAGGTCCTCCCGTCCCGTGGTCAACAAGGGACGCTTTCGCCTGGTCTTCCAGTAGAGCGGCATCACCCGCACGGCGTCGTATACGGCGCGGACCAGGAAACCTCGCCGGGCGCTGAATTGCAGCAGGGTGAGCAGCTCGGCGAAGGCAGGGTAGTCCGGCGGAACCAGATCGGAGACCACGATCCGTCCTCCCGGTGCGAGGAGCTGGCGCCAGACTCGCAGCCAACCCTCAAATTCCTCCGCTGTCATGAACTGGACCACGCTGTTGGCCAGAATGAAATCGAACCGCACATCCGGCTGCGTGGGCACCCCATCGGTGAGGTCGAAGAACCGAACATTGGTTGCGCCGGAGACCTCCGCCGCCGTGCTGCGGCGCATCCGGGGAGCATCGTCCCAAACCCACAGCTCGCCGGCGTGGGGAGCGAGGAGCCGGGCCACAAAACCAAAGCCACAGCCGAAGTCCAATACTCGCGACCCGCGGTCGATGCGCTCGAGCTCCACCAGATTGTGCACGTACTCGTCGGCATCCTCGCGCAGAATCCGCTGGCTGGACGTCACCTGGTCCCAGAAGTCGTCCCAGGCGTCCGGGGCGCCCCCGCCGGAGTGGCCCAGGCGTGCGGCTCCCGCCGCAGGCGAGGCCGGGGAGTCGGTGAGACTGGCGACGGGCTCTTGTGGGCTCATCAGGTGGCTTGTCGAAGGGTCAGGACAAACACGGTCGGGGGCACGCCGATGCGGATCGGAAGAAAGCTGGTCCCGATCCCAGTGGAGACGAAGAGGTGGCGATTCGCTTCGATCACGTGTCCGGCCGCGTATCGTTGCCCGTAGCGCGAGGGCACTATCGGCGCACCCAGGATCGGCAATCGCACCTGGCCACCATGGGTATGTGCCGCCAAGGTGATGGCTACCCGCTCGGGCACCCGCGGAAAGATGTCGGGGTTGTGGGTAATAAGGATAACCGGCGCGACCGAGTCCGTCACGAAGGAGAGCGCGCGCTTGATATCGTGGGGCGCGGTCCAGAGGTCGCTCACCCCCGCGACCCAGAGAGGTCCGCTGGGGGTGGAAATCCGGGCCGCAGTGTCTTCGAGCACCCGGATACCGACACCCACCAGGGCACGAGCCACGCGTGAACCATCGAAGGCTCGATCGTGGTTTCCCAACACGGCCACCACTCCTGCTGCTGCCCGGAGCCGCGCCAGCTCGGCGGCGATCGGCTCTGGTGGAACGAATTTGCCGCCCATCACACCCTTGGTCACGAAGTCACCAAGGAGGCAAATCAGGTCCGGGCGGGCGGCATTGGTGCTGTCCACCGTGGCCCGAAGTCCCCGCAGCCCGTGGTACGGCGACCCGACGTGAAGGTCGCTCAAGACCGCTACCCGGAGCGGCGCCCGCGGCCATGGTAGCGAAAGGTCCACCCGCTGCACCCGGAGGCTCGAGGGCTCCAGCCAAAACCCCCACACCAACAGCGGGGCAAGGAGCAGGAGGACCATGATGGTCGCCGTTCGGCGCAACGTCATCCGGCTGAGCGTCGGGCTGGCTCCGCCGTCAGATCAAGCCAAAACCGAAAGGATGGGCGCGCGGACGGGAACGGCTCGAACCGGGTCATGTACCGCTTGAAGAAGGCAACCGCCGGCGTATTCGACGCCAGGACCATACCGCGAATCTCGGTGGCGCCATGGGCCCGCAGATCGTCAATCACAAACTCCAGCAGCAGGTCCGGGATGCGGAGACCGGTGCGACGCACGAACTCCCGAGTGCGCACGTGTGGAAGCACCCCGAACGCGGTGACCTCGGCAAAACTGCCGGGGGCGTCCGGAAACTTCTCGTGATGCCGATCCCAGAGCAACCTGACCGCGGCAGGGAATCGGGCAATCAGGCCGGGCTGGCCGACCAATGCGCGAATCCCCTGGAGAGCGACGAACGGCAGATGGGAGCGAAGGGCCGCGTGCTGCAGCTTGGTCGAATCATCGGTATACGCCGCCAACGCGACGGGCTGGTCATCGACCTCGAAGAGGACTGCCTTCATCAACCCAGTACGCAGGAGATAGCCATAGCAATAGCGTTGCAGCAATCGATCACCGAGCTGGGCGATGGGTCCGATGTGTTGGAACAACTCGGAGTGGAGCCGCGCGGCCGCTCGAGAGTCGGCCTCGTTGCTCGGATCGACAGCCCGAACCCGATACGGCGGGGCGAAGGGCGAGAAGGCACCGGAACCAGGAGGTGAATAGATCATCGACGTCCAGGTGAGCGATTGACCGTCCGCCCGCGCGGTCTGACGGGGCTGGCTTCGAAGTCCGGGATCGTAGAGAATTCCGCCATGGCTCGGCTCCAACTCACCGCCCTGAACGTGTACCCGATCAAGTCCGCCGCCGGCATTTCAGTCGCCGCTTGGGAGGTGGACGACTTCGGCCTGCGGCACGATCGCCGTTGGATGGTGATCGATGGGACCGGACGCTTTCTGACCCAGCGGACCCATCGGCGGCTGGCACTCGTCCGCCCCCAGCTCCAGGATAGGTACCTCGTCGTGGAGGCCCCCGACATGCCCCCACTGCAGCTGCCCACCCATCCCGCCGGGAGCGTCACCACCCAGGTCACCGTCTGGAAGGACACCTGTGACGCGCTCTGGCTGGGTCAGCGGCCAGCCGACTGGTTCTCCCAAGTCCTCGGCTGCGACTGCAGTCTGGTGTACATGCCGGAGACAACCGTCAGGCCGGCGGATCCGGCCTTCGCTTCGGCAGGGGCGCGAGTGAGCTTTGCCGATGCCTTTCCGTTCCTGGTGATCTCCGAGGAATCGCTGGCGGATCTCAACTCCCGGCTGGCCACGCCGGTACCCATGAACCGCTTTCGGCCCAACCTCGTCATCGCGGGCGGCGACCCCTACGTCGAAGACTCCCTCCGGCAATTCGAAATCGGCGGAATAAGTTTTCGGGTCGTCAAGCCCTGTGACCGCTGCACCATTCCCACGACTGACCAGGTCACCACCGAACGCGGCACTGAGCCACTACGCACTCTCGCGACTTATCGCCGGCGCGAAGGCGACGTGTTCTTCGGTCAGAACCTGGTTCACCGGGGGACCGGCCGACTCGCAACCGGTGACATCGTCCAGGTGGATCAAGTTCCTTCGGAACAACTGTGAGCCGGGTTCATCGCGGAATCGGCCACGTAGATGTGGTATCCCACCACTCCACTCAAGCTGGTCGACGGCCTAGCGGCGTGGAGGAAGGCCTCCCGCAACGCCGCCGCATCCGGGACGTGATGCAATCGAGTGAGCAGCAGGGCTTCCGCTCCCGGGACTTTGCCAAGCTCCGTCGGATGGTCCACCCCGACGATCTGCAGCGTGTCCCGCTGCTGGGTCACGTAGTGATTCAGAACGCCCGCCATGAAGCCGGGAGCGATGGCCACCGTCGAGCCAGGCCGGAGAATCCGGCTCATGCACGCTACCGCCGCGCGGGAATCTTCCTTCCGGTACTGCCGCGCCCAGAACCACTGAGCATCGGACCAGAGAAACAGGGCCAGCACCAGGGCGGGGCCGAGGCGCCGCCCTGAGCCGGAGGCGCTCGCCAGCGCCAGGCCGGCGAGCGGAAGAAAGCCGAGCAGCCCCGGCAGCCCGTAGCGTACGTTGTACGCCTTGGTAGAGAAGAAGGCAGCGCCGAGCGCGAGCGCCAACGGTGCGACGGCCAGCAGTACCAGGTCGCGTGCGGCAGCGGAGCGCAAGCGGAGGATCAGCCAGGCGAGCACCGCGAGGGTTGTCCCCACCAGCACCGTCTCCACCGGGTAATCCAGAATTGCGACATGCGCGCCCAACTCCTGGATCTCGCGCAACGGGGGACCGAAGGAGTACCCCGCGATGAAGGCGAATAGGGTGTACGGCAACTCCATCCCGGTGAGGGGCAGGTGGGGCCCGCCGGTGCCTTGGGCCATGACCGACTTGGTGAGCTGCAGCAGAAATCCGCTGCTCAATGCCAGCGCGGTGATCGCGGCGACCACGTATCCGGCGATGATTCTACGATCCCGGAGTCGGAAGAGGCACCAGAGCGCTCCCACCAGCAGGGGCATGACCCCGAACACATGGGTCAACATGGCGAGCGTGCTGCAGCCGGTGAACGCTATCCACCACCCGGCCCGCCGAGTATGCAGCGCCATGGCCAAACACCAGAGCGCAGCCGAGCAGAACAACAGAAGAAGGGCGTAAGGGCGAGCCTCTTGGGAATACCACAGCAGTATTGGATTGGCTGCGACCAGAAGGGCCGTAATATTGGCCGCGGCAGGATCCGGGAGGATCTCAAGCGTCAGCAACCACATGAATGGAATGGTGAGGATGCCGGCGATGACCGATATCAGCCGCATCGTCACCTCGCCACTCCCGTGGACACCCACCGCCAGATGAAGCAGGTAGAAGTAGATCGGCGGATTGTTCCCGTGGTCCCGAATCGCGGCGGCTGGGATCTCAGACAGAGGAACCACGGCGCTCTGGAGCGACATGTACTCGTCGATCCACAGCGAGTTTTGGCCCACCCGGTAGCAACGCAGGGCGACTCCGAGGACAATGGCCGCCAGGAGCCAGCCATAGCCTCGGAGTGCGCTGTGGACCGGTTGCCTCAGGCCGCCATGGCGCCAGGAGGGTGGCCGATCCAGGCTGGGCGCGAGCCTCCGCTCCAGGTTCAAAGTCCTGCCGGCGCTGAGGTTGTGATGCGGGTCTGCCGGAGAAGCCGGGCAGCCCCGGAGGCCGCGATCGTGCTCAACATTGTGGTCGGCTTTCGACAGGGGGAATCCTCCGGCCGCCCGCAAGCTCTCAATTGGTAGTCATAACGGGCCAACTGTGTCTCGACCAGCACGGCTGGGCAAGACACGGGCCATGTAAATTCCCGCAGCATGGAAGTGCAAATTCTTGGCACGAGAAAGAGTCCTGAGACCAGGAAGGCTCTCCGATTTTTCGCGGAGCGCCGGGTGAAGACCCACTTTGTGGACTTGCAGGAGCGTCCCGCCTCCCCGGGCGAGCTCAAGAGATTCGCCCAGAAGTTCGGCGTAACTTCGCTGATAGATCGGTCCTCGCGACGCTTCGCCGAGCTCGGTCTCAACGCGGCCCGCCTCAGCGACGAGCGCTGGCTGGAACGCCTGATCGAGGAGCCCCAACTGCTGCGCATGCCGCTGGTTCGGTGTCAGAACAGGCTCACTGTCGGCGACGCCGAGCCAAATTGGCGCGAATGGATCGGCCGGTGACTCTGCTGACCCTTTCTGACGTCGGGCTCGAGTTTGGTTCCCACACCGTGTTCCGTGGCATCACCCTGTCGGTGAGTCGGGGCGAGAAGTGGGGCATCATCGGGCGAAATGGCTCGGGCAAGACCTCCCTCCTGCGGATTCTCTCTGGCGAACAACTGCCCAGCAGCGGCACCCTTGCCCGCAGTGCCGGCCTGCGGTTCTCCCTGATGGAACAGCACCGTGAGTTTCCCGGCGCCGAGACTGTCTGGCAGGCTGCGGCCGGGGGGTTTTCCACGCTGCTGGCGCTGGAGCGTTCCCTGGCCGAACAGGCGGCCGCCCTCGCCGAGGCCGGCGATGCCTGCACGCCTCAGATGCTGGCGCAGTACGACCGCGACCTGGAGCGGTTCGAGCACGAAGGTGGCTACACCATCGCCGCTCGGATCGATGCCGTCCTCCACGGTCTCGGCTTCGATCCCGATGGTGCCCGGACCCGGAGCCTGGCCGGCTTGAGCGGTGGGGAGCGCGGGCGCCTGGGCCTGGTTCACCAGCTCGTGGCGCCGGCCGATATCCTGCTCCTCGATGAGCCGACCAACCATCTGGACCTCGGGACCACCGAATGGTTGGAGCGATACCTGAGAGATCTCGACACGACTGTGTTACTGATCAGTCACGATCGAGCCCTCCTGCGGGGCGTAGTCGATCACATGCTGCATCTGGAGCAGGAGACGACGGTGGCCTACACGGGCGACTACGACGCCTTTCTGCGGCAGCGTTCGGAGCGACGACTTTCGCAGCAGCGCGCCTTCGTCAAGCAGTCCCGGAAGGTGGCGGCCGAAGCGGAATTCATCCGGCGGAACATCGCGGGGCAGAACAGTGCTCAGGCCAAGGGCCGCCGCCGGCGTCTCGAGCGGCTGGACCGGCTCAGTCCTCCGCCAGGCGAAGAAGGGGCGATGTCGCTTCGGCTTCAGGCCGATGAGCGCGGAGGGGATCAGGTCCTGGTGCTCGATGGGGTGACGCTCGCAGTCTCCGGGCGCAATCTGCTGGAGCCGTTTACCGCCCGGGTGCGGCGGGGCGATGTGATCGGTCTGGTTGGCGCGAACGGCGCGGGAAAGTCCACTCTGCTTCGGACGATCGCCGGAGAGCGGCCTGCCGACTCGGGCAGTATCGCGGTCCCCGGTGGCACTCGGCTGGCCTACTACCGCCAGGATCTGGCGCAGGTCCCCCTCGACCGGACGCTCTTCGAGATCATCGCGGAGCTGCGGCCATCCTGGGGCCGAGGGCCGATCCAGGGACATCTCGGTCGATTCGGCTTTTCGGGCGACTCGGTTCAGCGCCGGGCGACCAGCCTCTCGGGAGGCGAACGGGCCCGCATAGCGCTCGCGATGATGATGCTCTCCGGGGCGAACCTGCTTCTCTTCGATGAACCAACCAACCATCTCGATGTGGAGTCGATCGAGGCCTTGGAGGACGCGATCGAATCCTTCGACGGCACGGTAGTGCTGGTCAGCCACGACCGAACCCTCTTGCGTGCGCTGACGAGTCGTGTCTGGGTGCTGCATCAATCGAGGATTGCGGATTTCCCGGGCAGCTTCGAGGAGTGGGAGATCACCAGCCAGGAGCGGGCCCACGCGGCCCGAGTCGCCGCGGCAGAAGAAGAGGGCCTCCGGAGAGTGCGGGAGCGAAAACAGACTAGACGACCCGACGAGGACCGCCGGCGGCAGCAGTCGGCCCGGCGGACAGCGGCGCGGGCGCTGGCGCAGGCTGAAGCTGCGGTGGCGGAACAGGAACGCCGCGTCGCGGCCCTTCGGGACGAGCTGGAGAATCCGGTGCTGTACCTCACGCCGGAGGGAGCCGCTCGGGCCGTGCAGCTGGGAGAGGAGTTGGAAGCGGCCCGGGGAGCGCTCGAGCGCGCCTTCCAGCAGTGGGAAACGGCCACACAGGCGGTCGAGTCCATCAGCTAGCTCCCGCCCTACCGCCCTCCCGCTGTCCCGCATAGCTTCCGACCCGCAGCGCGTCCCCCGTCACCCGAATCCATCCTTCTCCGCTTCTGGCCTATGCCGTTCGAGTCTGCCGTCGTTCGTGCCGCTCCGGTGGGGTACGAAACCCCGCTGCTCGCGATCCTGCTGTCTCGCGGTGGCCTGCCCGGATCCCTTGCCCCGCTGGACCGCGCGCTCGGCGGCGGGGTGGGGCGGTTGCTGACCTCGGGCGATTTCTCCGGCAAACGAGACGAGACGGCGCTGCTCTATCCCGAAGGCCCGCCCCAGCGTCTCCTCCTGATCGGAATGGGCAAAGCTGAGGAAGTCTCGGCAGCGAGTATTCGCCGGGCGGCCGCCATCGCCGCGAAACGAGCTCGCGGAGTCGGGATTCCCCGAGCGGCGATCTTCGTCCCGGCCGAGGCGCGCGGCTCGGTCTCTCCGGCCGCAGTGGGTCAGATGGTCGCTGAGGGGCTGGCACAGGGCATCTGGCAATTCAATGAGATGAAGCGGCCGTCGGACGACAAGAAGCCCATTCCGGAGCGGATCGACATTCTGGCGGTCGAAGCGCCGGATGAGGTGGAGAAGGGACATCGCATCGGCGCCGCGATCGGTGCGGGACAGACGCTTGCGCGGGGCATTCAGGTGCTCCCGGGCAACGTGTGCACGCCGAGCTACGTCGCCAAGACCGCGGAGGAACTGGCAGCTCGGTACGGCCTGGGGCTGACGGTGCTGGACAAGGCCGCGATCGTGCAGGAAAAAATGGGCGGCTTGCTGGCCGTCGCGCAGGGCAGCGCCGAAGAGCCGCGCTTCATCGCCCTGGAATATCGGGGCGCTCCGGATGCGCCGGTCGTGCTGGTGGGCAAAGGCGTCACCTTCGATACCGGCGGCATCTCGATCAAGCCGGCGCAGAACATGGAAGACATGAAGTACGACATGTCCGGCGCCGCCGCGGTGCTGGGCACGTTCGAGATGCTCGGGCGCCTCCGGCCCCGGGTCCATGTGGTGGGGCTCATTCCGAGCACCGAGAACATGCCATCGGGCACCGCCGTCAAGCCGGGGGACGTCGTCACCAGCCATCTGGGCAAGACCATCGAGATCATCAACACCGACGCGGAAGGACGACTCATCCTGTGCGACGCGCTCTCCTATGCGCGCCGATACGACCCGGCGTGCGTGCTCGATATCGCGACGCTCACTGGAGCCATCGTAATTGCGTTGGGCCACAGCGCGACCGGCCTGATGGGAACGGACGACAAGCTCGTCGAGGAGATCCGCGGCGCGGGCGAACGGTCCGGCGAGCGGGTCTGGCCGTTGCCGCTCTGGGACGAGTACCGCGATCTGATGAAGTCGGACATCGCCGACGTGAAGAATGCCGGCGGGCGACCGGCCGGCAGCATCTCGGCGGGATGGTTTCTGCGGGAGTTCGTGGAAGGATTCCCCTGGGCCCATCTCGATATCGCCGGTACGGCGTACACCGATCGGGACGACCCCACCAGGGTAAAGGGGCCTACCGGCATCGGAGTCCGCTTGTTCAGCGAATTCGTGTTGAAGCGCGCGAATGGTGGAACGTGAGCTGTCCACAAGCGTGAACGGTGAAACGTGAAAGGTGAAGGGTTGCTCCCAAGGCTTCGTCAGCCAGTCTGGATGATTTGGTTGGGCGTCTGGTTCACGTTTCACAGTTCAGTTTTCACGCCGGCGCTTAGTGCCCAGATCGAGGGTCAACTCCCCGGCGATACACTTTCACCGGATTCTCTCCCACCCGAGACGGTGGATTACACCGCCCGCTTTCTTCAGGCTCAACAGCAGGAGGGTATTCGCCTTCCGGTCTTGCCTTATGCCGGTGCCCGCGGGCCTCGGCCGCCACTCACCCGCATGGTCTTCAATAGGGATTCAATCGAGTGGGGCCATGCCGCCACGGTAGGCGATCTCCTGGCCCAGGTCCCGGGCGTGTATCTCTGGCGCGGAGGGTTCATCGGCCGTCCGGAGCCGGTGGATTACCAGGGGAGGGGCGCCAGCTCCGCGGAGTACTATCTCGACGGGCTTCCCTATGTGGCGGCTGGAGTCGACAGTATCGGGGTCGATCCCGCGCTCTTCTCGCTCAGCTTTCTGGATCGCATCGAGGTGGAACGCTGGCCCGGGGTCATTCGGGTAGAGCTCTTCACTCGACGGCACGACCGGCTGGCACCCCGTTCCCGACTCGGCGTCGGGCGGGGCGACCACGACTTCGCCCATTACGAAGGGGATCTCGAGCGACGGTATGACGTGGGGATCGGTTTCGGTCTGGCGGCTGATTATCTCAGCTCGCCGACGGCAAGCGGCTCGAGCAGTGGGTACTCGAACACCCAGATCTGGGCTCAGGGTAGCTACGTCCCCTCGCCCAGATTCGGGGTCCAATATCA
This sequence comes from Gemmatimonadales bacterium, assembly GCA_036556025.1. GTDB lineage: Bacteria > Gemmatimonadota > Gemmatimonadetes > Gemmatimonadales > GWC2-71-9 > CAVVWJ01. The sequence goes on along the minus strand of DATBKD010000098.1, from coordinate 33,935 downwards.
ACTGCTGCACTCCCATCCGAAGCGACGACCGTTCGTGGTCGCCGATCCCGTGCCCAACGACACCATCGGCGCCGGCTTCACCGCCACCCGAACGGATGCCCAGATCCGGGTCGCGCTGCGTTCTCGAGGCGACGGCTTAGGGCCGGCAGCAGATCTGGTATACGGCCGGTCGGCCTGGGACGGTGCCGGACTGGATCAGCAGATCAACCAGATCGGAGGCTATCTCTCCTACCGCACCCCCACCTTGTCGGCAGGTGGCTCCGCCTTCCATCGCAGTCGGTGGACCCCGCTGGATCTCCGGGGCAACGCCGGATGGACACCGATCCGCCAGTTCAGCGCGAATGCGGAGGTGATTCACCAAGGACATGACGGAGGCAGAAAGAGCGACTACGTCTCCCTGGCTGCCGCACTGCAACCGGTCCGGGGGCTGGTTCTGAGCGGGTCCGCCCGTCGAGGCAAGCAGGTGGCGGCCCCCTCGGTGCTGACGGACACGGCCCAGACGCTGCGCGACTATCAGGTATCCTTTGGCTGGGAGCGCCAACGGCTGGGCCTGCAGGTCGCCTGGTCCCGGACCTCCGCGTTCAGCCCCTTCGGGTACGCCGAGTTTCCCCGCGTCCCGACGCTCGCGGCATCGCCCAAGATCGACTGGCTCACTATCTCGGCTCGGGTGGCACCGGTACGATGGCTCACGTTGGAGAGCTGGTATAGCGATCCTCGAGAGGGAACGGCGGACGGGATACCACCAACGCATTCCGTGAGCGCTGTGACACTCCGCTCGAAGTTTCTGCGGAAGTTTCCCAGTGGGGCGTTCGACCTGAAGCTTCGGCTCAGCATGGAGAGCTGGGGACGTGGCACGCTGGGACGGGACTCGACGGGAGCGGCGATCAATCTGCGTGGGGCAACCTTCTTCCGGAGCCTGCTGGAAATCCAGCTTCAGAGTTTCACCATCTACTGGGACCGAGGAAACCTCAGCGCCACCCGCCTGGCGTATGTTCCCGGATTCAGGATTCCGGCCTATGGCAGCAATTTCGGGATCAGGTGGGAATTCTTGAACTAGGGCGGAGGGGCCGCCACACCCCAGGCTGGAGAGGCCTCAACTCATTGAAAGTCAACCTGATCGGGCGATTGATCTCATCTGCTTTCGAGCTGGCCGCGGCGACCCTTGGCGACGCCCTTTCTTCCCGACTACTCTCAAGTGCAGGCTCCCACGCGGCAGAACCACGGGTAGTGTCCGGGACATTACCAAACCACGCATTTGCCTTCCCTAAGTTCCTTCGCCTGCATAACTTTTAAGGCTTTACCGGACGAGGGAGGCGGGGTGCCCTACAGCATGACGGGGTTCGGCGCGGCGGAGGGCCCCGTGGCCGGAGGCCGCCTCCGGATCGAGATCCGCACGGTCAATCACCGTTACTTCAATCTCGCAGCCAAGCTGCCGGGCGACCTGGGCGCACTGGAGGGAGAGCTGCGAGAGCGTCTCCGCCGCGAGTTCGATCGCGGGCACATCGCGGTTCATGCTCGTTGGGCGGCGTACCCCGATCGCTCCACTGGGTTCGCGGTCGACCTGGACCGGGCAAAGCTGGTCACCGCTCGGCTGCGCGAGCTGCAGAGCGCCCTCGAGCTCCCGGGCGATGTGACCCTGGATCTGGTTGCCAGGCAGCCTGAGGTGGTCTCGAATTCGAGCGATGAAGCGCTGGACATCTCTTGGAGCGAGATCGAGCCGATCGCGGCGCAGGCCAGCGCGGAGTGCCGCGCGATGCGGGCAAGAGAAGGCGAGGCGTTGGCGGTAGAGCTACGCCACCGGCTGAAACTGATGGAAGACGCCGGGGAGGCTATCGCAGCGCGGGCGCCGGCACGGCTGGTCCGCGAGCGCGAGCGGCTCCGGGCGGCGGTGGCCGAACTGCTCGACGGCCGCCAGCCGGACGAGGGGCGCCTCGCCCAAGAGCTGGCATTTCACGCCGACCGGCTGGACATCACCGAGGAGCTGGTGCGCTTTCGGGCGCATCTGGGAGCCGCGCGGGAGGCCCTTGCCGCTGACCGTCCGGTGGGAAAGCAGCTGGGTTTTCTGGCTCAGGAATTGGGACGGGAAGTCAACACGATGGGCTCGAAGGCCAACGACGCCGAGATCACTCAGCAGGTCATCGCCATGAAGGGCGAGCTGGAGAAGTTTCGGGAACAGCTCGAGAATCTGGAGTGAGGCCCTTCCTGCTCGTGCTCTCGTCGCCATCGGGCGGCGGGAAGACCAGCATCGCCAAGCAGCTGCTGCAGGCGCGAGACGATCTGGCCTACTCGGTCTCCGCTACCACTCGTCCGATGCGGCCGGGCGAGCGCAATGGGGTGGACTATCACTTTCTCTCCCGCGACGAGTTCATCCGCCGGCGGGACGCGGACGAGTTTCTCGAGTGGGCCACTTACGCAGGTGAGCTGTACGGCACTCTGAAGAGCGAAATCGACCGGATCCTCTCCAGAGGCAAGACCGCGGTGCTCGATGTGGAAATCGAAGGCGCGCGCCAGATCCGGGCTCGATTTCCCAACTCGCTGCATCTCTTCGTCCTGCCGCCATCGGCGGAGGCCCTGCTCGGGCGACTGAAAGGGCGAGACACCGAATCCGTCTCGGTGATCGAGGGCCGGATTGCCCGCGCGGCGGACGAGCTGGCGGCGGTGAGCGAATACGACTACGCCATCGTCAACGAAAATCTGGTGCTCGCCGTGGCCCAGGTGGCCGCCATCCTGGATGCCGAGGCGCGCCGGGTCTCCCGCCAGGATGAGCTGCCCCGGTTCGTCGAGCGATTGCGGCGGGACGTCATCGAGGCAGCCGGCAAACTGGTCGAGGGGCGCGGGTCTAACCCGAGACCGGTGACGTGAGACTTGTGACCTGAGACTTGTGAAGCTGAGACTTGAGACTCTTACTGAGGAATCTCCATGCGGATCACGACTCCATCTGAAGTCGCCAAGCAGGCTGGAAACAAGTATCTCGGCGTTCTGGTCGCGGCGAAGTTCGCCCGCTATCTGAACGAGTTTCCCAAGGATCAGCTGGCGGCGGCGGAGGAAAAGCTCACCACCAAGGCGATGCAGTCCCTGGTCGAAGGTGAGCTGAACTACAAGTTGGTCCGCCGCCGTCGCTCCGAGGCGTGACCGTGTGGGCCGGCCGGCGCGTCGTTCTCGGCGTGTCGGGCGGGATCGCGTGCTACAAGAGCTGCATCCTCGCCCGCCGACTGACCGAGATGGGAGCGCGGGTGGATGTGGTGCTGACGCAGGCGGCCACTGAATTCGTTCGACCGCTCACCTTCGAAGCGCTCACCGGGCGCCCCGTGCACTCCTCGATCTGGGAGTCGGGCGGGGCGCTTTCGCATTTGCAACTGGGCCAGAAGTCGGACGTGGTCCTGATCGCCCCGGCCACCGCTCACCTGATTGCCCGCCTGGCGCACGGCCTGGCCGACGACCTGTTGACCACCCTGGTGTTGGCGAGTACCGCCCCCATCCTGATTGCTCCGGCAATGAATGATGTGATGTTCGCCCATCCTCAGACCCGGGCGAACCTCGAGCGTCTTCAGGCTCGCCGGGTCGCGACCGTGGGCCCGGAGATCGGGGCGCTGGCCGAAGGGCCCTCCGAGCTCCCCGGCCGGATGAGCGAGCCGGAGACCATTCTAGCCCATGCCGCGCGGCTGCTCCGAGGCGTGGGACCGCTGGCGCGCCGGCGCATTGTGGTCACCGCTGGTCCCACCCGCGAGTCGATCGACCCCGTGCGGGTGGTCACCAATCGCTCCAGCGGCAAGATGGGCTACCGCATCGCCGAGGCCGCCTGGGAACGAGGTGCTGAGGTGGTGCTGATTTCGGGGCCGGTGGCCTTGGCGCCACCCGTAGGTGTCACCGTACGACCGGTGGAGAGCACCCGAGAGCTGGAGGCGGCGGTGCGGGAGGAGCTGCCCCTGGCGGACGTTCTGGTGATGGCGGCGGCGCCGGCGGATTTCCGACCGAGCAGCCCCAGCGACAGCAAGCGGTCCCGAATCGATGGCGCCCTTGCGATTCCCATGGAGCCTACCGAGGACATTTTGACTACGACTCGGGGAGAACGAAAGCCGGGGAGCCTCACAGTAGGGTTCGCCCTGGAAACTGGAGATGCCCTGGCCAAGGGGCGGGCCAAGCTGGAACGGAAAGATCTGGATCTGATCGTCGTGAATGACGCGCTGGAGTCCGGGGCCGGCTTCGAGCACGATACCAATCGGGTGGCCCTCATCGGGCGTGACGGAACGCCTACCATCTTGCCGCTGCAATCCAAGCGGGAAGTGGCCGAGGCGATTCTGGACGCGGTGGAGAATGCGCTTGGGCGATGAGTGGCGCCGCTATCTGGCGCAACAAATCGAGCTGGGTGGCTCCGAGATCATCTTGGGAAATCCACCCGCGGCGCGGCAGAATGCCGCCTCGGATGCGGCGGACCCTGGCCCGCCGGAGCCCAAGTGGAAAAAGGGCGCGCCGCCGATCCCGGGGCCGGGCCTCGTGGTGGAGTCGCCCGAGGCCGGGCTTCTGGGTAACGACCTTGCCAATCTAGAGACGCTCGACGCCGTGGCCGAGCGGATTCGCACCACCTACTGCTGCGCGCTGTGTCCCAACCGTATCAACGCGGTCCCGGGCGAGGGCGATCCGAAGGCTCGACTGGTGCTGGTGGGGGAAGGACCGGGCGCCACCGAAGACACGACGGGTCGCCCCTTCGTCGGTCAGGCGGGGCAACTGCTCGACAGCATCCTCGAGGCTATTGAGATTCCCCGAAAATCGGTGTACATCACCAACATCATAAAGTGCCGGCCGCCTCAGAACCGGAAACCACTGCCTGACGAAGTCGTCGCGTGTATTCCATATCTCCATCGCCAGCTCGAGCTGATTCGACCGAAGGTGATCGTCGCGCTCGGGGGCACGGCGGGAGAGGCGCTGTTGGGAGTGCGGAAGGGTCTGGGAGAGCTTCGCGGAAAGGTGCACCGATACAACGGCATTCCGTTGATCGTGACCTACCATCCCGCAGCCCTGCTGCGCAACCCGAATTGGAAGAAGCCCACCTGGGATGACGTCCGTATCGCCCGACAGCTTCTCGACTGCTGATCCCTACGTCGGTCGCTCCGCTCCCTGGAACCAGGAAGCCGAACAGGCGGTCCTGGCCGCGATGCTGCTGGACCAGGATGCCGCCCTGCGGGCCGCCGAGCTGGTCAGCGACTCGATGTTCTACCGGGAGGCGCACCGGCGGCTCTTCCGGGCGATGCTCGCTCTGGTCCAGCGGCGCGTGGTCATCGACCATATCACCCTGCGGGACGAGCTCCTGCGCCGGGGCGAGCTGGAAGACGCCGGTGGGCTGGAGTATCTCGCCGAGCTGGTGGATGCGGTGCCCACGGCGGCAAATCTCGAGTTTCACGCCAGGATCGTTCGCGACAAGGCCATCCTCCGCCGGCTGATCGAGACCAGTACCTCCATCATCACCGAAGCGTACGACGGTCACTCCACGGCGAACGATCTTCTCGACTCCGCCGAATCCAAGATCTTCCAGATCTCGCAGCAACGGGGTGACAACGGGTTCACCCGCATCAAGGAGATGCTGTGGCCCACCATGGAGCGCATCGAAACGCTCCAGCGTAGCGGCAAAGCGATTACCGGCGTCCCCAGCGGGTTCACAGATTTGGATGCGCTGACGTCGGGGTTTCAACCCTCGGAACTGGTGGTGGTCGCGGCTCGCCCCTCAATGGGAAAGACCGCTTTCTGTCTGAATATCGCGGCCAACGCCGCCGATACCGGGCAGGGCGTCGCCATCTTCTCCTTGGAAATGTCCAAGGAGGCTCTGGTCCAGCGCATGCTGACCGCCACGGCGCGGGTGGATAGTCAAAGAGTCCGCCAGGGAAAGCTGCGCGACTCCGATTTCACCCAGCTCGCCCGCGCGGCCGGTATTCTCCAGACGTACCAGGTATGGATCGACGATACCCCTTCGATCACCCTGCTGGAGATGCGGTCCAAGGCGCGCCGGCTCAAGATCGACAACGATCTCCGGCTGATCGTGGTCGATTACCTCCAGCTCATGCGGAGCCCCGAGTATGCCGAGAACCGGGTACAGGAGATCTCCGACATCTCGCGCTCGCTCAAGGCGCTCGCGAGGGAGCTGGAGGTGCCGGTCATTGCGCTGTCGCAGCTCTCCCGAGCCTCGGAGCAGCGGGGAGGCGAGCGCAAGCCGATTCTCTCCGATCTGCGCGATTCGGGAGCCATCGAGCAAGACGCCGACCTTGTCATCTTCATCCATCGCGCGGAGTACTACGATCGGGAGGACGAGTCCAAGCGAGGGATGGCGGAGATCATGTTGGCCAAGAACCGCAATGGCCCGACCGGCGACATCCAGCTCAAGTTCACCCGGGAATACACTCGGTTCGACAGCTTTTCCGCTCGGGAAGAGCCGGAATAGAGAAGAAGCGTGAACGGTGAAAGGTGACATAGGCGACCATTAACCATGCCCAAACCCCGTTCCGTCTATCGGTGCACCGAGTGTGGCCACGAGCATCCCAAGTGGGTGGGACGCTGCGAGGCGTGCGGCGCATGGAACGCCGTGGCCGAGGAGCCGGCGGTCGCCCGCTCACACCGCTCAGCCATCGTCGGTAAAGGCAGTAGGGGCGGTAGCGCTTCCGCCCCACTTCCCGCCCGCCTCCGGGAAGTCGCCACTCACCCCTTGGACCGCTGGCGTACCGGGCTGCCCGAGTTCGATTTCGTGCTCGGCGGCGGCATTGTCCCCGGGTCCATGATCCTGATCGGCGGTGAGCCGGGCATCGGGAAGTCGACCCTCCTGCTGCAGGCAGCCGCCCGCCTCGAGATCGGCGGTCGGACGGTGCTCTATGCCAGCGGCGAAGAGTCGCCCGATCAGATTCGCCTCCGGGCAGACCGGCTGATCGAAGACGCCGGAGCCGTCCACGTCCTGGGCGAAACCCGTCTCGATGCTATCCTCGGGGCCGCCGCGGCAGCCCACGCGGACATCGTGGTGATCGATTCCATTCAAACGGTCTTTACCGAGACCCTCGAAAGTGCACCGGGCAACGTGGGTCAGGTCCGGGAATGCTCCGGACAGCTCATGCGCTTTGCCAAAGAGAGTGGCACCGCGGTGGTCGTGGTGGGCCATGTAACCAAGGGCGGCGGGATCGCCGGCCCCAAAACCCTGGAGCATATCGCCGATACCGTACTCTACTTCGAGGGCGAGACCACGCTGGATTATCGTCTGCTCCGGACCACCAAGAACCGATTCGGTTCGATCGACGAGCTGGGCGTCTTCTCCATGACCGAGCAGGGGCTCGTCGCCGTCCCGAATCCGTCGGCGGTCTTCCTGGCCGCCCGAGCGGAGGGGATCAGCGGAAGTGCGGTCACCGCACTCATGGAGGGCACTCGTCCCGTGCTGGTGGAGGTTCAGGCGCTGGCCGCCAAGTCGGGGTATGGCACTCCACAGCGGGTGGCCACCGGTCTCGACCCCAAGCGACTGGCGGTCCTGTTGGCAGTGCTCGAGCGTCGGGCCAATACTTCGTTTGCCGAGCTCGATGTCTTCGTGCAAGTCACCGCCGGCGTTCGGCTCAGCGAACCGGGGGCCGACCTCGCCGTTGCCGCGGCCTTGATCTCGAGCCTCCACAATCGCCCGGCCCCGACCGACGCCCTCTTCCTCGGGGAAATCGGACTGGGAGGAGAAATCCGGCCAAGCGGCGCGATCGAACGGCGCGTGGCCGAAGCGGCCCGGCTGGGTTTTCGCCGGGTTTTCGGATCTTCCCGAACCGGAACGCAGCTCTCGGGGATTTCCCTGGTTGGTTTCGATAGAGTCGATCAGCTGGTGCGAGCGCTTGCCGCGTGATGTCGGTGTGGTCCTCGTCGCCGCGGGGCGAGGCACCCGGCTGGGTGGGGGAACGCCAAAGCAGTACCACGTCCTGGCCGGAGTGCCGGTGTTGCTGCGAGCGCTGCGCCCTTTCGCCTCCCATCCCGAGGTCGGCCAGGTCGTCGTGGTCCTCCCGGCGGCCGACGCCGCGTCCCCCCCGTCCTTTCTAACCGATATAGCTGGGCCTGGGCTCACTGTGGTCCCGGGCGGTGCTGAGCGAAGCGACTCGGTGGCTTCCGGATTGGCGGTCCTCCGCCCGGACTGCACCGTGGTCCTGGTGCACGATGCCGCTCGGCCGTTTGTGGAGCGCGAGGTCATCAATGCGGTAATCCGCTATGCCCGAGCCGGTGAAGCTGCGGTGGCAGCAGTGCCGCTGAGTGATACGGTAAAGGAGAGTGCTGTCGATGATCCCACGCGGGTGGTGCGGACCATTCCCCGCGACCGGCTGTGGCGAGCCCAGACTCCGCAGGGATTTCCCCGCGAGCTGCTGACCCGGGCGCACGCCGAGCTGCGCGAGGGGACCCTGGCCACTGACGACGCCGCCCTGGTCGAGGCCTGTGGCGGAGTTGTGCGCCTGGTACCCGATTCGGTGCGCAATCTCAAGATCACCACCGCGGAGGATCTCACCCTGGCCGAAGCCCTGGCAGGGCGGTTGGGATGATTCTGCCATTCCGTAGTGCCAGCGAGGTTGGCGCCGCAATTCCCAAGGTGCGCGATCATCTAGCGAGTAATAGGGTGCTCGCTTATCCCACTGAGACGGTTTACGGGCTCGGCTCGGCGCCGAGTGTTCCGGCGCTCGACACCCTGGCGCGTCTCAAGGGCCGGGCCGCGGGAAAGCCATTTCTGCTTCTGGTCTCGAGCCGCCGTATGGCCGAGGAGTGGGGGTTGGTCTTTTCCCCCTCCGCCCGAGCCCTGTCCGATGCCTTTTGGCCGGGACCCTTGACCCTGGTGCTCCGAGGTGGAGAGGGGCGGCTGCCGGACCAGTTGCGCGGCCGAGAGGGCGGCATTGCCGTCCGCCACACTTCCCATCGCGGGATCGCCCAGTTGGTCGCCGAGCTGGGATATCCCATTACCTCAACCTCGGCCAATCGTCCGGGGACGCAGCCCGCTCCGGGCGCCGATGGACTGATCCAAGTATTTCGAGCCGATATTGATCGTGGCGACCTCCTGGTGCTGGACGGCGGCGTGCTGGGCAATGTACCGCCCTCCACTTTGGTGGATTGCACCGGCGTCATGCCCCGAATGGTGCGCGAAGGAGCCATTCCCCGGCCCGAGCTGCGCCGGGCCGCAGGCCGGTTCGCGCCATAACGAGAAGCGTGAACCAGAACAGTGAAACGTGAAGAGTCCGCCCGGCCAACCCCTTTCACCTTTCACTTTTCACATTTCACGCTTTTTATTTGAGCATGCACATCGTCTTCGTCTGCACTGGAAACACCTGCCGGAGTCCGATGGCCGAAGCGCTCCTGCGCGAAGCACTGGCCGCACGGGGCATCGAGCAGGTGACGGTCGCGTCGGCCGGCACCGGCGCCTGGGATGGAGCGCCGGCCTCGGAAGGCGCCTATCTGGTCGGGCTGGAGCACGGCCTCGACCTGAGCGAGCACCGCGCCCGTCTCCTCACCCGAGATATCGTCAAGGGTGCGGATCTCATTCTCACCATGTCGGGTCACCACCTTGCGCGCGTGGCCGAGCTGGGTGGCGATGACAAAGTCCACCTGCTCGGCGCTTACGCCTCGCGCGAGCCGGGCCGCACCGAGGTCAGCGATCCCTTCGGCTCCGATCTGGACAGTTATCGCACCACGTTCGAGGAGCTGCAGGAGTTGATCAGCGGGGTGGTGAGTCGGGTGGCCGGCACCGTGCGGTGATTGACGGCGGCACGCGGGTCTTTGCCCTGCTCGGCGATCCAGTCGCCCATTCGCTCTCTCCTGCCATGCACAACGCGGCGTTTCACGCCCTCGGACTTCGCGCTGTCTATGTTCCCCTGCGCTGTGCGCCGACCGATTTGGCCCCGCTCATGCATGGATTGGCCCGGGCCGGGGGCGGAGGCAATGTGACCGTGCCGCACAAACAGACCGCGGCCGCCGCCGTGAATCATTGCACCGATGTGGCGGAGCTGCTGGGCGCCTGCAATACCTTCTGGTCCCGCGATGGACAGACCATCGGCGACAACACTGATGTCGACGGACTGCTCGCGGCCCTCGATCGGCTCGATCCGCCTGATGCACCGTGGCTCATAGCCGGAACCGGCGGTGGGGCCAGGGCCGCGGTGGGCGGGGCCATCCGCAGGGGGGCGTCGGTGTCGATCGCCTCCCGGGAGCGCCAGCGGCGAGAGGGGTTCGAGCGGTGGGCGGTTTCCCGGGGCGCGACGCTGGCGCCGGCGCTCGATTGCCGGGTGCTGATCAACGCGACGCCGCTGGGACTGCATCCGGGCGATGCCGCCCCGCTCAGTCGCTCCCAGGCCCCGGATTCCGAGGTCGCGCTCGACCTGGTGTATGGGCCCGGTGAGACTGCCTGGGTCCGGTCCATGCGTTCGGCGGGGCTCCGTGCCGCCGACGGCCGAACCATGTTGGTCGCGCAGGGAGCGGCCGCCCTGGAGCGCTGGTTTCCCGGCGTCCGTGCGCCCGCGGAGATCATGCGTGCCGCAGTGGATGCCGCACTCCGGTAAACTGGCGAATCGCATCCTCGAGCACTGCACGGCTGGGCTCCACGAGCTGGAGCGCTGGCTGCTTCCGTCAGCCTGCTTGCTCTGTGCCCAGGTCACGCCGCCGCACAGACAAGACCCACTGATCTGCCCAATTTGTCGCTCTCGCTGGCGGCCCGTTCCAGCGCCGTACTGCGAGCGTTGTGGACAACCCATCGCGGCAGGGTTGGAGTGCCGAATCTGCGCCGAGTGGCCGCCCGCGCTTGCCCGAGTCCGCAGCGCCGTATGGCTCGAGGGAACGGCACAGGACGCCGTGCACTTGCTGAAGTACGCCGGCTGGTGGCGAGTCGCCGAGAGTATGGCGCCGACAATGGCCGGGCTCAGGCCATTGACCGGGCAGGTATCCTTGATACCGATCCCGCTGGGCCGGCACCGTCTGCGCGAGCGGGGATACAACCAGAGCGAGCAAATTGCGGCAGCGTTGAGCCGGCTCACCGGGCGGGGGGTTCGCCGCGAGCTCTTGAGCCGGGTCCGGGAGACCGGAACCCAGACCGCCCTCACTCCCGAGGCCCGGCAGGCCAACGTCGCCGGTGCCTTTCGGGCCGAGGGCGTTCAGGGACTGTGTCTCGTGCTGGTCGACGACGTGTTCACCACCGGCGCGACCTTGTGCGCCGCGGCCGAGGCTCTACGCGCCGCGGGCGCTGAGCGCGTCGAGGCGGTAACGTTTGCGAGGGCGAAGCTCCCGGTTGGCTGAAGTGAGAGACCGTCGTTGGTCATTGGTCTTTGAAAGACCCTTAATGGCCCTAAAGCGACCAATAACCAGGAACCATCATGGCCATTCGCGTAGGCATCAACGGCTTCGGTAGAATCGGGCGGAACGTGGTTCGGGCCGCCAAAGCGATGCGAATCAACGAGCTCGATTTCGTGGCGGTGAATGATATCACCGACACCAAGACGCTCGCCCACCTTCTCAAGTATGACTCGGTGCACGGCCGCTTCCCCGGCGACGTCGTCGCCAAAGCCGACTCGCTCGAGGTCGACGGCGACTCCATGCGGGTATTGGCCGAGAAGGATCCCGCCAAGCTCCCCTGGAAGGACCTCAAGGTCGATGTGGTCCTCGAATCTACCGGACGATTCACCGATCGAGACCAGGCCGCCCTTCACCTGCAGGGTGGCGCCAAGAAGGTGATCATCTCGGCGCCGGCAAAGAAGGAAGACATCACCATCGTCTTCGGGGTGAACCACGAGGCCTACGATGCGGCCAAACACAATATCATCTCCAATGCGAGCTGCACCACTAACTGCCTGGTGCCTGTCGTCAAAGTGATCATGGACCGCTTTGGCTTCGTGAGCGGCTTCATGACGACGGTACACTCCTACACCAACGACCAGCAGATCCTCGACCTTCCGCATAAGGACCTGCGCCGGGCTCGGGCCGCGGCCATGTCCATCATCCCCACCACGACCGGTGCCGCGAAGGCCACCGGCCTGGTAATTCCTCAGCTCAAAGGCAAGCTCGACGGCGTGTCGCTCCGAGTCCCCACGCCGGACGTCTCGGTCGTCGCGCTCACCTGCGTGGTGGAGAAGGGTACCAGCGCAGAGGAGGTGAACAATGCCTTCCGCGACGCAGCGAAGGCCGGGCCGCTCAAGGGTCTCCTGACGGTGAGTGATGAGCCGCTGGTGTCGGTGGACTATATCGGCACGATGCAGTCCAGCACCGTGGATGCAGCCTCCACGAACGTGGTGAACGGAACACTCGTCAATGTGTTCTCCTGGTACGACAATGAAATGGGTTATTCGGCGCGCTGCGTGGACTTGCTGCGCTACGTCGGGCAGCGACTGTGAAGCGAACCCTGGACTCGCTCGATCCCAGAGCCATCGAGGGGCAACGGGCCCTGGTACGCGTGGACTTCAACTGCCCCATCAAGGATGGCGCGGTGTCCGATGACACCCGGATCCGGGCGGCGCTCCCGACCATCAAGTATCTGCGCGATCGGGGCGCGCGAGTCGTGCTGCTCTCCCACCTGGGGCGACCCAAGGGAGGACCGGATCCCAAGTATTCGATGCAGCCGGTGGTCCGCGTCCTGGAACGGCTGTTGGGCGCGCCGGTGACGTTTCTGCCCGATCCGACTTCGGAGGAAGCCGTGACCGCGACCAAGCGCCTACCCCGTGGCGGGGTCGCGGTCGGAGAGAACACGCGATTCTACCCCGGGGAGGAGAAGAACGACCCGGGACTGGCCCAGCGGTTTGCCGCCTTGGGCGACTTCTACGTGAACGACGCGTTCGGCTCGGCCCACCGCGCCCACGCCAGCACGGAGGCAGTCGCCCGGCTGCTCAAGCCCGCGGTCTCCGGCTTCCTGATGCAGCAGGAGCTGCGGTACCTGGGAGACGCCCTCTCCTCGCCCAAACGGCCGTTCATTGCGGTGCTCGGAGGCGCCAAGATCAGCGGCAAGATCGACCTCATCGAGGCCCTCTTACCTCAAGTGGATCAGATTCTTATCGGTGGGGCGATGGCCTGCACCTTCTTCAAGGCGATGGGGCTCGAGACCGGGAACTCGTTAGTAGAGGCTGAACGGGTCGAGCTCGCACGACAGCTGATGCAGAAGGGGGGAGACAAGCTGGTCCTGCCGTCGGGCGCGGTCATCGCGCAGGAGCTCCGGAGTGACGCGGCGACCCGGGCAGTCCCTCGCGACGCAATTCCGTCAGGTTGGGCGATGTACGATATCGACACCGCCACGGAACAGGACTTCGCCGGTCGAATGGTGGACGCCGGCACCGTGGTCTGGAACGGGCCGATGGGCGTGTTCGAGACCCCACCCTTCAACCACGGCACGCTGGCGATCGCCCAGGCTCTGGCGAAGGCGACCGGCAAGGGCGCGGTGACCATCGTGGGAGGTGGTGATTCTGCCGCGGCGGTGGCCGAAGCCGGTCTCAGCGACCGGATCACCCATGTTTCCACCGGGGGCGGCGCGTCGCTCGAATTTCTCGAAGGGAAACCACTGCCCGGCGTCGCCGCGCTGGATGACGCGTGAGCCGGTTGGGCCATGGCTAGACAGTCCGTCATCTACGCCGCCAACTGGAAGATGAACCATGGACCCGCGGCGGCTCGCGCCTTCGCGGAACGGTTCCTCGCGAGCACCCGGCCGGTGGAAGGGCGGGAGCTGTGGTTTTTCCCTCCTGCCGTGTCGATCCATAGCCTGGCCGAGGCGCTCAGCTCGCGTCGAGATGTTCGCGTGGGCAGTCAGAACGTGCATTGGGAAGCGAAGGGCGCGTTTACCGGCGAGCTGTCCATCCCACTGGTCACCGAAGTCGGAGCCCGAATGACGCTGGTGGGTCACTCGGAGCGTCGGCACCTGTTCGGTGAAACCGACGAGCAGGTGGGACGGAAGGCGGCGGCCGCGCTCAAGGCCGGGATCACGCCCCTGATGTGCGTAGGCGAAACGCTGGCGGAGCGTGAAGGCGGTCGCACCGAACAGGTGGTGCTGCGACAGATGGATATCGTGCTGGAACGCGTGCCTGCGCCGGAGTGGGCCAATGTCGCCATCGCGTACGAGCCGGTGTGGGCGATCGGTACCGGCAAGAACGCCACCCCGGACGACGCCGCCCAGGTCCATGAGCTCATCCGCTTCGCCCTGAGCCGCCGTGGCGTGAAGGATCGCGTCCCCATCCTGTACGGCGGAAGTGTGAATACAGGCAACGTGCTCGCACTGTTGGAGCGGCCCGAGTTGGATGGGGTGTTGGTGGGAGGTGCCAGCCTCGATCCCGATGCCTGGTCGGAGCTGGTCGGGCTCGGCGGCTGAGCCCATGTCCCGCTTGCTGTCCGACCGTGCGCTGCTGGACCGACTGGTCGGCTTCGATTCCACCAGCCGGGAAAGCAATCTCCCCCTGGCCGACTTCATCTGTGACTATGTCGACCGGCCAAGTGTGCGGATTACCCGCAATCCTTCGGCCGATGGTCGCAAGACCAATCTGCTGATCCGGCTCGGCCCGGAGGAAAGCCAGGGCCTGACCCTCTCCGGGCACATGGACGTGGTCCCGGCAGAGGAGGACGGGTGGCATTCCGACCCCTTCACCCTGACGGAGGAAGGCGAGCGACTGGTGGGGCGGGGGGCCGCGGACATGAAGGGCTTCCTGGCGCTGGCGATGAATCGTCTGGCGGCCCTCGATCCGGCGGCCCTCAAGCACCCCCTTGCGCTCCTCTTCACCTATGACGAAGAGATCGGAACCCTCGGCGCCCGGAGGTTCACCGAAACCTGGAGCGGCGAGGTGTTGCCTCGAGACGTGATCATCGGAGAGCCCACCTCGCTCCGAGTGGTGAGATTGCACAAAGGGATGCTCCGGCTGCGGCTGGGTTTCGAGGGCGTGGCGGCTCACAGCGGATTTCCTCACCTGGGACGGAACGCGATCGAGCCCGCGGCGCGAGCGATCGTCGCCTTGACCCAGCTCAGGCGAACACTCGAGGCCGAACGCCCCCCGCACGGCGAGCACTTCCCGGACGTGCCGTTCACCGCGCTGAACGTGGGCACCGTGCATGGGGGGAGTGCCGCGAATGTGATTCCCGACCGTTGCACGATCGAGCTCGGTATCCGCTTACTCCCCGAGACCATGGCCGAGACGGTGACGGCCCTGATTCGCGAGACGGTGCGGGAGGCTATGCCTCAGGAGTCGTTTTCCCTGGAGCTGGTGAGTGAGAGCCCGGCCATGATGCTGGCCCCGGACGCCGACATTTACCGCGCGCTCTGCACGCTCGTCCGGCAGCGGGAGTCGCTCGGCGTCGCGTTTGCGACCGACGCGGGGTGGTTGCAGCGGGTGGGCTTTCGCTGTGTCCTGTTCGGGCCGGGCAGCATCGAGGTCGCCCACCGCGCCAACGAGTTCGTCCCGGTGGCCGATTTGAGCCGCGGGGCCGGACTGCTGGAGAATATCGTCCGAGCTCGCTGCTTCGACTCATGAGCGCGACCGTTATTCAGGCGGACTACACCTGGATCGAGAACGGCTTCGCCGCCGATGTCCAGGTCGCCGTAGGGGGAGACGGGCGGATCGAGGCGGTGGGCGACCTGGGCCGGGAGGTCACTCACTCGCTGCACCACGCCGCGCTGCTCCCCGGTTTCGTCAATGCGCACTCCCATGCGTTTCAACGGGGCCTCCGCGGACAAGCCGAGCGATTCCCAGGGGCCGCGGGGTCCTTCTGGACCTGGCGGGAATCGATGTACCAGTTGGCGGCGTCACTCGATGGCGCGACGTTTCACCGGCTCTCGCTTCGTGCCTTTCACGAGATGCGCGATGCGGGCATCACGGCGGTGGGCGAGTTCCACTACCTCCATCACGAGCACGAGGGCGATCATCGGTTTGACGACCTGCTGCTGGAGGCGGCCCGTGAGGCAGAAATTCGGCTGGTGCTGCTGCAGACCTTCTACGCCACCGGCGGGATTGGAAAGTCACTCGAGGGGGCCCAGCGCAGGTTTGCGACGCCGTCATTGGATCGGTACTGGAACCAGCTGGACCGGCTCGCGGCCCTGGTCGATCCCGGCACCCAAACGCTGGGCGTGGCAGCGCACAGCATTCGAGCAGTCGGGTTGGACCAGATTGGCGGTCTGCACCAAGAGGCGGTTCGGCGGGATCTCCCCTTTCACATGCACGTCGAAGAGCAGCGGGCCGAGATCGCGGAGAGCGTGGCCGCGTATGGACAGGCCCCGATGCCCCTCCTGCAGGAGAAGCTCGAGACCAGGCGCAATTTCTGCGCGGTGCATTGCACCCACACCGCAGTCGATGCCATGCGCCGCTTTCTCCAGTCCGGCGGTGCCATCTGTCTCTGCCCGCTGACCGAGGCGAACCTGGGCGACGGCCTGCCCGACCTGCAGGGTCTGGCGGGTGCGCGACTGAGCCTGGGGACGGACAGCAATGCCCGAATCTCGATGCTGGAGGAGATGCGCCTTCTGGAGTATGGTCAGCGACTCCGAGGTGAGCGGCGTGGCGCGCTGGCAGACCCAAGCGGCCGGGTCGCGACTACCGCCCTGGTCGCAGCAACCGAAGGTGGCGCTCAGGCGCTGAAGCTACCGGCCGGCCGAATCGCTCCGGGATACTGGGGCGACCTGGTGGTGCTGGATCTGACGTCGCCTTCGCTCGCCGAACTGGCTCCTGAGGTTCTGCTGGAGGGGCTGATCTTCGGAGGCGGCAACGAGGCCATCTCGGGGACGTTCGTCGGTGGCCGCTGGCGGGCCAGTGGTACGGCGGCAGGGCGGTAAGGCGCAGTACAATGCCCGAGCTTCCCGACGTCGTGGTCTACCTCGAGCGACTGGCTTCCCTGGTGATCAACCAGCCGCTGGAGCGAATCGTGATTCGCAGTCCCTTCGTGCTTCGCTCGGTGACCCCGCCCATCCGCGAAGCCCAGGGGAAGCGGGTTATCGGCCTGGGTCGGCTGGGAAAGCGAATCGTGCTGGAGCTCGAGGACGACCTCTTCCTGGTCATCCACCTCATGATCGCGGGTCGGCTGCGCTGGCGTCCACCGGGGACCCGACCCACCGGGCGTCTAGGCCTGGCTGCGTTCGAATTTCCCAACGGCGTGCTACTCCTGACCGAGGCCGGAACCAAGCGGCGGGCCTCGCTGCACCTGGTGCGAGGTGCGGCCGCTCTGGCGGAATTCGAGCGCGGTGGACTCGAAGTGCTGGAGACAGACCTCCCCAGCTTCAGCCAGCGCCTTACCTCGGAGAATCATACCCTCAAGCGGGCGCTCACCGATCCGCGCCTGTTCAGCGGTATCGGCAATGCGTACTCGGATGAGATCCTGCATCGAGCCCGACTTTCTCCCCTGACCCTCACCCAAAAGCTGAGCCAGGAGGAGATTGCGACTCTGTTCGACGCGGTCAGGGAGACGCTCGTCGAGTGGATGGCACGCCTCCGAGCCGAGGTGGAGATCTTTCCCGAAAAGGTGACCGCTTTCCGGGAGGGGATGGCGGTGCATGGCCGCTACCGGCAGCCCTGTCCCGTCTGCGGCACACCGGTGCAACGAATTCGCTATGCCGACAATGAGACCAACTACTGCGCCCGCTGCCAGACCGGCGGGCGCCTGCTGGCCGATCGCGCACTTTCGCGGCTTCTGCGCGAGGACTGGCCCCGCTCCATCGATGAAATCGAGTGATTCCTCAGGCGGTCACCCTCCTCAGTGTTGACCCAACTTCAAATGGTCGCTAGACTTCCCGGCCGCCGAGGAGACCGTCATGTTCGCGCTACTGCTCACGTTGCTCATTCTCGATGCCCTGCTGCTCTCAGTGGTCGTTCTGCTTCAGGCAGGGCAGGGTGGGGGACTCGCCTCGCTCGGCGGAGGCACCACGGATACGGTACTCGGAGGCCGGCAGGCGGTCACAATCTTGACCAAGCTGAGCTGGTGGTGCGGGGGGATCTTCCTCCTCTTGTCGTTGCTGCTTTCCCTGGTACATCGGACAGGGAACTCCGCAGGCGACTTACAGCAGCGGCTCCGCGCGGCCACGCCAGCCGCACCTGCCCCCAGTGGTTCCCTTCCGCTAGGCACGACGCCTCCCCCGTCTCCCGCCGGGAACGGCCAGAGCGCGACGCCGCCGGCCACGTCAGCTCCGGCAGGGGTCGGCACCAAGCCTGCGCCCACCTCCTCCCCCGGGGCACCCGCCCCTAACAAGTCGAAGTGATGCCACGTTTCGACAGCGGGGTGACCGGATGATCGATCGCCCCGCTTTCGTTTTGCTCGAGGACGGCGCTTGGTTCCCCGGCAGCGCGGCGCGCCCGATCGATCCCGCGTTTGGTGAAGTTGTCTTCACGACCAACCTCACCGGATACCAGGAGACCTTCACCGACCCAAGCTACCTGGGACAGATCGTGGTGATGACCGCCCCGATGATCGGGAATTACGGCGTGAATATCGAGGACATGGAATCCGAGCGTCCTCAAGTGACGGCCGTCGTCGTCCGGGAGCTTTCTCGCTACCCCTCGAATTGGCGTGCCACGAGGAGCCTGGATGAGTGGCTCGCCTCCGCCAGCATCCCGGTGATTGAGGGCGTGGATACCCGACGGCTGACCCGGCACTTGCGCGAGCGCGGCGCCATGAGGGGGGTCGTAGCGGAGGGGAGTCAGCCGAGCGGCGAGCTTGCGACCCGGCTCCTAGCCTCGCCTTCCATGGAAGGACTCGATCTCGCGAGCCAGGCCACTGTGCACCAGCCGTGGACCGAGGGCGACGGGCCACACATCGTGGCCTATCACTATGGAATGAAGCGCAACATCGTGAGAATGCTGGTCAAGACAGGTTGTCGAGTCTCGGTGTTGCCGGCCAAGACAACCGCCAGCCAAGTTCGAGAAATGCAGCCCGATGGGCTCTTCCTTTCCAATGGCCCTGGCGATCCCGCCGCGGTCGAATACGCGCTGGGCACTATCCGCGAGCTTGCCGACACCGGGCTTCCCACATTCGGAATCTGTCTCGGCCACCAACTGGTCGGGCTGGCATACGGGGGCTCGACCGCCAAGATGCCATACGGCCACCGAGGGGGGAACCACCCCGTGCGGGAGTTGGGCTCGGGACGGGTGCTGATCACCACCCAAAACCATGGCTTTGCGGTGGTTGGGAATGCTGAAGGCGTGCCCGGAGCGCCGGCGCTGGAGGTGACCCACCTCAACCTCAACGACGGCACCATCGAGGGGATCCGTCATCGCGAGTTGCCCCTCTTCGCGGTGCAGTATCACCCCGAAGCCTCTCCCGGTCCTCACGACGCATTCCCTCATTTCGAGGAGTTCCTGGCATCGGTCCGCGCCAACCGATCCCAACCCCTTGACAGACAACACTTAAGCTCATAGTATCGGCCTGTAGTAGCCCTGCCGAGCTCCGCTGTCTGTAACCCTTCTGGGGGGCGCATGACCAAGGCCGATCTCGTCGAACAGGTAACCGCCTCAATCGCCCGCACCGCGGGTCCCATGATCTCTAAGAAGGATTGCGCCCGCGTCGTGGACGCGTTCCTCGAGGCGGTCAAAGAGGCGCTCAGGCAGCAGCACAATATTGAGGTCCGTGGTTTCGGCACCTTCAAGATCCGGCGACGGAAGACGCGGATGGCGCGCAATCCGAGAACCGGCGATCCCGTTGAAGTCGCCGCCCGTCCGGTTCCCGTCTTTAAGCCCAGCAAGGAGTTACGCGCCCTGGTTGCGGACGAGAGTGCGCCCGCCGCCGAGCCACTGCAGGGCATCTGATTCCGCTCGATTCGCCGTTCTAGAATCGGCGTCCAAAGGGTCCACTCCGGGAACACGAGCCCGGTGTGGGCCCTTTTCCATTAGCTTCCAAGCATGGCCACCGCTGCCGCTTCTGACGTGCGCGTCCGAGTACTGCTCTTCGCGAGCTACGCCGAAAGTCTGGGCTTCGACTCGATCAATATGTCTCTCGCCTCCCCAGCGACGGTCGGAGCAGTTGTCGAACGGCTCCGCGCGCTCCCGGGGGGCGATCGCTTGCCGCCACGCCCCCTCTGTGCTCTCAACCTTGCCCATGTTGGACCGGAGGCGCCGGTCGCCGCGGGGGATGAGATCGCGGTCCTTCCGCCGCTCGCAGGAGGGTGAGAGTGGGATTTCTGACCGAGCAGCCGATCGACGTCGCCGCGCTTATCGCCGAGGTCCAGTCGCCCACGCGTGGCGGCATCAGCGTGTTCCTCGGCGCCGTGCGCAACCATCACGCCGGACGCGAGGTCCTTCGGCTTCACTATTCGGCGTACAGGCCGATGGCCGAGGCGGAGTGCGCCCGTATTGTGGCAGAGGCCCAGGCGAGATGGGATGCCGCTACCGCTATCCAGCATCGAGTCGGACGCCTGGAGATCGGTGAGACCGCAGTGGCGGTCATCGCGGCGTCGGCTCACCGGGAGGAGGCCTTCGCCGCCTGCCGCTACCTGATCGAGCAGACCAAGCGCCGGGTCCCGATCTGGAAACGGGAGTTCTACGCTGACGGCTCGGTGAGCTGGGTTGAAGCGGGCAGCGAGTCGGTGCCGAGCGACGCCGGAACATGGCTTCAGCCGGCATGATGGGACCGCCCATGGCTGCTTCGGTGCGCGATGCCCTCGGCCGACCGCTGCGAAATCTGCGGATTTCGGTGACCGATCGATGCAACCTGCGGTGCCAGTACTGCATGCCGGAGGAAGAGTACGTCTGGCTTCCCCGTTCATCGATCTTGAGCTTTGAAGAAATTGATCGCCTGGCCGGAGTCTTTATCTCTCTCGGTGTCGAGAGGATCCGCCTGACCGGCGGAGAGCCGCTTCTACGCCAGAATCTGCCCACGCTGGTGTCGCTGCTCAGCCGACGGAAAGCCCTCAACGATCTCTCGCTTACCACCAACGGCACGCTCCTGGCGCGGAGTGCAAAGGCGCTGCGTCAGGCCGGACTCAACCGAGTCACGCTGAGCTTCGACACCCTTCGTCCTGAACGCATGCGCCACTTCGCCCGAAGCGCCAAGCACGGCGACGTGCTGGAAGGGATCGATGCGGCGCTGGCCTCCGGCTTCGACGAGGTCAAACTGAACACGGTGGTCGTCCGCGGCTTCAACGACGATGAGGTGGTTGAGCTCTTCGAGTTCGCCAGAATGAAGGGCTTGGAAATTCGGTTCATCGAATACATGGATGTGGGCGGCGCCACTCATTGGTCGTTCGACCGGGTGGTGGCCCGCCAGGAGATCCTGGATATCCTGCGCCGCCGCCACGGGGCCATCTCGAGTTTGCGCGAGCCTGGGGACTCGGCGCCCGCCGAACGCTTCGCTCTGCGAGACGGGACTCGGTTCGGGGTGATCGCCTCGACCACGGCTCCGTTCTGCCGCACCTGCGACCGCAGCCGGCTTACGGCTGACGGCACCTGGCTGCTCTGCCTTTATGGTGACACGGGACTCGATCTCCGGGATCTGCTCCGAAGCGGCGCGGACGACGAGGAGATCGCCACTCGGATGGTCGAGACGTGGAAGGGTCGGACCGACCGTGGTGCCGAAGAGCGGGCAGAGGCCCCCCGCCGCGGGGTGCTGTACCAGATTGAAAGCCTGCGGGCCGATCCGCGGCGCGAGATGCATACTCGCGGCGGCTGATGGCTCTTCACGTCGCGCTGATTCAACCGCAGATCCCTCCGAACACCGGCAACATTGCCCGGCTCTGCGCCGCCACCGATACCTCGCTCCACTTGATTGAACCGCTCGGCTTCTCCCTGGACGACACCGAGCTGAAGCGTGCCGGCCTGGATTACTGGCACGCGGTGGATCTCTGGGTCCATCCGGACTGGTTTGCCTTCCGGGACGCCATTTGCCGGGATCGCTGCCTCTACTTCTCGGCCAATGCCGAGCGTTCCTTCTGGGAGGCGCCGTACGAAGCCAACAGCTGCCTGGTTTTCGGCAGCGAGACCGAGGGAATGCCAACCCGGATCCTGGAGAAGCACCCGGAGCGGTGCTTCACCATTCCGATGGCGGGGCCGGTGCGGAGCCTCAATCTGGCGACCGCGGCGGGGATCGTACTATACGAGGCGATCAGAACTACCGTGGAGAGTAAGAAGTGAGAAGGAAGAAGTGAGCACTAAGTAGGATCACCTCACTGCTCACTTCTCACTGCTGACTGCTCACTGCTATATTCGCTTTCCCTTACGCAGTAGGCCCTTTCAGCGAGGTCAGGTCGGTCCATGCTCGAAAAAGTCGTCGTCGTCGGAGCAGGGAACGTGGGAGCCACGGCTGCGCAGCGCCTGGCCGAAAAGAGTTTGGCCC
Organism: Gemmatimonadales bacterium; assembly: GCA_036556025.1. Taxonomy (GTDB): domain Bacteria; phylum Gemmatimonadota; class Gemmatimonadetes; order Gemmatimonadales; family GWC2-71-9; genus CAVVWJ01. The sequence goes on along the minus strand of DATBKD010000098.1, from coordinate 11,705 downwards.
GCCGGGTCATCATGGTCGACGTCATCGAGGGCGTACCCCAAGGAAAGGCACTGGACCAGTGGCAGTGCGGACCAATCGAGGGATTCGATGCCCGGGTGACCGGCTCGCAGACCTACGAAGAGGCAGCCGGCGCGGAAGTCGTGGTGGTAACCGCCGGAATCGCGCGAAAGCCGGGAATGAGCCGGGACGATCTGGTCAAGACGAACGCCGGGATCGTACGGTCGGTCAGTGAGCAGATTGCGCGAGTCGCTCCCCAGTCGATCGTAGTGGTCGTCTCGAACCCCCTGGATGTCATGTGCTATGTGGTGAAAAAGACGACGGGGTTCCCCCGCGAGCGGGTGATCGGCATGGCCGGCGTCCTCGACGCGGCGCGCTACCGGATGTTTCTCTCCGAGGCCCTGGAGGTGTCGGTCGAAGACATACAGGCCATGGTCCTGGGCGGCCACGGCGACACCATGGTTCCGCTGGTCTCTTATACCACGGTGTCGGGCATCCCAGTCACCCAGCTCATCGATGGGGCCGTGCTGACCTCGATCGTCGATCGCACGCGAAACGGCGGAGCCGAGATCGTGGCATTCCTCAAGACCGGCTCGGCCTATTACGCGCCCAGCGCCGCCGCCGTGCAGATGGTGGAGGCAATCGCGCTCGACAAGAAGCGCATTCTGCCCTGCTCGGCCTGGCTGCAAGGCGAATACGGCCTGCGCGAGGTTTTCTGCGGCGTACCGTGCAAGCTGGGGCGGGGCGGGCTGGAGCGCATTCTGGAAATCAAGCTCAGCGATGCCGAACGAGAGGAGCTCCGCAAGTCCGCCGAAGCCGTGCGGGCAACCCAGGCGGTCGTCGACGGCTGACAGGGAGGCCCGGTGAATCGCATACGGGTCTTCTGGGACTCGTCGGTCGGGAAAAAGGCAGTCATGGCTGTCACCGGATTCATCATGGTGGCGTATCTCATCACGCATGTCCTCGCCAACCTCCTCGTCTTCCAAGGACCGGTCCGGATCAACGCCTACAGCGCCTTCCTGCACGGAACGGGTGGCGCCCTGTGGGCAGCCCGGTTGGTCCTCTTCGTGTCACTGGTCTTCCACGTCACCGCCGCAATCCAGCTGACCCTTAGACAACGGGCGGCGCGGCCCATCGGGTATGAAGGCGGTCGCACACCGCAGGTTTCTACCCTGGCCTCCCGCACCATCCGCTGGGGGGGCGCGCTCATCCTGGTATTTCTGGTCTACCACATTCTCCATTTTACGCTGGGAACGGTTCACCCCGATTTCATCGAGGGCGATCCCTACCACAATGTGACGGCGGGATTCCGGAACCCCCTTGTGGTGGCCTTCTATCTCGTCGCCCTGGCAGCAGTGGGGCTCCATCTTTACCACGGCGTCTGGAGTGGGGGACGCAGCCTCGGAGTCAGTCCGCCGTCGCCTCACCCCATGCGCCGGCGGCTAGCGCTGGTGCTAGCGGTGGCCATCTGGCTGGGCTTTACCGTGATTCCAATCGCGGTATACGCTGGGGCGATTAAGTGAGGAGTGAGAAGTGAGGAGTAAGGAGCCACAGAGGACGACGGTGCGCCCGCGGCTTCCCATCGACTTAGCTGGTCCTTGCTCCTCACTTCTTCCTCCTCACTTGCGTACCGGAGACCGGCATGGAACTCAAGTCTAGGATCCCCCCTGGCCCCATCGAGAAAAAATGGGACCGCCATCGCTTCGAGATGAAGCTGGTCAATCCGGCGAACAAGCGAAGGCACACAGTCATCGTGGTCGGGAGCGGACTGGCGGGTGCCTCTGCCGCGGCGACGCTCAGCGAGCTGGGTTACCAGGTGAAGGGCTTCTGCTTTCAGGACTCGCCCCGCCGAGCCCACAGCATCGCGGCCCAGGGTGGGATCAACGCTGCCAAGAACTATCGCAACGACGGTGACAGCATCTACCGGCTGTTCTACGACACCGTGAAGGGCGGTGACTTCCGGGCGCGAGAGGCCAATGTCTATCGCCTGGCGCAAATCAGCGTCGCCATCATCGATCAGTGTGTGGCGCAGGGCGTCCCCTTCGCCCGAGAGTATGGCGGATTGCTGGCGAACCGATCGTTCGGCGGCGCACAGGTTTCCCGGACGTTCTACGCCAGGGGTCAGACGGGCCAGCAGCTGCTGCTCGGCGCCTATCAGGCCTTGGAGAAAGAGGTGGCACGGGGCGGGGTGATCATGTATCCCCGGACCGAGATGCTGGATCTGGTGGTGGTCGACGGGCGGGCTCGGGGGATCGTCGTCCGGGACATGGTGACCGGGAAGATCGAGTCCCATGCCGGAGACGCGATCGTACTGGGGACCGGCGGGTATGGCAATGCCTTCTATCTCTCGACCAACGCCAAGGGGTCCAACGCCACCGCGATCTGGCGGGCCCACAAGCGGGGGGCAGCCTTCGCCAATCCCTGCTACACCCAGATCCACCCCACCTGCATTCCGGTCAGCGGGGACTATCAATCGAAGCTGACGCTCATGAGCGAATCGCTGCGCAATGATGGCCGGGTATGGGTGCCCAAACGGAAAGGCGAGTCGCGACCGCCGGGTGCCATTCCGGAGAACGAGCGCGACTACTATCTGGAGCGGCGCTATCCCAGCTTCGGCAATCTTGCTCCCCGGGACATTGCCTCCCGCGCCGCCAAGGCGGTGTGCGATGAGGGGCGCGGAGTGGGTCCGGGAGGCCTGGGGGTCTACCTCGATTTCGCTGATGCCATCAAACGGGCCGGGGCGCAGGCGATCCGGGAGCGTTACGGTAATCTGTTCGAGATGTATCAGCGGATCACCGACGAGGACCCCTATCAGGTGCCGATGCGCATCTACCCCGCGGTGCATTACACGATGGGGGGCCTGTGGGTGGACTACAATCTCATGAGCACGATTCCCGGCCTGCACGTGATCGGCGAGGCGAACTTCTCGGACCACGGAGCCAACCGACTGGGCGCCAGCGCGCTGATGCAGGGACTCGCGGATGGGTATTTCATCGTCCCCAGCACGCTGGCCGATTATCTGGCCTCGGCCAGGCTGGAGAAGATGGATCCGAGCCACGCGGAATTTCGTCTGGTGGAAGACGAAGTGCAGGCCCGCACCCGGCGGCTTCTGGCGATCAAGGGCAGGCGAACGGTGGACTCCTTCCATCGGGAGCTGGGCAAGCTGCTGTGGGACAAGTGCGGCATGGCCCGCAATGCTTCGGGCCTGGCTGAGGCGCTTCGCCGGATTCCTGACCTGCGGGATGAGTTCTGGCACAACGTCAATGTCCCGGGAAGCGACACGGAGCTGAATCAGGCGCTGGAGAAGGCGGGGCGGGTGGCCGACTTCCTGGAGCTCGGTGAGCTCATGTGCCGGGACGCGCTCCACCGAGAAGAGTCGTGCGGCGCACACTTTCGAGAGGAGCACCAGACCGAGGACGGCGAGGCGCAACGCGACGACGAGCATTTCGCCTATGTGGCGGCCTGGGAATACGGCGGCCCCGATCAGCCGCCGCGCCTGCACCAGGAGCCGTTGCAGTTCGAGCATGTGCATTTTGCGCAACGGAGTTACAAGTAGAGTCGCGCCGCACGTCGCACGCTCCGCGACGAAACCTGCGACCTGAGACCTGGGACTTGCGATGCCGAATGGAGATCTCATGAATCTCACGCTCCACATCTGGCGCCAATCCAGTGCCTCGGAGAAGGGCCGGATGGTTCGGTATGAAGCGCGGGACATTAGTCCGGATATGTCGTTTCTGGAAATGCTGGACGTCCTGAACGAGCGGCTGATCGAGCAGGGCGAGTCGCCGATCGCGTTCGACCACGACTGCCGGGAGGGGATCTGCGGCTCCTGCAGTCTGATGATCAATGGCGCGGCGCACGGACCGAATCGGGGCACGGCCACCTGCCAGCTGCACATGCGCAGCTTCAGGGACGGCGACGTCATCCACGTGGAGCCTTGGCGTTCGCGTGCCTTTCCTGTCGTCAAGGACTTGGTCGTCGACCGCCGCGCCCTGGACCGCATCATCGCCGCGGGGGGATACATCAGTGCTCCAACCGGATGCGCGCCCGACGGCAATGCGATTCTCATTCCCAAGCACGCCGTCAATACCGCGATGGACGCCGCCCAGTGCATCGGGTGCGGGGCCTGCGTTGCGGCCTGCCCCAATGGGTCGGCTTCTCTCTTCACCGCCGCCAAGATCACCCATCTGGGGCTGCTTCCGCAGGGGCAGCCGGAACGCTATCGGCGGGCCTCCCGTATGGTGCGCCAGATGGATGAAGAGGGGTTCGGAGGATGTACCCTCTATGGCGAGTGTCAGGAGGCGTGCCCCAAGGAAATCAGCATCGACACGATCACCCGCATGAATCGCGACTTCCTCCGAGGCCTGTCGACCGCCGGTCGAGGGGCGGTGGCCGAATCCGACTGAACCGAGCGCTGCGGGCGTCGACCTTTCTGTTCCCGGGGCTCGCGCTCGGCCCAGTTGCCTTCCCCCTATCGGCGCAAGCACGTCCCTGGGTGGCCGTCAGCGTCCAGGCCGTGCCCGCATACACCTGGGCCGACCCGGTGCCGGGAGACCGGGCGTTGGGCGAGCTGCGAGTGCTGCAGCCGATGCTGATGCTTCACGCCGGAGCCTTGGGCCACTTCCAGTTCGTTGGTACGCTCGACCTGGAAGGGGCTACCATACCCCAGGGCGAGCTCGCATTGGGGAATTGGGGAGAAGGATTCGTCGACCGCCGCCATCCCCACACATACGCCCACGAGTTGCTCGTCTCCCTCGAGACCGGACTCGGCGGGCACCATTCGGTGCTGCAGGGCTCACTCACCGCAGGCAAGGGGTTCGCCCCTTTCGGCACCGACGACCCAATGGTGCGGCCGGGTCTGGTGTATCCGGTCAACCATCATCTCAGCCAAATTCTCGAGCGTTGGGTGGGCATCGCCGCGCTGCGGGCCGGGGCTGTAACAGGTGAAGTCGGTCTGTTCGATGGTGACGAGCCAGAGCGTCCGGGGCAGTGGCCCAGGCTGGGAGAACGGTTCGGAGACTCTTGGTCCGCACGACTAACCGGACGGGTGCTGCAGGACGTCGAGATCCAAGGCTCGCATGCCAAGGTCCACTCACCCGAGCACCGGCCAGGCGCGGGAACGGACCAGCTCAAGTGGAGTCTCTCCGCTCGATGGGGCCGTCCGATAGGCCGATTCCCCGTGTATGGGCTGGTCGAATGGGCCCGGACCTCGGAGGCCGGCGGCTTCTTCGTGTTCCACAGCCTGCTGGCCGAAGGTGCATGGACAACAGGGCAACATCGTCTCCACCTCCGGTGGGAGCGCACCGATCGCCCCGAGGAAGTGCGGGTATCCAACTTTCGCTCCCTGCGCCCTCATCTGGAGAACTCCATCCTCGGCATCACCCGCTGGACCATAGAAACAGTAGGCTACCAGCTCGAGGGGCTCGCCGCCGGGCCGATTCGGGTGCAGCCTCTGGCGGAAATTTCTCACGGCCACATCAGCAAGGTCGGAGGTGGCCTGTTCAATGTGATCGACCTGTATGGGAAGCCGCGCTTCTGGTCATTCAGCGTGGGCCTTCGGATCGCAGCGGGGGCCGGGATGCACCGGATGGGGCGCTATGGGGTGGCTCAGGATGCCGGCATGATGTCGGGAATGGGGCATCACCATCACTAGGGAGTGGGCATGGCGAGACGGCCTTGGCTGGGATTGGTGGGTGCGCTTGCCCTGGCGAGCGGATGCGGTGGAGATGATGGCGGCGGTGGAGGGGTCACGCCTCCGCCAGGGCCACTCGATACGATTCAGATCGTAGCCGGCGGGAACAATGTGCCCGAGCGGTACAGCTCGGATCTTTGGGTCCACGGCGGTTACGCCTATACCGGCACCTGGGGTGCCGCCCCGCGGCAGAACCACCCTGGCAATGCGGTCAAGATCTGGTCGCTCGGCACCGCGGGACATCCCCAGTTGGCGGATTCGATCAAGCTGCCACCGGATGTCTACAACATCAGCGATATCGAGGTCAGTGACGACGGACTGCTCCTCCTGTTCAGTACGGAAGGAGGCGATAACGCCGGCATCTTCCTGTACGATCTGACCGACCCTGCCCACCCGGTGTTTCTCGACAGCGCGCTCGTGTCTAGCGGGATCCACACGGCAACCTTCGGGACCATTGCCGGACGGCGCTACGTGTTCGGAGCCAAGAATCCCTCGGACCCGGCATGGATGATCTACGACGTCACCAATCCCAGCCAGATCACACTCACGACGTCAGTGCCGATCCCACCCGCCTACGGAATCCATGATACCTATGTCCGGGATGGACTGGGCTTCGTGTTCGCCTGGAACACCGGCGTGATCATCTATGACGTGGGGAACGGCATCAGGGGAGGGAGTCCGACCAATCCGCAGGAAGTCAGCCGCCTGGTCACCGGACGCACCGCCACGGTGTCGCCTTCGGTGCACAACGGATGGTGGTTCCATAACCCGGTCTCAGGGGAGAATCGATACCTCTTCGTCGGCCAGGAGGGACCGGGCGTGATTGGCTCCGAATCGAGCGGGAATATCCACGTGGTTGACGTGTCGAATCTGACCAACCCGCGCGAGGTGGCATCCTTTCACATGGATGGCGCCGGTACCCACAATTTCTGGATGGACGAACCGCACCAGATTCTGTACGCGGCCTATTACAACGGTGGGGTCATCGCGCTGGATGTGTCGGGCACCCTCTCGGGGGACCTGTCGAACCGACTCCTGGCACAGGTAGTTCCCGGAGGACAGGGAAATACCTTCACCTGGGGCGTGCAGCTGGCGAACGGCTCGCTCTATGCCAGCGACATGCTGAGCGGCCTGTGGCAGCTCACGGAAGCAACCGAGAAACCCTAAGCCTCACGACTTCTCAGTGCTGGTCATCCCCAGTGGCCAGTGATTGTTTTCCCGATGGACATCAGGATACCAGCCCTTGGGGTCTATCGTCACGCTGCGCACCCGCTCGGGTCCGGGAATAAAGGCGGTGTACTGGGCCCCCCCGAACCAGATCTCCACCGGCAGAATGAGTCGCTGAGTGGTGCCGTCGTCCATCGCCAGGTTGAGCTCGACCGGCATGGGCATCCCACCGGCATTGCGCAGGTACACCCTCGATGCAAAGCCCGCTGAGTCGGCGAACACGACGGAGTCCACCGCCTGGTCGAGCTGCTCGGTGGTGTAGAACCAGGAACGCCAAAACCAGCTCAGATCCTCGCCCAACCCATCTTCCATCGTCCGAAAGAAGTCGGCCGGCGTCGGATGCTTGTTGGCCCAGCGCCGGATGTACTCCCGGAACACCGGATCAAAGCGGTCCGGCGAAGTGATGTGCTCCCGAAGCAGCACCAGGCCGACGGCAGGTTTGTTGTACAGTCCCTGGCGCCAGTTTTCCGTCGTCTTCATCCGATCAGCCGGCGTCATGATCGGCTGCTCGGTGCCCGAAAGCGCGTTCTTGAGATAGGTCTCGAGAACTCCCCGGGCGGTCGGCAGTGGAGCACCAGGAAACTTCTTAGGGAAGTTGTAGTGATTCATGAAACTGTTGAAGCCCTCGTCCATCCAGCCGTAGAGCCGCTCGTTGCTGCCCACCAGCATGGGGAACCAGGCGTGGCCGAACTCGTGGTCCGTGACGCTGTAGAGCGCCTGTGAGTCGGTGCGGTTATGACAGAAGACGATCATCGGATACTCCATCCCGCCCTCGATGCCGTTGACATTGCTGGCCGTTGGATAGGGATAGGGGCGCCATTGCTGGGAGTAGTTCTCGATGGCCGTCTTGGCGTATTGACTCGCCTGGTTCCAGATGGAGTCGGCCGAAGGTGGATAAAAGCTCATCGCCAGAGTCTTGCCTCGATTGACCCCCACCGCGTCCCAGATGAAATGCCGTGCGGCAGCCCAGGCAAAATCGCGAACTCCGTCGGCCACGAAGTGCCAGGTCAGACGCCCTCGCGGGGCCCGCGGCCGTGACCCAGGCTGTCCGATCTCAGCTCCGCTGCGAATCACGACTGTGGTGTCGCTGGCCCGGGCTCGGGCCAGCCGGCGGCGCTGGTCCGCCGTCAGCACCTCGAGCGGATTCTGCAGCACGCCGGAGGCAGCCACAATCATGTCGGCCGGTAGCGTGAGGCTCACATCGAAGTTGCCGTATTCCAGGTAGAACTCACCCTGGCCATAGTACTGCTCGGTATTCCAGCCGCGGACGTCGTCGTACACCGCCAGCCGAGGATACCACTGGGCCGACTCGTAGATCAGATCGCCATCGATCTCCTCGAGCCCCATCCGGTTGGAATTGGGACCGAAGGGGAAAGACCACTCGATCTCCAACAGCTGCTTCGCCCGGGGTGCCAGCGGGCGGGTCAGATCCACCCGCATCATGGTGCCGTTCACGAGGTACTTCAGGTCTCGCGCCCCTGCTGACCTCTTGCCCTCGGCAGGCTGCTCGGGTTCGGCAACCCTGGAGAGACGGAATCCACCCTCCGCGCCCGCCGTTCCGAATCTGGCATTGCGGTCGAAGATGGCAGATCCCCGGCTTTCCCGGGTAAAGAGATTCTGGTCCAGCTGCAGCCAGAGATAGCGCAGCGTGTCCGGCGAGTTGTTGGTGTACGTGATCCGCTCGGTGCCACGTACCGTGCGACTCGCCGTATCCAGGCTGGCTCGAATGACGTAATCGGCGCGTTGCTGCCAATAGCGCGGACCCGGGGCGCCGCTGCCGGTCCGGAACTCGTTCGGCGCCGGCAGCATCAAGCGGCGGAACGCGGTGGTATCGGGCGCGCCGGCCGTAGGTTGCGGTTGCTGGGCACGCGTGGGGGTCGAAAAGGCGGCGGTACAGAACAGGGCGAGAACGGAAGCGAATCGCACGAGGAAAACCCCGGAAGACAGTCAGCAGGGAGCAGAGAGGGGAAAGATACTAGAAACCTACCGTGCGAGCTTCCGATTGCTGAATTCCGGATCTCCCGTGACCTCGCGGACCACGTACGGCCTGAGCCATTCCGGAACCTCAATCGCGGCGTCCTGGGCCGGCAACTCCACTTCGGCCAACACCAGCTCGCGATCGAGGAACTCGTCGATCTCCCAGGTGACTCCTTCCGCTGATACCCGGCGCCGCCGCTTGACCACCCGACGGCCTTCGGTCAGAGGCCAGATGTGCTCGAAGAGCTCGCTGCTGGTCTTTTCTTCCAGCTCGACCCGGTTGAGTCCCTGGCCGGACTTGACGGTGCGATAGCAGATCGGCTCTCCGGTCGCTCGCACCTTCCGCCAGCGCTCCACCACGCGCGTGCCCGGCAGCCAGCCCTGTTCGATTTCAATCCCAGGCACCTCCTCGGCAGTCTCGGGAAGCCGACGCAGCAGAAACTTGCGCTCCGTCTCCAGGAGGCGATCGCGTCGCTCCGCAATGCTGTTGCCCAACTGGGTCAGGGCGGAGAAGAGGTCGTCCGCGCCTCCGTCGAGCCACTCCTGACGCAGCGCGCGCAGCGCTTGATCGCTGCGTTCGCGCAGGCGCTCGGCCAGGGCAAGCAACCCCGCTCGAGGATCCTCCAGGGCATTCGGATCCTGCTCGGAATCTTCAGTGCCTGCCGGTGGCTCGACCGGCTGAGTCGAAACGGCGTCCAATGCCTTGCCCAGTTCCTCGAGCAGGGCATGGCTATCGGTGAGCTCCCCGAGCTGTTGCTGGAGGCGGGCGAGCCGCTCCAGTACGGCGGGCGCGGCCTCCACCAGTGGCTCGACCGGCTCGATCAGGTAACGCAGTGCCTTGGTGGCAAGGCGAGTCCGGTGAGCACCGACTGGAGTGGGGTCAATCCCCAAGTCGGCCAGCCGACGCTCGAGCTCCGCACCGGACTGCAGGACTCGGCGGCCGATCATCTGGGCTGCGAGCGGGCGTCGAGATGCATCCGAGTCGACCCGAAGTCGAAAAATCTCCAGCTGAGCCTGCAGGTCTTCCTCGAGAATGGGGAAGCGCTTGGCCACATCAGCGCGCCAAGCCTCATCCCAGTCGCGTTTCCGCCGCTCCAATCGCGCCAGATGCCACCGCAGACCGGCCTGTTGCCGAGGATTGAGCTCACCCTCTTGAGTCCGAGCCCACTCGATGTGGATTTCGAGGTCGCGACTCTCGCGAGAGGACTGGGCCAGCCGCCGGAGCCGCTTGCGGGAGCGCTTCGTCACGCTGCCGTCGAGCGGCCGCCGATAGGACTTGAGCGTGGTGGACAGCCGGCGGAGAGCCACCCGGAAATCGTGGAGCGCTTCGTTGTCCTCAGCGAGGTCCAGCCGGGGGCGTTGGTGGATCAGATGGCGAAGCAGCGACAGGGCAATGAGGCGTGCCGCCTCTTCGGCTGGCAGGTCGAGGAGATAATCAGGCAGCGACACCGGCACCACTCCAGGGGGCTAGGCAGAACTGACAATGTATCGCCCGTGCCGTCTCGCGGAAGGGCACGGTGCGACTGTGACGAGGTGATCGACTCTTGTTCTAGGGAGTGGCCGTTGTGGTCGCCCGCCATTCGTCATTCGTGGGCACGACATCAGGAAAGCCGCCATCGGGGTTCACCCGCGCGCTGACGATCTGCTTGCCGGGACCGATCCGGAAGATGTACCGGTCGCCACCGTACCAGATCTCCACGGGCAAGCGGATGAGTTGGGTGCTGTCGTCCGCAAACCCGAGCTCCAGCTCCACCGGCATGACCGCAGACCCCAGGCTTCGGAGCACGATCTGCGCAACCCCGTCCGGCCCTTGTTTCACCGATTCCACTGCCTGATCCAGAGAGGCCGTGGTATAGAAGAATCCGCGCCAGAACCAGGCGAGGTCGCGCCCGGACACCTCCTCGATGGTCCGGAAGAAGTCGGTCGGCTGCGGGTGCCTGAAGGCCCATCGCCGAGTGTATTCCCGGAAGGCGGAGTCAAATACTTCGGGGCCGAGCACCTTGTCTCTCAGCGCTATCAGCATGAGCGACGGCTTGATGTATGCCAGGCTGCCCAGATTATCGGTCCCCCGGTACCGGTTGGCCGGCGTCATGATCGGCTGGGCGTTGGGGGTTTGATCCAACCCGGTCACGAATCGCGCCTCGCCGCGGCGGGTGGGCGTGTCGTCCCGCTTCCAATAGTCCTGCTCCGAGAAGGTGTTCATGAAGGTGTTGAAGCCTTCGTCCATCCAGGCGTAGCGTCGTTCGTCGGATCCCACGGTCATCGGGAACCACATGTGGCCGATCTCATGGGTAATCACGCTGTACAGGCCTTCGCTGTCCTCGCTCCGCGCCTCCATGGCCACCATCGGGTATTCCATGCCCGAGACCGGTCCTTCGATCGCCGAAATCTGCGGATAGGGGTAGCGGAACCACCGAGTGCTGTATTCCACGATGGAGAAGCGGCTCATGCTGGCCGCGTCCTTCCACAACTCGGTGGCCGAAGGGCGGTAATACGCCTGAGCCAGCACTCCGTCCCAACCCGCCGCGTCCCAGAGGAACTCTGGCGAGGCGCCCCAGGCTGCATCGCGAACCCGCTCGGCATGGAACCGCCAGGTGAGGGTACCGTCTCGCTTGGGCCGGGCCGAGCCGTTGGTCAGCTCCTCCTGGGTGACAATGGCGATGGTAGAATCCGACTTGGCCGCGAGCGCAAGCCGAGCCCGCTGGGTCGGCGGCAGCACCTCGCTCGGGTTCTGGAGGATGCCGGTGCCGGCCACGATGTACCCCGCGGGCAAGGTCACCTCGTAGTCGATATTTCCGTATTCGAGGTAAAA
>DATBKD010000097.1:0-11682 GCA_036556025.1 Gemmatimonadales bacterium | reverse complement strand
CGGAGTCGTCACGGGCAAGACCAAGGGTGCCGTCATCGGCGGGGCAGTCGGGGCGGCCGCGGGCGCCGCGGTCGCGTCGCAGACGGCGGCGAAGGACGTGGTGGTCGTGCCGCGGACGCCGGTGCAGGTGGTGCTCACCGCGCCGCGTGTGGTCAGGTAGCGCAGTCGCGACGTCGGGCGGGTGGTTCGGGCAAAATCGGTACACGCGATTCGAAAGGCCCAGCGACGTCGGGCTTGCGCTCCGGGCGGGACCGGCTCGCTTGGGCGCTGCAGTGGCATGCGTCCGTTGGAGTAAGTGGGATTGAACTGGCGGCCCACTGACGCGCCCGTCGCGACCCGGCCCCTGGCCCTCCGCCGCCCGACGTCGCGATCAATCCAATGCTCGACCGGCCCCCCGCCACATTTTGCACGAGGGGAATCCTGACTCGACGAGTATGAGCGCGCAGGGCGCCTCCCAGACCACCGGGCCCGCTACCCGATCCGAGCGACCCGCCTGACTCGACCGTGCGAGACTCCCTGGTCACTATTCGGACCGCGGCCCGGCCTTTTGGTGGCAGCGATTCGAGCAACATCGGCCTCATCCTGGTCCCCATCACAGGGCAGTCCCCTGGGACAGTTTCACGCACGCCCTCATCCGACGAAACAATACTCGCTGTGCCTGGGGTACGGTCCCACGTGTGAGCTCTTCCAGGAACGCGGCGAGGTGAGCCAGGGCAAAGGGTCCCGCCGGCGGTAGACCTAAATTCCCCGCTCGATGTCTACATCCCGCTGCTCCCGTTGCTTCGTTCTGGCGTCCCCTGCGACACGATGATACGATACCTTCCCTGCTCTTGGCCGATGGAACCATCGGCCTCCGCTAAACCACAGCTCGAGTCACACGATGAAAGTCGACTTCTCAAAGTTCGCCGGCAGTCTTCCATACGCCAGCGAGATGTACGGCATCTATCAGCCCCTGCTCGGCTGGAAGTCCGCCCTCCAGGAGAGGCGCATTGACCATGGCCTGGAGCGGGTACGCCGGGGATTCATCGGCAATCTTGCCCTCAAGTTCCGCCCCCAGGTCATGATCGAGTCAGCCGTCGTGGATGCCCCCAGGTACCAGGTAGCAGCTGCAGTGCCGACCCAGGCACGGCAGCCGATCACCATCTCCGGACTGGACAGCCTGGTCGGGCGCGCGGTCGTGGCGGCCGTCGCAGAAGACGGAATGGACAAGCCGGACGCCTGGCGCAAGTACACCAGGCCGGATTTCCTGACTGAGGCCTTGGCCAATATCGAGGGCCAGGTCAAGAGTGAGCTGATGCGCCGCTTCAGCTCCAGCCAGCAGCAGGCACACCTACGACAAGCGTTCTCACCGGAAGCCACCCTCAGCTCAATACTGAACCGTGAGTCGGTGAGTGCTGGAGTTCTGGGATACCTCAACCAGCTCTACTCGGCCCAAGACCTGATGACGATCCTGACGCCGCCCTATTTCGCCGATGGTGCCCCGGTCGCCGTCATTCAGCAGCTCGATCCGGCGCACTCGGACATCGCCCGGGCCGCGCTGTCGCCCATCGGAACCGTCCACCTGTTCCGCCAGTACTTCTTCGAGTTCGATACCTTTCTCGGCCCGCCGGTGCAGCACGTCTGGTTGAGCCCCGGTGGCACGGTCGAGCTGGTCGAGATCAGCACCCGAAAGGTCACTATCGAACGGACTATCGAGCAGGCATTCGAGAGCACCCAGAAGTCGGAAAAAGAAGTGAAGCAGGAAGACGAGCTGAGCGATGCGGTCCGGCAGGAGAACTCCTCCGACACCAAGCTGGGCGTGAGCGCGACCTCGACTACCAATTACACGGTGGGCATCGTCAGCGGGTCGGTCTCGGTCACCGGCAGCTACAGCCTCGGCCAGCAGCAAAAGCAGGCGCGGGAACAGACTCACAAGAGCATGCGCCAGCAGACCGAAAAGCTCTCAACCGAGATCCGCCGGAGCTACAAGTCGACTTTCAAGACGGTGACCGAAACAACGGACATGACCAGCAAGCGTTACGTCCTGCAGAATTCCACGGACAAGCTGATCAATTACGAGCTGCGTCGTAAGATGCGGCAGGTAGGAGTGCAGATTCAGGACTATGGAACCCGACTCTGCTGGCAGGCCTACGTGGACAACCCAGGCGACACGCTGGGTGTCGCGCTCTTCGTGCACACGGCCGAGTTACCGGAGGTCGAGAGCATCAAGCAACCCGATCAGGTGGCTGGTCCCGAACCGATCACCAAGGGTCAGGCGGTCTCTCTCAACCTCCACTGGGCGATGCCGGACGTGAGCATTTCCCATTTCGTGCCGCTATGTCCCGCGGTGAGCATCGTCCCACCCGCCGGTTACGTCTACGACCATGGCGAGGTCGTGATTCAGCAAGGGCCCGGGTGGGACATCCACGCCTGGCCAGTGGGTCCGTTCGATTCCCAAGTCGATATCCGAGGCAACGTGGACGACGACGGGGAGGGTCCGCCAATCCATGTCGATGCCTCTGCCGGCGGGTTCATCGTCGATATCCCCACGGGCGACGGAGGCACGGAACCGAGTGTCACCAAGGTTCTGGTGGGAGTCCAGCCGGGCCCAGGGGGACTCCGAGACGATGCGGAGCATGACTTCACCGTCCAGTTTACCCCGGTCTTCAAGCCATCGAGAGCGCTACTCAAGTCGGTGAGCGATACCAACGCGGCGAATCAGGCGGCGTACACCGAGGCGAAGAAGCAGGCCTTCCAGGAGGCGCTGTTCAAGTCGGTTCGGGAGCGGGTAAAGCTGGCCAGCAACATCCAGCCCCGTCCCTTTTCCGAGCTGCGCGAGGAGGAGCGCATCGTAGTCTACCGAAACCTGGTGCAGCAGCTGCTCGTCGTTGGCGGGATTACCAGCGACGATCCCCACGTGCGCCATGTCTTCTCCGAGGTGATCGAGTCCATGTTCGACATGGACAGCATGCTCTACTTCGTAGCGCCGGACTGGTGGATGCCCAAGCAGCGGACCAACGCGAGCGCGGGCCTGCAAGGTCTTGGGATCACTGATGACAACGATCAACAGAGCTTCGGCAAGTCGGATGTCGTGAGCTGGGGCGGAGGCAAGGCGAACCGGCCGGACAATTACTACATCACCGAGGATTCGGCGCCGGCCAAACTGGGCAGCTCGCTGGGGTGGTTGCTGCAGCTCGACGGCGACAACTTCCGAAATGCCTTTCTCAATGCCCCGTGGGTAAAGGCCGTTATTCCCCTTCGACCTCGGCGAGAATGGAAGGCGCTGGACTGGCTGATGAGCCCGACCATCGAAGGGTCCGACGGACTGGATGATGTCTATCAGGAAGCGTTCCCCGGAGAAGTCGCCGCCATGTTGGCCAAGCTCAAGGCCCATACCTGGCCCGATCCCGCCCTGACGTCACGGTACAGCACGCTCGCGGCGGGCTCGCTCACCGTGCTGGACGCAATCCGGTACTTGATAGTGTCGATCGAGGAGAAACAGGCGGCCGAGCTGGAGAAGATGGTCGATCCGGACGATCCCAGCCTCAGCTATCTGCCTACCGACAAGGTTTATGAGCACGGGTTCGATCCGCTGGCGGGGGGATTCACGGCCCAAAGCACGACGCCGTTCGAGGTGTTCGACCAGTGGATCGAGGTGCTGCCGACCGATCAGATCGTTCCGGTGGAGGTGCGCTACGACCCGAAGACGGGAATGCAGATCTGACCGACAGGGGACGGTTAGAAGCCACTGTGGAACAAGGCGTGGGTCTGCAGCCGGGAGACGAACCAGCTATGCCCCTCCAGCCATGGCTCGTAGTCGCCACCCGGCTGAAACCCGCCTGGATTCTCTATGTTTTCGCTGGAGAGGTAGAAACGAGCGTTCCCAAACGGCAGCACCACGAGACAGCGAGAATTGTCGGTGGAGTAGATCTCATAACCGTCGCTTAAGCCAGAGAACGTGCCGGAGCCGCCCGGCTTGGCGGTCTTATTGAACCGACTGAACGGGACCGAGCTGTTATGGTAGCCGCCGCCATAACGCTTGAGCCGCTCTTGCAGCTCGGAGTATACAGCTGCGACGGTGGCCGGTTCGGCGCTGTATAAACGGATCTTCTTGTCCGAGTCCTCACCCTGCCAGACCTTGAGCCTTGCCCAGAACTCCTCATAGCCCTTGACCTTGGTCTTGACGATCTGTCCCTTGTCATTCTTCTCGTCCAACATGACGTCAAAGGCGTAGAACTCCTTGAGGATACTTCGCATGAAGGGCTCGTTGGCTTTGGTATTATCGAGCAGACTGCGAAGGACAACCCCGCTACGACTGTAGCCCGACACCGCCACCCGGACCAGTGAAACAGCGTTGGTTGGCACGAGCTTAGACGTCACACCCTGATAGCACCGCCGCCCGATCTCCTGCAACACCTCTTGAAGTTCCCTAGGGTCGCCCAGACTCAGGTATGCGCGCGCGCTCGAGACCGGCACGACGACCATCAGGTCCAGCGCGCTCTTCTTGTCCTCAAGCTGGCTGTAAGCCCCCGGAGTGCCCGACCGCCTTACGGCACAAAAGTGCTGAGTGACAGTGTGTTTTTCCATGCAGAGGTATCTCGCGCCCAACTCCAAGAAGTTCGGGCGCTTCACTGGATCGACGTCCCCCTTCCAATAGGCCGGATATTTTTCCAGTCCGGCGCGGGGGTGAAAGAGAACATGAGCCTTGACACTCACCGAGTCGGCTGAGTTAGCGCGAAACTGCGCGACCAATTTCGGGGACAGCCACACCCAGTAGAGCCTTGTGCGGGTGGCGTCGGTGGAATTATCGGTGCGCTCCAGGATGAAAATGCGGCCGGGATCCGCGTCATCCAACTCTTCACGGGTTCGGTAGTATAGAAAGCTGATCGGCGAGCTGCCTGTGGCGGCAAATACGCGCTCGGTGAAAATGGGAAATTGTCGGCCCCCATTACGGTAGATCTTGAGAAGCTCGTATTTCTGATTGTCCACGAACACCGTCTTATACGACTTTAGCAGCGGGAGTTCGTTGGTGATGTCCCGGAATTCCATTGGCGTGAGCTCTGTGTCGGTGCGAACCAGGCATCGGGGCCGGGCCGAGTACGTTCGCCTGGGCGAACGAGCACGGCAAGGGACACTGGTGTCCTTTTTGGAGGAAACTGTTCATCTCCCGCGTCCCTCAAGTCATCGGGCGCGGGCCAACGAACGACGTGTGCCAAGCAATGTTCATCGCATGCTCCCCGCGGACCACCCGCGGTCTCGCCGGGGCCGGCTCACTCGGGCGCCGCAGTGGCATGCGTGCGGCGCCAAGCCGGACCGGAGAACTGACCTTTTCTGGACACAAGGTGTTTCCAGAAGTGGACAGGTGAGAGGCTGAGATCGATATCGTGAGGACATCCGCAGCCACAGGCGAGTGACGCACATGCGGGAAAGTCTGAGTGATCTGGTGCATCGAGCGGATGACACCGGTTCACGGCAAACAGCGCGAAGCCCCAGACGACCGGAGGAGTCCCCGTATACGCGTGACATCGCCAGCTGATCGACTACAAAGCAGGGTCGAGCAGCTTGTTCCGCGGAGCGAGCCACTGACTATAGGCAATAAGAGAGTGACCGGGCCAGTGGAGTCGGCGCTCCACTCCTCAGACCCGTCGGACAGGTCGTTCGAGATAATGACCAGGTAGGCGGATCCAGTGTCCGGATCCGCGGCGTGAGTCACCGAGACAGTCGACCCGGTGACCGACAGCTTCGATCGACTGACCACGTGCGTGGAGCGAGTGACCGCGACTATCGACCGAGTGATCGACAGCTTCGCGCGTGAATTTCGGTCGAGATTTCCACAGACCTCAGCACTAGCAGAACTCCCACTGATGAATTTCAGCATTTGGCATGCCGCTCGCATTGGGGTCTCCCGTCCGGTCATCGGTCGGGAGGTCGCCGGAGCAAATTTGTCTCACATTTTTCCGTGCGGCGCCCGACCACCGCTCGGTCGAGAGGGTGGAAAGGAGTGTCGTATGAACCGAACCGTACGTAGGAGGCTGGAGATGGCCGTGCGCGTGCGCGACTTCAGCCGCGCGCACCCATCGACCGACGCGAACTATGCGCCGGTGCTGGCGCGCTTAGAGGAGCAGATCACCCACATGGAGGGGCTGGCGGAACAGCAGCAGAGCGGCTTTCAGGCCAGGCGCTCATCGGCGGCCCGCCGGCGCGGGCTGCGCCGCCGGATTCACCATGGCCTGTTGCGGCATCTGGTGACCGTCGCAGCCGATGCCGCGGCGGATGAGCCGACGCTGATGGAGCGGCTGGAGCTACCGCCAGGAAACGCGCCCAACGAGGCGTTCCGGACCCTGGCCCGGCAGATCCTCAAGCAGGGCCAGACACACCGAGATCTGCTGGTGAAGCACGGCCTGGCGGACAAGCTGCTGGATGACCTCGCGGCCGCGGTGGACCAGTTCGATGCGGCCATCGTGGAAACCAACGAGGGCCGCCGAGAGCATGTGGGTGCACGGGCCGAGCTCAAGACGGCGAGCGATGAGGTCATGCACCTGGTCCAGTTGCTGGATGGACTCAACCAGTATCGGTTCGGGGAGGATTCCGAGCAGATGGCGGCGTGGCTCAGCGCTCGGCGAGTGATGACCGGGCCGAGGCCGGAGGAGAAGGAGGGGCCGCCGGAAGTGCCGCCGGGGGAGGTGAAACCGGCGGCGTAGGTAGCTGAGGAGAAGATCAGGGGCCTGAGGCTAACGCTTCAGGCCCTTTGATCGTCGCGGGCTGATCAGCGCGGCGCTCCGACCGACTCCGGGTACTCGTCCTTGCGCCACGCTCGCGGCTCCGACTCCTCGGCACCCTTCGGCGTCCGCTCCTGCAGGAAGGTGAAGTAAGGAGCCACGAACGGGTCGGGCGCCGACACCGTATAAGTGTGATAGACGGTGCCGTTCTCGCGAGCGAACGCGATCCAACTGGGGTTCTCGCGGAGGCCGTCCTCCAGCTTGGCGCCCACCTGCTTTCCCCAGTCCTGCAGCCACTCCGGAGGGGCGTCCACCATCTTCGTGATCTCGGGGATCCCCCGCGCCTGCTCCTTGGTGAATGCGAGCCCGAAATCGACGGGGAAGTCGGTGCCGTAGGTCGAGACGTAGGGGAGCTGCCACCCCATCCGACGCTTGTAGGCGACCAGCCGATCGATCGGCGCCCGGGAGAACGCGATCAGGGTCACGTCGCGGTGTCCCAGGTGCAGTGCGGCGGCGTCGAGACTATCCACCACGCTGGTGCATCCGGGGCAGGCACCCAGCGTGTAGTCGGGCCCGAACATGATGTTGTAGGCGAGGAGCTGGGAGCGCCCCTCGAAGAGCTCCGCCAGTGTCTTGCGGCCGGCCTCGGTCTCGAACTGGTAGTCCTTCTCGACCGGGACCCAGGGCAGCTCCAGGCGCTTGCGTTTGATCTCCGCGTTCAGTTCCGCGTGCTTGGCCTCCAGCTTGGCCAGGTCGGCGCGTGCCGCCTGCCACTCCGCCCGGGTTCCTATCTTGTGATCAGTCATCGTTTTCCCCTTCCATTATAGATGAGACCGGGCGACGTACGCCAAGGGCGGACGCCATCCGGAGATCTCGCAGCCCTCTACCCCCACGACGAACCAGGGGTCATGAGATCGACATAGCAACCCGACCCACCCCGTTCCCCATCGCACATCCTCAATAGGGGCAACCCATCGCGAAGTATAGACCAAGCACACTCTGAGCAGGAAAGCTGCTTCACGACCTCGCGGCCGCGGCGCGCGCAAAAAGGGCGGGCGTGTGCCGTTGAAGTGAACGTGGGCCACAGGTCCTCCTGCCGGCCCTCGTTTCCCACCACTTCAACGCTCGCTTATGGGAGGGCTCTATGCCGCGTCACGCTCGACTGCTCGCCGCAGCGATGGCACTGGGGTTGGCCGCTTGCGGTGACCCACCGACCGATCCAAACGCATCGCACCCAGTTGTGGACGCTGCCGTCGCGCCGGTGTCCTCCGCCACCTATACCGATCGGGCCTCGCTGCTCGCCGCCGGCCCTTCCCTGACCTATACCACAATCGATTTCGCGACGTTCGACGATGGCTCACCCATGCACGATCAGATCTTCTACTACAACCAGCCGCTCCGGGGGGCCATCTTCGCCGGGTTTGCGACGTATTACGAGCAACTCATCCAGGCCAACCCGCTCCACGTTACCCTGCCGCCGAATACCTACAGCGTCGGGAGCTCGCTGTTCACCGCTCAGGGACCTTTCTCGCCTCCAGGCACCTGGACCTTGACGCTTTCGACCGGGGCTACGGCGTCAGGGCCTCTGGGCACCCCGTTCCTGGGCGCCACCAGCGCTACTCCGATCGAATGGGTGGAGCTCAACTACTCCAGCGACGCAGCCTTCTACGATGACTTCGTCTACGGCGTATCCACCTTCGTGTATGACTTCACCGGTTTCTTCCAGCCGGTAGACAATGCGCCGACCGTGAATCGGACGAAGGCCGGCTCCGCGGTCCCGGTGAAGTTCAGCCTCGCCGGCGACCAAGGGCTGGACATCTTTGCGGCCGGCTCGCCCGGCTCGCAAACGGTCGCATGCACCAGCGGTGCCCCGATCGATGTAGTCGAGCAGACCGTCACGGCCGGCGGGAGCAGTCTGCAGTACGATCCGGCCACTGGCCAGTACACCTATGTGTGGAAGACGGACAAGTCGTGGGCGGGCACTTGCCGGCAGCTGATTGTGAAGCTGGGTGATGGCCAGGAGCACACGGCGCAATTCAACTTCACCAAGTGATTGCGGCGTCGGTATTCGCGGCAGAGTTGACGAGCACGCGATGGGCTACGGGAGATGGCAGGTGCCGGAGCATCGGAGGCTACCATCTCCTTCACCTTTGAGCGAGGGGAGGAACCATGACCGGCCCTCGGCTGTGGCTGGTGATCATATCTGCAGTGCTTGCGGCGGTGTCTGGGGCATGCTCCCGAAACCTCACCGTCTGGCATTGGCAGAACGGCGCGGCCACCAGGCTTGATGGCGTTCCGTTCTTCGTCAAGAAACAGCGATACAAGAGCACGCACTCGCTGGAGCACAGGTGGTACCGGCTCACGCTCAAGGCGATCCCCGTCTTCCCGACAGCGCCGCGGCCGCCATCGAAGGACAAGCCCTCGCAAGGACCCAAGCCCGACGACCCGGGGAAGCCGGCTGAGCCCAGAACCGGACCGTCGACTGCGTACACTTTCGACGTTCCCCGTGATAAGAGAGGGCTCCTCCTTGAAGTGCTGGACCTCATCCGCAGTGCCAATGCAGAAAGTGAGACTGGTGGGACAACCACGAGGCTCGAGACCATCCTGGACACGCTGAAGGATTACGGTGGCGGCGCGCCATATGATTCAGCCGGAGTCTGGGGAGCAGCAATTGATCTAGGTCGGACGATCGAGCCCCTCGTGGTGGTAGACTACGCCACAACCTATCTGCTCAATTCCGGCAAATCACTGGGTGCCAACAAGCTCACCCTGAAGCTGTCGGGTGACGGAACTCTGACAGAAGCGCAGAGCGAAACGGCGGGCAGCCTGCGGGAGGTCTCCGGGGCCATAGGGGACATCGCGGCACCCGTAGGTGGGATCCTGGAAGGGATCGGCACGATCCGAGAAGCAGCCCAGCCGGAGGCGCTCCTGCCGAAGGTGCCAGCCCCTGCGTCATATCGTCTCGAGGCACCAGCTGTCGAGGCCGGTGTCCGCGACGACTACATCCTGATCAGCGACAGCATCCCAGCTCCCGGCACCAGGATAGACACCGTCACCGGAGTGTCGCACAGCCGCCATTGGTTTGTGGGCTCCGAATCCGCCGCAAAGGCGGGCGACGGTAAGGACGAGGATAAGGATAAGGAGGCGAATACCATCGATATCCGCGGCTCGGTGCACCTGCCCAAGCCGGACGCCAAGCCAGACAAGCCCAAGGACGGCGACAAGGACGAGTAGCCGGTCTGCCACTCTAGCCGCCGCTCGCGCCGCTGGATAGAATACAGAATTCCCTCCCGGATGCAGTGTTGACCGAATCGACATTCCGCGTCGCCGCGGCCCTCACCTCCCGCTATCAGATTGAGCGGGAGTTAGGCCGCGGCGGCACCGCCACGGTCTATCTCGCCCAGGACCTGCGCCACAATCGGCGCGTGGCCGTCAAAGTCCTGTATCCCGAGCTGGCCGCCTCCCTCGGGGCGGAGCGATTCCTGCGCGAGGTGGAGATCGCGGCCAGCCTCACTCATCCCCACATCCTGCCCCTCTACGATTCCGGTCGGGCACCCGCGTCAGACGAGGACGGCCTCCTCTACTACGTCATGCCCTATGTCGAGGGCGAGAGTCTCCGCCACCGGCTCCGGCGCGAGATCCAGATGCCGGTGGAGGAGGCGGTGCGGGTCGCGCGCGAGGTCGCCAGCGCGCTGAGCTACGCGCACCAGCACGGCATCGTGCACCGCGATATCAAGCCGGAGAACATCCTGCTCGAGGGAGAGCACGCGGTGGTGGCGGATTTCGGAGTGGCACGGGCGATCGAGACGGCCTCGAGCGAGCGGCTCACCGAGACCGGCCTGGCGGTGGGGACAGCATCATACATGAGTCCGGAGCAGGCGAGCGGAACCGGGCGGGTCGACGGCCGGAGCGACATCTATTCGCTCGGCTGCGTGCTGTTCGAGATGCTGGCGGGCGAGCCGCCGTTCGCGGGCGGAACCCAACAGGCGATCGTGGCCAAGCACATGCAGGCGCCGGTGCCCGACCTGCGGGTCGTGCGACCAGCGGTCACGCCACGACTCCGCAAGGTCGTGCTGACGGCGTTGGCCAAGGTCCCGGCTGATCGATTCGCCACTGCAGAAAAGTTTGCGGACGGGCTCGACGGTGCGATGAGCGAAGCCCACGCGCCGTCCAGGATCAAGACGGCAATCGCACTCGGCATGGGCGCCATTCTCGCACTGGCGCTCGGGACCTGGGTGCTCCGCGGGTATCTGGGAGCGAACGAGACGGGGTACACGGAGGCGGACAGGGGGCCGCGGCGGATCGCCGTGCTCTACTTCGACAATCAGTCGGCCGATTCGGCGCTCGGTCCCGTAGCGGACGGCATCACCGAGGAGCTGATCTACGAGCTGAGCGGGGTGGACGAATTTCGGGTGATCTCCCGGAACGGGGTCGCGCCTTACAGGGGGAGACGAGTCCCGGTGGACAGCCTGGTGGCGCGGCTGGGAGCAAACACCATCGTGGATGGCAGCGTTCAGCGGTGGGGCGACCGGGTCCGCGTGCGAGTGCAACTGATCGACGCGCGTTCGGATACCTACCTTGACAGTCTCTCCATGGAGCTCCCCCTGGCCCAGGCGTCAGGTTCGGTACGGATCCTGGCGCAGGAGATGGCTGCCCGGCTTCGACGGGACATGGGCCGTGAGGCCCGGGTGCAGACCGCGGTCCTCGGCACCAGCAACAAGACCGCCCAGAATCTGGCACGAAGAGCGCAGCGACTGAGCGAGGATGCGCGCGAGATTGCCGAGTCTCCCCACGTCGAGGACCTGGGCACGGCGCGGGAGTCGCTGAGTCGCGCAGATTCACTTCTCGTCCTGGCCCAGACGGCGGACCCGAAATGGCTGCACCCCCGAATCGCTCGCGGGTGGATCATGGCCCAAGCCGCGGAGCTCGAGACCGGTGAGGCGCGCGTCGCGGCTCTCCGACGTGGTCTCGCGCTGGCGGAGGA
>DATBKD010000096.1:0-12668 GCA_036556025.1 Gemmatimonadales bacterium | reverse complement strand
CTTCCGGGCGCTGCTGGGGCGGGTGCGGGAGGTGACCCTGGGGGCCTATGCCCACCAGCACGTGCCGTTCGAGCAGTTGGTGGAGGAGCTGCAGCCGGAGCGGGACATGAGCCGCACCCCGCTGTTCCAGGTCGCCCTGGCTATGCAGAACGTCCCCCACCACAAACTCGAGTTGCGGGGGCTGACGCTGCAGTCCGAGGTGACCGACGGCGGCACCGCAAAATTCGATCTCACCCTGTTCGTTTCCGAACAGGAGGGCGGCCTCAAGGTCGTCCTCGAGTACTGCACCGATCTGTACGATCAAGCGACCGGTGCCCGCCTCTTGGGCCACTTCCGCAATCTGCTCGACGGCATCATCGCCGATCCCGGCCAACGCCTCTCTGAGCTGCCGCTGCTCAGCGAGCCCGAGCGCCGGCAGCTCCTGGTGGATTGGAACGCCACCACCACCGACTATCCGTCTCGCGCAGCGCTTGGGGCTCTGTTCCAGGCACAGGTCGCACGAACGCCTGACGCCGTCGCGCTGGTAACAGGCGAGGAGCGACTGTCGTATCGGGAGCTCGACCAACGGGCCAACCGGTTGGCCCATCGCCTGCGGTCGCGAGGCGTGGGCGCTGAGTCTCGGGTTGGCATTCTTCTGGAGCGGTCGATCGATCTCGTCCTCGGGGTCCTGGCCATTATCAAGGCCGGCGCGGCATATGTACCGCTCGATCCGACCCATCCCCCGGACCGGCTCCGCTTTTTCCTCGAGGATGCTCGAGTGAGTCTGTTGCTCACGGACGGTCGACAGCCCGAGTGGCTCCCGCCGGAGTGTCCCGCGATCGCCCTCGGACCGGTTGGGCACGAGCCAGCCGTCGCTGACGAGGCTCCGGAGCCTCCGGCGGATGATGCGGCCGGTGAACGCCTGGCGTACATCATGTACACCTCGGGGTCAACCGGATCCCCCAAGGGCGTCGCCGTGCCGCACCGGGCGGTGGCTCGTCTCGTCCTGGGGACGGATTATTTCCGGGGAGGTGCCGGGGAAACCTTTATCCAGCTCGCGCCCATCGCGTTCGATGCGTCAACCTTCGAGATCTGGGGTGCTCTGCTCACCGGCGCCCGCCTGGTCATTGCACCTCCCGGCAGCCTGAGCCTGGAGGAGATCGGCCGAGTCGTCCGGGATCGCGCGGTCACGACGCTGTGGCTCACGGCCGGGCTCTTCCATCAGATGGTCGACCTGGGGGTGACGCAGCTTCGCGGCGTCCGCCAGCTCCTCGCCGGTGGCGACGTACTGTCGGTCGCCCATGTCGAACGGGTGCTACGGGAGCTGCCCCAGTGCCGGTTCCTGAACGGCTATGGACCGACCGAGAACACGACCTTCAGCAGCTGTCATCCCGTCGCCACGGGAGACCTGCAGATTTCGGTTCCCATCGGCCGACCCATTGCGAACACCCGAGCGTATGTGCTGGACCGCCACATGGGGCCGGCTCCGATCGGCGTTCCGGGCGAGCTGTACCTCGGCGGGGCCGGTCTCGCCTGGGGATACTGGGACCGTCCTGGGCTGACGGCCGAGCGCTTCGTGCCCGATCCGTTCGGACCCGCGGGGGGCGGCGAATTCGGAGGACGGCTCTACCGCACCGGCGATCGGGTGCGGTGGCGCGCGGATGGAGTGCTGGAGTTCCTTGGGCGCCTGGACGACCAGGTCAAGCTGCGAGGCCATCGGGTGGAGCCCGGCGAAGTGGAGGCCGCCGTCCGGGAGTACCCCTCGGTGCGCAGTGTCGTGGTCATTGCCAGCGGCGAGCTCGACGACAAGCGGCTCGTCGCCTATGTGGTCGCCGACGGACCTGCCCCGGGTGCGGGCGAGCTGCGCAGCTTCCTGCATGAGCGGCTGCCCGATTTCATGATTCCGTCGGCCTTCGTGTTTCTCGAGGAACTGCCACTCACGCCCAACGGCAAAGTCGACCGCAAGGCGTTGCCGCTCCCGGTCACCGAAGACCGACTGGGGGCGAAGCCGGCATTCGTGCCGCCGAACAATCCGATCGAGGAGCTCCTGGCTTCGATCTGGGCCAGCGTGCTTCGCATCGATCGGGTCGGCATCCACGACAACTTCTTCCAGCTGGGCGGCCACTCGCTCCTCGCCACTCAAGTGATCTCACGGATCGTGGCCACGCTGGGGATCGAATTGCCGCTACGAGCCGTCTTCGAGTTTCCCACGGTTGCTGCCCTGGCCGCCCGTCTGATCGACGCGCAGCAGAGTGACCCATCGCTTCAAGCCCCGGCCATCGTGCCCGTCGCGCGCGAGGCCTATCGACAAACCGCCAAGTGACGGAGGGACGAGTGAAGGACGCTGAGGAGGATTCTACCGTCTACAAGGTCGTGATGAACCATGAGGAGCAGTATTCTATCTGGCCGGCCAACCGGGAAAACGCGCCAGGCTGGCGAGACGCCGGCCCGAGCGGCAGCAAGGCCGAGTGCCTGGCCTACATCGACCAGACGTGGACCGACATGCGCCCGCTCAGTCTGCGGCGCCACATGGATGAGGCCGCCAGAGGGGCATGACCGGCGAGCGGTTCGTCTTCCCCACCTCCTTCGCGCAACGCCGGCTCTGGCTGATCAACCAATTAGAGCCAGGCAGCTCGCTTTATAATGTGCCCATGGCCTTGACCCTCAGCGGTCGACTGGACGTCGCCGCCCTGCGCCAGGCTCTGGCCGCCATCGTGTCTCGGCACGAGGCCCTCCGCACGACCTTCGTGGTGGCCGATGGCGAGCCGATGCAGGTGGTCGGGCCGAGCCCAGGCCTTGAGCTGGCCGTGGTGGAGGTTGAGTCGCGCCCCGAGGACGAGCTGCGGCACCTGATCGACCAGGAGGCCGAGCGACCCTTCGACTTGGAGCACGGCCCGCTATTCCGATTCTCCCTGCTGCGGCGCGCGGCGGACCAGCATGTCCTGCTGCTCGTATTCCACCATATCGTGTTCGACGGCTGGTCTACCGGCGTTTT
Organism: Gemmatimonadales bacterium; assembly: GCA_036556025.1. Classification (GTDB taxonomy): domain Bacteria; phylum Gemmatimonadota; class Gemmatimonadetes; order Gemmatimonadales; family GWC2-71-9; genus CAVVWJ01. Next base: position 9,694 of record DATBKD010000096.1, on the reverse strand, counting down.
CGCGCAGGAGTTAAGCGAGTACTACCGGGGGTTTGCCAACGCCGAAGCGCCGAAGCTCCCAACCCTGCCGGTTCAATACGGCGACTATGCCGTCTGGCAGCGCGACTGGCTCAAGGGTGAGGCGCTCGAGCGTCAACTGAGGTACTGGCGCGCGCGCCTCACCGGCGCCGTGGCCACGCTGGAGCTGCCCACCGATCGTCCTCGCCCGCGGACCCGCAGCTACCGCGGCTCGAGAGAGATGCTTGGGCTTCCGCTCCGGACCCTTCAGGGACTCACGGAGTTGAGCCGGAAGGAAGGGGTCACGCTGTTCATGACCCTGTTGGCCGGCTTTCAGACGCTGTTGAGCCGCTATGCCGGCTCGGACGACATCACGGTAGGATCTCCCATCGCCAACCGGACGCGCAGCGAGATCGAGCACCTCATCGGGTTCTTCGTGAACTCACTCCCGTTCCGGACGGACCTTTCGGGGGATCCCTCGTTCCGCGAGCTGCTGGGACGAGTACGGGAAGTGGCGCTGGGCGCGTATGCTCACCAGGATCTGCCCTTCGAAAAGCTGGTGGAGGCGCTCAAGCCGGAGCGGGTCCAGGATGGCAACCCATTGTTCCAGGTGATGTTCGCACTGCAGAATGAGTCACACCTGCCGCTCTGTCTTCCAGGACTCAGGGTCGAGAGTCTCTCGCTGCGGACGACGACCTCCAAGTTCGATCTGACCCTCTTCGCCCGTGAGCACCCTCAGGGTCTGAAGCTGGCCCTCGAATACAACACCGATTTGTTCGATGCCGGGACCGTCGTTCGGATGCTGGGCCATCTCGACGCCCTGCTTGAAGGTGTGCTGGACAACCCCGGCCGCCGGCTGGCTTCGGTGGCGTTGCTCCGAGGCGATGAACGCCGGCAAGTCGTCGTCGGCTGGAATCAGACGGACCGCGAATTCCCCCGAACCCGCTGCGTTCACCAACTCTTCGAGCTGCGGGTCGCCGCCCACCCTGAGGCTACCGCGGTAGAGGATTCTGCCGGTTGGCTCAGCTACGAGGAGTTGAATCGGCGCGCCAATCAGCTGGCCCGGCACCTTCAGCGACACGGCGTCGGGATCAACAGTCGCGTCGGGGTCGCCCTGGAGCGCTCCAGCGATCTGGTCATGGCCTTGCTCGCGGTGCTCAAGGCCGGTGGTGCGTACGTCCCGCTCGATCCCAGTTACCCGCCGGAGCGGCTCGCGGTGATGCTGCAAGACGCCGGGGCACTTGCCCTCGTGACCCGAACCGATCCGCCCTGTGCGGTTCCGGAGGGCGTCGCCCTCGTGAGCCTCGAGCGGGATGGCCAGGCGATAGCACGCGAGAGCGGAGAAAACCTGTCGATCGCCGGGTCCGCGGAGCAGCTCGCCTATGTGATGTTCACCTCGGGATCTACCGGTCGCCCGAAAGGCATCGGCATACCGCATCGCGCCGTCGTTCGCCTGGTGTGCAACACGGATTACGTCCAGCTCGAGCCTTCCGATCGCGTCGCTCAGGTCTCCAACGCCTCGTTCGATGCTGCGACCTTCGAGGTCTGGGGAGCGCTGCTGCATGGAGCCCGTCTGGTCCTCATCGCCCGAGAGGTCGTTCTGTCCCCCCGGGAGCTCGCCGCGGAAATCCGGGACCGTGGTGTCACCGCGATGTTTCTCACCACCGCTCTGTTCAATCAGCTGGCTCGCGAGGTGCCCGGCGGTCTGCGCACGGTGCGGCATGTGCTGTTTGGGGGTGAGGCGTCGGACCCAAGCGCGGTGCGACAGGTCCTCGCGGAGGGAGTGCCCCAGCGGTTGCTCCACGTGTACGGGCCAACGGAGACCACCACTTTCGCAACCTGGCATCAGGTCCAGCAGGTCGCCGACGGAGCGGGCACCATACCGATCGGTCGGGCGATCGCGAACACCACGGCCTATGTGCTGGATAAGCACATGGAGCCGGTGCCGGTGGGCGTCGCCGGCGAGCTCTACCTGGGAGGCCCGGGATTAGCGCACGGGTACCTGGGTCTGCCAGCCCTCACGGCCCAGCGGTTCGTGCCTGATCCCTTCGGCTCGGCCTCGGGGGAGAAGGGGGGAAGGCTTTATCGAACTGGCGACCGGGTGCGTTGGCTGCCAGATGGCACCCTCGAGTTCCTTGGCCGCTTCGATGGACAGATCAAATTGCGCGGCTTCCGAATCGAGCCGGGTGAGATCGAAGCTGCGGTCACCCGGCATCCGGCTGTCCGGGAGTGCGCGGTGTTGCTGCGGGACGATCTGCCGGGTGGCCGTGGCCTGGTGGCCTATCTGGTCCCTCGGCACGCCGAGACCAACGGGACGCGAGCCCTCGCCTCAAGCTCGCCCAGGGAGCACATCGCTGCGTGGCGAGCGGCCCGCGAGCAGCAGTACGCCGGCAGCGACGGCCAGATCGCCCCGGCTGAGGGGCGCGAGGCCGCGTCCCGCACCGCGGAGCGCATTCTGCGATTGCGTCCGCGGCGGGTGCTCGAGATCGGCTGCGGCCCGGGCAGGCTTCTGTCCCAGGTAGCGCCCCACTCCATTCGGTACACGGCCACGGACCCGTCAGCCGAGTTCCTGCGTCAGCTTCGACTGCAGCTCGAGCGCGAAGGATTGGCCGATCGGGTGAAACTGCTCCAACGCGAGCCGGACGACCTTACCGGGCTCGCTCCTCAGAGTGTCGACCTGATCATCCTCAACGGGGTTACTTCCCTCTTGCCGTCGGTGGAGCATCTGTCGGAGGTGCTGCAACAGGCCACCGCGCTGCTGGCACCGGCGGGAACGATCTTCCTGACCGACGTGCGCAATCTGCAGCTGTTGGAGGCCTACCATCACTCCCGGCTCACCAGCGAGGCGGGAGGAACGCTGTCCCCCGAGGAGCTGAGCCGCAGAGTCTGGGAGCGGATGAAGGGCGACTGCGAGCTGGCCGTTGCCCCGCAATTCTTCACCACACTCCCTCGCCACCTGCACCGGGTCCAAGCGGTCGAGGTCACCCCCAAGCGCGGCCGAGCCGACAATGAGTCCACCTGCTTTCGCTACGATGTGGCGCTGCGAACCGCGGCCCAACCCGGGGATCGGCCGGTGCCCTGGCAGGAATGGGACGCGGCGGGCTGGAGCGTGGGCAAACTCCATAGGACTCTGGGCGAGGATCGGCCCAGCAGCCTCGGCCTGGGTCGGGTGCCGAATGCCCGCATCGTGTCGGGCGGTGTGGATCCGGAGACCCTCTGTCTGTTAGCCGAGGAACAGGGCTATCACGCGGAGCTCAGCTGGCGCAGATGTGACGCCTCCGGCCGGTACGATCTGCTCTTTCGCCGAGCCCCGGAATCGAGCAGCGCATTCGCCTGGCCGACCGACGATGAGACCGGCTCGGTCCAGCCCCGGGCGCGGGCCAATCAGCCGTTGCTGAAAGAGCGAGACGCGAGCGAGGGCCTGGCCCGCGAGGTCCGAAGCATGCTGCGGGACCAGCTTCCCGATTTCATGGTTCCGTCCGCCTTCGTCATGCTCGAGAGTTTGCCCCTGACACCCAACGGGAAAGTGGATCGCCGGGCTCTGCCGCTGCCGCTAGATCTGGGTTTCCATCGGGAGGGCACCTTCAAGGCCCCCAGCACGCCGGTTGAAGAGACGCTGGCCGATATCTGGCGACAGTTGCTGGGGGTTGACCGGGTCGGACTGGAGGACAGCTTCTTCGAGCTCGGCGGCCACTCGCTGCTCGCGGTCAAGCTCTTCGCGGAGATCGAGCGCACCTTCGAACGCAGGCTCCCCCTCTCCAGCCTATTCCAGGCTCCCACGCTCGGGCAATTGGCCCAACTGCTCTCCCAGGAGCCGCGCCGCGAGTCGGCCTCAGCGCTGGTCGTGCTGCAACGGGGGGCCTCACGCACGCCCTTGTTCGTGATCCACGGCGTCTACGGAGACGTGCTGGAATACCGCGAGCTGGTGCTGCATCTCTCTCGCTCCCAGCCGGTCTACGGCTTTGAAGCGCCCGGCGCGAGTGCGGGGAAGCCGGTTCTCCGCAGCATCGAGCAACTCGCGGCGGCGTACATCGTGGAGCTGCGCCAGAAACAACCCAAGGGCCCGTACTACCTCTGCGGTTACTGCTGGGCCGGCGCGTTGACCTTCGAGATGGCCCAGCAACTCCGGGCATCAGGCGACGATGTCGCGCTCCTCGCCCTCATCGACGCGATGTGTCCCGGTCATTTCGGCTCCAGCTCGCGGTCGGCCCGGGTCAGCCGGCATGGGCGCAGCCTCTGGCGCCTCTTCACCCACAACCTCCGTCGGCTCGGGAGCCTCGACGCGCGGACATTGCCCGCCTTCCTCGGCGAGCGGCTCCTGAACCTGCTCACCCGAGCAGTCGGGCCGATGGCATATGCGTGGTCGGTCAGACTTGGGCGGCCGCTGCTGCCGGCGTTTCGCGGGCGGCGGCAGGCGTTCCTCCATGCGGTCAAATGCTATCGGCCGGCACCCTACCCAGGGCGCGTCACGCTGTTTCGAGCGCAGACACCGGGAACCAACCAGATCGACGATGCCAACTGGGGTTGGGATCGGGTTGCCAGCGGTGGGGTGGAGCTGTATCCCGTGGCCGGGGAGCACCTCGAGCTTCTGCGAGAGCCCTCGGTGAGACAGCTGGCGACAGAGCTGCAATCCTGCCTCGACCCGGCCAGGGCAGCCTCAGCCTGAGGCGAGGCGAGTGACCACCGCGACCGTCGATGTGTGGCGGGCCGACCTCGATGCGGATGACGCGGATGTCGCCCGGCTCCGGACGCACCTCGATCCCGACGAGCTGGGACGCGCGGCGCGATTTCATTTTGAGCCGGACCGGTCGCGGTTTATTGTCTCTCGCGCGACGTTGCGTCAGATCCTGGCCCACTACCTCGGTGCGGAGCCGGCGCGCCTGCGCCTGGGATACGCCACCGAGGGGAAGCCCCACCTGCTCGACTACCAGGAGCTTCAGTTCAACCTGTCGCATGCGGGGAACCGGCTCCTCATCGCGGTCTCCCGCAACAGGCAGGTCGGAATAGACGTCGAACGCGTCCCTTCCGAGGCTGTGGTCGCGGAGCTGAGCGGGCGGGTGTTGTCCGACCCGGAGCACGCCGCCTTGAGTCTCCTGCCTGGTCTGGAGCGCTGCGAGCGATTCGCCGAGTTCTGGACCCGGAAAGAGGCATACATCAAGGCCGACGGGCGAGGCATGGCGCTCGAGCTCACCCGCATGGATGTATCCAGCTCTCAGCGAAGAGTATTGCTGCAGGATCCGCAGTCGGGCGAGTGGGCGGCGGCGTCCCGATGGACCCTCCGCTCGATCGCGGTGGATCCTGGGTACGCCGGCGCCGTGGCAGGTGAAGGAGAAGGTTGGCGCCTGACCTCTTTCGACTGGCCGGTCACCGTCTCCCGATTGGCCCTTTGATCGCCGGGCTCAGTCGGACCCGGCGTGCTCCACCAGGCGCGAGCGGAAGCCGTCGAACGAAGGTGGCGCGACGACGCGGCCGGGGGAGGCAATGTCGCAACCGGTCACGCAGGTGCCAGCGATCCGCTGAACCTCCCGGAAATCGATTCGGGCGAAGGGGCCTTTGGCATAGTTGAGATTGAGGAACTCGACGATTCCCTTGAGCTCGTTGGCCACGCCCCGTTCCACCGCCTTGAACCCGGCACATACCGCGTTGACCAGCGATTCCGGAGGAGCCTGGGTGCCCCGGCCGATCCCGCTGTAGCCGGCCGGCAGGCCAGCGCCGGAGCGGGGAAGCAGGTTGCAGGCATCGACCAGTTTGGGACGCAACTCGTCGGCGATGAGGAGCGCTTCCGCCGTCGCGACGTACTCCCGGTGCGCGGTGCAGAAGAACACCACCTCCGCGCCCGCCAGAGCCTTGTCCAGGTCGTTGGTAAAGTAGTCCCGCAGGCCCTGGCCCACGACGTTCTGGTCGAGCGGCTTGACGTGAGGGTCGTGGATCGTGACCCGACATCCGCGTTCCATCAGTAGGTGGGCCAGCGGAAACGTGGGTGAGTTGCGGGTGTCTTCCGAGTTGAAGCGGTAGGCCGCGCCGAGCAGGGCGACGGTGCGTCCTGCCATGGGGCCGAAGGCGCGCTCGGCGAGCCGCAGGGTCTCCGCCGGCGACTCATCGTTGATCCGGCGGGACTCGAGGATCAGGCTGCGGGAGGCGTCCGCTCCGCTCTCCAGGGTGCGCCACCATAGGAGAATGCCGTCCTTGGGCAGGCAGTGCCCGCCGACGCCGACGGTGGGCACCAGCAGGCCCCCGCTGGGTACCGCGTTGGGATCGCTGGAGGCGCCATCCGATTGTGCCAGCCGCCGGTTCACGGCGTCGCGCACCTCATAGAAGTTGAAGTCGCGGTCATCGCAGTAGCGGACCACTTCGGCTGAGTAGGCGATCCGGACGTCGCGATAGGCGTTTTCCAGGGTCTTGACCACTTCGGCAGTCAAGCTGTTGGTCGGATGCAGCCGGCCGGCGGTCACGATCCAGCGGTACAGCCGCTCGATCAGCCCCGGCGTGGCGGGGTTGAGTCCGGCGACAATCTTATCGGAGGAGGCGACCCGCTCGACCAGGCGACCGGGCATCACCCGGTTGGGGCTATTGCCGAGCAGAATATCGCGGCCCTCCACCAGTCCAAAGGCGGCGAAGTGGTCTTTCATCAGCGTCGCCATGGACGAGGGGGCCAGGGTGGACTCAAAGACGACCACCGGCACGTTGCCCGCCGGCTTCTGGGTGAGCGCCTGGGCAAGAGGGTTGAGGGCGTCGAACATCGGACCGTAGTCAGGACCGTATCCCTTCTTGTCCGTCTGGACGCACACCAGCACCACGTCGGCATCCCGGGCCGCGTTGGGATCGTGGGACGCGCTCAGGAGACCGGCTTCCACCGACTCCTTCACCAGGCGATCCAGATCGGGCTCGACCCCTCCGATGGGTGAGCGCCCGGCGTTGATGGCATCCACCTTCCATCCTGAGTTGGGGGAAGGTCGCTGGATGACGACAACCTTGGCCGGCCGATCTGTCCCCTCCCGGATCCGGGCATGAGCGAGCAGAGCTGCCATCGGCATGCCCACGATACCGGGCCCGATCACGGCGATCTTTTCAACCGACCAGGAAGCAACGTCTCCATTGTCGTCGAACAACAACGGCATAGATCTCTCCAAAGCGGCAGAAGATGAGCGTAGGTGGCCGTGCCCTCCACTTCATCGGTGCATCACCGATGCCCGATGACTTCACCTGGGGGTTAGGGGGCTCAGAAATTGCTGAGCAAGGTTCAGTCCGCGGGGACGGCTTTCGCGGACCCTGGTTTCCGAGCCTTTTTGCGAGTTCGGGTATGACCTGTAAGTAGCTGTGAAATAGGTGTTTGCATGATAGGCTTGAGATGAGTTGTGAGGGGTTCAGACGGGACGGATCTCTTTGCGTGCGATCCCGCGAGCGACATATTGTAGCACCCACGCAACGCGAGGGTTTTGGCCGCGTTGGCATCCACTCCGATCCCAGATTTCACATGTCCCAGATTCTTCGCTCTGCGCTACTTACGTCGCTTCTCGCCGGCGCGGCACTTCTGCCGGTCCGCTCGCTCGCCGCCCAGGCGCCGTCCCAGCAGCCACCTGATAGCAGTGCGAGCCAGGCGGCCGCTCGCCCCGGCGACATCATCCGCCTCAAGGTGTGGCGCGAGCCCGACTGGTCCGGCGACTTCGAAGTGCAGCAGTCGGGAGTGGCTATCCTGCCACGGCTAGGGGCTATCGACGTTCGCAACATGTCTTCGGATTCGCTCACTCGGTTCCTGGTGGACTCGCTGGGCCGGTTCTTGCGTAACCCCTCGATCCAAGTCAACCTGCTTCACCGAATTCGCATCTTGGGTGCGGTGAAGAACCCGGGCCTGTACCCTGTCGACCCCTCGATCACCGTGATTGATGCGCTGGCCCTCGCCGGCGGCGCGACGTCGGAAGGCAAACCGGATCGAGTGGTGCTGCGGCGCGAAGGAGAGCGGATCAAGGTGCCACTGAACAAGAATACTCGGCTCGCCGATACGCCCATGCAGACAGGTGACCAGCTGTACGTCCCCGAACGGGGCTGGGTCAGCCGGAACGCCGGTCTGGTCGCCGCGGGGCTTTCGGCGGCCACGACGGTGGTCGTTACGCTCCTGCTCCGGCAGTAAGCCCCGAATGAGCCAAGTCCCGGTTCCGCAGGACGGCCGCACGACACTCACCGTACCGATGCGCCATCGGTACAACGGGACGGATGGCGAAGAGCTGCCACTGCCGCAACTCTGGGGCATTATCCGCAGGCATCTTCTCCTCATCGGCTGCATCGCCACGGTTCTGGTGGGCCTGGCGGTGGCCTACGTAATGACCGCCACACCGGTCTACCAGGCCAGCACCACCCTGCGGATCGACGACAAGCAGAAAACCAACCTGCCCGAGGTGTTCGTGGCCTTGAGCGGCGGGGAAGTGTTGACCGAAGTCGAGGTGCTCCGCAGCCGCTCCCTGGTGGAAGACGCCACCCGCCAGCTCGGCCTGCAGTTGGTGGTGCGGAAGCCGGAACGGATAAGCCGGGACTTTCTGTTCTCTCGGGTCACCATCTCGCCCGGCGTCATTCGGGGCCGATACGTCATGGTGCGCCGCTCGAACGGCAGGTTCACGCTGGCCGGCCCGCCCGGATTCCCAACCCAAGAAGACATCGCGCCCGGGGCCGCGATAGACGTCAATGGGCTCGGGCTGGTCATCGCGCCCAGCGCGACCCGCTACGACGCGGTGGAGTTTGTGGTGCTGGGCCTGGAGGGGGCCGTGCTCCGGGTGCAGAGGGCAGTGGATGTGTCCCAGGCCAATCACGAGGCCAAGGTAGCTACCTTGTCGTACCAGGATACCGATCGCTTCCTGGTCGCGCGGGTCGCCAACATCATCGCCGAGCGGTTCATCGTCCGGCGGCAGGACGCCCAGAAGGCGGCCGCCCGGAGTACCGTGGCCTTCCTCCGGACTCAGCTGGATACTCTGGCGGTTCAGCTCAACGCCTCGGAGCAGGCGTTGGCCAAGTACCGTGAGCGGGAACAGGTGGTCAATCCGACCATCGAGGGCAGCAGCCAGGTGGACCGGATGATCAAGCTTCAGGCTGAGCGGAGTGCAGTCGAGGCGGAGCGGTCCGCGTTGGCCAGCCTGCTGCAGGACGTACAGGCGAGCACCGGCAAATCCGGCAGTGGAGCATCACCATACCGTCGACTGCTCGCGTTCCCCACGCTGCTCCGGAACCAGGCCTCCACTGAGCTGCTGCAGAACCTGGCTCAAGTGGAAGATCAACGAACCCAACTGCTGAATCGGCGTACCCCCAACGACCCCGACGTCCAGGCCCTCGATACTCGGGTCCACGAGATCGAGGAGCAGCTCCGGACCGTGGCGACGACCTACCTGCAAGGCCTCACCAATCAGGTGAGCAGCATGGACGCCGAGATCGATACCTTCGGTCGCCAGCTCAGTCAGGTACCTCGCCGGGAGCTGGAGTTCGCCCGGTTGCAGCGACAGCCGAAGGTGCTGGAGGACATGTACTCGCTCCTCCAGACGCGCCTCAAGGAAGCCGAGATCGCGCAGGCCGTGGAGGACGCAAGCGTTCAGGTAGTTGACCGGGCGGTGCCGCCGCTGGCGCCGGTGAGCCCACGCAAAGGTCTGACCGTTGTGGCCGCGATGCTCCTCGGCCTGCTGCTGGGTGTCGGCATCGCGTTCGTGATCGAATACCT
>DATBKD010000095.1:0-80786 GCA_036556025.1 Gemmatimonadales bacterium | reverse complement strand
TGCCGCGGCATTTCCCGGCGATGTCCTCCGCTTTCACCAGGCCTTGACCCACCACGGCCGCACCAGCTTCACCATGCGACAGACTGCTCGCCGGACAGGCGACGACGTTCTCATCGCCACGGCGGAGTTCGTCTTCGTCTGCGTCGACCATGCGGGGAAGCCGACCCCGATCCCGGCCGAGCTTATCGAGTACCTGAAGGCCACGAGGGCTCCGACCGGCTCGGGCACCCTCCAACGGTTCACCGTGAACGGGGTCAGTCTGGCGGTGGATATCAGAGGTGAGGGCCCCGCGGTCTTGCTGGTGCACGGCTACCCCTACGACCACACCATCTGGGCGGCGCAAATGGCGGCGCTCGAAGGGTACATGCGCATTGCCCCGGACCTTCGCGGGATGGGGCGATCCGATGCGCCGGACCTGGGGTACAGCATGGCGACCTACGCAGCCGACCTGGCCGCACTCCTAGACGCGATCGGAGTTGGTGACGTCGTGCTGTGCGGTCTGTCGATGGGGGGCTATATCGCGTTCGAGTTCCTTCGGAGCTGGCGGCGCCGAGTGCGCGGCTTGGTTCTGGTGGATACCCGGGCAGAGGCGGATTCGCCTGAGGGCAGACGAGCCCGAGACGCCGCGGCGGCCCTCGCCCGGGAGCGTGGCGCGGCGGCAATCGCGGACGAGGCGTTGCCCAAGTCGCTGACGCCGTTTACGCTGACCCACGCTCCGGAGACCGCCCAACGAGTGCGGGCCATGATGGCCGCGACCCCAGTCGCCGGCATTGTCGGTGCCCTTGGCGCCATGCGCGACCGGGCGGACAGCACAGCTCTGTTGCCGACTCTGAGCGATCTTCCCACGCTCATATTGGTTGGAGAGTTGGATCAACTCACGCCTCCAGCTCGCGCTCAGGCCATGGCGGACGCGATTCCAGGATCTCGCTGCATCATTATCCCAGAGGCCGGCCACCTGTCGTCCGTGGAAGCTGCGGATCGAGTAACCCGGGCGCTGCTCGAGTTTCTCCGCAGTCTCTGAAACTTTCCCCGTGTCCCCTGCGTTGTAGCCTGAGCGGCGCGAATCGAGAGACTGGTTCTCCGCTGAATGTGCAGTCCCTCCTACCGGCCCCGGGCTCGCGGCCAGGCAGTACGAGTCCGGGGCCTCTCTCCTTATATAGAGCTAACAGCTATCAGCTATCAGCTAACAGCTAACAGCTAACAGCTAACAGCTATCAGCTATCAGCTAACAGCTAACAGCTATCAGTTTGCCGGGATGGAAATAGAGCGGCCCCCCAGGACCAAGGGAGGCCGCGGTTGGCTCGCTGCGCTCGGGGCGCCTACCTCTTCGGCCGCCCCGGCGGGGTATCGCTGGTGAACACCTCTTTGTTCTTCTCGATGAAGGATGTCATGTTCGGCGGCACATCCTCCTCCGGGAAGATGGCGGTCACGGGGCATTCCGGCTCGCAGGCGCCGCAGTCGATGCACTCATCAGGATGAATGTAGAGTTGATCCTCACCCTCGTAGATGCAGTCCACCGGGCACACATCCACGCAGGCGCGGTCCTTCACTCCGATGCAGGCCTCGACGATCACATAGGTCATTGCGGCGGCTCCTTCGGGGTGTCCAATAGCCGAGCCTCCGTCCTTCAACGGGCTCTCTCGCAAGGTATACGAAGGCGGGTGGGGCGGCGCAAGGGGTGATAGTATCTTCTACCGCAATGCGATGCCGGCTCCCGCGGTCCTCGCACTGCTGCTCTCGGTCGCACCTCTCCACGCCCCAGACCTGTCGTCGGGTACTCGACAGTCTCGGTATCCGCCCGGACCTCGTCGTGGGAGCCAGTATCGGCGCCGTGGTCGGCGCGCTATCCCGCGGGCGAGAGGCCTTCTCGTGCGCCTCGGGTTTGGGGAAGGGTTCGACTCTGAGGAAGCTAGAGCTCGCCTGACAACTGCGTGGCGTAGTTCTCGTTGCGCGCTTCCGGCGGCCCGTATCGGTCCGGTCCGTGGATGCGGTGCCATTCCTCGCGGAGACAAAATGGGTCGAGCCCGTGCGGCCGATCGACCGCGAGCACGCCGTCGAGATGATCGATCTCGTGTTGCAGCAGCTCTGCCCGGTCGCCCTCCAAATCAACCTCGGCCCACTCACCCTTCAGATCTTGATACTTGATCTTGATTCGATACGCCCGGGAGACGCGCACCAGGAGGTTGGGAAAGGAGAAGCAATCGTCCCAGACCGCGAAATCCTCATAGCCGATGTCCAGAATCTCAGGGTTGATGAGCGGCCAGGGCTTGTCCATTTCGACGAAGACCATCCTGACAGGCGCGCCGATCTGAGGAGCGGCAATGCCACGACCGCTGCCGAAGCGAGACTGCCAGTCTCTCAAAGTCTCCCGCATATCGTCCATGATGACTCGCACCGCCGTCGAGCGTGGCTTGGTGATCGGCTCGCACTTGGTGCGAAGGATCGGATCGCCCAGCAAGCGGATACGGTGAATGGTCATCGAGAGTTGCCTCGGTCATCGGAGAAGCTGCTTGAGCCTGGACCAATATGCGAAGTAGCCACTCGGCGATCCAGTAGTAGCGTACTGGAATACTACAAAATGGGGAATGCTCGCGAGATTCCATCATTGGCGAAGTGGGGGGTCAAGGACCGTCGCACTCGCAACCTAAGTGGAATAGCTGCAGTAGGTTGCTAATTTACACCAATCTCGTTGTGTGATTTGACAATCCCGACAAACTTACTTATGATTGCCCTATGGGAGTCCCACTTCCTCTCAGCAACTCTGGCCTGCCGTTGGGCCATGCCGGATCTCGCGGCGAAGTGCTGGTCCAGCTCAAGCGGGCACAGCCTCTTACGGCCAAGGAGCTTGCCGCCCGGCTGGGACTCTCCTTGAACGCGGCCAGACACCATCTCAAGGAATTGGAAGCCCAGGGGCTGGTGCAGTACGAGCTCGAGCACCGTGGGGTGGGAGCGCCCGCGTATGCCTATCGGCTGACCCCGGCAGGCGAGGTGCTTTTCCCGCGGCGATATCAGGAAACTCTGACCGCGTTGCTTGATAGCTTGGTGGAGCAGGAGGGGCGCGAAGCTGCTGTCAGCTTGTTGGAGTCCCACCTCTCGGGATTGGCGCATCGGCTTCGGCAGGATTTGAAAGACACCTCGCCGGCCGAGCGACTGCAGGCGGTGGCCCAGGTCCGCTCGGAGCAGGGGTACATGGCCGAAGCGGACGGAAACGACCAGAGCGGCACCCTGACGGAGCACAATTGTGCCATTCAGGCCGTGGCCGAGCGGTTTCCCGAGATCTGCGCAGCGGAGGCCCGTTTTCTCTCGGATGTTCTAGGGGCGGAGGTGGCTCGCCGGGAACACATCCTGAGCGGCTGCAGAGCCTGCGAGTACCACGTCAGATTCAAGCCGGAGCACGAGATATGAGCTCGTCGGTTGAGAGCCTGGTCAACAAGGCATACAAGTACGGATTCGTCACTGACATCGAATCCGATGTCGCCCCGAAGGGGCTGAATGAGGACATCATTCGGCTCATCTCCGCCAAGAAGCAGGAGCCCGAATGGCTGCTGGATTGGCGGCTCAGGGCCTATCGGGGGTGGCTGAAGATGACGGAGCCGCACTGGGCCAACGTCAAGTACGATCCCATCGACTATCAGTCGATTCGGTACTATGCCGCGCCCCGCAGCCAGAAGCCGCTGGGCAGTCTCGCCGAAGTCGATCCCAAGTTGCTCGAGACCTACGAGAAGCTCGGCATCCCGCTATCGGAGCAGAAGATTCTGGCGGGAGTCGCGGTCGATGCCATCTTCGACTCCGTCTCGGTCGGCACCACCTACAAGGCGAAACTGGCCGAGCAGGGCATCATCTTCTGCTCCTTCGGCGAGGCGGTGCGGGAGCACCCCGAGCTGGTCAAGAAGTATCTCGGCTCGGTAGTGCCGCTCAGCGATAATTTCTTCGCCGCCCTCAATTCAGCGGTGTTCAGCGATGGGTCCTTCGTCTACGTGCCCAAGGGCGTACGGTGTCCGCTGGAGCTCTCCACCTATTTCCGCATCAATGCGGCGGAAACCGGGCAGTTCGAGCGTACTCTGATCATTGCCGACGAGGGCGCCTACGTCAGCTATCTGGAAGGCTGTACCGCTCCCAAGCGGGATGAGAATCAGCTGCACGCGGCGGTAGTGGAACTGGTCGCCTTGGACAACGCCACCATCAAGTACTCCACGGTCCAGAACTGGTACGCCGGAGACGAGCGTGGCGTGGGTGGGGTATTCAACTTCGTGACCAAGCGGGGCAAGGCCCTGGGCGTCAATTCCAAGATCTCCTGGACCCAGGTCGAGACCGGTTCGGCGATCACCTGGAAATACCCCGGGGTCATTCTTCAGGGCGACAACTCAGTGGGCGAGTTCTATTCCGTTGCTGTAGTGAACGGCAAACAACAGGCCGATACCGGCACCAAGATGATCCACATCGGGAAGAACACCCGGTCCACGATCGTCTCGAAAGGCATCAGCGCCGGGGAAGGTCAAGGCAGTTACCGGGGCCTGGTCAAGGTGATGCCCAAAGCGGACCGGGCGCGCAACTACACTCAGTGCGACTCGATGCTGGTGGGCAACCGCTGCGGCGCGCACACGTTCCCGTACATCGACGTGCAGAACTCCAGCGCCAGCCTGGAACACGAGGCCTCGACCTCGAAGATCGGGGAAGACCAGATCTTCTATCTCAAGCAGCGTGGCCTCAACACCGAGAACGCCATCTCGATGATCGTGAACGGCTTCTGCAAGGAGGTCTTCAAGGAGCTCCCCATGGAGTTTGCGGTGGAGGCCCAGAAGCTTCTCAGTGTCAGTCTGGAGGGGAGCGTGGGATAACAGCGTGAAGGGTGAACGGTGAGGTGAAGGGGCCGCCGCTCCTCGTCCCGTCACCTTCACCGTTCACTCTTCACCAGTTTGGAGAACGCCAGTGCTAGAAATTCACGACCTTCACGCCGGCGTCGCCGGGAAGGAAATTCTCAAGGGCATCTCGCTCACGGTAAACCGGGGCGAGATCCACGCCATCATGGGCCCCAATGGCTCCGGCAAGAGCACGCTGGCCCAGGTGTTGGCCGGCCATCCCGCCTTCGAGATCACCGGTGGTGAGGTGCGCTTCGAGGGCCAGGATCTCCTGGACATGCAACCGGAGGAGCGAGCCCAAGCGGGACTGTTTCTCGCCTTTCAGTACCCGGTCGAGATACCGGGAGTGACCAACGCCTACTTCCTCCGGGCCGCCTACAACGAGCTCCGGAAGGCGCGGGGCGAGGAGGAGGTGGACTCCATGGACTTCCTCGAGCTTCTGGAGCAGAAGCTCAAGGTGGTCGATTGGGGGCCCGAGATCATGCATCGGGCTGTGAATCACGGATTCTCCGGTGGAGAGAAGAAGCGCAACGAGATCCTCCAGCTGGCCGTGCTGGAGCCAAAGCTGGCGATTCTGGACGAGACCGACTCGGGGTTGGACATCGATGCGTTGCGGACGGTGGCCGCTGGGGTCAACAACCTGCGGCGGCCGGACAATGCCTTCATTGTGATCACCCACTATCAGCGGCTCCTCAACTACATTGTGCCCGATTACGTCCACGTGCTTTCACGGGGCAGGGTAGTCATATCGGGAGGGAAGGACTTGGCAATGGAGCTCGAGGCGAGAGGCTACGAGTGGGTGGACGCCCAGGCAGAGGCAATGGCCAAGTGAGCCAGGCCTACCTGAAGGAGTTCGAGACTCTTGCCGGCGCCACTACGGCGGAGGGCCCTGAGTGGCTCGAGCCGGTGCGGCGGGCCGCCATGGACCGCTTTGCCCGG
The DNA here is from genome assembly GCA_036556025.1 of Gemmatimonadales bacterium. Lineage (GTDB taxonomy): Bacteria > Gemmatimonadota > Gemmatimonadetes > Gemmatimonadales > GWC2-71-9 > CAVVWJ01. Next base: position 74,988 of record DATBKD010000095.1, on the reverse strand, counting down.
ACCGGATTCCCCACGGCTCGCGAGGAGGAGTGGCGGTTTACTCCCGTCGCACCGATCGCGCAGGCGACCTGGCGTTCGGCAGCGGTGGGGGGAAGCGGGATCGAGGACATCGGCCGGGATCAGCTGGCACCCTTCGTCTTTGGCCACTCGGAGTGGAGCACCCTGGTCTTCGTCAACGGCGAACACGCCCCCGCCCTGTCCACCCTCGGGATCTTGCCGGACGGGGTTTTGGTCACCAGCCTGGCCGACGCGCTCCGGAACGGGAGTGGGACGCAAGTCCTCGAGCGTCACCTCACCCGATATGCCCGTATCGATGAGAGTCCGTTCACCGCGCTCAACACAGCCTTCCTCCGGGACGGTGGCTTCATCCACGTCCCCTCGGGCACGGACCTGCCGCATCCGATCAATCTGGTGTTTGTCACGACCTCCGATGCGGCGGGGGCGGTGATTCATCCGCGCAATCTCGTCGTAGTAGAAAGGAACTCCCGAGCCTCGTTGGTCGAGAGCTACGTAACCCTCGCGCCGGGTGCCCGATACTGGACCAATCCGGTGACCGAGGTCTGGACCGGCGCCAACAGCTGGGTGGAGCACACCCGTATCCAGCGGGAGAGTGAGGCTGCCTACCACGTCGCTACCACGCAGGTCGAGGTCTCCCGCGACAGCCACTATCGGTCGTTCTCCATGGCGATGGGTGCCGATCTGGCGCGACACAACCTGAACGCGCGGCTGGGAGACCAGAGCTCTGAGGCACTCCTCTACGGACTCTACATCACTCACGGACACCAGCTGGTGGACAATCACACGGTGCTCTATCACGACCATCCCAACTGTCACAGCTGGGAAGTCTACAAGGGCATTCTGGACGGCTCCTCGCACGCGGTATTCAGTGGCAAGGTCTTCGTAAAGCCCGAGGCGCAGAAGACCGACGCCAAGCAGACCAACCGTAACCTGGTGCTGTCCGATCACGCCAAGGTGGACACCAAGCCTCAGCTCGAGATCTTCGCTGACGACGTGAGGTGCACCCACGGCGCCACCGTCGGCCGATTGGACGAGGTGGCGCTGTTCTACGCCCAAAGCAGAGGGCTGCCGGCCGACGAAGCTCGCCGCGTGCTCACCTACGCCTTCGCCGCCGAGGTCCTCGACGAGGTGTCGCTCGAGCCGGTGCGCGAAGAGCTCAATCGGCTGGTGCTGCAGCGGCTGAATGGGGAGGCGTGAGCCGGTATGGCGGTAGGGCGGTACGGCGGTAGGCCGGATGATCCATCGGGTGCCCCCGCTCCGGTGAACAATGCGAGTTCTGCGCCAGCCACTGATATCGCCGTTCCGACCTACCGCTCTACCGGCCTACTGCCGTCCCGCCCTACCGCCTTCGATGTCCATGCCGTCCGCGCCGACTTCCCGATCTTGAGCACCACGGTTCGCGGCAAGCCGCTGGTCTATCTCGACAACGCTGCGACCAGCCAGAAGCCCCGGTCTGTGATCGAAGCCATGGTCCGCTTCTACACTGAGGAGAATGCCAACATCCACCGCGGAGTGCATTACCTGAGTGAACACGCGACCGAGGCCTACGAGGCGGTGCGGGGAAAGGTGGCCCGGTTCATCGGAGCGGGGTCTCCACGAGAGATTGTGTTCACCCGGGGCGCCACTGAGGCGATTAACCTGGTGGCCCAGAGCTATGCCGCCAGCGTACTCCGTCCTGGCGATGAGGTGCTGATCACCGGGATGGAGCACCATTCGAACATTGTCCCGTGGCAGCTGATCTGCGGACGGGTGGGGGCACGTCTCAAGGCGGTCCCCATTACGGACACCGGCGAACTCGACGCGGATGCCTTCGATCGACTGCTGTCCGATCGCACCCGGCTGGTTGCAGTGGTGCACCTGTCCAATGCGCTCGGCACGATCAACCCGGTCACTGAGCTGATCGCGCGGGCCCATGCCCGCGGGGTCCCGGTATTGGTGGACGGGGCCCAATCAGCGCCCCATCTGGCGGTGGATGTCGCCGCGATGGGCTGTGATTTCTTTGTGTTTTCCGGACACAAGATCTTCGGCCCGACCGGGATTGGGGTCCTCTACGGGCGGGAGTCGCTGCTGGAGGCGATGCCGCCCTGGCAAGGTGGCGGGGACATGATCGCGTCGGTTACCCTCGAGCGCTCCACCTGGGCAGCGGTTCCTTCCAAGTTCGAGGCCGGGACGCCGCCCATCGCGGAGGTCATCGGACTCGGGGCCGCCTTGGAGTACGTCGAGTCGATTGGTCTCGAGGCTATAGCAGCCTGGGAAGGTGAGCTGCTGCGGCGGGCCACTGATCAAGTCTCCACGATCGCGGGCGTACGCCTGGTCGGAAGGGCGCGGCACAAGGCCGGTGTTCTCTCCTTTGTGGTCGATGGGGTTCATCCCCATGACGTCGGTGCGATTCTGGACGACGATGGAGTTGCGGTTCGAGCGGGTCACCATTGCGCTCAGCCGGTGATGGAACGGCTGGGCGTGCCTGCGACGGCGCGAGCCTCGTTTGCCTTTTACAACACCGCTCAGGAGATCGATGCCCTGGTGCGAGGGATTCAGCGCGTGCGGGAGGTCTTCGGGTCATGACCGCCCTGAACGACCTGTATCAGAGCGTCATTCTCGACCACAACCGCTCTCCCCAGAATTACCGCGCCATGCCGGACGCTAATCGTCAGGCGGAGGGACACAATCCGCTCTGCGGAGACCGAGTCCACGTCTGGCTGCGGCTCGAGGGCGATTCGATCCAAGACGTGAGCTTTCAGGGTTCCGGCTGTGCCATCTCCAAGGCCTCGGCCTCCTTGATGACCGCGGCTGTCAAGGGACGGACCAAGTCCGAGGCCCTCGAGCTCTTTGATCGCTTCCATCAGTTGGTCACCGGGCGGCTTGCCCCTGAGAAAGGGGAAACCTTGGGGAAGCTCGCCGTGTTCTCCGGAGTGTCGCAGTTTCCCATACGGGTAAAGTGCGCCAGCCTTTCGTGGCACGCGATGAAGACGGCCTTGGATCAGCCGGGCGAAACGGTGAGCACCGAATAATGCCGTCACCGACACTGCTCAACCTTCACAACATTGGAGTACTGCATGCCGTACAATCCCACCCTTGTCGCTCCGATGCGCGACGAAATGGTGCGCATGGGCGCCAAGGAGCTCAGGACGATGACCGAGGTAGACGCGGAGCTGGGTGATCAGAAGGGCACGACGCTCGTGTTCGTCAACTCGGTCTGCGGCTGCGCCGCAGGCAATGCGCGTCCCGCACTTCGTCTGGCCCTGGAGCACAGCGTCCGCCCGCGGCAGATTGTCACCGTGTTCGCGGGACAGGACCTCGAGGCCACCGCTCGGGCCCGGCAGTACTTCGCCGACTACCAGCCAAGCAGCCCGTCGATGGCGCTCTTCCGCGACGGTGAAGTGGTGCATTTCGTCCATCGACATCAGATCGAGGGGCGCTCGCCGCAGGCCATCGCCAGTGAACTGACGGCGGCGTTCGATCGCTATTGTGGGGTTGAGGTGTGAGGCCGGAGATCTCATGGTGACCTTTCACCCCGGACACCACGAACTTCACGGCGTCACCGTCGTGGTCGAAGCGCGAGAGGCGCGGACCTACGTGGGTCGATTCGACAGCGAGGACGAGCGAGGGGTGCACCTCCTGGACGTCGGTGTGCACCAAGGCGGCGTCGAGCAGTCCAGGGAGGAGTACCTCAGGCGCACTCTCAAGTTTGGCGTGCGGGCGGAGCACAAGCACGTGCTGGTACCGGCGGACGAGGTCCTGGGTATCAGCCGACTTGCCGAGGTGGGTCTGGCTGAAGGGTGAAGTCCAGTAGGGTCTTGTTGTTCGCTCATCCAGGTCGATTACCATCGTGATATCAGCGCCCGACTGGAGTACTGCGGGCATCCCAGCACATCGGCCCCCCCACGCCATGAGAGGTGTTCCTGGAGTCCCGCCGTGTGCGGGAGGCCGGTAGATTCCGCGCGTGACCGAACGCTTCGACGTCATCGTGATCGGCGGTGGCCACGCGGGAGCGGAGGCGGCGACGCTCGCCGCCCGCTCCGGCGCACGCACGCTACTCATCACCCAGCATCTGGAAACCATCGGGCAGATGTCCTGCAATCCCGCCATCGGCGGAATTGCCAAAGGCACTGTCGTGCGTGAGGTAGACGCCCTCGGCGGCATCATGGGGCGGGCAACCGATCGAGCTCGGATTCAGTTTCGCATGCTCAATCGGTCAAAGGGCCCCGCGGTGTGGTCGCCTCGAGCGCAGTGCGATCGAGGTCTGTATCGCCGGGCGGTGCGAGGTCTGCTGGAGCAACAACGCGATCTCGAATTTGCTCAGGCGACCGTTGCGGCTCTCCTGATCGAGGGCCATGCGGTTCGAGGCGTGGAAGCGCTCGACGGGCGGCGGTTTCTAGGCCGTGCGGTGGTTCTCACGGCGGGAACTTTTCTTCGGGGAAGAATCCATCTCGGCCTCGGAACCCAGATTCCGGCCGGCAGAGCTGGTGAAGGGCCCTCTACCGAACTAGCACAAGTTATTGCCACACTTGGACTTACAGTAGAACGCTTCAAGACCGGAACTCCGCCCAGAATCGATGGGAGAACGGCTGATCTAGCCGGGCTGGAACGGCAGAATGGAGATGCAAATCCTTTCTGGTTTTCGTTCTATGAGCAGTCTCAGCACCCGAGCCAGCTGCCATGCTACTTGACCTATACCGGGCCTCGGCTCCGCGACACCATCCTCGCCCATCTTCACCAGTCTGCCCTCTATGGCGGCGCGATCAGCGGCAGGGGCCCACGGTATTGTCCGTCGATCGAGGACAAAGTGGTGAAGTTCCCGGACGCGCCCCGACACCAGGTTTTTTTGGAGCCTGAGGGCCTCGACACATCGGAGATGTACGTCAACGGTCTCTCCACGTCGCTGCCGCCTGACGTGCAACTCGAGTTTCTCCGGAGCGTGCCGGGTCTGGAGCATGTGTGCATGACCCGCCCCGGGTACGCGATCGAGTACGATTATTACCCGCCAACGCAGCTCAAGCCGAGCTTGGAGACAAAGGCTGTCGCCGGCCTGTTTCTCGCCGGGCAGGTGAACGGGACCACCGGGTATGAGGAGGCGGCAGGTCAGGGCGTGGTGGCTGGGATCAACGCCGCCGCGTTCGCGCTGTCGCGGGAGCCCGTCGTGTTCCCACGCGCCGTCGCGTTCATCGGCGTCCTAGTGGACGACCTTGTGAGCCGAGGAGTGGACGAACCCTATCGGTTGTTCACGTCCCGCTCGGAGTACCGGCTCTCGCTCCGGCAGGATAATGCCCTGAGGCGACTTTTCCCGCTGGCTGAGCGACTCGGACTGCTCAGCGACGAGGAGCGCAAGACCGCGGAGGCAAGATTGCGCGGTGAAGAGCGGATCCAGCAACTGGCGGAGCAGACGACCCTCGAGGCCTCGGCCTCGATGCAGGTTCTAATCGCCTACGGCTCCACGCCCATCTCAGGCAAGGCCCGTGTGGCAGAGCTGGCCAGGCGACCCGGGGTTCCCACACATGAGCTGCTCCGGGCGGCTGGCATCGAGATCGGAGAGGAAGCGGCACTCTGGGCGGACATGGAGCTCAAGTACCAGGGCTACCTCGCTCGCGAACGCGCCTCCGCGGCCCGAATGGCGCAGTTGGATGACTTCGAGCTCCCCGAGCGCCTAGAGTACCGAACGTTGCGGACGCTGTCCTATGAGGCTCGGGAGAAGCTTCACGCCGCTCGACCGAGATCGCTGGGGCAGGCGAGTCGCATTCCCGGCGTCTCTCCGAGCGATCTGCAGAGCCTTGTGATGGAGGTCCTGAAGCTGAGAAAGCTGGAAAAAGGGATCGACTGTTTCACGTGAAACGCGACTCAATTTTAAGTCGCAGATCTGTAGTCTCAGAATGCCGGTCTTCGATTCCGAAACGGTCAGGTGGCGCTGAAGGGAGGTCGTCTTCGCGCGAGTTAGCGACCGACCCAGGTCAGTGTTGACCGCCACCATCGTGCTGGGCCTCCCCAACGCGACAGCAGGACTTCCGCTGGTAAAGCGACTCACCATACAGGTCGACTGACTGCCGCAGGGCTTAGCTCCCCGCCCTAAAGGAAAGCGCCTCGTCCGAAGCGCCGCTACCTTCGACCTGCGACCCCACGACGAGACCTGCGGCTTGCGACGTCGAGGACCTGCCGACTCATTGAGGCTAGCTGTTTCCCGAGACCCGTACTCTGCCTATATTGTGGTCCCATATCGTATTCCCAAGTCGCACCCGTACCCCCTTGCCTTCAACTATCCAACGGAAACACCATAAGTCGTTGTTATGCAATAGCTTATGGTGATACAGCTAGCCCATGGCGCACATACTCGCAATCGCAAACCAAAAAGGCGGCGTCGGCAAGACCACGACAGCGGTGAACTTGGCTGCATCGTTGGCCATCGCCGAACGCCGCACCTTGCTCCTGGATGCGGATCCCCAGGGGAATGCCACCAGCGGCGTCGGCATCGCCAAGCACGATCTCGAGCTCTCCCTGTACGACGCGTTGGTCGAGGGCCGCTCCGCCCGAGAGATCGTGCTCCAGGCGCCGGGGCTGCCGCATTTGACAGTCCTTCCCGCGACCCAGGATCTGGTCGGCGCTGAGCTCCGCTTGGTGGAGCGAGATGGTCGAGAGGCCGCGCTGCGTCGCGTCTTGGACGAGTTGCGTGACGATTACGCCTATGTGGTGGTGGACTGTCCCCCCTCTCTGGGGCTGCTCACCCTCAACGTGCTCGCCGCGGCAAACGCCGTGCTTATCCCTATCCAGTGCGAGTACTACGGGCTCGAGGGCATTTCCCAACTACTCAATACCGTCCGTCTGGTCCAGCAGAACTTCAATCCCGGTCTGGCTATCAGCGGCGTGCTCCTGACGATGTACGACGCCCGCCTCAACCTCTGCCGGCAAGTCGCGGAGGATGCCAAGGAGTACTTCGGCGGCAAGGTGTTCGTCACCCCGATCCCCCGAAATGTCCGCCTCGCCGAGGCACCGAGCTTCGGCAAACCAATCCTGCTCTATGACGTGCATTCCGTCGGCGCGAAGAGTTATTTGGCCGTGGCGCAGGAGATGTTGCGTCGAATGGAGGCCGCCAGCCCGACGGAGCCACCGGTAGTCCTCCCGGAGGTGACCACATGACCGAAACCAAGCGGCTGGGACGAGGACTGGAAGCGTTACTCGGGCCGATCTCACGGGAGCAGGCCGAAGCCTCCGGCTCGCTGCGAGAGCTTCCGGTCAGGAGCCTGCGGCCCAACCCCTATCAGCCCCGCAGCGAGATCGATGAGGCAGCGTTGGAGGAGTTGATCGCGTCGATGCGGGCGTCGGGGCTGCTGCAGCCAGTGGTGGTGCGGCCCCGAAACGAAAGCTACGAGTTGATCGCGGGCGAGCGGCGTTGGCGGGCGGCGGAGCGACTCGGCTGGGAGCGGATTCCAGCGGTGGTGCGCGACGTGGACGATCAGACGCTGCTCACGCTCGCCCTGGTCGAGAATCTTCAGCGCAACGATCTCTCTCCCATAGATGAGGCGGCAGGATACCAGCGTCTGGGCGAGGAATTCCATCTGCCTCAAGTCGAGATCGCCCGGCTGGTTGGCCGCAACCGCTCGACTGTCGCCAATCTCCTTCGGCTGCTCCAACTCCCCGACGAAATCCAACAGCTCATTCACCAGGCGAAGCTCTCCGAGGGGCACGCTCGAGCGCTGCTAGGCGTCTCTGAGCCGGCTCGCATGCTTCGCTTGGCCCATCAGGCGGTGGCCGAAGGCTGGTCGGTACGTGAGATGGAGGCCCGAGTCCGCGGGGAACCCCCTTCCCGGCCGAGGCGCGCGGATGACGCTAAAGGCCGGACGCCCGCCAAGGCGGTGACGGCGGATGTTCGCCGAGTGGAGGATGCGCTCCGGAAGCGCCTCGGAACCGATGTCAGGGTGACGATGCGCCGGCGAGGCCGCGGCTTCCTCACCATCAGCTACTACTCCAACGACGATCTCGCTCGCCTGCTGGAGCTCATTCTCGGCGGACCCTTCGAGGGATGAGGCGGGGCCGGCCCTCGGTGACCATTGTGGTACAGCGGGATGGAGCGACCCACTCGCATACCTGGCGGATTCCCCTGTGGCTGTTGCGGGTCGGCGGGTTCGTGGGCGGCGCTCTGGTCACGGCAATCATTCTGCTCGCGGTGCTCTATCTGCCGGTCGTCCGTGCCGCCGCCCGCGTCCCCGGGCTCGAGCGCACCGTGGCCCGGCTGGAATCGGACAACGCCAAGGTACGCCAGCTCTCGGCCGCCCTGGACAGCGTCGAGGCCCGCTACGCCCAAGTGCGACAGATGATCGGGGTCGATATCGTTCGTGACCCGCTCACCTTCTCTTCCAACCTCCCTCTCGCGCCCGTGCTAGAAGCCCGTCTGGCGGATGCACCCCGGGGCCCCCCTGCCGGTCCCAGCATTCCACGCCAGTGGCCCCTGGATGAGCCGGGCTACGTGACCCGTGGGCAGGTCACCACCGGGTCCTCCGAGGAAGCGCATCCGGGGATCGACATCGCAGTCCCGATCGGAAGTATGGTACGAGCTGCCGGTGGCGCCACGGTGCACCAGGTAGGGGAGGACCCCGAGTACGGTTTCTTCGTTCTGTTGGACCACCCCGACGAATATCAGACGATGTATGGCCATCTCTCCCGCATTCTGGTCTCGACGGGGGCCTCTGTGGCGCCTGGACAGGTAATCGGATTGAGTGGGAACAGTGGGAGGTCCACTGCGCCGCATCTGCATTTCGAGATCCGACAGCGCGGGGTGTCGCTCGATCCCCAGACTATGATCAAGGAGGGTAGTTGATGGGCATCTTCAGCAATCAGGCTCGGGACGAGCAGGGCAACGAACTCAGGCGCCGCCGTACCGATCAGATCCCCTTCTCGATCATCGCGGGTGACATGACGGTTGTCGGGGATCTGGAAACGGAAGGGGTGGTCCGGATCGAGGGCCGAGTTCGAGGCACGGTGCGGGTGGGGCAGCAGGTCCTGGTGGCGACTGGGGCGGTCATCGAAGGCGACCTTCACACTCAGGAGGCAGTCATTGCAGGGCAGGTGAGTGGGGCGATCTTCGCCAAAGACCGGGTCGAACTCCAGGCCAGTGCCGTAGTTACCGGCGACATTCTGACGCCAAGAATCGCGATTGTGGAGGGAGCGAGAGTGAGCGGTGAGGTAAAGATGGATATGGAGCAGACTGCGTCGTCGGCAGGGGCGGATCTCCACAAGCGTTGAAAATTAAGCTAAGTGTGTGGAAATCGCCGACTTTTGACGCCAAACTGGCGCATACAATACGTCAACTGACCCTTGGCTGCTTGCATAGTGTCGCGCTGATGTCGCTGGTGGCATGCGGCCGACCTGCGGCGGCCGATGGTCTTCAGGTCGGCTTGATTACCCCGGGCTCCGTCGCCGATGCAGCGTGGAACTCGGGCGCCTACCAGGGTCTGAAACAAATACACGACTCCCTTCATCTCGCCATCAGCCACATCGAGGCCCGGACCCCGGCGGAGCAGGATGAGGCACTCCGCACGTACGCCTCACAAGGCTACGGCCTGGTGTTCGCCCATGGTTTCGAATTCCAGGATCTGGCCGAAAGGGTCTCCAAGCAGTACCCCGCGACGGTCTTTATCGTGACCTCAGGAGCGAGGGCCAAGGGCAACGTCGCCCCGCTGATCTTTCGGTTGGAGGAGGCGAGTTATCTGGCGGGGGTAGTGGCAGGCAGTCTCACCAGGAGCCGACGGCTGGGCTTCGTAGGAGGGATCGAGCTGCCTCCGATCAAGGCAGCCTACCAGGGTTGGGTAAACGGCGCCAAGGCCGTGAACCCCAAGGTCGAGAGTCGGGTGATCTACCTCAACAACTTCGACGACGCCTCGGCTGGTCGAGAAGCGGCCCTCGCGCTGATCCAGTCGGGCGTGGACATGTTCCATCACAACGCGGACGCCGCCGGATTGGGCGTATTCCAGGCCGCCAAGGAGCATCCGGGGGTCTATGTCTTCGGGGCCAACGCCGACCAGAGCTCACTCGCTCCCGGGAGCGTGCTCGGGAGCGCCGTCATCGACCTGCCGCGGGCCTTTCTGCTGGTGGCTCGGGAGGTACTGGAAGGGAAATTCACTCCGCGGATCGAGGCGTTTGGACTGAAGAGCGGGGTGATCCGCTACGTGGCCAATCCGGCCCTCGACAGTCTGGTGCCGGCCCGGGTCAAGGCAAGAGTGCAAGCCGCCGCGGACTCCATTGCTGCCGGTACCCTGATCGCCGCGCCACGACCAGCGTCCATGGAAGCCTCTCTCGACCGCATTCCACTGCCCCTGACCCTCGGGGTGAGATGAGCGGAAGAGCTGTTCCGCTCAGCGACATGGTCGCGTACCTGGACGAGTATCTCCGCGTGCGCGAGGTGCCGGACGAACGGAACGCGGTCAACGGACTCCAGGTCGAGAACAGCGGGTCGGTGAACCGAATCGTGGCGGCGGTCGACGCTTCCCAGGTCACCATCGATGGGGTGACCGACGCCCAGCCAAACGACCACCCGTTGCTGCTGGTCCATCATGGCCTCCTGTGGGATGGCAATGTGCCGATCGTGGGGCGCCGGTATCGCCGGATGGCGGCCCTGCTGGAGCATGACGTCGCCCTATATTCGGCCCACATTCCTTTGGACCTCCATCCAGAAGTGGGCAACAATGTGGTTCTCGCGGAACGGCTAGGGATCGGCGTCGAAGGCTGGTTCGGCGACTACCACGGTCTCTCCATTGGAGTGTGGGGCCATGCGCCCGCCCGTCTCTCCTCTCGCGACTCGCTGGTCAGCGAACTCAACCATGCGGTCAACTCCCCCGGCGCACGGCTGATCGCGGGCGGACCAGACCCGATCTCCCGCATCGGGATCATCACAGGCGGTGCGGGGAACATGATCGCTTCGGCTCGCGAGGTCGGCCTGGACACCTATATCACCGGTGAGGGCGCCCATCACACCTATTTCGATGCGATGGAGTGGGGCCTCAACGTGATCTACGCCGGCCACTATGCCACGGAGACCCTCGGGGTTCAGGCACTCGCCTCCCATCTGGCGGAGCGGTTTACGCTGGAGTGGGATTTTCACGATCATCCTACCGGGCTATGAACGCGCCGGCACTCGAGCTCGCCGGCATACACAAATCTTTCGGCTCCGTGCACGCGCTGCGCGGGGCCGATTTCGTGCTGCAGTACGGCGAGCTGCATGCCTTGCTGGGAGAGAACGGGGCCGGAAAGACCACGCTCATGCGGGTGGCCTACGGCTTGGTGCATCCGGAGGCCGGACGCATTGTGGTGGCTGGAGTGACCCGCGTCATACACTCCCCCCGCACTGCCCGCAGGCTCGGCGTCGGCATGGTGCACCAGCACTCCACCTCCATTCCGGCCCTGTCTGTCGCAGAGAATGTGGCGCTCTCAGCAGGCTGGCCGGTGCGCCCGGGGAAGCTGCGGGATCGCGTCGCCGCCCTGGGCGAGAAGGTCGGACTTCCCCTGGATCCGAAAGTGTACGCCGGTCGGCTGACGGTTGCCCTGAAGCAGCGGCTGGAGATCGTGAAAGCCCTCGCGTCAGACGCCAGGATATTGCTGCTGGACGAGCCGACCAGCGTGCTGACACCGGGTGAGACGGAAGATCTGCTTCGGGTCTTGCGTCGCTTCACCGATTCGGGCGGTGCGGCAGTCCTCATCACCCACAAACTGGATGAGGCGCTTCGAGTCGCCGAAGGGGTGACGGTCTTACGTCAAGGCCAGACCGTACTCTCCGGCCGGACCTCGACGCTGAGCCAAGCCACGCTGGCGGAAGCGATGCTGGGAGAGCCGGCCTCAAGGTTGGCGCCGGTCACACGCCAACCAATCGGCGCAGGGGATAGTCTGGTCCGGGTCGAGGCGTTGGAGGTTCCCCGAGAAAGCGGGTATGGGATTGCAGTGCGGCACGCCTCACTGGTGGTGCGCCAGGGCGAGGTCCTCGGCATGGCCGCGGTCGAAGGCAATGGGCAGCGGGAACTGCTGCGTGCGGTGGCGGGCCGACTCGTGCCGCTGCGAGGAAGGCTCGAGGTGGCGAGCCCGGTCGCCTTCGTTCCCGAGGACCGCAGCACGGAGGGCCTCATTCCTGCGTTCAGCCTCACGGAGAATGTGGTCCTGGGCTCGGACCCGAGCGACCGCTGGCTCCGCCGGGGCCGGGTGGATTGGCGACTGGCTCGGGAGCATACCGCCGAGCTGCTGCACGACTATGAGGTTGTCGCCGGGGGACCGGGGGATCCGGCAGCGTCGCTGAGCGGAGGGAATCAGCAGAAGTTGGTGCTGGCGCGGGAGCTGTCCCGCGGCCCTCGGGTGATCGTGGCGGAGAACCCGACGCGCGGGCTCGATGTCCGCGCGACTCTCGCGATTCACAACCGACTCCGAGCGGCGGCGGCTCGGGGCGCGGCTGTCCTGGTGTACTGCAGCGACCTGGACGAACTGCTGTCGCTGGCGGATCGGTTCGTGGTCGTAGCCCGCGGAGCTCTGATTGACGTACCTCCGGCGGCATCCCGCTACCAGATCGGCGAACTGATGGTAACAGGTGCGCGCTAAGGCGTCCGCTGCGGCGGCGCTCCTGCTAGGCCTCGCGGTGCTCGCCGCTGGCTTGCAGCTCGCCGGCTACAATGCCTACGACGCCTTGGGCGCGCTCTGGAATGGGGCCTTCGGCTCCTGGTACGCGATTACCTCGGCGACCCTGGTCCGTTCGGTTCCACTCATCATCATCGGCCTCGGCATCGCGCTCGCGTTCCGAGGCGGCGCTCTCAATATCGGAGCCGAGGGTCAGTTCTACGCCGGCGCAATCGCGGCGACGTGGCTGGGACTTCACGTCGGCGCTCAGCCCGCCTGGGTCGCCATTCCCTGCGTGTGGGCCGTTGGGGCCCTCGCCGGCGCGCTGTGGGTGGCGCTCCCGATCTGGCTCAAACTGCGGTTCGGTGTGCTCGAGGTCATCAGCACGCTGCTGCTCAATTTCGTAGCGGAGGCGCTGGTCAGCCTGATGGTGCAGGGGCCATTGCAGGAACATCAGCACATCTATCCCCAGAGCGATTCGATCGCCGAAGTCGCGCGCCTGCCGTTGCTGCCGGGGACCCGGCTGCATGCCGGGTTTGCCCTGGCGCTCGCCGGCGCGGCGATCCTCTGGTACATCTTCGACCGGACTCTCTGGGGGTTCCGGCTACGCGCCGTAGGAGCGAGCCCACGGGCGGCGGAGATCAGCGGGAGAATCGACAGTCGCCAGATGATCGCACTTGCTCTGGCGGGTTCCGGCGCCCTGGCCGGACTGGCCGGCGGCGTCGAGGTGACCGGCGTGTCTTACGCGCTGTTTCAAAATCTCTCTCCGGGGTATGGCTTCAGTGGAATCGCCGTTGCCCTCCTCGCACGACTCCACCCAGCCGGCGTCGTCGTGACCGGGATCCTGCTCGGCGCCCTCGAGGCGGGAGCGAGTGGGATGCAGCGGGACGCTGGCGTGCCGGCGGTCGCGGTGTACGTGGTGGAAGCGGTCGTCATTTTGGTGGCGCTGCTGGCGGATGCCGGCAGGCTGATCGGTCAGCACCGCGTGGCAAGGTCTGCCGAGCTGTGAGTCCGGCAGATGAGTGAGGCCGGCCCGGTGCTGATCGGCTTTCTGAGCTCGGCCGTGCGGGTGGCTACGCCGCTCTTGCTGGCGGCGACCGGGGAGACCGTGGCCGAGCGGGCTGGGGTGATCAACCTCGGCCTCGAGGGGATGATGCTCACCGGAGCGCTGGCTGCCACCATAGGCACGACGGCCGCAGGCCCGTGGACCGGAATGGCCTGTGCGATGGCGGCGGGCATGCTCCTGGCTGCTGGGTTTGCCCTCGTGATCATCGGCGCGCGAGCCAACCAGATCATCGCCGGTACCGCGGTGACCCTCGGCGCGGTGGGATTGACCGGAACGATCTACCGGCAGGCCTATGGGCCCGGTGGGGCTGGGCTGGGCCTCACCACCCTTCAACCGGTGGCCATCCCGGTGCTGTCGCACGTTCCGGTGTTAGGGCCGGCCCTCTTCAACCAGCCCGTGCCGACCTACCTGGCAGTTGCCGCGCTTCCGGTCGTATGGTGGTTTCTCTTTCGAACCCGAACCGGTCTCGCACTCCGTGCGACCGGCGAGGCGGCCGCAATGGCACGCGCAGCGGGAGTGCGCACCGCGCTGTTGCGAACCGTTGCGACGATAATCGGGGGTGGGTTTGCCGGCGTTGCCGGGGCAACTCTGGCCCTGGCTCAAGTGGGGACGTTTGCCGAGAAGATGACGGCCGGACGAGGGTACGTGGCGATTGCCATCGTGGTGCTGGGCGGATGGCATCCCGGTGGAGTCGCATTGGCCTCGCTGCTCTTCGGGGCCGCGACCGCGCTGCAGTACCTGTTCCAGGCGATGGGGCTCAAGCTACCCTATCAGCTCTTCCTGATGCTGCCGTATGGGCTCACACTCCTGGCCCTGGCGGGAGTAGTGGGAAGAGCGCGGGCGCCGGGAGATCTGGGGAGAGACTAGACAGAAGTGAGCAGTGAGAAGTGAGCAGTGGGTCCTATGGGTGGGATCCTTACCCACGACGCCCCTTCCTTCCTGCTTCTCACTTCTTACTTCTCACTTCTCACTGCTCGCTGCTCACCGCTCTTCAGCTGCTCCCTTCCTTCCACAATCAATCGTCGCACTCGATCTCGCAGCTCCGGTACATCGGCCAGGGTGAGGCCTGCGGTTTCGACCGGCTCCAGGACCCGGACCTCCGCGGTGGAACGACCGAAGCGCCAGTCGTGCTTGGGGAGAGCCGTTCCGGTTCCGCGAACGACCAAAGGGAGGATGGGAACCCCGGCTTCGATCGCGAGCCGGAAGGCGCCGTCTTTGAACGGGAGGAGGTCCGCCGTGGTGGATCGGGTTCCCTCGGGGAAGATCATCACCGACACTCGCTGACCCAGGATTTCCTTGCACCGAGTCATGGCCTCGATCGCACTCGGTCCGAAGCCTCGCTTGACCGGGATGTCGCCCACGATCTGCATCATCCAACCGAGGAAGGGGATTCGAAACAGCTCAGCCTTGGAGAGCCACTTCATCTCCCAGGGTAGATGGCTGATGAGCAGGATATCCGCGAACGACTCGTGGTTGGAGACCACGACGAAGGGGCGCCGGGGATCGGGCGGGACCTTGCCGGAATAGCGGAAGTGCCAGAGCGGATTCAGCGTGGCCATCACCGGCCCAATCCGCCGAAAGAGATAGCCCACCGCATACCGGCCGGGATCGAACGGGGCGGTCAGCAGTCGCAGGATTGCCATCGCGGGGAACCACAGCAGGATGCACCCGGCGAGGACGAGCCAGGCCCAGATCGACATGACGGACCGCCAGAGGCGCGACATGCTCCCAACATGGTTCGAGGATGCCGGTGTGCTGGCGCACAGCCTCGCCGCGCCAGGCCGGGTAACCTTAGCGGGGGCTGGTGGGGCTGGACAAGGGCAACGCATCCGTCAAGAGAAGCAACTGATGACCAAGGACTCCCCCGCGGAAGGCCGTGGCGCTGGTGTGTTCGCTCCCGCCCCACGCGTCGAGGCGGCACAGTCAAGTGCCGAGGGCGAACAGCCCGACATTCGCAAGCTCGATGTGGCCCTGCGGGACCGAATGGAAGTGCGGTCCCTGGCGCTCACGGGACTTCTGGTGCTCGCTGTGCTCTACACCATGTACTTTGCCCGAGCGTTTCTCTTCCCCATCGTCCTCGCACTTCTGCTGGATTTTCTGCTGAGCCCTATGATTCGGGCCCTCAAGCGAGTGCGCGTTCCCGAGCCGCTAGGAGCCGTGCTGGTGCTCGTGGTCGGACTCGGACTGGTCGCGGCCGTGCTCTACAGTCTGGCCGAGCCGGCCCGAGCCTGGATCTCCCGCGCGCCCGCCAGCATTCATCGGATCGAGGCGCAACTCCGCAGTATCCGGGGACCGGTAGAACAGGTGAGCCGGACGGCGGAGCAGGTGGAGGAGGCGACGCGCGGGGGCCAGGTCGGACCGGATGAGGTGGTGTTGCGCGGACCGCGGCTCAGCGAACGGCTGTTCGGCACGACCCAAACCCTGTTGACCGGGGCGCTGGAAACCATCATCCTGCTCTATTTCTTGCTGGCGGTAGGAGATCTTTTTCTGCAGAAGCTGATCCGGGTTCTCCCCCAACTGCAGGACAAGAAGAAGGCAGTGGCCATTGCGCGGGAGACCGAAGCGCTGATCTCGACCTATCTGTTTACCGCGGCGCTGGTCAACATCGGCGTCGGCATCGTCGTTACGCTCATCATGTTGGCTTTAGGCATGCCGAACCCGATGCTGTGGGGCGTGTTGGCTGCTCTGGCAGAGTTCGTCCCCTACATTGGCGCGACGGCTCTGCTCGCGACGCTTACCCTCGCCGGCCTGGCGACCTTTCCTGAGACCAGCCACGCCTTGCTGGTGCCGGCCTGCTACCTGGCCTTCAACTTCGTCCAATCGAACTTCATCGCGCCGGTGATCCTCGGCCGGCGACTCACGCTGAATCCGGTCGCGATCCTGGTGGGTCTGGTCTTCTGGTGGTGGCTGTGGGGCGTCGGTGGGGCCTTTATCGCCGTTCCTCTCCTGGTCACCTTCAAGATCTTCTGCGATCACATCGAGGCCCTGGCACCAATCGGCGAGTTTCTGGGGAGCTAGGGATCAGCCGCCTCACGCCTGCTCAATGTGCCCAGTTGGGCGAGCTCACCCGGGCGCTGGACTGCTCCCGGGTGCGGATCCACTCCGTCGAATCGGACGGCGCCGCCAAGCTGCTTCGTCGCCTGGTGCTATGGCTCAGCCGAGGGCGCGCGGTGGCACTGGGCAACCACATCTTTCTACCCCACCGCTCGGACGGGGATCTTCCGGTGCTGGCCCACGAGCTGACTCATTGCGCACAGTATCAAGAGTGGGGAGCAGCGCGCTACTACGCCCGCGGGGTCGGGGAGCAAATGCGTTATCTGGTCCACCGGCTGCTAGGCGTCGGCTCGAGTCCGTATTCCTACACCGTGGACGAAGGGAGACCGTTCGAGAGCTACGGCATGGAACAGCAGGGGCAAATCGTGGAGGACTGCTTTCGCAGCGATGTAACCGCCGCTGCGCGGCGGAGCTATAAGCTATAGGCTACAAGCTATACTGCTCACTGCTCACTGCTCACTGCTCACTGCTCCCTCCGGTACGCTGTCCTCCCACAGGGCCAGGATGTTGCCGTCGGGATCGGCCACCATCGCCATGATGCCCCACGACTGCTGGGTCGGCTCGGTGATGAACCGTACTCCGCGGTCATGAAGCTGTCCGCAATAGTGGAGCAGATCAGGCACGTACAACGTAATCCCGGTGTGGCGGCCGACCAGCGACTTCGCCTCCGCATGAACTGCCGGATGCAGTCCGATGTGGGTATGGCCCTCGAAGAACTCCGCCCCGAATGAACCTTGCTTGATCAGCGGGAGAGCCAGCCGATCGCGGTAGAACTCAATGGCACGTTGAATGTCTTCGACAAAGATGGCAATGCTATAGAGCGACGGCGGCGGTGCGCTCACAGGACGGGATGGCTCATGAGGAGCTTGATCAGGAGCACCGTCAGGGCTGCCGCGCCCGCCAGCAGCAGGAACAGCACCACACCCACGAACATCACGAAGCGACGATTGGCCCGGGCCGACTCGACCGGGCGGTGCACCTGCCGCTCGAGCAGGTCCAGGTTTCGCATATTGGCTTTCCAGCCGGCATCGAACAGGTCTCCCAGCACAGGCACAGCGCCGACCAGCACGTCCAGGGCCACGTTCCACCCCATGCGAGCGAGCAGCGTGCGGGAAGCCCCCAGCCTCGCCGCCTCGAGGATGATGTAGAGCGAGAACGCGCCTCCGACCAGGTCCCCGATGCCGGGCACGAGGCCGATGATACTGTCCAGGCCGATCCGAAACGGCGTCCCCGGAATCGGGATGGAGTTGTCGAGTACATAACTCAGCCGCCGAAGTCGACCTACCCGCTTGGCCGGGAGGGCCTCGACTTCGACGGAGATTGGGCTAGTCGAGGATGACCGGTTCATCCCGTCCAACTTAACGAGTCCCGGTGCGGCGCGGCCCGCCATGCACCGGCGACTCCCCAAGTCGATGCCAGTAAGACGACGAACGGAAGGAGAGGCACACCAGCGAGGGCAGCCGGCACGCCTACATGAACCTTCGGATCAGATACATCACCAGGCTCAGGAGCACCGATACCAGAAGCATCGAGACCAGCGGTATGTACACCCGCACCGAGTCGCGCTCGATGCGGATGTCTCCGGGCAACCGCCCGAACCAACCGAGCGCCCCGGACCAGACCAGCAGGCCGAGCAGGATGAGCACAACTCCGAGCCCGATGAGCAACGGGCCGGGAGAAAGCGAGCTCACTCGATCAGGCCCTGCCGAACCGCGTGGATGTAGTCGGTGTACGCGGGGGTGCCGTCGGCGGCACGGACGGCCGCCGCGATCTGCCCGCGATGGTAGTGGGAATGGGTGACGACGTGCAGCAGGATATCGCCGACGCTGTTGGTCCAGAATTCGCCCTTGGTGTTGCGGTAGCCGCGGCCATCACCAAGATCCTCGGCTCCGAGCTGGCCCAGATAGCGCGGCCAGATGTGCTCCAGCTCTCGGAGCCACGCGTCGCAGCCGTCGAGGTCGAGCTCGGGCCAGACGGCGAGCACCGGAGGCTCCTCTTTCAGCCGGGCGAGCCACAAGCACTCGCTGCCGACGATGTGAGCCAGCCATCGGACCGGCTGCTGAGGAGGCGCAGTCATCTCCCGCAACGAGTGCAGCACGTCGCCGTTGGCCCAGCAGTTGAACTGCAGCAGTCGGCGATGCTGCTCGAGCTCGAGGCTCATCGCGCCCCCGGACTGGACCCAGGAAGAGCCACCGAGCCGAGTGCCGCTCGCACATTGCGTCGCATCCCGACGAGCCCAGGGCGCTCCAGCGGTGTGTCACCGAACCGCCGAGCGAACTCCGCCTCATCCATTCTTTCGAATACCTCGGGCTCATCCGGTGCCAAGACCGTGCGAGTACGAAATTCGGGGATCTCTCCCGGGATCGCGAACCGCTGATTCCAGGGGCAGACCTCGTTGCAGATATCACACCCGAAGGCGTATCCCTCGAACCGGGCCGCCAGCGAGTCAGGGATCGGCCCCTTGTGTTCGATCGTGAGGTAGGAGATGCACCGCGTGGCGTCCAGAACTCGCGGTTCCACCAGCGCCTCGGTGGGGCACGCCTCCAGGCAGCGGGTGCAGCTGCCGCACCGATCCAGCTCGAACGGCGCATCGGACGCCAGCGCCAGATCGGTGAACAGCGAGCCGATGAAGAAGTACGACCCGGCTTCCGGGCGGATGAGCATCGTGTTCTTGCCGATCCACCCCAGGCCAGCTCGTTGCGCCAACTCCCGCTCGGGCACCGGCCCGGCATCGGTGAACGGCCGGACCAGCTCGGCCCCAAGCTCCCTGAGGCAGCTGCCCAGCTGGTCCAGCCGCCTGAGGGTGGCGCGATGGTAATCCTCGCCCCGGGCGTACCGCGCGATTCGCGGTGGCCGCTGGTCGGCCTCGGTCTCGGGCTGGTAGTAATTGTCCAACACCACTACCACGGCTCGCGCCCGCGGAACAATGAGGCGAGGGTCCTTGCGACGCTTCGCCTGGCGGTGGAGGTAGCGCATCGTGCCCGCATAGCCACGGGCGAGCCACTGGTCGAGCCGATCGCCGTGCGGTGGTGGGCTTGGGTCAGTGATCCCGCACGCCAGGAAGCCGAGATCTGCGGCGCGTTGCTTCACTACTTGACTGAGACTCATGGCGAGGTGGAACGAGCGCCGATGGCAGGAGCGTTGGTGGCCGCTGCATCGGCCGCGGGCAGCGAATGGGATAAGGGCCGAATCTCTTCCGTGATCAGTCGCGCGCCACGGCCGTAGGTCAGATATGACCAGGCCCATTGGATCAGGACCAGCACCCGATTGCGAAAGCCGATCAGGAAAAAGATGTGGACGAAAATCCAGGTGAGCCACGCCAGAAAGCCGTCGAAGTGGAGCCGGCCAATGTCGGCTACGGCCCGACCGCGGCCGATGACGGCCAGCTGTCCCTTGTCCCAGTAGTGGAAGCTCCGCCGGGGCCGATGGGCCAGGTCACCGATGATGGTCCGGGCGGCATAGTGCCCCATCTGGATCGCGACAGGGCAGATGCCGGGGAGGGCCTCGCCGCCCTGGTGCACGTAGGCAGCAGCATCTCCCAGGACGAAGACCTCCGGGTGCCCTGGTATGGTGCAGTCCGCTTCGACGATCGCCCGGCCCATGCGATCGAGGGGAGCACCCAGGCTCTTGAGCACCGGGCTGGCGATGTTCCCCGCGGCCCATATGACGGTCTGGGTTGGGATGGTCCAACCGGCTGCCCCCACCATTCCCGGCCGCACATCCGTGACCAGGGTGTCGGTGCGGACCTCCACGCCGAGTCGCCGGAGGTCCTGCTTGGCCTTGTCGCTCAGGCTGGGCGGGTAGGCCGGAAGCAGTCTGGGCCCACCTTCCAGAAGCATCACGGTGGCATCGCGCGGATCGATGTGCCGGAAGTCTCGACGCAAGGCGTAACTGCGAATCTCGGCCACTGCACCTGCCATCTCCACCCCAGTCGGCCCACCCCCCACGATGACGAAAGTGAGATACCCGTGCCGCCGCACGCTATCGGTCTCCCGCTCCGCCATCTCAAAGGCGAGCAGCACCCGGCGGCGGATCTCGAGCGCATCTTCCAGGCTCTTGAGCCCCGGGGCCAACTGCTCCCATTCGTCGTGGCCGAAGTAGGAATGATGGGCTCCCGTCCCGACGAGGAGGTAGTCATAGCTGAGAGAGCTGCCGTCACTCAGGTGGACCTGACGTGCGCTGGTGTCGACGCTGTTCACCTCGGCGAGCAGGACCTCAGTGTTCCGCTGTCGCCGCAGAACGGAGCGAATGGGGGAGGCGATGTCGCTGGGGCTGAGCCCGGCCGTCGCCACCTGGTAGAGCATGGGCTGGAACAGGTGATGATTCTTGCGGTCCACCACGGTGACCCGAAGCGGTGCCCGTCGCAAGCCCTTGGCAGCGTATAGCCCGGCGAAGCCCGCGCCGAGAATGACGACCTGGGGATGGTCCGATGCCGGTTTCCCGTTTTTCACGGCTGCCCTCGCACGTCAAAGTCCCAGCGTCTCGCGACGCCACCGCGCGAACCTGATCACATCTTGCACCGGCGGGACAGCGTGTTCGTCAGCATAGGCGGTGTGCATCCGCCAGCGGAGATAGGTCTGGTCGGGAAACGGAAGAAACGGCGGACGGGTCCACCACCGCCGGCCTCGAAACGCCCAGAGCGCTTTCAGCAGGTCGAGACCCAGGCGTGGATTCACCAGGCCGCGCCACGCAAGGCTCCAGGTGAGTGAGGTCCAGGTGCCGGACATGGGCGAAGTATAAATTGGGTATATTGATCCCCCTATGGTCCCGGCCGCCGGTTTCGCTTTCCCTGTCCCGTTTCACTTTCGTTTGCCCGATCCATGACCAACGGCCCGTCTCGGTCCAAAGACGAACCCAAGCTTCCCACTGAGGACGAGCAGCTACTCACGAGCCCGCCGCCTCAGCGCGCGGAGCAACTCTTCCTCAAGTCCGACTCCTGGCGGGTGCTCCGCATCATGGGAGAGTTCGTCTGGGGGTTCGATAACCTGGCCGACGTGAGCGACGGGGTCACCATCTTCGGCTCGGCCCGGACCAAACCAACCGATCCCTATTACGCCAAGGCGGTGGAGACGGCGCGGCTGCTGGCGGAGGCGGGCATTCCGGTGATCACCGGCGGCGGCCCCGGCATCATGGAAGCGGCCAATCGTGGCGCGATAGAGGGCGGAGGGCTGTCCATCGGCTGCAATATCGAGCTTCCCTTCGAGCAGGGCTCCAATCTGTACCTGAGCCGAAGTCTCAACTTCAAGTTCTTCTTCGTCCGGAAGACGATGTTCGTCAAGTATGCCACAGCCTTCGTCGTCTTCCCCGGAGGATACGGCACTCTGGATGAGCTGTTCGAGGCCCTCACCTTGATCCAGACCGGTAAGGTGAAGCATTTCCCCGTCATTCTCTTCGGGTCGGCCTATTGGTCGGGCCTGGTGGAATGGCTTACCAACACGGTCGCCGGCGAGCGCAAGATCAATCCCACCGACCTCCTCCTGTTTCGGGTCACCGACGATCCGGCTGAAGCCGCCCGCATCGTGATCGAGGCACGGGAGGAAAAGCCGAACGACCCGGTTGCCCGAATCGTCGGATGACCTCATGACCCGTCCTTCGGCACCATATCTCCGCGGCCAGCGCATCGACCCCAAAGCCATCTCCGGGCAGGAGACCTTGGCCGAGCTGGTGGATAATGCCTTTCTGGCGTACAACGCTGGCCGGCTGCGCGAGGGGTGCCAGCTCTTCGTTCAGCGGATGCTGGAGCCCGAGGTGACCATCGGGATGACGCTCACCGGAGCGATGACCCCAGCCGGCCTTGGCATGAGTTGCCTGATCCCGCTGATGGACGCGGGCTTCGTGGATTGGATTATTTCCACGGGGGCCAATCTGTACCACGACGCCCACTTCGCCCTGGGCCTCTCGATGCACCGGGGCACTCCCCTTGCCGATGACGTGGAGCTGCGCGACAAGGGCGTGGTGCGGATCTACGACATCTTCTTCGACTACACCGTGCTCCTCTCCACCGATGCCTTCATTCGCGAGGTGTCCGCCCGAGAAGAGTTTCAGCGCCCCATGAGCACGGCGGAATACCACTATCGCCTGGGCGGGTACGTACTCGAGCGGGAGCGGGCTCTGGGACTCTCACGGCGCTCGGTGCTGGCCGCGGCTCACCAGCTCGAGGTCCCGATCTACACCAGCTCTCCCGGAGACAGCTCGATCGGCATGAACGTGGCGGAGCAGGCGCTCGCGGGGAGCAAGCTCCGATTCGACGTGAGTGCTGATGTGAACGAAACCGCCAGCATTGTGCTGGAAGCCAAGCGGTCAGGTGGCAAGAGTGGCGTTCTGATCGTGGGCGGAGGCAGTCCCAAGAACTTCATGCTCCAAACCGAGCCCCAGATCCAGGAGGTGCTGGGGATTGACGAGCGCGGACACGACTACTTCCTGCAGATGACGGACGCCCGCCCCGATACCGGCGGGCTCTCCGGCGCCACACCGGCCGAGGCCGTGAGCTGGGGCAAGATCGACCCGGAGCAGCTGCCTGGTACGGTCGTGGTCTACAGCGACAACTCCATCGCGCTCCCGCTGCTCACCGCCTACGCCCTCGGGCGCCGACCCCCTCGTCCGCTGAAGCGACTCTACTCCCGGCGCGAGACCATGATGCAGCGGCTGGTCGAGGAGTATCGCGCGGCGCTGCAATTCCGGGATCAACGGGCAGAGGAGTCGTTGGCTCACATGCACCCGGGAGCCGGAGGAGCCGAGACGGTGGCGCGTCGGTGAGGCGCCCCGACGCCGATGGCGGAACCTCACCCTATGCGTTCTACGGACTCGGGCTTCTCGCAGTCACCAACCTTCTCAGCTACGTCACCCGCAACGTCATCTTCGCCGTCTTCGAGCCGCTGAAGCGCGACCTCCACCTGGCCGACGCTCAGCTGGGCTGGCTCGCGTCGGCCTACGTGCTGGTGTTCTCGCTGGCCGCCCTTCCCGCTGGCATTCTGGGCGACCTGCGCTCCCGGCGGGGGGTGATCGCCGGCGGGGTGCTGCTCTGGAGCGTATCCACGCTCGCCAGCGGCTTTGTGGTCACGTTCGCGGGCCTGCTGCTCTGTCGAGCGCTGGTGGGCGCGGGGGCGGCCGCCTTCGGGGGACCCGCCCAGTCTCTCACCGCGGACTACTTCCCCTCCCGTGGCCGCGCGGTGGCGATGGGCGTTCTCGCGTCGGGCATCACTCTGGGCGGCGTGTTGGGGATCTGGCTCGGCGGGCGTTTGGAGGCTGATTACGGCTGGCGCTCCGCGCTCATGGTGGTAAGCGTCCCGGGATTTCTGCTGGCAGCCCTCACGTCCCGGCTCCGCGACCCGCTCCGAAACGCGCCCGTCTCGCTGCGAGCCAGGCTCCGCGAGCTGGAAATGGGACTCACGGCCCTGTCGCGCCATTTCCTCCCGCTCATTCTCGCGATCGCCATCGGTGGGCTGCTGGCCTGGCAGTTCGACCGCATGTACGGCGCTGATTCCAGCGTTGACGTCGCCGTCTTCGGCGCGGCTGTGGCGGTTGGACTCGCGCTCAATATTCGACTCTGGGTCAAAGCGTTCGCCCGCGCGCCTGAGGAGGGGCCTCGCGCCATGGTGCGGGTTTTCGGCGCCAAGGCCGAGTCGCTCGCCGTGGTGCTGCGGACGCCCACGTTGATGTACATCTTTGTCGGCGGGGCGCTAATCTCGTTCGGGACCAACGGACTGGTCGGGTGGGCGCCGACGTTCCTGGCCCGGGAACTGGGACTCAGCGTGTCGGAGGGAGCCAAGCTGCTGGGCACCTGGGGTCTCGCGGCGGGCATCACCGGTGCTCTGGTCGGCGGGGCGGTGGCTGACTGGCTCCGGCGCTACACCCCGACCGGCCGGGTCATTACCATCTCGGCCGGATTGCTGGTGGGCGGATCACTGGCGATCTGGCTGCTCACAGTGCGCGATCTCGATCTCTTCGTGCCGGTGTTCTGCGCGGCCTTCTTCTTTCTCTCCTGGTTCAACGGCCCTATCGCGGCAACGATCTTCGACGTGGTGCCGGCGCGCGTGAGCGCCACCGTGGCCGGCGCCTACCTGCTGTTCATCCACCTCGCGGGTGACGCGGTCGCCTTTCCACTGGTCGGCTCGCTTTCCGATCAGTTCGGGCTGGATCGGGCGGTGCTGCTCCTGCCGGCCGTCGCGATGCTTGGCGGAGTGGTGGTACTGGGAGCCCTGCGCACGGTGGTCGGCGACATGCGAAAGGTCGCACTCGCCTGAGCGTCAGGTGGTGGCTCGTCCAGGAAGAGATCGAAGGTAGGCCCACAGCGCACGGATCTCCTCGTCGGTCATCTTGCCCGAGCGGACCCAGGGCATTTTCTCCGGATTGATGGCGCTTCCATCGGGGCGCCGCCCCTGACGCAGCGCGCGAAAGAAGTCTGCCTCGGTCCATGCCGCAAGCCGGTTGCGGGTCAGATCCGGCGCCCCGGGCTCACCGGTGCCAGCCAAGTGCTGCCCGTGACAGCTGCGGCAGGCACCCACGGTGGCGAGGTATTGCCCGTATGCCACAGTGGGACCGGGGACCGGCACCCGGCGCACGGCCACGTGATCGATGAGTTTGACGGGAAGCAGGGGAAAGCCGCGGGCGACGTAGAGCGCTCGAGCCACGGGCCCGACCCGGGGACGGGTGGGCTCACGGTCGACGGCGGGGAGCGTGCGCAGAAAGCCGATCATCGCGGCAAGGTCGGCGTCGCTCAGCGCGTTATACGCTTCCGCCGGCATGAAGATCAGCGCGCGTCCGTCCCGACCGACGCCGTGACGGATGGCACGCTCATAGTCGCTGTCGGTGTAGTCCCCGATCCCACCCCGGCCGCCCGTCAGGTTCGCGGACACCAGGTGTCCCATCGCAAAGTTATCCAGCAGCAGCTTGCCACCGTAGTCGTCGCCATGGCAAACCGCGCACTTGCCGATGACCTCGACCAAATGTCTCCCCCGCTCCAAACCGATGGAATCAACCGCCGCCGGGACGGACGCATCGGGGAAGGTGTAGGTTTTCAGCAAGTCATGCGAGGTAATGGCGTAGAGCGCGGCGATGCCCATGGCAATCAGCCCGAACAGGCCCACGAGTCCGTAGCCGAGCCGGCGGAGCCAGCGCATCATCGCGCGCTGCGGTACATCAATTCCATCAGCTCATCATACGTTGCCTCGGCGAGACCGGGATCGCCCGAGCGAATGGCTTCGGTGGCGCAGTGCTTCAGGTGATTGTGCAGCAGTGCGCGTCCCACCCCGCGCAGAGCCTCCTGCACCGAAGAGACCTGGGCCAGTACGTCGGCGCAGTAGCGCTCCTCCTCCACCATCTTCTGCAGCCCGCGCATCTGGCCCTCGATCCGGCGCAGTCGGGTCAGCACCGATCGCTTGACGTCGGGGTCGACCGCGACAGCGTGCACGCCATCGCCCGGACGGGAGCCGCAGCCGCAAGGGACAGTCGTTTGTTCGTCGGGCATCATGAGCTCCTGGTTCCTTCCTTCACTCTTCACCCTTCACTCTCACCCCCTTCACTCTTCACGCTCTTCTCAGTCTCAAGCTATTGGCAACCACACTCACACTGCTCACCGCCATCGCGGCCGCGGCCATTTCAGGCGTCAACCGGAGGCCGAAGGCCGGGTAGAGCACCCCTGCGGCGACGGGGATGCCGAGCACGTTGTAGATGAAGGCCCAAAACAGGTTCTGCCGAATCACCCGCATGGTCCGCCGGGCGAGTCGGATGGCGCTGGCAACACCGAGCGGGTCCCCTCGCATGAGGGTGATGCCGCCCGCCTCCATCGCCACATCGGTACCGGTGCCCATCGCGATGCCTACGTCGGCCTGAGCCAACGCCGGCGCATCGTTGAGCCCATCGCCCACCATCGCGACCACCCGGCCTTCGGCCTGGATCCGCCGGACTTCCTCCACTTTGCGGTCCGGCGTGAGCTCGGCCACCACCTGATCGACATTCACAGCACGCCCCACGCTCTCTGCCGAGCGGCGAGCATCGCCGGTCAGCATCACGGCTCGGATTCCCAGCTGTTTCAGCCCCGCGATGGCGCGTGGGCTCGTGCTCTTGATGGGATCCGAGACCGCGATCAGCCCCGCCGGCGCGCCGTCTACCGCGACGTACACCGAGGTGTTGGAGCCATCGGTGAGCCGTTCAGCCGCCGTTCCGAACGATCCGGGCTCCAGGCCGAGCGGCCGCATCAGGCTGAAGCTACCGACTGCGACCCGCCTTCCGTTGACTGAGCCGACGACACCCTGCCCTGTCCGGCTCTCGAACTCGGTGACTTCCTCGAGCTCCAGACCGCGGCGACTCGCCTCGCTCAGGATCGCCTCGCCCAGCGGATGCTCGCTGAGGCGCTCCACGCTGGCCGCCAGCTGAAGCAGGCGCCGCTCATCGTATCCGTTAGTCCGGTCAACCGGCTGGATGGCCTGCACCGCCGGCCGGCCTTCGGTGAGCGTGCCGGTCTTATCGAAGACGACGGTATCGATCCCTTCGCTCCGTTCCAGGACCTCGCCGCCTTTGATCAGGACTCCCAGTTCAGCACCTCGGCCGGTGGAGACCATGACAGCGGTGGGTACGGCCAGTCCCATGGCGCAGGGACAGGCGATGATGAGCACGGTTACCGCGGCCACCAGCGCGTGCAGATAGGCCGGCGCCGGACCCAAATCAAACCACACGATGAAGGTCGCAATTCCGATGGAAAGCACGACGGGGACGAATACCGCGGAGATTCGATCGGCCAGCCGCTGGATCGGCGCCTTGGAACCCTGAGCCTGTTGAACCAATCGCACGATCTGGGCGAGCAGCGTATCTTGCCCCACCCTCTGCACCCGGAACTGCAAGGCACCATTGCGATTGAACGTCCCAGCAATGATCACGTCGGCCGGCCCTTTGGCCACCGGCACTGGCTCGCCGGTGAGCATGGATTCGTCCACGTAGCTGCGGCCTTCGATGACCACCCCATCGGCCGGGATCCGCTCGCCTGGTCGGACGACAACGACGTCATCGGGCCGAAGCTGGCCGATGGGGATGACCTGCTCGACGTTGGCGCGCACGACGGTGGCGCTGGTTGGCCTGAGTCCGACGAGCCGGCGAATTGCCCCGGAGGTACGGCTCTTGGCGCGAGCCTCGAGCAGGTTGCCCAGGAGAATGAGGGCGATGATCCAGACGACCGCCTCATAGTAGACCTGAGGCTCGATCCCCTGTCGCGCCAGCCAGTCACCAGCCAGTGTGACGGTCAGGCTGTAGAGGAACGCGGCACCTGTGCCGACCGCTATGAGCGTGTTCATGTCCGCGGTATGGTGCCGGAAGGCGGCCCAGGCGCGGGTGTAGAAGTGCCGGCCGGCCCAGCCCACGACCGGCAACGTGACTCCGAGAAGGAGATAGTGTGGCTTGCCGATCACGGTGACCAGCACGGCTGCCACCAGGCTGACTGCGAGCTTGCGCATCAACTCGCGAATCTCCTCGTGGCGCGCCCGTTCCTGGGCCTCGATCTGCGCTTCAGCGGACGACTCCGGCGCGGGCAGTTCTGCGCCGTAGCCGGTTCCACGGATAACCTCCACCAGGCCTTGCGGTGTAACGGTCGCGGGGTCGTAGCTGACGGTTGCCGAGCCCGTCATGAGGTTGACGTTCGCGGTCTCGACACCGGGAGTCGACTCCAGAGTCTTCTGGATCCGACCGCTGCAGCCGGCGCAGGTCATTCCCGAAACGGGAATGGTGGTGATGGTAGGGGTTCCGGATGTTGAGTTCATCAGCAGAAGCGTGAATAGTGAACCGTGAAAGGTGAAAAGTGTGAAGCGCGAACCGTGAAGGCGTCATCGCCCGCTTCACGTCTTATTGTTCACCTCTCACGCTTTTCGCTCTCCACAAGAATCTTCCCCCGCACCATGCCCATTCCGCAGGTGAACTCGTAGCTCCCTGGCCTCTCCGGCGTGAACTCGACCGGCGTGGTCTGATGCGCAGGAAG
Organism: Gemmatimonadales bacterium; assembly: GCA_036556025.1. Taxonomy (GTDB): domain Bacteria; phylum Gemmatimonadota; class Gemmatimonadetes; order Gemmatimonadales; family GWC2-71-9; genus CAVVWJ01. Next base: position 46,312 of record DATBKD010000095.1, on the reverse strand, counting down.
AAAGGTGCGGATGCCGAAGGCGGGTACCACGACCTCTTCAGTGCAGCCGCTGGTCTCCTGTCGGTGAAACTCCAGCCGCACCTTCTGTCCGGCGCGAACCCGCACGACTGCCGGCGAATAGCCACCCTTCACTTCGATGGCGATCCGCTGCGGCCCCGGCCCACTCGCAGGAGCAGCGGACGCGACGGCCACGCCTCGACCGGCGAGAAAGAAGTAGTAGTTAATCCAGAGGATGGTGAGGACGCCCACCACGGTCACTAACACCTGCCCTGTCGTCATCCGCTCTCCTGGTAGCTGCGCCCGTCCAAGGCGGGCGAGGAAGTTTATATAGGGGGGAGGGGTATGTCAACCTTACTGCCCGCCTGCACTTCCGGGTGGCAGCAGCATGCAACAGTCGTGGGCAGTACGCGGGGAACGCTCGACTCCCAGCGGTGCATCCGCGCCACAGGTCGGCGCAAGTCGCAACGGATCAACCTCTTGGACATACCCGATCGTCGGCACATCTCGTGCCCCGAACTCGGGTATGCAGCACTTCATGGGGGCCGACTCCTCGAAGTCGTCACCGCCTTCCATCCCTGAGCCCCTCGTTCCACTTCTCCGGGTGGACGAGGGGTTGGGCGATCCAGTCGCGCTCGCCACCTGGCACGAGGCGCTCTCCGACGCGCTGTCGGTCGAGCTGCCTCACGATCTCCTCGGGCTGTGGCTGTATCCGGTGGAGGGCGGTGTCGTGTTGCTCGGTCCGGAGGCGTTGGCTCAGGACGATCTTGCGGTTCCCCAGCCGACACCCCAACTACAGCCCGGACAACTCGCGGCCCTCGAAGAGGTCGTTCGAGTTGCGGGCTACCAGTCGGTTATCTGCCTGCCGATCCGATTCGGCCGGCGCGATGTGGGCCTCATTCTCGCGGCGGACCTTCAGCCCAATCGCTACCGAGAAACCGCCCGGCTCCAGCTCCAGCTGGTCACCCAACGCCTCGCGCCGATGCTGGGGAAAGTGGCTCGGCTGTGGGGGACCGGGCATCGGTCGGCCAGTTACCATCTCGAGCGAGTTGCCGCCCTGCTCGATGGCGTGGCCCAGGCACACCGGGAGACCGTGACGCCACAACTCTTTGTGAGCGCCGTGAGCCGGGCACTCGAACCGCTCCTGCCTCACGACCACCTCGAGGTTCTGGTGAGCGACGCCTCCGGCGCTCGCAGTTACCGGCTGGGGGAGCACGCCGGCGGCGCCCCCTGGACCGATCCTTCGCTTATCCTCACCCGGGCCGATCTGGATCCCGACGCCCTGTTCGGTGCTTCGGACCAGCTCCTCCTGGGCGACGCCTGTCGGGACTCTCGCTGGCCCAGAGGTTATTTCACCGCAGCCCATCCCGCCGGTGCCGAGCTGCGTGCCGTCGCCGGCGCCCGCATGAAAAGCGGACGGACGCGGGCGTACCTCCTGGCGGGGTGCGTCGGGCCGGATCTCTATGATGTTGAGGATGTGGCATTGCTCGCCCGGGTAGCCGGGCTGATCGCGCCTCAGGTGAGCCTCTTCGTTCTCGCATCGGAGTCGTCCCGACCGTCGGATGCGTCACCTGACGAAACCGCAACGGTGTTGAACCAAGCCGGAGAGTTGCTCGCAGCCGCAACCGACCTGGCTCAGGCAACCCGCCAGCTGGCGGATCTCGCCGGGCGGATCCTGCCGTTCGACGAGCTCCGGTTCGCTATCCGGCTGAACGATGGGGAGCGTGTGGTCTTGCTGGAGCCGGGAGAGACTCGGGCATTGCCAGACCTGCCCTCGGTTCCGGTGGCAGGCACGGCGCTTTCTCAGGTGCTTCACGGCGAGCTGGCTCACGCCTTTGCCGTGGTCCAGGGAGAGGCGAGGCTCATCGTGCCCCTCCGCGTTGGCGGACGGGTGCATGGAGCCCTGGTCCTGACCGCCGCCCACCCGGCCATCCTCCGAGAGGCTCATGCCGATCCGACGAGGCAGTTAGCCAACTTGATCGCGCCTCATCTCGAGCTGCTTCGCCGGGCGGCGTTGCTTCCACCGCCGTATCACCCGGGGTGGAAGCGAACGCCCAAGCCGTGAGCCGCAGGTGCAGCATTTCTCGGTCATGTTCCCGATTCCGGATCTCAGCAGCGTGAGCCGTCTCGGGGGCGAATGCAACCATCTGCCCGACGAACTATCTGCTCCGGCCGGCTACAGCTGTCTGTCCTCATGACGAGCCCGAGCCGGCCCAGTGTCCGATGGCCGCTCCCAGCCACGAATCTGCCTCGCCAGTCGGCCATAGTGGACAATCTGGCAGCTACCTCGCTATGCTCATGGCCATGAATGCGGTTATCGGCAGACGCCTCCAGGCCATTTTCCTGCTTTCCCTCTTCTTGGGTGCAGGAGTGGGAGCGCCCGCGCTGGACACACTGCTGTACCACACCGGGCACTATGATTTAGCGGCAGGGGCGACGCACTTCGATCCGCCCGGGGGCTGCGGCGCCCACGCCGAGCACTGCGTACTGACGACGTGTTGCGCCTCGGGGGCAAAGTTCGCCGCCGTGGTCTCGGGCCCAGTCCGTATTGAAGCAGTCACTCAAGCTTACCCAGTGCCCCGTCCGGTTGCTCGCCCCAACTCGGCGAATCGAACCTTTCTCCAGCCCTCGCGCGCTCCTCCCGCTTCAGCCTCCTAATCGAATCGATTACCGGCCGCATCGGCCGGCCATAGCACCGACTCAGCTTTCTGTCATTGGGACAGGGCTGATCTCCCATTTGTGCTGGAGGCAGAATGCTCGCCCTCGCTCTCGCGGCCGGGTTGGCCGTGGGCTCTATAGCTGGAACCACACTGGCGGGCCACGCCGGGCCTGCGGTGGGGGTGCCTGTCAGGGCCGAAGCCAGCGGTGATCTCGGCGGAACCGTCCGAGACAGTACCAACGGGCAACCATTGCCCGGAAGCGAGATCATCGTCTTCCGTACCGGCCGGGTCGTCGCACGGGCCCAAACCGACGCCTTCGGCCGCTACCGGATCCACAATCTCCCGGACGGAGATTACGAGGTGGAGGTTCGGCTCCTCGGTTTCCGACCCCGGCGGCAGCCGCTGACCATCGGAAACGGCAAAGAAGAGACGGATCTATCAGTCGGCCTCGCGCCTTCGGTGGTACAGCTCCAGGAGGTTGAGGCGACGGCGCCGGTGCCGGTCGCGGTGGATACCCGCACCGGAAATCAGGTCTTCAAACAGGACAAATATCACGGAGCCCCGACCCAGACCACTTCCCAGATCGTGCAGCAATCGGTGGCCGGAGCCGCCCGCGCTCCGACCGGCGAAGTGCACATTCGGGGGCAGCATGCCGAGTACACCTATTACATCGATGGCATTCCGGAACCGCCTGGGATCTCCGGGAGCCTGAATGAGCTGTTCGACCCCGACGTGGTCAACCAGATCACCTTTCAGACGGGCGGCTGGGACGCGGAATACGGCAACAAGAACGCGGCCATCGTCGATGTGAACACCCGGATTCCTGCCGGCGGCTTCCGGACGGACGCCTCGGGCTACGGGGGGTCCTTCGGCAGCAACGGACAAACGGCTGACGCCAGCCAGAACATCGGGAAATTCGGCTGGTTCGTTTCCGGGACCCGCCAGGAGACCGACATGCGACAGGAGCCGGTGGTCTTCGACACCGTGACTCACGACCCCATCAACTTTCACAATCACGGGACGGATCTCTTCGGCTTCGGGAAAGCCCAGTATTTGCCTTCGGCCGCCGACGTGGTGAACCTCGACGTGAGCTGGTCGCGCACTCGATTCGAGGTGCCGTTCGATTCCACCGGTGGCGCGCTCAGTGACGACCACCAGCAGGACATCAACAGCTTTGTCAATCTCGGTTGGCGCCACCAGTTCCCCGGAAGCGGCACATCATCGGGCTCGGATCTATTCGTCGGGGCGTTCCACAGGCGTGGGAGTCTCACGTTCACGCCAGGTGAGAACGACGTGCCTGCATTTGTCTTTTTTCCAGACACCACCCCGTTCAATCTCAGTGAGGATCGGAATTTCAATACCACTGGCCTCAAGGCCGACTATCAGTACCGGTTCTCAGAGCACTTGCAATTCAAGGTCGGAGGTCTGGCCTCGTTCACCCGCGGGCATGAGGACTTCGAGACCCGGGATCAATCCGGCGCGCCGGGGCCGGCCTCGAATTCCGACCTCAAGGGCAACGACGAGTGGGTCTACGCACAAACGGTGGTGGCCCCCTCAGAGAAATGGGAGCTGCGCACTGGGGTTCGCTTTGACAATCATGAGGCGCCCTTTGCTGGGAGCCAGAACCAGGTCAGCCCCCGGGTCAAGCTCAGTTTCTTCCCCGATCCGCAGACCACCCTCTGGGCGTACTACGGACGTCTGTTCGTGCCGACCAACGTCGAAGATCTTCGAGCCATCACCAGTGTTGCGCAGGAAGGAGTCGCGGCCGAGCCGACCTTGCCCGAACGGGACCACTTCTTCGAAGTGGGCCTCACCCACCGGTTCCCTCAGGGTATCGTGGCCAAGCTCTCGGCCTATCACAAGCGGAGCTCTCCTGGTATCGACGACAACACCGTGCCTGGGTCGACCATCACCACTTCGGTCAACATCGCGACGGTGCGGATTACCGGCATCGAGACGGTGATTGAAGTTCGCCCACCGGGACGAGTCTCAGGCTACCTCAACCTGGCTCTGAACCACGCCTACGGGCTGGGGCCCATTACCGGAGGATTCTTCCCGGAGGACAATCCGGCGGGGTACTTCGACCTCGACCACGACCAGCGGGTCTCCGGACTGGCTTCGGTGAACTACACCGACAAACGGGTGTTTGCGACGCTAACCGGGATCTACGGGAGCGGGCTCACCAACGGGGAAGACCCTGACTCGACCTATGGACGAGGGCTGTTCGACTTTAATCGGGGAATCCACGTGGACCCGAACTTCATCCTGAATGCGAGCGCGGGGTATCTGCTCAACCTCGGCAATGGCGTGCTCCTCCGGCCCGAGATCTACGTGGATAACCTGTTCAACCATAAGTATCTGCTCAAAGGTGCCTTCTTCAGCGGCGCCTCAGTTGGCCGGCCGCGGTCAGTCCAGGTGAGGCTCAATGTGGGGCTTTAGCCGGGCAGTGCACCCAGGCTTTGCCTCATTCTGCACCGGGCTGCCTGATTGCGGGCTAGCTTCGGGTGGGCCCGGTGCATACGTTTCCGGTCTGATGGATACCCTGATCGCCCGCGGTAAGGCCTTGTGCCTGCTTGTCGCCCTCCTGGGCGGCAGCTTCGTGTTGCCGCTTTATGACGCGGCGGCATTCCACTCCCGGGCGTCGGCCAGCGGTGCCAACAGCTCCGCAATCGGAGGCGCTTCCCGGGCTCATCACCACACATTTACCCATCAGACTCACGGGGCCACGTGCGCCCTTGGGCTGATCACACTCGCTGGGCGCGGGACTCCTTCGCTCGCAGTTGGGGCAGTACTCGTCGTTGAGCGGACGGAATGCGCTCCACTCACGCCCGCACCCGTTACTCCTGATCTGTTCCGATCCTCCACCACTCGAAGCCGAGCTCCTCCCGCCATCTCGGCCTAAGGTCGGCCGCTCCCCTCCGCCAGTCTCAGGTCTTCGGGCCCCGCATCCACGCGGGCTGTTTGAGCTTCATAGCACTCTGATCCTCTCAGGCTGAGTTGGTCGCGTCAGACGACGCGTCCATTGCCTGGCCAGGAGCCAAGGTGGTCTTCATGACGGGTTTCGTCTCTCCCTTCCGGGTGGCGCTCTCTGCATGCATGGCCCTTGTAGTGTCGACGGCTGCCCATTCGGCCTCGGCCCAGGGTCCAGGCGCCACGTCCCGGAGGGTTACGGTAGTGGTGCGTGACTCTGCCTCGCGCAGCCCGCTTCAGGGTGCCAGCGTCAGGGTGCCTCGGCTCAATCGGGTGGCGCTCACTGATCTGAACGGCCGGTTCGAGCTGAACGATCTCCCAGCCGATACCCTCCAGGTGCTGGTGGGCCTGATCGGGTATGCGCCTGCATCAGAGGTTGTCGATCTGCGTCTCGCCGACGCTGAGATTGTGGTCCCGCTTGCCCTGCACGTGAACGTCCTGGAGAGCCTCACCGTCACTGCGGCACGACCCGGAGCGGATGCCCTTCATAGTGAGCGGGCGACCGCGGCAATCACGGCCGAGGAAATCGTGCAGACTCGGGGACAGTCTGTAGGTGAGACCATCAAGCAACTCCCCGGGGTCGCTGTGATTCAGTACGGGCCCAGCGTCTCGAAGCCGGTTGTGCGAGGGCTCAGCTCGCAGCGAATCCGCATCATGAACGGCGAGGTGCCGCAGGAGGGCCAACAGTGGGGCGCGGAACATGCTCCTGAGATCGATGCCTTCGCGGCCAACGAGATCGAGGTGATTCGAGGTGGCGGCACGGTGCTGTACGGCTCCGATGCCTTGGGTGGGGTGGTGCGAGTACAGCCCCGCCCGTTGCCAAATGCGGGCCGCTTTGGCGGCACCCTGGACGTGAACCTCTTTTCCAACAACCGCCAGGGTGCCGGCTCGTTGATGCTGGAAGGGAGTGAGCTTCGCCTGCCGCTTCTAGGCGAGATCGGATGGCGGGCGCAGGGAAGCTATCGCCGGGCAGGCGATGCCAAGGCCGCGGACTACTACCTGCCCAATACCGGCTTCCAGGAGAAAAACGCTAGCGGTGCGATCGGGATCCACCGCTCCTGGGGCTCATCCGAGCTGATCTACAGTCACTTCGGCACCGACATCTCGACCTACCTGGGTGCCAACGTCACGACTCAGTCCGATTTTTTGCGAGCCATCCAGTTCCCCGCCACTTCTCAGGAGTTCAGCTACTCGCTGCAGCGGCCGAAGCAGCACGTGACCCATGACCTGTTTTCCTGGCGGAACGAGGTGACCTTGCCGGCCAAGGCGCGGCTCGAGGTCAACTACAGCTACCAGTACAACAACCGTAACGAGTTCGACGGGATCGGGTTCGCCTCCGGGTCCACGGTGCCCGCCTTCGGGCTGCGACTCATCACCCACACCATCGACGCGAAGGTGCATCACGCGCCCATCGGCCGGCTGAGCGGCACGTTTGGCGTCACCGGCCAGCGCCAGAGCAATCTCTCGCGGGGTCGCTCCTTTTTGATCCCGCAGTATCGCCTCTACGGCGGTGGAGTGTACGGGCTGGAGCAGCTCACTTACGATCGCTGGCAGTTTACCGCGGGGCTGCGCTACGACTATCGCTGGCAGCACGCTTATCAGTTCGGCGATCCGGTCATCATCAGCCCTGACGACATTCGCTCGTGGGGCGGCCTCACTGGTTCATTCGGCGTGGTGTATCAACTCGCCGAGGGGTGGTCACTCGCGAGCACCGTCGGGACGGGATGGCGCGCTCCCAACGTGAGCGAGCTGTTCAGCGCCGGTGTGCACCAGGGCGCGGCTCAGTACGAGCTGGGCGACTCCTCGCTCGGCCGGGAGCGGAGCTTCAACATCGACGCGACGTTGCGTCGGGTGGGATCGAAACTGCGCTTCGAAATCAGCGCCTACCAAAACCGCATCAGCAGTTTCCTCTTTCTGCGGCCCACCGGCGTGATCTCGACGGTGCGGGGCACCTACGCGGGGTACCAGTACACCGAAACCGATGCCCGGCTACGCGGGATCGAAGCTTCGTTCCTGCTCACACCCGTTTCCTGGTGGTCACTCTACGCCAGCGGGACACTGCTGCGCGGTGTCGATCGGAATTCGGGGGATCCGCTCTACGATATGCCGGCCGATCGCCTGGTTGGCAACGTTCGGTTCTACGTTGGCAGCTCCAGCCACCTGCGCGACCCCTACATCGAAGTCGGCACCACATTAGTACGGCGGCAGGACCAGGTCCCTCCGATTCTGCCTTTCCCGCTCCCGACTGCCGGCTACGCCCTCTTCAACGCGGAGCTGGGTGTCCGCCAGTGGTTGCTGGCGGGCCAGCCACTCACCCTCAGCCTGACTGGGAAAAACCTCTTTAATCGGCGCTACCGTGACTATCTAAGCCGATACCGCCTGTTCGTGGACGACCCCGGCAGAGACGTCGTCCTCCGGCTGCAGCTGCCGTTCGGTAGTACCCGTCCGTCATGAATGCCCCTCGCTCCTTTGCCGATGCATGGCTGTTCCCACATCTATGTCGAGGAGATAGCACCTATGCCATTCTCATCTGCTCTCCGTCCCTCGCTGCTGCTCGCCGGGCTTGCCGCCATCATCACTTTTGCGGCGTGCAGCGACAACCCCGCCGCGCCGCCTCCCGGCGCCGGAGATCCAGAGAACATCTCCCTAGTCACGATCACACTGACGCCGACCACTTCGGGCCACGCAGTTGCGACCGCCTTCATCCGTGACAGCGACGGGACCACGCTGCCCAAGAGCCCCAATCCGCCCTCCGGGCCGCTGCTGCTGGACAAGGGGGTCACCTACAACGGGACGATCGATCTCAAAAATGATATCGACCCCGACAGCGTGATCGCGATCAGCGACGAGGTAGAAGAGGAGCGGGATTTCCACCGCTTCTTCTATACCATCACCAACGACACCCTCGCCGCGCGGGACAGCATCAACATCCCACCGACTGATGCCGCGGCCAAGGTCGACGTCCCGCTCTCCAGCCTCAACCTCGACAGCCTGGGAAACGTCTTCGGATCGACGTTTCAGGTAGTCGTGGACCCCGCGGCACCCGGCGGCGGAACCATTCTCAACGCCCAGCTGCATCACTTCGAGCAGGAGAAGGGCACTGGGCTCGGTACCACCTTCGACACGGACTTGCAGGTCAACTTCCCGGTGACGGTGCAGTAGATCGCTTCCCGGACGTGCACTGGAACCGCTGACGGCAAGGTGTCGCTCGCGCAGCGAAACGAGGGCCGAAGATGAGTCGGGAAGTGGTCCCACCCGGCGCCCCGGTCACGCCTGGCGGAGTCACTGCTGCTGTGCTGTCCTAGTCTCGTTTGGAGGAGCAGATGCAGGCCCTCGCTCGATTGAACTCCGGTTTATGAGTCGCTACACGCGCGCTATACAGTTTGCCGCGCTATGCGGCGCCGTGGCCTGCAGTGGTGACAGTACGGGGCCATCCTCGACGGCCGAATGTGGAAGCGGTGGTATGGTGTCTCTTGCGCCCCTTCAGGCGCTTACCATCGACTGCAGCAATGGTGGCCGGACATTCAGGCTAAGTGGAAATGGCGCCAGCTATCTGCTGGCTCCGCAATTCGCGGTAGGTGACGCCCCGAACCGGCCCATCGGGTACCTCCTAGAGGTAGCTGGTGCCACCTCGGCAGCCGCTATCGCGCCGGGCGAGACCTCTCCAATGGCGGCTCCCGCAGGCCAAGGGGCCACCCCCCGGTGGGAATCGGGACCCGGCAACCGTCAGCGGGCTTTCGATGCCAGCCTCCGCCAGCATATGCGGAACCGCACGACGAGGTCGACCCAGAAAGCGGTACCGAGCCTGCAGCTCACAGCGCCGCCTGTCGCGGGGAGCCTTCGCGACTTTCACGTGCTCGCGACGATTGACACCGGCCACCAGATATTCCGCGGAATCACCGGACGACTGGGGTACGCCGGCGCTAACGTCCTGGTTTACGTGGACACCCTCGCGCCGCCCGGTGGCTTTACCAGCGACCAGCTCAGCGCGTTCGGCCGGCTATTCGACCAGACCTTTTACCCCCTGGATCTCGCCGCGTTCGGCGTCCCGAGCGATGAGGACCAGAACGGCCGAGCCATCATGCTGATGTCTCCGGTCGTGAACCGGCTGAGCTCGGCCTCTCAGTGCGCGTCCCAGGGTTACATCGCGGGTTTCTTCTACGGTTTTGACTTGGTGTCTCAGGACACAAGCTCCAATCGGGGAGAGATTTTCTACTCCGTCGTGCCAGACCCGCAAGGGTCGTTGAGCTGCGCTCACACGGTGAACGCCGTGCTGAGGGACGTGCCCTCGGTGTTTCTTCACGAGCTGCAGCACCTGATCAACTTCTCGCAGCACGTGCTGGTGCACGGCGGCTCCGCCGAGGACGGATGGCTGGACGAGGGCCTGAGTCTCGTCGCACAGGAGCTCGGCTCGTTGTACTACGAAAACAGGTTTCCGCCGCCCAGCGGACGTTCCGACCCGAGCCAACTGCTCCCGGATTCAGCCGAGGGTTTCATCAATACCGAGTTCATCTCCTCGTACGATTTCCTGCTCCAGCCGGATACGGTCACACTGACTGAGCATTCCGACGCCGACCTCGGGCTCGTCTGGCGCGGGGGCGATTGGCTGCTGCTGCGATGGCTGGGTGATCAGCTGGGAGCCTCTTTCTACCATCGGCTCGAGGAAACGAACCTTACCGGCACGGCAAATATCGCCGCCGCGGCAGCCGAGCCGTTCCCGGCACTATTCGGCGACTTTAGCCTGACGCTGTATACTGACAGCCTACCAGGAATTCCCAAAGCGTCGATTCCGCAACGGGAACGATTCGTCACCCGCACACTGCGGCGCGTGTACCAGGCATACTTCGACGCCGCCGGGCCCAGTTCCTCAGTGCCCCGCCCGTTCCCGATCGCTCCTGCGCTTCTGACCGGAAGCACGACCGGCAATCTGGTTCCTGGGACGGCGACGTACTATCAGCTCACCACGGCGCCGGGGGCCGCCAGCGTGGAAGTGCATTTCACCGAGCCGACTGGGGCGGCGCTGGCCACGCAACTCCATCCGCAGGTGTCGGTCTTCCGACTGCCCGGTCCTTGATGCTCGCCGGGTCAGCTCTGCTCTACCGCCGAGAGCCCAGGCTCGACCCGAACGCCCAGAATGCGCCGCAGGACGTACGCGAACACCAGGACGAATCCGAACATGCAGACGATCACGGGACCGGTCGGCAGGTCATAGTGGAAAGAGACCCAGAGCCCGCTGGCTGAGGCCACCGCGCCGGCCGCCCAGGAGATGAGGGCCAGCAGTCCTTGACTCCGGGTGTACTGGAAGGCGATTGCCGCCGGCACTACCAGGAACGAGAAGACCAGCAGGACACCGGCAATGGGGACCGAGAAGGTGATCACGATGCCGAACGAGAGATAGAACAAGAAGTCCCACCAGCGAATCTTCCAACCGCCGGCGATCGCAGTGGCCGGGTCGAACGAGATGGTCAGGAAGCGGCGCCGCAGGATCCAGTGGAAGGCACCGATCGCCAGATAGATACCGGCCAGCCGGATGATCGTTGGCCAGGTGACCCAGAGCAGACTGCCGACCAGAATGTCTTTGATGGCCTCGCCACCCCGTGGCGTGCGGTCGGCGACGAGGATAGCCGCCGCGGAGGCAACCACGTACACGATGCCGATAATCGCTTCCTGCGGTACCCGTCCTCGCTCGTCGGTGCGGGTCAGGGCGAATAGTGCCGCGCCCAGGCTGGTGAAGCTCAGCGCGTACACAAACGCCGAGGTGGAGTCGGGCTGGTTTCCCGTCAAGATGGCGACCGCGGATCCCAGTGCGGCCATCTGGGCCAGCGACAGGTCCACGAAGATCACCTCGCGGGCGATCACGTGGAGGCCGAGATAGGAATGGATGGCCACGATCACCAGACAGGACACCAGCGGCGGAAGAAACAGGCTCAAGTCCATCATGTAGCCCCGGTGTTGAAGGCGGCGGCGAGTCCGCTGACCCAGCTGCTCAAGAGATCGAAATAGGTGTTGATCCCCGGCGCCCCCGCGGTGTTCTCCGCGACAATGACCGGCTTCGCGCCGGTTCGGGCGGCGACGAGGCGGATCTGGTTTCGGTCGAAATAATTCGAAGCGAAGAGTACGGGGATCTTCCGCTCCCGCATGAGGGCAATGACCTCCTGGACGTGGCCCGGCGTGGGCGGGATTCCCGGCTTGGCCTCGATGTAGGTGGCGCAGGTGACCTTGAACCGATTGCTGAAGTAGGCCCACTCCTTGTGATAGCAGGCGACTTCCTTGCCGCGGAAGACCTGGCTCTGCTTGAGCCAGCCGCCCAGACGCTCGAGCAGCGGCTTGCCCTGATAACTCTTCTGGCCGAGAAAGTCGTACAGCCTATCGCTCTTGAGCAGGTCATAGGCCACCGGAGGTGTCAGAATGCCCACCAGATCCGGTCCCATGGTGGCCTCCAGTACCCGCTTCTCGAAATCCTGCTCCCGTCCCGCGAAATAGGTGGCGTTGCCGGGCGAGACCCGCTGCAGTCCGGTCAGGATGTTCCGGGCAATGATGATCCCATTCACCGGATCGGTGTGAATGTGGGGGTTGCCATCCTGGTGTAGATCGCCTTCGGAACGGCTCAGCGAGGTGGGGACCTCGAGCAGTTGGATGCCGGTGTACGCGGTGACGTAGCCAGGGCCACCCTCGGAGACTTTGCGATTGCCCGCTCGATCGAGCAACGGCGGGACCCAGAGCTCGAGATCGAGGCCGGTGGTTACGAAAAGGTCGGCATCACGTAGCACCGCGACAAAGCTGGGCTTGGGCTGGACGAAGTGGGGATCCTCATCACCCTGCGCGATCGAGGTGACGGTCGCACGGTCGCCCACGATTTCTCTGGCGATGGCGCCGTAGGTGGTGAGGCTGGTCACCACCCGGAGGGGCGCGGCAGCACTGCGCCCCGGGCCGGGCTCACTGGCGCCGACGGTCGGGGTGAGCAGCAGGGTGGCGAAAAGCAGGCCGGCGAGGGTCATTGGGAGTCTCATAGTCAGTACGTCTCGTGTTTGTGTGGACCCATGGCCCACACCGCCTGGATCGAAAGCGTGTTGTCGGTTCCCTCGAGGTCTCGATTCCGATGTTCGCCCTCGAGTCGCAGGAAAACGAACTCGCTTTCCCACCAGGTGATGGAAGGCGTGATCCGCCATTCGCTGTCGTTGAATCCCCGCGGTGCATCGACGTAATCGTACCGGGCACCCAACACCCAGCGGCGGCTCAGTCGCGCGTTCAGGTCCACAAATGTGCCGTACCGATTGGTGGTCGTGTCCAGCTCGGTCGCGTGCAGGCGATAGCCCTCCACCCGGAGGGTGAGCTCGCGGCGGGTGCCGGCCTCAGGAGGGCGATAGGTGACCCGAAAGTCCACGCCGAGCAGCCGGCTGCGCAGGTCAATGTCGTCGTTGTTGCCGCCGGTGCCGGTGAATCCCAGTTGGGCGTAGGTGCTGCGATTGAGCTGCCAGAAGTTTTGCAGCCGGAAGAGCACCGTCGGCTGATGGCCTCCGCCGTACAGCGGATCGCTCTCCGCCGTGGTTCCCTGCAGCCAGACCTCGTGGGTGCCGCCCGCCAAAGAGATCGGCAAGGCGGTATACAGCGACAAGCCGATTCCGCTCAATCCTTCGGTCCCAAGAAACCGCTGGTAGACGAGGGGATACTCGGTTTCAGGGAGCGCGTGCAGGTGCCAGCGGTTGAGATCGCCGAGCTGCTGCCGGAACTTGCCGACATCCAGGCGGAGCCGTCCGGGCAAGCCGGTCCAATAGATGTAGCCTTCCTCGACGCCGACCTCCTCCTGCTCGAAGGTCAGGAAGATCTTGGTCTGGGAGTACGGGTCGAGCGCCGATTGGAAGGCGAACTCGAACTCCCGGGCAACTCCGTTGTCCTCCTGGCGTCCCTCTCGCGCCACCAGTCGGATGTCTCCCGTGGCGCTGATCTCCGGATTGAGAGCCGACGCATTCCGCTGCCTCCCGATGAACTCGGTCTTGGGCGGAGGTGCGGTGGTGTCGCGGGGGGCCGCCGGTGTTGGGCCTCCACCGCCCGCAGCCGCGGCCGCGGCAGCCCGGAGCGCGGCGAGATCTGCCGAGGTGTCCGCCGGCTGTGCCGGGCCGGCGGGCGCTCCGGCGGCCGGCTGGCAGCGTGATCGACGGATCTCCTCGATCCGTCGGCTCAGGCTGTCGGCTACCGCAATCAGGCTGTCGGTCTGGGGAACACCGGTCCGGCCAGGCAGGGCGATCGGGGCTGCCGCCGGGCAGCCTCCCGCCGCGAGTGAATCGACCCGCGAGGAGATGGCCTTCAGAGCTTTAGCGAGGGAGTCTCGACTAGCCCCTTGGGGCACCTGGGCGCTGGATACCACCGGGAACCCCAGCGCCCAGGCGGCCAGGAATATGAGACGGCGAATAGGTACGGACATGCAGCTCTCCGTTGCATGAGGAGCTCACGCCGGACGGCGTGGCAAATCAGGCGAACTAGAGCGTCGGCGGGGCTCGGGAGCTGACGGGGCAGTGGGAGACGACGTGGAGATCCGCTTGTCGGGGGTTAGTACGACCCGGCAGACACGGGCGGAGATCTCCGGGAGAATGGCAGGCGCGTGGCCGACGCAGGGAGGGAACAGCGCGGCTTGGCAGAAGGCGCAGGTGGCTTCGTCGTGGACTGGCTGTGGCAGAGACTCCCGAGAGGAGCTGATCGCCGGCAGATCGGTCCGTGGCGCCGCCGCCGGCTCCGCGGCGAACGACTCCACGCGTAGCGGCCCAGAAGCAAATGACAGGACGAGGGCCAGCAGGTACACCAGCCGGACGAGGCGCATCGGGTGAAGCTTAGTCGCTACCCCGGCTGATTCAAGGCGGTCGGCTGCCACCGGCTACTCCACCCGCTGGACCACGACGTAGAAGTTGTCATCCACCCGGAACTCCTCCGGGTGGGCCAGGGTCGTGGTTTGCCACGATTCCCTGGGTCTAAGCCTGGTCCAGCGGCCAGCTTGCAGGGCTACCCGCAAGGGCATGTCGAAGCCCGGGACCACTTGGCCCCACCGGTAACTGAGAGTCGAGCCTCGGATGCGGTACTCGAAGGCGGGGATCTGGGTGGTCGTCAGGTACTGGGCGAACACTTTGCTGAGATCGACGCCGGCGTGCGCGCTGATATAGGCCTGGATCTGCTGCCCGGTGACGATCTGATGCTGGAACGTGGCGTTCAAGCCGCGCAGAACGCTTCGCCAGGTGCTGTCGTTCCCGATGATCTGGCGGATGGTGTGCAGCATGTTCCCGCCCTTGTAGTACATGTCGCCCGAGCCCTCTTCGTTGACCCCATAAGGCCCGATGATCGGCCGATCGTTCTTGACGTTCTTGCGGGTACCGATGACGTAGGCCGATCCGGCAGCCGGACCGTACTCACATTCGGTGAAGAGATTCTCGGCGTAGTTGGCGAAGCTTTCGTGCACCCACATATCCGCGATGTCGGCCGAGGTGATGCTGTTTCCGAACCACTCGTGGGCGCTTTCATGAATCACAATGAAGTCCCAGGTGAGCCCCCAGCCGGTGCCCGAGAGGTCGGTACCCTTGTAGCCGTTCTCGTAGCCATTGCCGTACGCCACCGCGCTCTGATGCTCCATGCCCAGGAAGGGCGTCTCGACCAGTTGGTAGCCGTCGCGATACCACGGGTAGGGACCAAACCAGCGCTCGAAGCAGGCGAGCATCGGCTCCACCTGGCCGAACTGGTGTTGGGCAGCATCCCGATGACTCGGGAGTGGCCAGAACTCCAGGGTGAGATTTCCGGCTTCGCCGGCGTAGGAAGCATTGATTCGGGCGTATCTCCCCACGTTCACCGCAACGTCGTAGTTATTGATGGGGCTGGTGACGAACCATTCGTATGCCGTGAGACCTGGGCCCGCCGGGGTGACGCCGCGCAGCCGGCCATTGGAGACTGCCTGAAGTGAATCGGGAACGGTAAGCACGACGCGCTGGCTGTCGGGCTCGTCGGCCTGGGTGTCCTTGGTGGGCCACCAGATACTCGCTCCGGTTCCCTGGCATGCGGTTGCGATCCAGAGATGACCGGCTGGATCCTGCGACCAAACGACGCCTCCATCCCAGGGCGCCTTCTGCGCGACGTGGGGCCTGCCGCCGTAGTACGCGGTCACTCGCCTGACGGTTCCCCGCTTTTGGCCTGAGGCCAACTTGACGAAGAAGGCGTTTCCGTCGCGGCGAAGACTCAGTTGCCGCTTGTCCTGAACCACGCTGTCGAGTTGGAGCGGTGGCTGAAGATCGATTTGCATCTCTCGGGCTGGACCGACAACGCGGTAGCTGATGGCGTTCCAGCCGCGGAAGGTGCTGTCGCTGGGGTTGATCGTGACGTGAAGGTCGTAGAACGTCACGTCCCACCAGACTCGCTCGGGCGTGAGCGAGCCGCGAAGCGTGTCCGCGTGGGTAAAGGTGGGATTCTGACCGCTCGCGCTCCACCACGGGGCCAGCGGAAGCAGCAGCAGGAGGAGGAGCTGGCGAGCCATGGTAGCCACTACGGCAAGAGCCGGGTAGAGTTTTCAGGCGTCGACACGATTGAGTTCGCCGGAGGATACATTGCTCAAGCAGCCTCAACAACGGACGACCGCGCAATGCTTGCGATGATGCTGGCGCCGCAGGGGTGGCTGGTCTGGAACGTCGACCCGGTGCTGGTGCAACTGGGCCCGCTCGGCATTCGCTGGTACGGGGTGCTGTTCGCACTCGGCCTGCTGGCATCCTACGAAGTTGGCTGGCGCATCTTTCAACGGGACGGGCTGCCCCGGCCCGAAGTGGACCGGCTGTTCGCCTACGTGGTCATCGGTACGGTCGTCGGGGCACGGCTCGGACATACCCTGCTCTATGAGCCGGGATACTACCTCACCCATCCGCTTCAGATTCTCTACGTCTGGCGAGGCGGCCTGGCGAGCCACGGCGGAGCCGTGGGCATCATCCTCGCCGTCTGGTGGTTTGGTCGCAAAACCGGCCAGCCGATGCTATGGCTGCTCGATCGTGTGGGCCTGGTGGCTCCGATCGCGGCGGCCTCGATTCGGTTGGGCAACCTGTTCAACTCGGAGATCGTGGGAAAGCCCACCGAGGTCCCCTGGGCTGTCATCTTCGCGCGGGTGGATCCTCGACCGCGTCATCCCGCCCAGGTCTACGAGGCACTCGGATATCTCGTGATCGGCCTCGTGCTCTGGCTGGCGCGCCGGCGTTCCTCCCTGCCGCGGCAGAACGGCCGGATGTTCGGCGCGACGCTGGTGCTGATCTTCGCCTTCCGCTTCGGAATTGAGTTCCTGAAAGAGCCGCAGGTGGCGGCCGAAGCTGGTATGACCTTCGATCTGGGTCAGCTGCTCAGCATACCGCTGGTGGTGGTCGGACTGATTCTGATGTTCCTGCCTCGGCGGCCGATCACTGCACCTCAGACGCCTCAGTAGCGAGGGGACGCCGAAGCGGGCCGTTCGACGGCAGGATAAACCAGAAGCTCGAGCCACGGCCGGGAATGGAATCCGCGCCGATGGTCCCGCCGTGCATCTCCACGAACTTCTTACACAGCGCCAGTCCCAGTCCGCTTCCCTGCGCCTGCCGGCTGGTCGAGCTGTCTACCTGGCTGAATTCCTGGAACAGCTTGAGCTTGTCCTCCGGCGCAATGCCGATGCCGGTATCCACCACGGACACCCAGACCACATCTTGAGTCACCATGCGGCGCTCATCCCCGGCGCGATCGGCCGGAATCGGGAGAGGCGCCCGAGTCTGCACCGCCGACAGGGTGATCCGGCCCGCGTCCGGCGTGAACTTGGAGGCGTTGGACAGGAGGTTGAACAGCACCTGCCGAACCCGCACGCCATCGGCCACCACGGTCAGTCCGCCGTCCCCCAACTGGACGGCGCACTCTTGCCGTTTGGCGCTCCGCAGACTGGCGGTATCGGCGACGGCGCCCACGATCGCTTCGCGCAGATCGGTCTTCGCCAGGGTAAGCGACATCCGCCCCGCCTCGATCTTGGAGAGATCCAGGACGCTGTTGATCAGGGCGAGCAGATGCCGGGCGTTTCGCAGGACCGCCTCCAGGAAGTCCCGCTGCTGCTCGGTGATCTCACCCGATCCGCCCGCCAGGATCAGATCGGAGAACCCGATGATCGCGTTCAACGGCGTGCGCAGCTCGTGCGACATGTTGGCCAGGAATTCGCTCTTGAGCTGGGTGGCCCGCAGCAGCTCGGCGTTCTTGGCCGCGAGGGCCCGCTCATTCCGGCGGCTTTCCTGAAGCACCGCGGCCCGGTCAAGCCCGACCACGACCTGGTCACCCAGAATCTGAAGCAGTTGAAGATCGTGCTCGCTGAAGGGACGACCATCGCGGCGATTGTGGGCGCTAACCGTGCCGATCACCACGCCTGCCGAGCGGAGCGGCACCACGGCAACCGTGCGAACGGCGATCGTGACACCCAGCGGCTGGTAACTCCGAGGATCGGCATCCATATCGTCGGAGACCAATGCTGTCCCATGGGTCACCACCCAGCCTAGGAGTGACTCGTCGACCGGAACCAGCCGGCCCGACATCACCTCGAGGGGACCAGTGGCCGCCGCCATCCTCAAGAAGCGCCCCTCTTCCACGACGAGCGTTACGCCGCCGCTCTCCGCCTCGAGCAAGTCGGCCGCGGCGTGGGCTACTTCGTTGACCAGGCCGGGAAGCTCGGTCCCAGCCAGCATGGTGGCCGCCAGATGTCTGAGCCGTTCGAGCTCGCGGTTGCGGGCAGCTGCCGAATTCAACGCCTGATGCAGCGCCTCGCTTCGGGTTCCGGCGAGCGTGTCGCCTCGGTGCAAGGCCGCCAGGATAAGGAGGGTGGTCATCAGCGGGAGGACGACGCCGAGCCAGTGCCCCTGGAAGGCGAAGTAGATGCCGAACCACGCCACGACGACCGCCAAACCGGTAAGCACTCGGGGCACATAGAGACGGCCCCAGTTGATGGCTCGGAGTCGAGGCAGGCTTCGGGGGGGAGAGCCCATTCAACCGGACTCCTCGGCCAGAAGCTCGTGAAACACGGTCTCGCCGGTGGCAAGCATGCGGCGGAGGTACGGCCGGCAGAGACCACAGCTCGCGCCGCACCCGGTCTCACGCATGAGCTCGGCGAGACCCCACTTGCCAGCGCGGGCCAGGGGGAGCAACTGCTGAAAGGAAGTTTGACGACAGAGGCACATCGTCACCAGCACGCCGGGCATGCAGGTGGACTCCCGGCTACGGGTTGGTGGGCCGGACGTCCAACTCGCTGACCAGCGCCCGCTCGGGCAGACGGATGGCATGGACGATAGTATCGGCAACATCCTCCGGAAGCAGGATACGCCGGGGGTCGGAGTGCAATAGCGGTTGGTCTCGCAGCATGCCGGTATCCACCGACCCCGGACAGATCGCGATCACCCTGACGTTCTCCTTGCGCACCTCCAGCATCAGCGACCGGCTGAACCCCAGGACCGCGTGCTTTGAGGCGGTATACGCCGTCCCTCCGACAAACCCGTTGCGCCCCGCGAGGCTGGCAACGTTTACAATGGCCCCCTGCCTTCGCTGCCGCATCCCGGGGAGCACGGCGCTGGTGACCACGTACAGACTCCGGAGATTGGTAGCCATGGTGGCGTCCCAATCCTGCAGAGTCAGCTCCTCGAAGGGGCGGGCAATCAGGATTCCGGCGTTGTTGACCAGGACGCCCACCTCGCCCAGCTCGCCGGTAATCCGCGAGAGAACACGGGCGACCTGATTCGGGTCGGATACATCGCCCGCTCCACCCGCCGCGTGAATCCCTTCCGAGCCGAGCTCGGCGAGGAGAGTCTGGATCTTGGCGGGAGTTCTGGCGCAGACTCCGACTCGGTAGCCTGCCCGCCCCAGGGCGAACGCCGTCGCGCGACCGATTCCCTGGGTGGCTCCGGTGACCAAAGCAGTCATGGGCATAGGCCCACAATCTACACTGCAGTGAGCAGTAAGCAGTGAGGAGTGAGGAGTGGTGACCAGATCAACCCCGAGGGAATCCGAGAGGATCCTCCTTCCCCCCGGTGTGACGAGCCAGCTCGGCCCCGTACCTGAGCACTCCTTCTCTCTGGTTCCTCTTCTCCCTCCTTACTGCTCACTGCTCACTGCTTACTCTTAAGCCATGACCCTTCCACTTCAGCATCCCATCATCCGCCCCAACATCTCCGGACGCGGACGGTCCGCGGAGGGTCCCACCACTTGGCGGGAGCGGCTCCAGGCGCTGCGGCACCTGCCGAGGCTCCTGCGCCTGGTCTGGGACTCTGAACCGCGCTATGTGGTCGCCATACTGCTCCTCCGAGTGGCCCGCTCACTGGTTCCTCTTGCGGTTCTCTGGATTGGAAAGCTCATCGTTGATGCGGTCGTGCATGCGATCGCCACAGCCAGCGCGGGTGGGCCCGCCCCCTGGCTGCGGCTGGGACAGCTCCTCGCCCTGGAGCTGGGGATCGCACTCATCGGGGAGTTGCTCACCCGGGTTTCCGCCCTCCTCGAAAGCCTGCTCGGCGACCTCTTTGCCAATCGCACCAGTGTGGATCTGATGCGCCACGCCGCCACCCTCGATCTGGAGCAGTTCGAGAACGCGGAGCTCTACGACAAGTTGGAGCGGGCCCGACGCCAGACAGTCGGGCGGATTGGCCTGTTCACCCTGCTGCTGTCGACCATCCAGGACGCGATCACGCTGGTGACGTTAGGTGCAGCGCTCGCGGTCTATGTCCCCTGGCTGCTGCTTCTGCTGATCATCGCCGTGCTGCCGTCGCTCCTGGGCGAGACCCACTTTGCCTCGCTGGGGTACTCGCTGCTGTACTCCTGGACCCCTGAGCGGCGGCAACTCGACTATCTGAGGTACATCGGGGCAAGCGATATCTCGGCCAAGGAACTGAAGCTCTTCGGCCTCTCGGATTTCCTGGTTGGACGTTACGACCGACTCTCCAACGAGTTCTACCAGGCCAACAAGGCGCTCGCGGTGAGAAAGAGCGTGATCTCTACTCTGCTGGCCGGCATCGGAACTCTGGGGTATTACGCCGCCTACGCCGTCATCATCTACCTCACGGTGATCGGACATCGCTCCCCTGCCGGCCTGTTCACCATCGGCGTCCTCACCTTCCTGGCCGGCTCGTTCCGCCAGAGCCGCGATCTGATCCAGCGAATTCTGCTCTCGCTTTCGCAGGTTTACGAGCAGAGTCTCTACCTGGACGACCTCTTCACGTTTCTGACCCTCGAGCCGAGGATTCGCCAACGGGCCGGCGCCCGGCCGGTGCCCACTCCGATCCGAACCGGCATCACCTTTGAGGAGGTGGGGTTCCAGTATCCCGGGTCGGAACAGTGGGCGGTTCGAGGGCTCAATTTCGTGTTGGCTCCGGGAGAGCGGCTGGCCTTGGTGGGCGAAAACGGCGCGGGCAAGACTACGCTGGTGAAGCTCCTGGCCCGGCTCTACGATCCCACCGAGGGCCGCATTCTGCTCGACGGAGTTGACCTGCGGGACTACGACGTGGAGAGCCTGCGGCGCAACGTGGGTGTGATTTTTCAGGATTTTGTACGGTACGACTTCATTCTTCGAGAGAATATCGCGGTAGGGAACATCGGACGGCTGGCGGATGCCCCCCACATTGAAACCGCGGCACGACGGAGCCTGGCCGACAGCGTCGCCGCCAGGCTGGCGGCAAGCTACGATCAGATGCTGGGCCGCCGGTTCGAGGGCGGCGTCGAGCTTTCCGGCGGAGAATGGCAGAAGGTGGCTCTCGCCCGGGCCTACATGCGTGAAGCCCAGTTGCTCATTCTGGATGAACCGACGGCCAGCCTCGATGCGCGAGCCGAGTACCAGGTGTTCTTGCGGTTCTCCGAGTTGACCCGGGGCCGAATGGCAGTCCTCATCTCGCATCGGTTCTCCACGGTGCGGATGGCGGACCGAATCCTGGTGCTTCAGGGCGGACGGCTGGTAGAGCAGGGGACCCACGAAGCGCTGGTAGCCCAAGGCGGCCTCTACGCGGAGCTGTTCCAGCTGCAAGCAGCGGGGTATCGCTAGCTACTTCTATCGGGTCACGGCGCAGGCACGGACCGGTCACGCCGCGACTTTACCTTCGCGACCAGTTGCACTTACCCATCGCGGAGGCATCCATGCGGCGCAGCCTGCTCATAGTCTTCCTGGCCTTTCCCCTCCTCGCGGATCAAAGCCAGGCTCAGCGTTTGACCTCGTGGCTCACCGTTCAACGGGACAGCAGTCAGGCGGGTCCAAGCCCCATCCTCCTTGGGCTCGGGGGTCTGGGCGCAGCCACCCTTGGCACCTTCGCTGGAGCCGCGATCGGCGCCAAGATCACCACGCGGTATCCCTGCGAGGACTGTGGGCTCGTGGGGCTGATCTACGGCGGTGTGGCAGGCGGGAGCGCGCTGCTCCCGCTCGGGGTGCACCTGGTCAACGGCCGTAGGGGAAATTACGGGGCTTCGCTGCTCGCATCCCTCGGCATCGGGGCGACCGGATTGGCCGTGGCCATTGCCACACAGGAGGGCGCCGTCATGCTGTCGGTGCCCGTGCTCCAACTGGTGAGCTCGATCGCGATTGAGCGTGCCACCTCCCGATAGGACCTCGACCCTGGAACTCCATTTGACAACTGGGCCTCCCCGCCTCAGAATGGGAATCCAACTCATGCAAGGAGGTGGAGGCCATGAAGGTCTATGGCTCCAATGCCATCCGGAACGTGGCGTTTGTCGGCCACGGAGCTTCAGGTAAGACATCGCTGGTCGATGCCCTGGCCTTCGTCTCCGGGTCCACTCGACGTCACGGCGCGATCAAAGACGGCACCACGCTCACGGACTACTCTCCCGACGAAATCGACCGCAAGCACTCTATCAGCCTCGGCTTGGGCTATGCCGAGTGGCTCGATACCAAGCTGAACCTCATCGATACCCCCGGCTATCTGGACTACTTCGGCGAAGTCGTGACCGGGCTTCACGCGGCAGATGCGGCCGTTGTTGTGCTGAGTGGCACCAGTGGGGTCGAGGTCGGCACTGAAAAGGTCTGGGAAGTCTGCGATCAGCTCCATCTGCCCCGGATCCTGTTCGTCTCCCTGATGGACAAGGAGCATGCGGACTTCGAACGGGTCTTCGCCGACGTGAAGGCCCACCTCACGCCCAAGGTGGTTCCGGTCGAGATCCCGATCGGCGACGGGCATGATTTCCACGGCATCATCAACCTCTTCTCGGGACACTGCCACTTCTACAAGAAGGGGACCAAGACCGGGGAGTATGACGTCGTACCGATCCCGCCGGAGTACGAGGGACGGTTCAAGGAGTATTCCGAGCAGCTGACCGAGGCCGTTGCCTCGACCGACGACTCGTTGATCGAGCGCTACCTGGCTGGTGAGGAAATCCCCCGGTCGGAGTTCATTGGCGCTGTCAAGAGCGCGATGCGGGCGGGACAGATCGTGCCCTTGTTCTGCGGCAGCGCCGAGCTCACCTACGGGATGCGCACGCTGCTGAAAAAGATGGTGGAGCTGTTCCCTTCTCCTGCCGAAATCGCTCCACCGATGGATGCGCCCCAGGTGGGACGGGTGTTCAAGACCCTCTCGGAATCCCACGTTGGTGACGTGACGCTCTTCCGCCTGTATGCCGGCGAGCTTCGCAACGGCGACGAAGTGTGGAACGCCGAGCACGAGGTCGCCGAGAAGTTGAACCATCTTTCCATTCAGCAGGGCAAGGAGCGGATCGAAGTCGAACGCCTGGCAGCCGGCGATATCGGCTCCGTGGCAAAGCTCCGCGACACCCACACAGGGGATACCTTCTGCCACCGCGATCGCCCTATTCGACTCGCCCCGTTGCCGTTGCCGGCCCCGGTGGCCTCATCCGCCGTGGTGGTGAAGCAGCGCGGCGAGGAAGACAAGCTCGCGGCCGGTCTCCACAAGCTCCACGAGGAAGACCCTACCTTTCACTTCGAGTACAGCTCGGAGCTGGGGCAGACCCTGATTCATGGGATGGGAGAACGCCATTTCGACACGATCCTCAATCGGCTGGAGCGGAAGTTTGGAGTGCATGCGGAGCTTGCCCGGCCCCGGGTAGCCTATCGAGAGACCCTGAAGGGGAAGGCCGAAGGGCAGGGCAAGCACAAGAAGCAATCGGGCGGGCGGGGTCAATACGGTGACTGTTGGGTTCGGCTCTCACCCCTCCCTCGTGGAACCGGTTATGAGTTCGTCGACAGCATCGTCGGCGGCGTCATTCCCAACAAGTACATCCCCGCCGTAGATCGCGGGATTCAGGAGGCTGCCGAGCGCGGGGTAGTGGCCGGCTATCCGCTGGTGGACTTCCGCGCCGAATGCTACGACGGCTCGTATCACGATGTGGACTCCAACGAAATGTCGTTCAAGATGGCCGGCATTCTGGCGTTCAGGAACGTCGCGCCAAAGGCTCGTCCGGTCCTGCTCGAGCCTTTGATTGATGTTGAGACGTGGGCGCCGGACGACGTGCTGGGTGATGTCATGGGAGATCTGAGCGCCCGCCGCGGGCAGATCCTGGGCACCGAGCCAGACGGGCGGCTCACCAAAGTGAAAGCCATCGTGCCCGAGGCCGAGCTCTACAAGTACTCCACGACGCTCCATTCGATCACTCACGGCCGGGGCACCCATCGTCAGAGGTTCCACGGATACGCAGAGGCCCCGCCGGACGTGGCTGCCCGAGTGGCGGCGGAGAATCAGAAGGAACACGCGGTGGCATGAACAGCAGTGAGCAGTGAGAAGCAAGAGAAAGAAGTAAGGAGTGAGGAGTTTTGGAAGCGAGGCGAGACGCTTGGGAAATAGTGTGCGTGCTCGCAGCCAAATGCCTAGTTCTTCCTTCTGACTTCTCACTTCTTCACTTCTCCCTGCTCACCTCTCACTTCTTCACTTCTTCACTTCTTCACTTCTTACTGCCTTTCTGGCCTACCGCGTTCTCGCCGACCTCGTCGTCGGCCTCCATCTCCTATTCGTCCTGTTCGTGATCGCGGGCGGGTTCCTGGTGCTCCGCTGGCGCCGGCTGATGCTGCTGCATCTTCCGGCCGCCGCGTGGGGCGCGCTGATCGAGTTCCAGGGTTGGATTTGCCCGCTGACACCTCTGGAGAATTGGCTTCGGCGGCGAGGAGGAGAAGCAGGATATGGCGGCGGTTTCGTGGAGCACTACCTCCTGCCACTGCTTTACCCTTCGGGCCTGACCCGAACGGTCCAGGTGGTTTTGGGCCTGCTGGTTATTGCAGTGAATTGCACGCTCTATTGGCTGGTGTTTCGCCGGAGACCATCCTCGCCGGCCCGGACCGGGCTTATATAAGGACTGGGCTGAGCGGGGGAATTCACCCCTCGCCTGGGGAAATGCCACACTGCGGTCCTGCCAGCCACCTCTGAAGACCGCATGGCGCTGTTCGATTCATATACATGCTCAACCTAAGGTGAATTCAGGAACCCTTATCGACCAATGATGGTAGCTTTATACACGAAAAATTGCTGTCTAGCTTTCCGACGGTTAAAGCTCCCCAGGGCATAGTCTTTGCTCCCATCACCCTCGAAAATTGAACGTCCCGCGTACCGGCCTGACCTCGGAGGAATCCGGTGGTCGGCCGGCGGCCATGCCAGGCCGCGGTATCGTCGCACGTTTTGGAACCTCAACCGGGAGTGCCGTATGTCCAGATGGACCCGTAGATTCGCCGCCCTCGTGCTGGGCGCGGTACTCGCCGCTGCGGTGGGCTGCAGCTCCGAGGGCCCGACCGCTCCGCCGACTGAGGTGCCTGAGGCGGCGATCCTCGACCTGTTCAGGAACCTCCATCTCCTATCCTGTTCCACCCAGCCCTACGCCGTTACCACTCGGACGGTCGGGCCTCAGGGTGGGATCATCACCGTCGGCACCCATCACCTGGTGATCCCGGCCGATGCGCTCAAGAGCCAAATCACCATCCGGGCCGAGCAGGTCCCCGGCTCGACCAACTCGGTGCGATTCAGCCCCGAGGGTCTGACCTTCCAGAAGCCGGCGACGCTTACCCTGAGCTACAGCAACTGCTCTCTCCTGCTCTCGGTGCTGAAGAAAGTGGTGTACACCGACGAGCGGCTCCGGATCCTGGAGCTGCTGCCGTCCCTGGACCTCAGGTTCAATCGCACGGTCACCGGCTCGATCAGGCACTTCTCCCGGTATGCCGTGGCATGGTAGCATGACCTCTGATTCGGCTTCGCTTCCCGACGCGCGGTGGACCGCCCCCAGCGGAACCCACCGCGCGGCCGTTTTGCTGGACGAGGCCAAAGCGCTGGAGCAGTCGGGCTCGATACCCGAAGCGCGAGACTGTTACGCCGCCGCGCTAGCTGCCGCGGAGGAGACCGGAGAGAAGGAAATCAGCGCCGAGGCCCTGCGCCGGCTCGCGGTGCTCCACCACCATCGGAACGAACCCCAGGCGGCCCGCGAGCTGTCGCAGCGGAGCTACCTGATCGCGTGTGAAATCGGGAACGCCGTTCTGGCTGGCGAAGCCCTGAATGTCCTGGCCGGGTTTGCCTTCGAGAGCGGAGCGATGGACGAGGCGAAGATGCGGTACCTGGAGGCGCTGCGGCTGGGCGGCACCAATTCGGCGCTCCGGGGCCGTATCGAACAGAACCTCGGCATTCTGGCCAACATCCGTGGCGATCATGCGGAGGCCCTATCGCACTACCGCTCTTCGCTCGAGGCCTTCGAGAGCTGCGGGGACGAAAAGGGCAAGGCGATCGCCCACCATAATCTGGGAATGATCAGCGCCGACCGCGAGCTATGGGAGGATGCCGACGCCCATTTCCGCCAGAGTCTGGCGATCGCCCGCGCGGTGGGGGATGTCCATCTCGAAGGGCTCGGACTTCTCAATCACTCCGAAGTGCACCTTGCCCGCCAGCGGTATGAGGAGGCGAGGTCCAACGCCGAAGGTGCGCTGAGCATCTTCGACCAGGTTGGCGCGCGGCTCGATAAGGCTGACGCCTACAAGGTTCTCGGCGTGGTGTATCGGGAGACCGGCCGTCACGCCCTCGCCGAGTCCCGTTTCCGGGCTGCCATCGAGCAGGCGGTCAGCACCGGCTCGGTGCTGAGCGAGGCTGAGGCCTCTCGAGAGCTCGCCCGACTGTACCAGGCCATGGGGCGGAACCAGGAGGCCCTGCGGCTGCTCAGTGCTGCCCACCGGCTCTTTTCCCGGCTGGACGCCCGGGTCGACCTGGTGGATGTCGACTCCAAAGTGCATCGGCTGGAAGAGACCTACCTGGCTGTGGTACGGTCGTGGGGCCAGTCGATCGAATCCGCCGATAGCTACACCTATGGCCATTGCGAGCGGGTCGCCAGCTATGCCGTCGCTCTTGCGCGAGAGCTCGGACTGGACGAGGCCCAGCGGACTACGATCCGGATCGGTGCTTACCTCCATGACCTCGGCAAGGTCCGGGTCCCCCATGAAATTCTGAACAAGCCGGGCGCCCTCACGCCGGAGGAGTTCGAGATCATCAAGTCGCATCCGGCCTGGGGTATCGAGCTGCTCGCCACGGTCGAGTTCCCCTGGGATATCAAGCCGATCATCCGCTGGCATCACGAGCGGTACGATGGGACTGGATATCCGGACCGTCTCCGAGGCGAGGAAATTCCGCTGGCTGCCCAGATCATCTGCATCGTCGACGTCTACGACGCGCTCACAACGACTCGGAGCTACCGCAAGGCGATGTCCCAAGCGGAAGCACTCAGCCGAATGCAGGAGACCAAGCATTGGTGGCGGCCGGATGTGTATGCCGCCTTCCATCGGGTCCTGCAGGACCCGATGCCTGAAGCGGCCTGATCAGCCGCATCGTCTGCTCCCCGAGGTTGGGATGGACCGCTCCGCGCTGACACTCCTGAACATTGGTCTGCTCGCCACCCTGAGCTGTGCCGAGCATAGGACGACCTGTTCCAGCTGCTCGACCGTCGTGGTCGCGGCCGCCGGAGAGCCGGTGAGCCTGATCCCGCCGCTCATCGCCGATGCCGTCGGCCGGGACGTGAGCGACTTGATGTTCGAGCGACTGGCGGACCTTCAGCCCGGGGCCTCGCCCATCGATCCCAGCGCCTACGTGCCGCGTCTGGCGGACCACTGGGAGCGAGTCGACTCGCTCACTTGGCGCTTCCATCTTCGGCCGGGCGCCCGATGGCAGGATGGCCGGCCGGTCACCGCCGAGGACGTGGTCTTCTCCTTTGGCGTGTATACCGATTCCACTGTCGATGCGCTTGCGCGGGCATACCTCGCAGGCCAGGTGACGGCGAGAGCGGAGGACTCGGCCACCGTGTGGCTGCGCTTCGCCAGGCCCTCGCCGGAGCAGCTCTATGATGCCACCTACCAGGTGCGAATCCTGCCCCAGCACGTCTGGGAGAAGGTGGCTACGGAGACGTGGCGGTCGGATACTGCGCTGGCCCATCTCATCGGCAGCGGACCCTATCGCGTCCGCCGCTGGGTGCGGGGCCAGTTCCTCGAGTTGGATGCGGACACCACAGCCCTGAAGGTGCCTGAGATCCGGCGACTGGTCTGGCGCTTCACTCCCGACCCCGATGCGGCCCTCGACCTGCTCTTGGGTCACGAGGCCGACCTGATGGAGACGGTGGGTAGCCCCGATCGAGCGGAGCGGGTGGCCAAGGACAGCAGTATTCACCTGGTGAGATATCCCACCGCCGCGTACGGCTTTCTCGCTTTCCGAGTGGCGGACGCGGAGGGTCGCCCGCACCCGATCCTGGCAGATCGGGCGGTTCGCCGCGCGCTGACGGCCGCAGTGGATCGGCCGAGCCTGGCTCGGGCGTTCTTCGGCCCCGACACTCGGGTTCCGCCGGGGCCGATGTCTCAGCTGCTGTGGATCTGGGACGACGCCATCCAGGTGGTTCCGTTTGACTCTCTTGAGGCCAAGCGGGCGATTGCGGAGGCTCAGGTCAGGCGGCCGCTTGGTCGGCTGGACATCCTGGTGCCGTCCACCAGTCCGGCCCGACGGAAGCTCGCCCTGGCGATTCAGGAAGCCTGGCGCCGCGTGGGGGTGAGCGCGACGGTGACGGCGGTGGACTTCCCGGTGTTTCAGGAACGCTTGGCTCGGGGCAAATTCGACGCCTACATTGGTGCCTACCTGGACGAGCCCAGCCCTCGCGGGCTGGCGGATCAGTGGTCTCGAGCGGGGTGGGGGGTCCTGAACTACGGGCACTACTCCAATCCGCAGTTCGACTCGCTGCTGAAGGTCGCGGCACGGCAGACGGCGGTGGGAGCGGCGCGTCGGCGCTGGCGGGAGGCAATGGACACTCTGAACGCTGATGCGCCGGCCATCTTCTTATACGCGCCTACCAACGTGGCCGCCGTCCATCGCCGGCTCCGGAACGTCACCATCGACCCCTTCTCCTGGGCGAGTGGAGTTCCCAACTGGCGGGTGGACCAGACGCGGGTGTTGGCGGACGGGCGGTAGGAGAAGAATGGTGAAGAGTGAAGGGTGAAACGTGAAGAGTGAAGGGTGAGACCAAGACGCGAAAGAGGCCATGACTCGAATTCATGGCCCCTTCACTCTTCACGTTTCACCCTTCACTCTTCACCTGTCTAAGCCATCTGCCTCCGGGGCCGAGGCGTAGCGGGACGCCCGGTAGCTTTGAGCTCGATCACTTCTGCCTCCCGCGGCTGGCGGTAGACATACCGCTCACCCCGGAAGTTCCGCAGTACGACCTCCTCGTCGGTCATGCTCTCCACGTACTCTGGGAGGATCGGGATCTTGCCCCCGCCCCCGGGCGCGTCGATGACGAAATAGGGGATAGCCAAGCCGCTGGTCCAGCCCCTGAGTGCCTGCATGATCCTGATCCCGGTCTGGACCGTAGTCCGGAAATGCTCCGCGCCCGCCACCTGATCCGCCATATAGATGTAGTACGGCCTGACCCGGGCCATGAGCAGCCGGTGCATCAACTCCATCATCACGGCGGGAGTGTCGTTCACGCCTTTGAGCAGCACCGTCTGACAGCCGAGGGGAATCCCCGCATCCGCCAGCATGCCGAGGGCCTTGACCGCCGCGGGCGTGAGCTCGTCGGGGTGGTTGAAGTGGGTATTAATGAAGAGCGGGTGGAACTTGCGGAGAGTGGCGCAGAGTTCGGGGGTGATCCGCTCGGGCAGATGGCACGGGATCCTGCTGCCAATCCGGACGATCTGGATGTGGGGAATGGACCGGAGCCGGGTGAGGATGGCGTCCAGCCGGCGATCGTTCAGGAGCAGGGGATCGCCCCCGGACAGGATGACGTCGCGAATCTCAGGGTGTTGCTCGAGGTACTGGAAAGCCGACTCGAACTGTGACATGGGGATCTTTTCGGGGTCGCCCACCTTCCGCCGCCGGGTACAGAAGCGGCAGTAGGTAGCGCACACCGGAGAGACCAGAAAGAGCGCCCGGTCGGGGTAGCGGTGGGTGATATTGGGGACCGGGCTGTCGCCGTCCTCGTTGAGCGAGTCCACGATCCCATCCACCACATCGAGCTCCTCGACGCTGGGCACGTACTGGCGCCAGATGGGGTCGTTGGGGGACTTGATCAGGCCCACCATGGCGGGCGAGATCCGAAACTCGAAGTTCTCCGCGGCCTGCCGCAGCCGGTCGAGCTCGGGAAAGTTCTCCGGACCGAACTTGGCCGCGAGCGCCTCGAGGGAAGCGATCGAGTTTTTCCTGAGAACTTCTTGCCAGGTTTCCATAGTGTACCCTGTCCCGTTGTAGTCCGTCAGCTGAGGTGAAGAGTGAAGGGTGAAGGCGGACGGTGCCCCTTTCACCCTTCACCTTTCACTCTTCACCTTTCACCACCTTCACGTACACCACCTGATCGTCACCTGGGGCGTAGAAATCGGGAATGCGGGACAGGGGGACGTAGCCCCGAGCTTCGTAGAAGGCCCGCGTCTTCTGATAGTCGGCCCGGCCCGCGGTCTCCACCACGATGAGCCGGGCAAGGCCGGCCACCCGGGCCTCCATTGCCTGCACAAGCGTTGTGCCGACGCCAGAGCCTTGCAGGGCAGGGTCCACCGCCATCCAGTAGAGATCGAAGGTACCGAGGGTACAGGGCGTGGGGCCCCAGCAGATCCACCCGGAGAGGTCGCCCTCCACCTCGGCGCCGAGCGCGATGTAGTCGGGGGACCCGGCGACGGCGCCATCGAAGACCTCGAGGGCGACGGAGATCTCGTCCGCGTGGAAGACGCCGACGGCGCGGGTAATTTCCTCGATGCGGTCCCGATCGCTCGCGGTGAGACTGCGGAGAACAGCCGCTGTGAGGGTGCCGCTCACGCGGCCGACACCCCACTGACGAGGGCGGCGGCGGCGCTGTGGCTCTGGGACCGCATGAGCGCCTCGTCTACCACCTGCATGACCAGCTCATCGTAGCTCCAGCCAAAGGCGCGGCCCATGCGGGCCAGGCCGGCATTGCTGGAGAGGTCGGGGCAGGGATTGACCTCGAGGACGTAGGGTTGGCCATCCTCGGTGACCCGGAGGTCCACCCGTCCATAGCCCTCACCGCCGGCCATCTGCTCCCATGCGTCGCGGGCCACCTGCGCGATCCGCTTGGCCAGCTCCGGTTCGACCTCGACGGGACAGATCGGGTGGGTCCCCTCGTCTTCAGGGCTGCCGGGGATCCACTTGGCGGCGTAGCTGACGATCGGCCAGGTGCCATCAGGCATGTCATCGAAACGGATTTCGGCGAGCGGCAGCATCCGCTTGCCCACAAATCCCACGTTGAATTCCCGCCCGGCCACGTATTCCTGAACCAGGACCTCCTCGAACTGCTCGAGCATCTGCGCGACCCGCTTTTTCAGCGCTCGCTTGGAGGTGCATACCGCGCCATTGTCGATCCCGACGCTGGCGTCTTCGGCCGCGGGCTTGACGATGGCCGGCAGAGGGAACTCGGAGGGAAGCTTATTGCCCTGCGCCAGAGTGAAGGCTGGGACCGGCAGCCCGGCTGACGCGAGCAGCGTGTTGGCGATGTGCTTGCGATGACAGATGGTGGTGGGCCAGGTCCGGCAGCCAGTGAACGGCACACCGGCCAGCTCCAGCGTCCCCACGACCATCTCTTCGTACTTGGCGTGCCCGTTGATGCCCTCGCACAGATTGAAGACCAGATCGGCGCGACGGGCGCGCGACAGCCAGCGGAAGTCGCCGAGGCGGACCGGAAGCAGGTCGACCTCGTGCCGGCGGTGGCGCAGCGCATCCCGGATCTCGTGGACGTTGCCCACCACCGCGGCCACGTCCTGCGGGCTCCATTCGTCGCTGCCAGCGTCGTAGATGATCGCGACTTTCATCAGGCCACCTCCGCCAGGAGTGAACGGCCGCTGATCCGGCGCCACGCGATATCGGCGACGGTGCGGATGAGGTCGTCATAGCTCATCCCGGCGGCCCGTGCGGCCTTGGGAAAGCAAGAATTGTCCCGCGGGTCGGGCAAAATGCCCGGCAGCGGATTCAATTCGACGACCATCGGGCGATTGGCGGCGTCGCAACGGATATCGACCCGACACCAATCGCGGCATTCCAGGGCGTGGTAGGCCGCCAGCGCGGCGGCGCGAATGGCCTCGGCCATGGCTTCGGGAATCCGGGCCGGGCAGTCGAAGATCTCCAGGGGATGCCTCGGCGAGTCCCACAGCCACTTCGCCTCGTAGCCGTAGATCGGCGGAGCGCCTTTGGGCAGTGTATCAAAGTCCATGCCGACGATAGGCAAGCAGCGCGCCTCGTCGCCGTTGCCCAGCACCGCGACCGTGAACTCGGGCCCGGGCAGATAGGTCTCGATCAGCACCGGCTCGGCGTAGGTGGCGAGCAGCTCGGAGACCTGGCGCACCAGCTGCGAGCGGTTCTTACACAGGCTGCGGACGCTCACGCCCTTGCCCGAACCCTCGAATGCGGGCTTGGCAAACAGCGGGAAGGGAAGCTTCACCCGACGCGCGTCGGCAGGACTGTGGGCCAGAACGAATGGTGCCGTGGGTACCCCGTGATAGCTGAGGACCTCTTTGGCGCGCCGCTTATCGAGCGCCAGACCCAGCGTCAGCGGGTCGGAGGCATGACAGGGGATGCCGAGGAACTCGCAGATCGCCGGAACGTGTCCCTCGCGGTTGGGTCCGTAGAGGCCCTCGGCGATGTTGAACACGAAGTCGGGGCGAATCAGGGCGAGCCGCGCGGGAAAGCTCTCGTTGGCCTCGAGGCGATAGACCTGGCCGACGGCGCTGAGCGCCCGCTCCACCGCATCGATCGTGGCGGGCTCATCCCATTCAGCGTAGAGGTCGGGTTGTGTGAGGTCGAGGCGGAGAGCCCGACTGGGAGGCTCGTCGGGCGAAGAAGGAGAGTCGAGAATCGCCCCGGCTGGAGTAGCCGGCGCCGCTGGTTTGAGATTGAAGGCTAGTCCGATCCGAACTGCCAAAGGCGCCCTCTACAAAAAAGGCCGTCCGCGAGAGACGAGCCGAGACGAGTTGGGTGCTTCGACGAAACTAAAGTAAGAAAAAGAGTTCGACTGCACAATAGTTTTTTTGAAGGTCCTGGTCGCGAGTCTCGGGTCGTGACTCACGCGAATCGCCTCTGCATCCAACTGGAGACCCGTAGCCCGCGACCTCAGACCTTGTGAAACCCGACCCTCCCTGCCTCTGATCCATCGTCCACACGATAGATCTCGAAGTCCGCGAAGAGTGCCGGCGCCTCTCGCTGGAGCACGCGGAGGCACGCGACCGCCATCCGCCGAATCTCGGCTTCCGCTCCCTCACCCAGGCGAAGCTCCAGCATCGTGCGCCAGGCCCGAACGTTCGCGCTCGCGACGATCTTGACCTCGGTAGCGTTGGGCAGCACGCTGCGTGCGGCCTCCCGCGCCATCTTCCGCCGGTGCACCTTGTCGCCCAAGTCGGCATAGCGCGCCATGAGCCGATCCACCGCTGCCACGTAGGCCATTTGCGCCGCCTGCACCTGTGCCGTCCATGCCGCCTCGAGCGATGGGTCGCCCTGGACCGCCGGCGGCATCACGAAGGCGGCGTGAGACTCGTCCACGTAGCGCTGGGAGAGCTGGGAGTACCCCCACCCGGCCCGATGCCGCACCAGCTCATGGCTGCAGGAGCGGGAGATGCCCTCGATCAGCACGGCGTAGGTGCTGTGCTCGAAGACCGACCCGTGCCCCTGGCGCAGGATGTTCTGCAAATACTCTGCCGTAGTTCGCCCCGCGGGGTTGTGCTGGCTCATATAGCACAGCCGGCCGGCGAATTCGGCGATCCGTTCCCCGTCGCTCGCCTCCCCCTGCCAGTGGACCGGCAGGTGTGCGGGCTCGAGGAACTGAGGACGGGCGATGAGGGTGACTCGGGGCTCGCGGATAATGTCCATTGAGTCAGAGGTCGAAGGTCACAGGTCGCAGGTCACAGGTCTCCTCACACCAGCTCCATCCTCGACTTCGCATAACCACCTTCCCGCTCGATACGACGCAGCTCCGACGCGATGTCCGAAGGGATCGCCGCGGCCTGGGGGCCGACTTTGAGCCGGCTGATGGGGGTCTCTCCATTCGGGAGGATGACTCCAGGATTCAGAATGCCGAGCGGGTCGAACGCCTGCTTGATCCGGGTGAACAGGCTCATGATCTCGTTGCCGTACGCCCGTTGCAGCAGTCCCGCGCGAAGCCGGCCGTCGCCGTGCTCGCCGGACAGGGTCCCCCCCAGCCGCAGCACTGCCTCGGTGACCTCCTCGAGTAGCGTGCGGACTGCGTTCTCCCAACCCGGGCGGGTCACGTCGGGGAGCAGGTTCACGTGCACGTGGCCGTCGCCCGCATGGCCGAAGATGACCACGGGCAGGCCGTGGGCCCCGCTGATTCTGCGTACCGAACGGATGTACTCTCCCATCCGCTCCGTCGGAAGGCAGGCATCCTCGATGACCTGAAGCGAGCGACGCTCTTCGGGCAGGCGGGCCAGGATGGGACTCGCGGCATGCCGCAAGGCCCACAGACGCTCCGCAGCAGTTGCCGAGAGGGCGGTATCCACCTGGGTGGCCCAGGGCGCGACCGCCTCTCCCGCCACCTCGACGGCTCGTCGAAGGGCGTCTTGATCCGAACGCTCCAGCTCGACCAGCAAGATGGCCTCGGCCCCTCCCAGGGCCGCGTCCAGGTCTGCTCCACGGACCAGATCGAGAAAGGAGCGGTCCAGCAGTTCCACCGCGGACGGCTCCTGGGCCAGGAGCATCGCCACGGCTGCAACCAGGTCATCGAGGGAACGGAGTCCCACGCGAAGCCCGGCGCGGCAAGGAGGGATGCGATCCAACCGCCACTCGATCTCGGTGACGAAGCCCAGAGTTCCTTCCGCGCCGACCACGAGGTCCAGGCTGTCACCCGAGCCCAGGAAGGCGTCGAGGGCATAACCCGAAGAATTCTTCCGGGTGCGGGGGAAGCCGCGTGCGATCAGGTCGCTCGACTGCTCGATCGCGGGCCGAGCATCGCTCTCGAATCGCGCCAGCGCCTGGGATCCGGAGGCCGGCTTCATCCGTCTGAGCTCGACGATCTCGGCGTCGGCGGTGACGAGCTGCACTGCTTCGATCCAGCGGCGGACGCTTCCATACCGGACCGAGCGGGCCCCGGCGGCGTTGGTGGAGACCATACCGCCCAAGGTGGCCCACCGCCCGCTCGAGGGGTCGGGCGGCAGCCGCAGCCCGTAGCGATCGGCGGCGGCGTTGAGCTCGGCCGCAGTCAGGCTGGCGCTGGTGCTCGCGGTCTTGAGTTCGGGGGAGATCTCCAGTTGACGGGGGAAGCGGGTGAGGTCCACCACCACTCCATCTCCCACATTGCCCCCACCCATTGCGCTGCCGGCCCCTCGCGGGATCAGGGGAGTTCGTTGCTCCGCGGCCCAACGCACCAGCGTCAGGAGGTCGTCTCGATCGCTCGGCAGTGCGACCGCGGAGGGGAGAATCCGATAGATCCCGGCTCCCTCGGAGTAGGCCGCGCGAGCGCGCTCGTCGGTCCGAAATGCGCCGCGCAGAGAAGGGGGAGGCAGCATCGCCCAAAGCTAACTATCTTCTCTCCCTATGTCCGACACGCCCCGGGCACAGCTGATTCACATCGATGTCGATCGCCGCTTGGGTCATGAGTGGGACGAGTGGGACGGAGCCGCCCTGCCGAATCGGGGGAACTTCGACTCTCCGGCGGGACTCTTCTTCATCTGGTCGGCCGCGGCACTGATGGTTGGGTTGGGACTTGCCGCGCTGATCCTGTTCCTGCTCGCGCCGCGGCTCGGCGCCATCCAGCCACGACTTCCCGACATCCTCTGGTTCACTCTGGCCGGCACCATGCTGGTGCTGTGGGGCTGGTGGGTCCTGCTCCTGCTTTCTCATGCGGCCGGCCGGGCCCTCCTACCGGAGCGGCTGGCGGAAAGAGGCCCCTTCCTCCGGTTGATGCGGCTGACCTCGCGGGTGGCCGACCGGTTCGGACGGCGCGACTGGGTGGAAAATGCGGCAGTGAAGGTCTACAACGCGCTCGCCCTGCTGCGGAGCCGCAAGGTGGGTCGTGGCGAGCTGTTGCTGCTGATTCCCCGGTGTCTATCTAAGGAGACCCTGGATGGCGTCCTCGGGGTCGCGGGAAAGTACGGAGTCCCGGTCTTCGTAGCGACGCGGGGCCAACTTGCGCGGCGGGTGATCCGCGAACGCCGCCCCCGCGCGGTCGTGGCGGTTGCCTGCGAGCGAGACATGGTGAGCGGGCTGCATGACGTGGCGGGAAAGGTCCCGGTTCTTGGGCTGACCATGACCCTGCCCTTCGGCCCCTGTAAGGACGCGAGACTCGACCTGTCCCGGCTGGAGGAGTGGGTGAGGGCGTACGTGGTGTAAACCCGTCACTCATCCGGCGCTTCCTCTTCCGTCGGTCCCGCCGGCTGCTGCTGGACTTCCTCTGTTGGCGGTCCACCGTAGCGCTTCAGCATGTCTTGCAAACTGCTACGAACTTTGACCGCGATCGGATGATCGACGGGCACCTGGCGCTCCAGCTCGCGCTCCGGAAGGGATGGATCCGCCAGCGGCCGGTAAAGCGTCTCGACCCGAAGCTGGCTGTCGCCGGGGCGAGCGGGATCGGCCCAGGCCCGAATCCGCACGATCCCAACCCCAATCGGCCGCCGATTCGTGGGTCGCCCCGTGGCCGCGTCGAACCAGCCGCTCTCGATGTACCCATCGCGCAGCCGAACCCGGAGCGCAGGAATCGAGTCGGCCTGCAGCGCCTGAGCGAGGACCCTCGTCGCCTCGGGCACCGGTAGCCGAATCTCAGTCATTGCCGCCTCCGGCAGCGGGACAATGGCAGGCCGCGTCGTGTCGGGCTGACACGCGATCAGCCCGATCAGGATCGCCGCGCGAAGCCCGCTGGTCAGCGGCACGCTCAATCCTTATGAGGTGGGGTTCCGGGCGGGTGAGTGTGCCCGGCGGGCTCATGGGTGTGAGCCGTTTCACCGGCCGAGTCGGCGTGGGCGCTGTCCGCGGTGACCGCGGCCGGGCCCTCGGACCCGTGCTCGTGCGGCTCCTCGCCTTCTTCGCCGCCGTGATGATGGTGCCCTTCGGCGCGCTGAGTGAGCTCAGTTCGCAGGACCGGGCTGGGGATCCCGGCGGCGTGGTCGAACACCAGCTTCCCACCATACACCGCAGTGGCAATCAGGACTCCCAATCCACCTACCGATGCCAGCAGGCTCACGCCGCGCTCGGTTCCTCCCATGCGGCGCTCGCGAACAATCCGCCACACGGCAATCACCGCGAAGATTCCCAGCGTGATCAGCGCCAGCTTCTCGTGGGTCTCCATGACCTCATGAACCGCTTCGCCGTGTTCAATATGGTCCTCGGCCTGCAGACCGGAGATCACCGCAGCCACTCCACCTATCGCACCCGCGATCATGGTCCAGAAGCCGACCTGGCGAAGCGGCGGTCGCCGGGTGGCGGCGGCGAGCAGATCGAAGATGACCGCCGTCAGAAGAAGGGCGGCCGGCAGGTCGTTGAGTGCGGCGTGGAGTCGGGGCCAGTCGTAGCCGAGCATGTCTGCTCCATGAGAGCGTTAACAGTAAACGGGAAACGGTAAACGGAACTGAGCTCAGCAGCTCGGTTGACGGCGTCCTTCGCCGTTTACCGTTCACCGTTTCCCGCTTACCGGCCCAGCCCCAGATCTCTGGGAGTGGGCGGATCGACGGAATAATCATAAAACCCCCCGCCGCTCTTTCGACCATGGAGCCCAGCGGCAACCATGCGTCGAAGGAGGGGCGGGGCGGCATAGCGCGGCTCGCGATACTCGTCAAACATGATCTCCGCGATCCGCACCGTGGTGTCGAGCCCCACGAAATCCAGCAAGGCCAACGGGCCCATAGGATGGCCGCAACCGAGCTGCATTCCCCGGTCAATG
The DNA here is from genome assembly GCA_036556025.1 of Gemmatimonadales bacterium. Taxonomy (GTDB): domain Bacteria; phylum Gemmatimonadota; class Gemmatimonadetes; order Gemmatimonadales; family GWC2-71-9; genus CAVVWJ01. The sequence goes on along the minus strand of DATBKD010000095.1, from coordinate 8,366 downwards.
TCGCGGATCGAGGCCACGCCGCGCTCCAGGGCCCGTACCGCGTCCAGGAGATACGGCACCAGGAGAAGGTTGACGATGAAGCCGGAGCGATCGAGTGCAGCGATCGGTTCCTTCCCCAGCCGGCGAGAGAACTCGACGGCTCGCTCGAAGGTTTCGGGGCTGGTCCGCACCGATCGCACCACCTCGACCAGGGGCATGAGGGGGACAGGGTTGAAGAAGTGCATTCCGACGAAGCGATCGGCGCGGGACGTGGCCGCCGCCATCTCGGCGATGCTCAGGCTGGAGGTATTCGAGGCAAAGATGGTCGTGGGTGGGCAGAGTCCGTCCAGCTCACGCCAGAGGCGATTCTTGAGCTCGAGGTCTTCGGTGACGGCCTCGATGATGAGCTCGCAATCGCGGAGCGCGGAGACCTCGGTCACCAGCTCCAATCGCCCCAGCGCCGCATCCCTGCCGGCAGGCTGGAGCTTGGCCTTCTCCACCAGCTTGTCCAGCGACCTGCGGATGGCGTTCCGACCCCGCTCCAGCAGCGCCTCGTTCACGTCCCGCGCCACCGTCCGGAAGCCAGCGGTAGCGGCGACCTGGGCGATGCCGCTTCCCATGAGACCACAACCCAGGATGCCGACGCTTGTGATGGCTGGCATGGTCATCTCTTTGAAGGTCTCCGGTCTCTTGAGAGTCTCTTGCTTCCCCAATGACCAACGCCGCCTACGACTTCAATGCCCTCCTAATCTCACGCGCCAGCAGATCGATGATTCCGGCCGGCCGCGGAGGCGGCAGCCGGCCCGATATCGAGGTCCGCTGCTCCAGGGAGTCAAGCGCGCTCTCCAACCCCAACTGGAGCCGGGCCAGCACGGGGTGATAGCCGCGCAGGACTCCGTAGCCTATGCCCAGACCAACTGGCGCCGGGATCAGCGCGACCGGGACGAACGCTCCCAGCACCATCAGCAACACCGCGGCAACCGCCCCGGCTCCGGCGACCGCGGCTCCGCCTCCCAGGTGCGCGGAGCGCGCTTTGCGCGCCGTGGCGATGAGGGCCACATGAGTCCATCCCGGCTCCAGGCCCAACACGGTTGCCGAGACCGTGTCGGCCCGCGAGAGCGTAAATGGCCGTTTGTTGCCCTGGAATGCGGCCGTGGACCGGCGTACGGCCGCCTGGAACCCTGCCAGTGGCTCCCAGGTGATTCGTCCCGGTTGCTGTCGCAGGATGCAGAGCAGCTCGTTCTCCTCCACCCAGCGGAGGAGATTGGCCTCGACCGTGTCGGGATCGCCGCGGACGACCCGCTGAGCCGAGACTTGGGCGGGCCCCACCACGCGCTCCCAGGCACCCGCCGAGGTCAGGCCCGTGAGCCGGGTGCGCTCCTCCAGCAGTGCCTGTTGCAGATACCGGCCGGGGATGCCGACCTCGCGGCCGAGCGCCATGACCTCGTCGGGCGAGAGGCTGTCTCCAATCTCTCGTTCCGCGGTTTGCAGCTCAGCGGCCCGCCGGATGATTCGATCCAGCGCCGCCCGATCGATCCGGGACGGCGTGCCCTCAGTCATGCTACTCCTGCGATGGCGTCCGGGAGGCGTCGAGCCGCAGCTGAGACATCAAGTTGGAGAGGTCGCCCGCGGGGAGCGCGGGGCCCGTCGGCTCGGCGGGATCGATCTGGGCGGCCTGCGGTCGGGCGGCGGCGGCCTGAAGAAAAGGTCGGAACAGCTCGATCGGAATGGGGAAAATGGTAGTGGAGTTGTTTTCCGCCGCGATCTCGGTGACCGTCTGGAGATAGCGGAGCTGGATGGCGCTGGGCTCGGTCGCCAGAGTGCGGGCCGCCTGTGCCAGCGTTTGCGACGCCTGAAGCTCGCCTTGGGCGGCGATGACCTTGGCCCGCCGTTCCCGCTCCGCCTCGGCTTGCCGGGCCATGGCCCGCTTCATCTGATCAGGCAAGTCGACGTCCTTCACTTCCACGGCCGATACCTCGATGCCCCAGGGATCGGTGCGTTCGTCGATGATCTTCTTCAAAACCGCGTTGATCTTTTCCCGGTCGGAGAGCAGCTCGTCCAGCTCGACCTCGCCCAGGACCGAGCGAAGCGTGGTCTGGGCCAGCTGACTGGTGGCGTACAGGTAGTCCTCGATCTCGATGACCGCCTTCGCCGGGTCGGTCACCCGCATGTACAGCACGGCATTCACCTTGACCGAGACGTTGTCCCGGGTGATCACGTCCTGCGGCGGGATGTCCAACGCCACGATCCGCAGCGACACTCTCCGCTGGCCGGCAAAGCCGGCAGGAATGAAAACCAGTCCAGGTCCCTTCGTTCCCCAGAAGCGTCCCAGAAAGAACGCCACTCCGCGCTCATACTGGCGGAGCACTCGAAGGCTGAGGAAGGAGTAGATGACCGCGACCGCAAGCGCGGGAAGTACTAGATCCATATTGGCTCCTTGTCGAGGGCGGTAAGGGCGGCAAAGGCGGTAGGGATGCTTGCCATCATCATGCTTTACCGCCCTTACCGCCCTTACCGCCCTTACCGCCCTCGGCCTCAACAATTACCGCGATCCCCTGCCCTCCGCCGATGCATGCGCTGCCGAGCCCGAAGCGGCCGCCGCGACGGCGAAGCGCGTGCAAGAGGTGCAGGGTGATCCGGGCGCCGCTGGCACCCAGGGGGTGGCCGATGGCGACGGCTCCTCCGTCCACATTGGTGCGTTCCCGGTCCAGGCCGAGCTCCTGCTCGACAGCAAGGTACTGAGCGGCGAACGCCTCGTTGATTTCCACCAAGTCCATGTCGCTCAGGTCGAGCCCCGCCTGGTCCAGCGCACGGCGTGATGCCGGTGCCGGCCCGATTCCCATAATTCGCGGGTCCACTCCGGTCGTCGCCCAGGTCACCAACCGCCCTATGGGGCGAAGCCTCTGATCGGCGGCATAGCGCTCGGAGCAGAGCACCAGGGCGGCTGCGCCGTCGCAGATACCGGACGCGTTCCCCGCGGTGACCACCCCATCCTTCTTGAAGTACGGAGGCAGCTTGGCGAGGGCTTCAGGCGTGGTAGCGGGGCGCATGTGCTCGTCCGCGGCCCAGGATTCGAGCTCACCCGTCTTGCGGTTGCGTAGAGCGACTGGTACGACCTCATCCGCATAGGCGCCTGCGTCCCACGCCGCCTTGGCGCACAGCTGACTCCGCGCGGCATAGCAGTCCACCGCTTCGCGGGAGATCCGATAGCTCTGGGCCAGATTTTCGGCGGTTTCGGCCATGCTCAGGCCGCACGCCGAATCGCGCAAAGCCTCCCACAACGGGTCCTCCAAGGGTGCTGCCGGTCCGAGACGAAGTCCCCATCGTGCGCCGCGGACTACGTGAGGCGCCTGGCTCATCGACTCTGCGCCTCCTGCCAGCACCACCGTTGATTCCCCCAACAGGATCTGTTGTGCTCCCTGGATCACGGCCTCGAACCCCGATCCGCAGAGACGATTCACGGTGAGGGCCGGGGTCTCGATCGGAAGCCCTGTCCGCAGTCCGACGTGGCGCGCCAGGTAAGGCGCGTCCGCCGAGGTCTGTAAGACATTGCCGAAGACGATATGGTCGATGCGGGCGGGTTCCACACCGGACCGCGCCAAGGCCTCTTTTGCTGCCACGACGCCCAGATCGGTGGCGGAAAGGTCCTTGAGCGCGCTGCCAAACGCCCCGAACCCGGTGCGCACGCCGGAAAGAAAGACGACGCCGTGTGTTGGGCGGGGCGAGGTCATACGGAGGAACTGCGAGGGGTGGATCGGGCGCGGGACATTCTACGAGGGAATATGCCCGCGCCGGAGAGCCACTTCAAGGAAACGGCCGGCTCCGGCTAGTGGTACCAGGCCAGGCCCAGGGCTACGTGGTCGCTTTGCGGCTGTCCCCGATCGGCACCTCCCACGCCGGCCGGGAATCCGCCGTACAGGGCGTGGCTATAAGCCGCCTGAATGCTCCACCCATGGCCCTGGTCATTCGTGCGGATCTGTCGCGCAATAAAGGCGCCTGGTGCGAAGATCCACGGAGTGCTGGACATCCGCTCGATGCTTCCCACTCCAACGCGGAAGAGGGGGCCGATTTCCCAGCCGGAGGTATGCTTGCCGATCAGTCCCAGGCGTGGCTCGGTATAGAACCAGAGGATGCTCTTCGAGCCCACCTGACTCTGATACCCGATACCGAACACGCAGAGGCCGGCGCCGTGCGGCGCGCGGGCGGAAAAGCAGACCTCGACTTCCGTGCCGGCATGGGCAGTCCCCGTAAGGTCACCGGTGGTCTGGAGGAAGCCACTGTGCCAGCCGGTGGCGAGCTCGAACCCAACGCCCCAGCCAGGCTTTCCGAGGACCGCCATACGGCGGTGCGAGGCGCTGACATCGCGGATGAGTCGCATACGGGTGGCAATGCCCGTCCCGTTCGCTCCCACCGCATGGATCTCATATTCTCCGTCGACATCAGGATAGAGCTCCAGGACGGAGGCCTGGCTCGCGGACTCCGGTCCGGTGATAGGGTAGACTCGTGGGGGTCTGATCTGTCCGCCAACTGCACGAATCTGCAGCAAGAGATCAGGAGCGCTCAGCTCGGCGCGGTAGACCTGCCTGCTCTGGAGAAAAACCCGGACGATCTCGCCTGGCGCGGCAAAGTCGTGATCCATTACCAGGACGTCCCCGGTGGTGTCCGGGGCCGGTCGGGCCTCCAATGCGGATTCGGCCTGCGCGCTGAGGGGTTTTGCCAAAAGCACCGCGAGCAGAGCGGTTGCGAGCGTGGATCGGACGAACGGCATGCATCCTCGAGGGGTGCAGGGTTTGCTGTGCCAGGGGTGCTCCCTCGGTCAAGCAAGACCCGTTCCGCGCAAGGAGCTGTCAGAGTACCGTGCCGCTCGGGATGACCGCGTTCTTGGGGATGATCACGATCCCTTCGCGGACGTAGAAGTTGGCTCCGTCCAGGAAGGAGGGCTTCCCGTCCGGGGTGATCCGTACCCCGTCACCAATCCTGGCGTTCTTGTCTACAATGGTTCTCTCGATCACCGTGTCGTGGCCGATTCCAAGAGCGGGGGTGCCGTCGGTTCCGCGGTCCGGCGACTCGTAGTAGTCCTGCCCCATGATGAGCGCGTCTCGAATGGTCGCCCCCGATTGGATCCGGCTCCGAATGCCGACCAGGGAGTGCTCGATCAGCGCGTCGTTGATGATGCAGCCGTCCGCCAGCACCGAGCGTTCGACCCGGCTCTTGATGATCTTGGTTCCGGGCAGATACCGTGCGTGGGTGAAGATTGGGGCGCTGGCGTCGTAGAAGTTGAACTTGGGAAGGGGTTCGCACAGATCGAGATTGGCCTCGTAGAATGCCCGAATGGTGCCGATGTCCTCCCAATAGCCCTGATGCTGAAAGGCGTACACCCTTCTGCTTTCGATCAATCCGGGGATGATGTGCTTGCCGAAATCGTGCTCGGCGCCGGCCAGCGCCTGGTCCAGGACGTCGCGATTGAACACGTAGATTCCCATCGACGCCGGAAGACTGTCGGGATCGACCGGCTCGGTCAGGTCGGTCAGGGCGCTCCAGTCCACTCGGAGTGACTGCAGCACCGCCGGATCGCTGGGCTTTTCCACGAACCGGGTAATTCGACCGCCCGGCCCCACCGCCATGATGCCGAAGCCGCGAGCTGCCTCAGGCCGAACCGGCGTGGTGGCTACGGTCACCTCGGCATCGGTGGCCACATGCTGCTCGATCAGGGCACGATAGTCCATGCGATAGAGCTGATCGCCCGACAGGATCAATACCAAACGGTGAGAGTAATCGTTGAGGTGCAGCAGATTCTGGCGAACCGCATCGGCCGTGCCCTCATACCAGTCGGTGCGATCGCTCCGCTGCTGCGCAGCCAGGATCTCGACGAAGCCGGGGGCGAAGTTGTCGAACCGATAGCTCTCCAGGATGTGACGATGCAGCGAGCTGCTCTGAAACTGGGTGAGCAGGAAGATCCGGCGCAGATCGGAGTTGATGCAATTGCTGATGGGGATGTCCACCAGCCGGTATTTGCCGGCGAGCGGCACGGCGGGTTTGGCTCGGTCCTTGGTCAAGGGGAAGAGTCTGGTGCCCGCGCCTCCGCCCATGATGACCGCGAGTACGTCCAGGGGGCTGACCCGCGAGCTCCAGGGCATGGCGGATCCTATTTCGGGGCGACCAAGGCTCCGCAGTTCACGCAATGGCGCCATCCGGCCTCCAGCTCGCTTCGGCATTCGGGGCAATGAGTGAGCGCCTGATTTTGGCCGCAGTAGGGGCAGAAGTTTATCGCCCGCCCCAGGGGGAGCGCACCTCCGCAGTGGCGGCACCGGAGCGAGCCCGAGGTCGGGGGGAAAGCGTCAGGCGCGGGCAGTTCGGGTTCCGGGGGGACCTTCGAGGTTGTCATGGCCGGCAGATCCGGACGGGGAAGATCCTGGGTACCGGTCGAGGAACCGCCGTTGAGTTCCGGGGCTGGGCCCAGCACGCGCTCTAGCGAATCCGATCCGAGGGAGAGAAGCACATTCTCGAAGCGATGGAGAATTTCCAGGTCCGGGTGGGTGCTGCTGGCCTCCCGGGCAAAACTGGCCCGGGCCTCCTCAGGTTCGGTGCGAGCGAATCCCCCTTCGCCGGCGGCCAGGCGCAGCAGCACTAATTCGTAGTCCTCGCTGGTGTCCAATCCCAGGGCTCGGCGATTGGTGCGGTAGGGCATGATGGATTGATAGACTTCGGTGAGCGGGAGCGGGCGATGCAGTCGCGCTGGGTCACTGCTGGCCAGGTTTGTGACCAGCCGGCGAAAGAAGCGCTCCAGGTCGCTCACGGTTCCCTCCACTATTGTATCGGTGTGGGCAGGTTAGAGCTTTTCCCCTCGAACTGTCAAGCAAGGAGTAGGAATGCCGCGCCTCCTGACGGTGCTCTGTGTCCTGGCCTTCGTCCCGCTCGAGACCGGGCTGGCGCAGCAGGTTACCTGCTCCCCCCCGAAGGACTCACATGAGGCACAGCTGTTTGCCGCGTTCTCCGTGCCGGTGGCCTACTCCGTCGTGGAGCAGCCGAATGCTCTTGCCCCCGGCGGGCTGCGGGTCGGCCTCGAGGGGACCTACCTGCCGAACATCGATCCCGAGATCAGGACGGCGACTGTCTGCCGTCCGGGTAAGGGTCCGGAGAATACCGACCTGCTCTCGGCTTTTCCCCGGCCCCGGGCCTTCCTTGGTCTCCCTGGGGGCTTGCTCCTCGAGGCCAGCTGGATTCCCCCGATCGCGATCCACCAGGTCAAGTCGAACCTGGTGGCTCTCTCGCTCGCCCGAAGCTTTCCCTTGGGGCGGGCAGGGACTGCCCTTGGCTTGCGCCTGCATGGCACCTTCGGATTGACCCAGGGGCCATTCACCTGCGACGACGCCGATCTCCAGGATCCCACCAGCGAGTGCTTCCAGGGCACCCGCTCGGATGACCACTATCACCCCAACATCTTCGGCGCGGAGGCCTTGCTCGGCTGGTCGCTGGCCGAAGGTCGGTTCCGCCCCTTCGTGGGCACCGGGGCCAACATTCTCCACCCGCGATTCATGGTGAACTTCACCAACTCTTTCGGCTCGACCGACAACACCCGGGTGAACGTAAACCTCACCCGTGGGGTCATTTTCGGCGGAGCGACCTGGGCTCCGTCGCCTCGCTTCGGACTCAGCGGCGAGATCTATTCCGCGCCGGCCGACGCGGTCACGGGGCGGCTGATGCTGAGTTACGCCGTCCTGCGGTAACTTCGCTGGCCGGAGGGACGGCGCAGCCGTATTCTTAAGCCTCCCCCACCAGCGGATCCCCGATGGCGGAACTCCTGGAGCGTCTTCAGGCTGCGTTGGGTGCGGCCTACCACCTCGAGCGCGAGCTCGGAGGTGGCGGGATGAGCCGGGTGTTCGTTGCCGAGGAGACCGCGCTAGGTCGTAAGGTCGTCCTCAAAGTTCTCCCGCCAGAGCTGGGCGCCGGATTGAGCGTCGACCGCTTCCGGCGGGAGATTCAGCTGGCCGCCAGCCTTCACCATCCCAACATCGTGCCCCTCTTCGCGGCCGGCGAAGCCGATGGCCTTCTCTACTACACCATGCCGCTCATCGAGGGCGACTCGCTCCGAGCTCGACTGGCTCGAGAGGGCGAGCTGCCCATTGGTGAGACGATTCGGCTGCTCCGTGACGTAGTCGACGCCTTGAGCTGTGCCCACGAGCACGACGTGGTTCATCGCGACATCAAGCCTGACAACGTCCTGATCACCCGTCATCACGCCCTGGTGACCGACTTCGGTGTGGCCAAAGCGCTGAGCGAGGCGACCGGCCCCACCGCGCTAACATCGGTGGGTGTCGCGCTGGGGACTCCGGCGTACATGGCACCGGAGCAGGCCTCAGGGGATGCCCATGTGGATCACCGCGCCG
>DATBKD010000094.1:0-7977 GCA_036556025.1 Gemmatimonadales bacterium | reverse complement strand
CCCGTCGGCGCAGGGCCGCTTCCTTTTCTACACCCGGTGGAACGCGCGGCGCAGCTCGGTCTTGGCGCGTTCCAACACGCGTCGCCGGGATGGACTCAGGTTCTTTCCCGCCCGGTTGATGTACAGGTTCAGCATCGACATCGCCGAGCGGAACGGCTCCGACTTGCGGCGCCGGCTGCGCTCGGCTGACCGTTTGAGCGAGAGCGCGATGCTCCGGGCGCTGGACTGCTTGAAGACCCCTCCCGCCAGATCCATCGCGTTGCTGGTCTGGGTGACCCGCTTGGACCAACGGCGCGGGGACGACCGGCGCTTCGCGCGCCGTGGCTTGGCCGCCATCCCGGTGTCTCCTTCTGGAATGTGGTTAGCTCCACCGAGTTTCTCGCTTCATGACGCTCCGGCTCACATTGCGGAATACCACCCGCTGCTGCGGTGGCGGACGTCACCGGAACGCGCGTCCGGACACTCAGCGCGGAACCGGGCCCACCTTCGTCGCGCGCGCGCCGCGCCGGGCCGCGCTCGAGACCGGCGCGTAAGCAAGCTCGGTCTGTTCCCGCGCTGCCCGGAGCAGTAGGGCCCCGCGGCTCATGTCCCCCCGGCCCACGAAATCTGTGGGGAAGAAGAGCCGCGCTTGCACGACATCGAGCAGCACGTCCACGTATTTTCCGGTCGCCACGCTGCCGAGCAGGATGAGCTCCAGATCCTGGACCGCCGCCAGGCGCGCCAAGTCCCGTTCCAGTGGCGTTCGGTAGCGAAGCTCGTCGGCCCTGATGTCCACGCAGCCGAACGCTCGCAGGTCCTCGATGCCCACCGCCGTATCGGCGGACAGCAGACCTCGATTCGCGGTGATCACCTGCACCGGTGCCACACCGGCGGGGGGCCTGGCAAAGCAGGTGGCGTAGGTCAGCTTTCCCCTGAAGTACAGGCCGCTGACGAAGCTGAATGCCTCGCCCAAGGTGGCCTCCGCCGCTCGGAGCCGCTCGGCCAGAGGGAATTGCCCGCGTCCGCTGAGCAGCAGCTCCGCCCGCTTCCCGCCGCAGTGCGCCGGAGACAAGAGGAAGATTCGGGAGGCTGAGTGATGGGACATTGCGGGAAGCTAACAGCTAACAGCTAACAGCTAACAGCTAACAGCTAACAGCTAACAGCTAACAGCTAACAGCGGAGGAGCTGGTGGGGACTTCCCCTATAGGCTGAGAGCCGTTAGCCGTTAGCCCGTAGCCGCCCAACCGGAGCTCGCCATGACCCGCATCCCCCAGCTGACCTACGACGCCGCCTCTCCCCAGGCGCGGCAGGCCCACGACGAGCACGTCGCTCAGCATGCCCGCATTACCAACATGAAGCGGACCCTGCTGCATTCGCTGCCTGCCTTTCACGCCCTGATGGAGTGGTACCCGTTGCGGGACGCGGTCCAGCCCTTTCTGGGCGAGCGGCTGACCACCCTCTATGCCCATGCCATTTCCTCGGAGACCGACTGCCTCATCTGCTCCACTTTTTTTCGGCGCATTCTGATCGAGGTGGGAGAGAACCCCGACCGCCTGCAGCTGGACGAGCGGGAGAGTGCGGTGGTGGAGTTCGGGCGCAGGCTGGCGGTTTCACCATTCACGGTGCCTGACGACGTATATGCTCGGGTCGCCGGGTTCCTCAATGCCGAGCAGCTGGTCGCCCTCACGGCGTTCGGGGCTCTCATGGTGGCGACCAACGTGTTCAACAATGCCCTGGAGGTGGAATTGGACGAGTACCTCCAGCCTTACCGCCGAAAGAGCAAGGGACAAGAAGCAGCTGGGGGTCGGGTCTGATGGGCGAATTCAGCGGCCGGGTGGCGTTCATCACCGGTGCCGCCCACGGCCAGGGCCGAGCCTCCGCCATCGCGCTCGCCCGCGAGGGGGCGCGGATTGCGGCATTCGACATCGCCCGGCCGATGACCTACCCCGGCTACGCCATGGGCTCGCCGGAGGACCTCGACTCGCTGGTCGCCGAGTGCGGCAGGCTGGACACGGAGTGCCTCATCTTCCAGGGCGATGTGCGGAACGACGCGGCGGTCACTCGGGCGGTCGAGAACACGGTCGAGCGGTTTGGGCGGATCGATATCCTCTTCAACAACGCCGGGATCTGCGCCTATGGCCTGGCCCACGAGCTGACCGAAGACGCCTGGGACAGCATGCTCGATATCAACCTCAAGGGAGCGTGGCTGGTGGCCCGCCGAGTCATTCCGGTGATGATGCGGCAGCGCTCCGGGGTCATCATCAACAACTCCTCCGTGGCCGGGCTCCGCGGGATGGGACGCCTCAGCCACTATGCGGCCTCCAAGTGGGGGCTGACGGGACTCACCAAGTCGTGGGCGATCGAGCTGGCACCGCACGGGATCCGGGTGAACTCACTGCATCCGACCGGGGTGAACACGCCGATGAACGATGGACTGGCCGAGCTCGAGGGACTCACACCCAGAGAGATCGCGGAACGATCCGCCGGCAATCTGCTGCCGGTGCCCTGGATCGAGCCGGAGGACGTGGCCCAGGCCGTGCTCTATCTGGCCTCCGATCGTGCGCGCTACGTGACCGGAGCACCGCTGATTCTCGACGCGGGGCTGTTGAGCCGGTGAGAAGTGAGGAGTCAGGAGTGAGGAGTGTCTTCTCACTTCTCACCGCTCGCTGCTAACTTTCCGGGCCTCCATGAGCACCTCCCTCTCCAAAGCTGGCAGCGGCGTCGAGCGGATTCGAACCGTTGTGGTCGACGACCACGACGAGCTCGGTCGCCTGGTCGCCCGCCGCATCGCCGATCTCGTGCGAGCCAGGGCGGCGGCCGGCGGCCACGCGGTCCTCGGCCTCGCGACCGGTTCGACCCCGATCGGGGTCTACCGGGAGCTGATCCGGATGCACCGGGAGGAGGGACTCAGCTTCGCCGGGGTGATCACCTTCAACCTCGACGAGTACTATCCGATGGACCCCGGCAGCATCCATTCCTATCACCGGTACATGTGGGAGAATCTGTTCTCCCATCTCGACATTCCCGCGGCCAACGTGCACATCCCCCGCGGCGATGTTTCCCCGCGCGAGGTGGAGGCCGAGTGCCGCCGGTATGAAGCCCAGATCCGGGCGGCCGGCGGGATCGACCTCCAGCTGCTGGGCATCGGCCGCACCGGACATATCGGCTTCAACGAGCCGGGTTCGGGCGCCGAGAGTCGCACCCGATTGATCACTCTCGATCTGGTCACCCGGAAGGACACCGCCGCGGATTTCTTCGGCGAGGAGAATGTCCCCCGGGAGGCGATCACCATGGGTGTCGCGACCATCCTGGAGGCGCGCGAGATCCTGATTCTGGCAACAGGAGAGCACAAAGCCGCGATCGTCCGGCGGGCGGTCGAGGGCGAGGTGGACCACGAGGTGGCCGCCACCTTCCTGCAGCGGCACCCCCATACCACCTGCTTTCTGGATCGCGCGGCCGCGGCTGCCCTCACCCGCGTGGCCACCCCCTGGCTGCTCGGGCCGGTAGAGTGGGATCCCGACCTCACGGTCCGCGCGGTCACCTGGCTCTCTCACCAGACCGGCAAGGGCATCCTCAAACTCACCCACCGCGACTACGCCGAGCACCATCTCTCCGCCATCGTGGCCCGAGCCGGGTCACCCGGTGCCCTCAACGGCGAGGTGTTCAACGCGCTGGGCGCCAAGATCAGGGGGCGATCCAAGCTCCCGCGAGAGTCGCGCATCATCTGCTTCTCTCCCCACCCGGACGACGACGTCATCTCCATGGGCGGGATCCTGCACAAGCTGGTGCAGAACCACAACCGGATCACGGTCGCGTACCTCACGAGTGGCAACCTGGCGGTGTTCGATCATGATGTGCGCCGCCACGTCGACTTCCTCCGCCGGCTGGCCTGTGAGCACCGCATTGGAGAGGACGCCGTCTCCGAGCTTTGCCGGCGAATCGAGGAGTTCCTCGCCCGGAAGCGCCCGGGCGACGTGGACATCCCCGAAGTGCAGGACACCAAACGGATCATCCGGGAGTCCGAAGCGGTCGCCGGCATCCGGACGCTGGGGCTGGATGATCGTGCTGCGCGGTTCCTCAATCTTCCGTTCTATCAGACCGGGAAGGTGAAGAAGGATCCCATCGGCCCCGCCGACGTGGCCATCGTCAAGGACCTGCTGGACGAAATCGAGCCCGACTTGGTTTTCGTGGCGGGCGACCTCTCGGATCCTCATGGGACCCATCGCATGTGCAAGGAGGCAGTCGACCGTGCGCTGGACGACCATGTAAGCGGCGGGAATCGGCGGCCGGAGGTGTGGCTCTACCGGGGTGCCTGGCAAGAGTGGCCGGTGACGGAGGCAACCTGGCTGGTGCCCCTCTCACAGGAGGAGCTGCGCCTCAAGATTCAGGCGATTTTCAAGCACCAGTCCCAGAAGGACACGGCTCCTTTTCCCGGCCCGGACGATCGCGAGTTCTGGCAGCGGGTCGAGGCCAGGAATCAGGGCACCGCCGCCGAGCTCGACCGCCTGGGACTGGCCGAGTACTTCGCGATGGAAGCGTTCGTGGTCAGCCCACCCGCGCCAGCCCGCCGGTAAACTCGAATACCTCCTTTAACAGCTCTTCCGGCGCATCGAGCGCGAGAAAGTGCCCCGCGTTCGGCACCACCCGGCTGGCGGCACGGGGGAGCGCGCGGCGGTTCGCCTGGCGCTCGTCCTCCCGTGACCAGTCGCGCTCACCGTAGATGAGAAGCACGGGTTGGTCGATATTGCTGTACTCCTGCCGGGCCCGCTCCCAGCTGGGCCACTGGTGGATCAGAGCCATGAACGCCGAGTTATGCCCCCGACGATTGCCTACCCGATACATCTCCCGTGGCAGGGTGGGGGGAAACGCGCCCTCTCGCACCACGCCGCCCTGGAACACCTGCCGCACCAGCGGATAGCTGCGAAGCCTTTGGAAGGTTCCGCCGAGCACGGGCACATCGTTCAGCCGAAGGATCGGCTTCCCCAGCAGTGACGAGCGCTCCAGACCCCGCCCCCGATCGTAGTCGTAGGGATTGACCGCGACCACCGCCTTCACGCGCGGGTTGTGTCGAGCCGCGAGCAACAATGCGATGGTCCCGCCAATCGATTCCCCCAGCACCACGGCATGAGAGATGTCGAGCCGCTCGAGGAACCTCTCCACCGCCGTGACGAAGAAGTCGGCCGAGTAGTCCCCTCTCGGGATCTCGGAATAGCCGTGGCCGGGGTAGTCCAGGGCATAAACCCGGAACCGCTGGGAGAGCGCGGGTACGACCCGCTGGAACATGTCGAGCTGGGTTCGAAGCGTATGTAGCAGCACCAGCGGCGGACCGTTCCCGGTCGAGATATACCGGAGGCGGCTGCCATTGACCTCGACGTACTGGATCGGAATGGTGGGCGCCCAGGCCAATCGCTCCGGCGGCGGGGGCGAGGGCCGGAGCCGCTCGACCAGATAGGAGATCAGGACCAGTCCTACCAGCGCGAGACCGATCCACATCAGGGTGACCATACTGCCTCCTCAACCTTTGGTCAGGGTGGGCTTCGGCTGCGCCGCGGCGATGGCCGCCGACAGATCGCCCAAGATCCGCTCCATCCGCTCGGCGCCGAGCCGCTCCGCGATTTGAGCCTGGGCCTTTTCCCAGAGCGGGAGCGCGGCCGCCAGCCGCTTGCGGGCGGCCCGCGTGAGGCTCACCTCGCGAACCCTGCCGTCGGCGCCGGGTCGGATCCGCACCAGCCTCTGGCCCACCAGGACGTCCAGGTTTCGGGCCAGCGTGGTGCGATCCATCACGGTCGCCTCCGCCAGCTCGCTGATGCTTGCCGTGCCCAGCAATCGGAGCAGGGCCAGGAGAGAGAATTGGGTGGTCCGCAGGCCGGAGGGCCGGAGCAGGTCGTCGTAATACTGGGTAACGGCGCGGGTGGCCTTTCGGAGATTGAAGCAGGCGCAGTGGCGGACCTGGCCGATGCGGGCGGGGCGCTGGGCAGAGCTCATGGAATAGGAGTATATACACGTAATTTCCCGGTCGGCAAATCGTGCCACATCTTGCGCGACGTTCTCGCCCGGCTCTTGCTGCGTTTTCTCCCGTCCCCTCGACAGCACGACTTACCTCTCCATCTCCCCGCCCCGCGAGGACACCATGCAAGGCCGACTGGCGTTTTGCGCCCGCCTGGGTGTGCTCACTCTTGCACTCGCCGCGTGCTCCACCGAGCCCTCCACCGACCCGACCGATCCCGATCCGACGCAGCCGCCGATCGCCGCCACTCACAAATGGTCGGATCCCGCGACCTGGCCCGGGGGACAAGTGCCGCTGGCGGGCGCCGCGGTCGTCATTCCGCCGGAGCTCAGCGTGCTCCTGGATGTGAGTCCGCCCCCGCTGACCAGCCTGACCATTCAAGGGGCCCTGGTCTTCGATCAGCGCGACCTTGCGCTCACCGCCGGGTGGATCGTTGTCTCCGGGACGCTGCGGGTGGGGACCTCGGGATCGCCGTTTCTTCCCCAGGCCACCATCACGCTGACCGGCAGCCCGGACAGCGCGAACGTCTCCGGCATGGGGAACAAGCTGCTGGGCATCTTGCCCGGCGGCACCCTGGATCTGCATGGTGAGGCCCGGGCCGGATGGACCCGTCTTGCCGCCACCGCTGCCATCGGGAGCACCCAACTGTCGCTGCTGCAGCCGATGACCTGGCGCGCCGGCGACAAGCTGGTGGTGGCCTCGACCGATTTCGATCCCAACCAGGCGGAGGTCGTGACCGTTCAGTCGGCCAGTGGAACGACCGTGACCCTGGAGCAGGGACTCAAGTTCAACCACTACGGCGAGCTCCAGACCATCGCGGGGCGCAGCGTGGACGAGCGGGCCGAGGTGGGACTGCTCACGCGCAACGTCGTGGTGCAGGGCGACAGCGCGTCGAGTGCCGCGGGCTACGGCGGGCACATCATGGGGATGGGTGGCACGCTGCGGGTGGAAGGGGTCGAGCTCCACTTCATGGGGCAGAAGGGTCTCATGGCCCGCTACCCGATGCACTGGCACATGATGGGACCGGTCGATGGGCAGTACTTCGTCGGCAACAGCGTCTGGCGCAGCTTCAACCGTTGCGTCACCGTGCATGGAACCGACAACGCCCGGGTCGAAGGCAACGTCTGCTACGACCACCTGGGCCACGGGTACTTCTTGGAGGACGGCGCCGAGACCGGCAACCTGATCGCGAACAACCTCGGGCTCGGGACCAAGGCCACCACCGAGGGCGTCCTTCCCACCGACAGCCGCGCGGCCACCTTCTGGATCACCAACCCGGATAACACGTTTCGGGGGAATGTCGCCGCGGGATCCACCGGCTTCGGGTTCTGGTTCGCGCTTCCCGCGTCCCCCACGGGACTTTCTACCGGCGCGCCCGATCTCCCCCGCAACCTTCCGCTGCGAGAATTCAGCGGCAACGTCGCCCACTCGAACCGGCGGCCCGGCCTCCAGGTGGACGACGGCCCACTGCCCGATGGCAACACCGAGACGGCCTACTATGCCCCGCGCACCGATCCGGCCGATGCCGGGACCGCGGTGGTGGCCACCTTCTCCGGCTTCGTGGCTTACAAGCACGCCGGTCGGGCCGTCTGGTTGCGGGGCCGGAATCTCCTGCTGAGCGATGCCATCCTGGCGGACAATGCGACCGGAGCCACGTTCGCGTCGAACGAGACCTTCGTCGAGGACGCCCTCTTCGTGGGGGAGAGCGGCAACAACGCGACTCAGCTCGGCGGCGGGACGCCCCGCCGCGGATTCGAGTTCTACGACGGCAGGGTTGGGGCGGATCGGGTCACCTTCGCCAACTACACCGCGGCCGGCTCGATTCCCTCGAGCGCGCTGGGCTTCAACCGCAACAACGGATTTTCGGTGAGCACCACCAATTTCGCGGGCGCGCTGCAGTTCATTAATGCGAACCCGTACTACCTGGAGACCCCGCACGACGACAAGGATGGAGACAAGGCTGCGGTGTTTCTCGATCGCGATGGCTCGGT
>DATBKD010000093.1:0-126732 GCA_036556025.1 Gemmatimonadales bacterium | reverse complement strand
GTACGCCGTAAACTGGGCCAGCCCCTTCTTCGCCTGGATCGCCGTGATCGCCGCCGTCAACGTCGTCTTCCCATGATCCACGTGCCCGATCGTCCCCACGTTCACATGCGGCTTGGTCCGCTCAAATTTGGCCTTGGCCATGGTCGCGTCGTTCCAGTGTGCGTTTGGGTTCCCAGTTCGACGGAAAGGACCGAAAGGACGGAAAGGACCGAGGGCCTGGCCTCGCATTCACTTTTCCGTCCTCTCCGACTTTTCCGTCCTTTCCCTCTCTCGTATAAGCTCGCGCGCGGGATTGAACCGCGGACCTCATCCTTACCAAGGATGCGCTCTACCAACTGAGCTACGCGAGCGCCTTCGGTCGGTATGGCGGAAAGGCGGAATGGCGGCCCGTGCCGCCGGAACCGCGCTCAGTTGTCGTACCGCCTTAGTCGTACCGCGCCTAACCGATCAAGCGGGCGACGGGACTCGAACCCGCGACCCTCAGCTTGGAAGGCTGATGCTCTACCAACTGAGCTACACCCGCGAGTCGGTCGGACAGGGCGGAAAAGACGGACAGGACGGACAAGTCCGCTCCCACTTGGGTTCGATTCCACTTTTCCGCCCTCTACCGTCTTGTCCGCCCTTTCCGCCCTTATGGTGGGGGTAGGATTCGAACCTACGTAGGGCGTTAGCCCGGCAGATTTACAGTCTGCTACCATTAGCCACTCGGTCACCCCACCGAGTCATCGACTCACCCTCATCTGAGACAGAACCCCGCCGACGAAGAAGCGGGGTCCATTTCAGGAGTCAGGTGTCGGCGCAACCGAGCTGACGAGGGGAATCGAACCCCTAACCTGCTGATTACAAATCAGCTGCTCTACCAATTGAGCTACGTCAGCCTAGAACAGGCCGAAAGAGACAGACTTGCATGATAGTAGGCAACTTAGGATGCGTCAATGGGCGCCTGGTGACGAATTTTGGGGTATCGCGGGTGTCCGCGGCCGACCCACCCCAACGGGAGGTGTGTGCCGGGCATCACCTCAGCCCGAGACTCGGCGTTCCCAGCTTCTAGCCTTTGGCCGACGAGACGTCGCGAGGAAGGGTGCAAGGGTGCCGCGCGCAAGTCCGGATCGCAGTCGAGTGCCGCCGAGGTGAGCGCCTCTTGGCGGAGGGGAACGACTTCGCCAGAGGGGTTCGGAGCTCGCGACGGAGGCCAGTGACATCGAGCAGCGGCTGGCGGACTTGTATGTACCTCCAGCCTCTCCGATCGGCGCAAAGCCGAATCGGCGCAAGAAGCTGCCCCGCTTACGGGGCAAGTGATTACACCGCCCGGCGCGTCTGCACCACCTCGATTGACCCATCCCGGTTATCCCGAACCTCCCATCCCGCCGACCGCAACAACTCACGGATCCGGTCGGCTTCGGTGAAGTCCCGCCGGGCCTTGGCCTGCTTGCGCCGGAGCGCCCAGGCACGAGCCCAATCTTCGGCCTGATCCTCCGCGGGGGCCGACTGGGAGAGCTCGCCGGCCGAGCCATCGGCGGTCGGTACCCCGTGCGCGGCCGAATCGGCGGTGAGCTTCACCGCCACCACCGAGCTCGCCACATCGAGGACGTTCGCGATTCGCGCCCACGCGCGCATGGCGGCAGGACCAGGCCGCTGGCCGTCATCCAATGCCGAGTTCGCGGCGCTCACGAAGGCAAAGACCGTCGCCAGGGCTCGAGGCGCATTGAGGTCATCATCCAGGGCGTCGGAGAACTCCCGCTCCAGGCGTTCGCTGGCTTCCCGAAAGGCCGGCCCGTCGGAGCTGGCCGGCGCCTCCATCAACCGCTTCTGAAACTCGCCCAATCGTCGCGCGGCCTCCTGGGCGCCTGCCAGAGCGTCGTCGTTCCAGTCCAACGTCTTCCGGTAGTGAGTGCTGTACATCAGCAGGCGGACGGCAGCGCCATCGATCCCCTGCTCTCGCAGGTCTCGGGGCGTGAGGATGTTGCCGTACCGCTTGGACATTTTGGTGCCCGCGATGTTGAGAAACTCGCCATGCACCCAGAAGCGGGCGAAGGTCTCCTGGCCGGTATAGCCGCAGCTCTGGGCGATTTCATCCTCGTGGTGCGGGAAAATCAGGTCTACCCCCCCGGCGTGAATGTCGAGCATCTGGGTGCCGAACCGCTGCCGAATCAACTCCAGTGCCATCGCCGAGCACTCCAGATGCCAGCCCGGGCGGCCCCGTCCGAAGGGCGCATCCCAGGCGGCCCCCACGGCGTCGTCCTGCGGCTGAGCTGCCTTCCAGAGAGCGAAGTCTCTCACGTCTTCCTTGGAGTACTCGTCCGCGCTCACCCGGCCGCCGGCACCTGCCTTCAGTTCGCGACGGTCCAGCTGGGACAACTTGCCGTAGGCGGGGAATCGGGAGATCGCGAAGTACACCGAGCCATCGGCGCCCCGATAGGCCAGCTCTTTCCGCAGGAGGACTTGGACCAACTCGATCATGGCTCCGACGTAATCGGTTGCGCGAGGATAGACCGAGGCGTCCTTGATCCGCAGATACCGGCGGTCTTCGTGAAACGCATCGATGTATTGCTGGACATAGGCCCGGAGCGGTTGACCCGCGGCAACAGCCCCACCGATGGTCTTATCGTCCACATCGGTAAGGTTCATGATGTGAAGCACCTGGTACCCGCTGGCTTCCAGCCAACGGCGCAGCAGGTCCTCGAACAGAAAGGTTCTGAAGTTCCCGATGTGGGCGTAGTGGTAGACGGTCGGGCCGCAGGTGTACAGCGAGACCCGGCCCGGCTGGAGCGGCTCGAACGGTTCGATGGATCGGGTGAGGGTATTGTGAAGTCGGAGGCTCATCCGGCGGCCGCCCCGGCCGCCGTCGTGACGCTATCGGTCGCTGACCCGCCTTCCACCCGCACATGCACCTTGCGCTGGGGGAACGGAATCTCGACGCCGTCCCGGTCGAATCGGTTCTTGATGCGCCGGCGGAACTCTCGCGCCAACCCCCATTGCGAGCCCGGCTGGGTGCGGATCAGGGTCCGAATCACGACCGAGCTGTCGCCCAGCGATTCGATCCCCAGGACTTCGGGGGCTCCATCCAGCTGGGGAGACCACACTCGGTCGGTGGCGAGCTGCATGGCCTCGTCGCGCACGATGCCGAGCGCTCGGTCGATATCTTCGTCGTATGCGACACCCACATCCACCACCGCGCGGGACCAGCCGCGGGTCTTGTTGCTGACCACCTTGATCTCGCCGTTGGGCACCACGTGCATGGCCCCTTCGCCGTCCCGCAGCACCACGACGCGCAGCGTCATCTTCTCGACCACGCCGCTCTTGCCCGCCACCTCGATCACATCGCCGATGGCGAACTGATTCTCGAACAGAATGAAGAAGCCCGAGATCACGTCCTTCACCAGGCTCTGAGCCCCGAACGACACGGCCAAGCCCAGAATCCCTGCCCCGGCGAGGATGGGGCCGATGTCGATGAAGATGTTGAGCGTGAGGAGCAGGGCGATGGCCATGATGACCACGCGCCCGACGCTGCGCAGCAGCTGGGCGATGGTTTGCCCTCTCCGCTCCCGGAGAGTGGTGACGGAATCATCGCCATCGTCGACGGCGAGCTCGATCCGGCGAGCGGTGAGTCGCACGACTCGATAGGCCGCCCACGCGAGCAGCCAGATGCCGAAGACGCGCAGGCCGTCTCGGGTCAGCTCCTCTGCGTCGATCCGGAGGATCTGTCCCAGGCGCCGCAGAAGATCGCCGACGCTGGCGAGGAGGGCGACTTTAAGTTCAGACATGGTCGTGAAGAGGTGGGATCACGACCTAAGCTAGAGACCCCGGCGGCGCGCCGTCAACCGGACCCGGCGACCTCTGCATGATCGAAGACGCCGCTGTAGTCGACCCAGGTGGCCAGCACCGGAACTCTTGCAGCAGCGCAGGCCGCGAGGGCGGCCTGTCCCGAGTCCCGCCCGATGGCCACGGCAACCCGGCCGCGACTCAGCCGCAGACCGGAATAGAGCACCCGAAGCTGTTGCAGATCGGGCAAGTATGGGGCACCCGTGACGATCTGGAGGGTGCGCCAGGCGATCAGTCGATCGGCGGGGAGCACCGCGATGTCCTGCCCGTGTCGAATGGCAATCCGATTGCAGTGGCGCAGTAGAAAGCCGAGGTCCTGCGCCGCGAGCAGACGGCATACGTGCCCCAATGCGGCGACGTGAAGGCGGAGGGCGCGGCGGCAGCCGCGAACCCACGCGCCGAGGACCTCGCCGGGTGGGGCGAGGCCCATGAGGGCACGGAGGGGCACAGCGGGGAGAAGTTGGGTAGGAGGGCCGGGCAGCATGGGGCAACCTACCGCCCTCAAGAGCCTGGACCCTCACCATTTTTCCTCGGCGCGTAGCCCCCTACCGCAGGGAGCAGGGAGCAGCTTTCACCCCTTACCCTCACTGGCTACTCCTCACTGCTCACTGCTCTCTTCTTGCTGTACCGCCCGTGCATTGCCACCACTGCCTCTACCAGCGGCCCGGAGTCGAACCGCACGGGGTCGGTCGCCGGGAGGCCAGTCGCTCGCTCCGCCTGGTCGCACGCTCGCCGAGCTTCGACGTCGCTCAGATCGTAGGTGTTGAGGCATATGCCGATCACCTTGGTCGGATGCACTGCCGACCCGATCGTCTCGTACAGTCGGATGTATTCCGTGAGCGGCGGGATGCGAAGCCAGGCCGCTTCGCGGTAATCACCGATGTATTGGCGGCTGGACTGGTGGCAGAGAATCAGCGCATCAGGGCACGATCCGTGGAGCAACCCCAGCGTCACGCCCGAGTATCCCGGATGATTGATGCTGCCCTGACCTTCCACCAGAACGACGTCGGCATCCCGGCTTCCTTCCAGCACCAGGCGTTCGGCCGCGCCCGCGATGAAGTCTGCCACCACGGCATCGACGGCGATGCCCCAGCCCTCGATCATGATGCCGGTCTGCCCCGTGGCGACGAACCTGGTGCGAAGGCCCCTGTCGTTAAGCCGGCGGGTAAGCTGCAGCTGGGCAGTCATCTTGCCCACGTTGCAGTCGGTGCCCACTGTGAGCACCACCAGGGGGTGGACCTCTTTGGCGCGGCCTCCCGCGATGGGAAGGTCTGGCGGCGGCCGGCGGAGATCAAAGATCCTGCGGCCACCGGTGCGGGCCTTTTCCGCCAGAAGCGGGTCGTCTCCCAGGAACGTATGCAGCCCGCTCCAGAGATCGCAGCCGCGATCCAGCGCCTCCCCCAACCACGCCCGCCAATCCGACGGCAGCCGCCCACCTTGGGGCGCGATCCCGACGAGGACGGCGGTGGGCCCCAGGGCCAGTCCTTCGGTCATGGAGCCGACGACGGGGATCGCGCCGCCGAAGCCGAGAATCTCCTGAACCGCCTTGCCAGCCTGCTGCCGGTCGAGCACCCCAACGACGCGATCGGGGAGGTACCGAATAACCGAGTTGGCCGTCTTGGAGGTCATCGGCCCGAAGTCGCCGTCGGCGATGATCAGGTAAACCGGGGGTTTGGTCATGAGTCTCAGGGTTCGGGGCGGTTCAATATATCAGAGGACGCAGAAGACACAGGGAACGCAGAGGATGGCGGTAACGGCGGGGCGAGAAAAAGGTCATCCCGAGCGCAGCGAGGGACCTGGGTGGCCTGCTCCGAACCACGGCAGCCCAGGTCCCTCGGGATGAGGTGTGTTCCGTGCTCTACGTCTTCGGCGTCCTTTGCGTCCTCTGCGTCCTCTCTACTTCTCGTGCTCCTCTTCTTCCACCAGCTCGGCGTCGTGGATGTCCTGGGAACCTCGGTTGAGCTGCTTGGTCTGCGCCGGGCCACCCGCGGGCAGCAGACCCATCTTTGTCTTGAGCTCGAGCAGCTGCTGGTCGGAGCTACCTTTGTACTCCAATGCCTCGAACTGGCGGATGAGCCGGTCTCCCGACACCTCTTCGTTCAGCTCGGCCGCGGCGATGGCCTTCCGCTCGCTGGCCTCGATCTTCTCCGCCATGCGCTCGAAGGACTCGAAGGCACTCTTGTCGGAGAGACCGGACATCGTCTCCTGAATCCGCTGTTGGGCCTCGGCCCGCTTGGCCCGCGCGATCAGGATGTTCTTCTTCCGCTTGGCCTCTTCGATCTTGTCGTTGAGCTGACGCAGGGACAGCTTGAGCTGCTCGGTTTCAGCCTTTTGACGCAGCCAGGTCTCATGCAGCTGCTGGGCCCCCTGGAGGTGCTCGTTGTAGCGCCCGAGGGCCTGCTTGGCCAGGTCATCCCGCCCCTCCTGCACCGCCAGCATCGCCCGGCGCTCCCAGTCCTCCGCCTGCTTCTTCATCGACTCCGCGTCGCCCTGGAGCTTCTTCTCGTCGGCAATGGCAGAGGCCACCTGCTGCTTGGCCTTGGCCAGCTGGGTCTTCATGTCCAGGATCAACTGATTGAGCATCTTCTCCGGGTTCTCGGCACGGGAGATGAGATCATTGATGTTCGAACGAAGCAGCGCCGAGAGGCGATCAAAGAGTCCCATGTCGCTTCACCTTTCCCGATACGGCGCGAGGGCGCCGAGGTGCGAGGCCAGCGCCAGGGTGATCGAGTCGAAGCTCGCCTCGAATTCGTTGAAGTCGAGGTTTTCCAGCTCGAGCGTATCGGTCAGTACCACGTGGTCTCCCTCAAGACCATAGGAGCCGTGCACCAGCTCCCGGGCATTGTATTCCAAAAGTTGGCGGAAGAGCTCGCCCCGCCGGGGTTCGCTCGCCGGAAGCTCCATGACCCTGACCCGCAAGATCACTACCGGCGGAGCATAGTGGACGACGACCTCGGCATCGTCCGGGGTCCGCGCGAGCCACAGGTTCGGCTCGATCTCGCTCACCGTCAGACTGCCGCCGTCGAGGCGGTCCAGGAAGGACTGAATGTCCTCGCGGGTAATCATCGATGTGCTCCCCTGGGCAACTGGTCGCCGTGAGCGTCCTGTGACAGGAGTCGCTCGGCGAAATCTAAACGCTCTTCCACCTCGGCCAATCGCTGCTTCAGGATCTCCACCTCGGCCACTACACCAGGATGGGCACCCCGCCCAGCCGGTCCCCGCAGCCGATCCGCGACCGCTCCACCGACGGGCCCGCGAAAGATTTTGATCAGGCCAATACAGATCGCTACAATCGCGATCGCCAGCCCAGGGCCGATGTCCATTCCGAGCGCCCCTTCCTTCAGTGGTGCAGTTGGTCCGACTCGCGGGGCTGGGCTAGCAGGCGCTCCGCGAAGTCCAACCGGTCCTCCAGCTCGGCAACGCGAGCCTGAAGGACCTCCACCTCCCCGAGGCGCTGGTGCAGCTGCTCGACGTCTGCCCGCAGCGCCGGATCGGTCCCGCCCTTGCCTTCGATCCGCCGGGCGTAGGCTCGCACGATCGGCCAGAGGATGATCGTGCAGGCCAGAAGACTCGCGATCACGATCATCACGATCGCCGGCGTGTCGTTAGTAAAGATCAGGTTCGGATCGACCGGAATCGGCGGAATCGGCGGGTTCTGAAGCGTCATGTCACCCTCCCGGGTTGGTCCATCGCCGACATCATTCGCCCGCCTCGATCTTGCCTGGCTCCTGCCGCTGGGCCAGCAGCCGTTCCGCGAAATCTACCCGCTCATGGAGCTCCGATACCTCCTGCCGAAGGGCGTCGACTTCCGCCAGCAGCTCGGGATCGGGCGCCGCTTTACCTCCGTGCGACCGGATCCGCTCGGCGAACGCTCTACCGACCGGACTGACCGAGAGCAGGAAGAGGGTTCCACCACCAAAAATGAGAATGATTGCGACTAGGCCTTCCATATCCATGCCGGTCCCTCCCCAGTCAGCCCTTACGGTACAGGCCGGGAGAGTGTTTCAAGAAGAAACGGCCTCGCTCAACTGCAACGCTCTGGACGGGAAAGGAGGAAGACAGGGGCGTGCCTCAGCCCACCAGCTCCACGGCCTCGATCGCGCCGAGGGAAACTGCGATCTCGGTATCATCGCTGCCGGCCGGACGGAGATACACCTCGTGAGCGGTGATGTGGGTGTCCACGCTCATGGGGATGCCAACGACCTCGGTCCGGGCGGTCGTTGTGATCCGGACGACCTGCTCGTGTCCGCCCGCGTAGCCCAACAGGGAGACAATGTCTTCATACGTCATGGGACCCTCCCAGGGGTGGGGCCTCTAATGTAGGCCTCCGCAAGCTTACCGACCAGCCGCCGCCTGCGCGGTGCCGCGGTCGGAATCGGGCAGCGCTTTCAGGTTTTGATCCAGGTATCGGGTCATCAGCTCGAACAGATGGACCTTGGTGTTCTTGCCCTGGCAGATGCAGTGGGTTCGGTTGGGGTACTCCATCATGGTGAAAGGCTTGTTCGCGGCGACCAGCGCGTTGATCAGGATTTCGCTGTTCTGGTAGTGCACGTTATCGTCGCCGCTGCCATGGACCAGCAACAGGTTGCCTCGAAGGCCCTGGACGTAGCTAAGCGGCGATCCCCGGTCGTACCCCGCACGATTCTGATCGATGAGGCCATTGAAGCGCTCGGTGTAGACGTTGTCGTACAGGGCCCAGTGCGTCACCGGCGAGACCGCGATGGCGGTGCGGTACATGTCACCGTGCTGGAAGAGCGCGTTCAGGCTCATGAATCCGCCATAGCTCCAGCCCCAGATGCCGATGCGGGTGGGATCCACGTAGGCTCGCTTGGACAAGGCGCGCGCGGCCGCCGCCTGGTCCCGGGTCTCCAGCACCCCGAGCTGGCCGGCCACGGCCTTGCGCCAGGCGCGACCGAGTGGCTGGGTTGTCCCTCGATTGTCCACGATAGCCACCAGATAGCCTTTCTGGGTGAGCATGGTGTGCCAGAGGTAGTACCCACCCCAGATATCGTTGACTTCGGTGTGCCCGGGCCCGCCGTACAGAAAGAACAGCAGCGGGTACTTCCGGGTGGAGTCGAAGTCCACCGGTTTCATCAGAAGACCGGGCATCTTAGACCCGTCCTCTGCCGGTATGCTCAACCATTCCACGGGGCCGCGGCGGAGCTTCCCCAGCCTCTGGCGCAGCTCCTTGTTGTCCACCAGCGTGCGAATGACTTGACCTCCCGGCAGCCGGATCAGGCGGATGACCGGCGGGTTGCCGAAGCTGGAGAAGGTCTCGATCGCGTAGCGAAAATTGGGAGATCGATAATAGACGTGGGTGCCGGGCTCGTTCTTGGACGAGAGTCGCTCAGGTGAGCCCTTACCATCGAGCCGGGAACGGAAGAGATAGCGCTGGGTCGGGTTCTCCGGAGACGCGATGTAGTACAGCCATCCGCCCGCCGGGTCGATGCCCACAATATCCAGCACGTCGAACGCGCCGCGGGTCACCGGGGTGGTGGACTTTCCATCGCGGGAAACGAGATAGACGTGATTCCAACCGTCCCGCTCGCTCTGCCAGAGGAACCGCTTGCCCCGGTCGAGCCAGGCGGTGCTGTCCACCACCCTGACCCAGGTCGTGTCCCGCTCGGTGAGTACGGTACGGACCGCTCCAGTTCGAGCGTCGGCGAGCATGACCTGATCGGTGTCCTGGCGGCGGTTGAGCCGCTGCAGCATCAACTCATCGGAGCCTGCGGCCCAATCCATTCGGGGGATGTAGTGGTTGCGGGGATCGCCGTCGATGGACAGCCAGCGGGTAGGGCCGCCTGCCGCACTCACCACCCCCACCCGCGCCGCCGAATTGGACGCGCCGACCTTGGGGTACTGGATGGGAATCACCCGAGAGTACAGCGAGTCGGTGTTGTTGATGAGATCGAAATTCTTCACCGAATCGGCATTGAGCTGCCAAAAGGCGATAGAGCGGCCATCCGGGCTCCAGCGCCAGCCGTCGGCAAAGTAGTTCATCAGTTCTTCCTCGTAGACCCAATCGAAGGTCCCATTGATCAGCGTCCGGGAGCCGTCTGTGGTCAACGCCGTGATGGCGCCGGTGCCGACGTCCTCGACATATAGATTGTTCTCTCGAACGTATCCGACCCGCCGGCTGTCGGGCGAGAACTTCGCAAACATCAAGGTGGACGGCTTGGCCGAGGAGCCTCCCAGTGGTCGTAGCCGACCACTGGCTCGATCGAGCACCCAGTAGTCCCCGCGAGTGTTCATGCGCCACACGGGTCGGCTGTTGGTGAAGACCAGCAGCATTCTTCCATCCGGCGACCAGGTGTAGTCCTCGATGTCCAGGGGAAGGCTGTCACCCTGGGGTGTGAGCTGTCGGGCGCTGACCATGACCTCCCGGCTGCCCTTCTCCACATCGTACCGCACGATCTCGCTGCCGTTCCCCTGAGCCGCTTGCTCGACCGTGGTATAAGCCGACCCGTCGGCCAGCCAGCGTGCAGGGCCGAACTGCTCCGGAATGAACTCTGCGGAGCCGTAGATTCGGGGAACCGTCAGGAGCGAAGGATCGGACTGTTGAGCCGCTGCACTGCCGGCGCCGACCACCAGGGCCGAGAGCAGGATGAAAAGACGAGGAGTCATGAGCAGTAAGAAGTGAGCAGTAAGGAGTGAGCAGTAAGGAGTGGGAAGGAGGATCAGGCTGTGAGCTATTCGCCGATAGCTGATAGCTGCTCGCTACCTCAACACCTTCCTCAAGAACCTGCCGGTGTGACTCGCTGCGGTGGCGGCGACATCCTCCGGTGACCCTTCGGCAACCACCCGGCCGCCCCGCTCTCCCCCTTCCGGTCCGAGATCAATTATCCAGTCTGCCGTCTTGATCACGTCCAGGTTGTGCTCGATCACGACGACGGTGTTGCCCTTGTCGACCAAGCGGTGAAGCACGTCGAGCAGCAGGCGTACGTCCTCGAAATGCAGCCCGGTGGTGGGCTCGTCCAGGATGTAGAGCGTGCGGCCGGTATCGCGCTTGGCCAGCTCCGTGGCCAGCTTCACCCGTTGCGCCTCGCCGCCCGACAGGGTCGTGGCGGCCTGCCCCAGGTGGATGTATCCCAATCCTACGTCATTGAGCAGCTCGAGTTTCTCCGCTATCCGCCGCTGATTGCTGAAGAACTCCAAGGCGTCGGCCACGGTCAGATCGAGCACGTCTGCGATGCTGCGGCCCTTGTAGCGGACCTCGAGGGTCTCCCGGTTGTAGCGGCGCCCCTTGCATACCTCGCAGGGGACATAGACGTCGGGAAGGAAATGCATCTCGATCTTGACCAGTCCGTCGCCCTGGCAGGCCTCGCACCGACCGCCCTTCACGTTGAAGGAAAACCGTCCTGGCCCATACCCCCGCATCTTCGCGTCGGGCAGTTGGGTGAACAGCTCCCTGATCGGAGTGAACAACCCGGTATAGGTCGCCGGGTTGGAACGCGGGGTTCGGCCAATCGGGCTCTGATCGATGTCGATCACCTTGTCGATGCGGTCCAGACCCTCGATCGCCGTGTGGGCTCCCGGAACGAGTTTGGCCCGGTAGAAGTGGCGGGCCA
The DNA here is from genome assembly GCA_036556025.1 of Gemmatimonadales bacterium. Taxonomy (GTDB): domain Bacteria; phylum Gemmatimonadota; class Gemmatimonadetes; order Gemmatimonadales; family GWC2-71-9; genus CAVVWJ01. Next base: position 115,342 of record DATBKD010000093.1, on the reverse strand, counting down.
GCGCCTGATAGAGGATGTCACTCACCAGGCTCGACTTTCCGGAACCGGAAACCCCGGTGACCGCCACGAACAGCCCCAGCGGAATATCGACGGTCAGGTTCTGCAGGTTATTCGCCCGCGCGCCCACGACCCGCAGCCGGTGCTGCGGCGGGGCCTCGCGCCGCCCGGGCGGCACCGGCACGCGCAGCTCACCTCGGAGATATCGCCCGGTGAGCGAGGTCGAGTGGCAGCGAACGTCCTCGACGGTTCCCTCGGCCACCACTTCACCACCCAGCCTTCCGGCCCGGGGGCCGAGGTCGATCACGTGGTCGGCCGCCTCGATGGTATCGGCGTCGTGCTCTACCACGATCACGGTGTTGCCTAGATCACGGAGCCCGCGAAGGGTGCGCAGCAGCCGTTCGTTGTCGCGCTGGTGCAGCCCGATGCTGGGCTCGTCGAGGATGTACAGGACCCCCACCAGGCGCGACCCGATCTGCGTCGCAAGCCGGATGCGCTGGGTTTCGCCGCCGGAGAGCGAGGTCGCCCCCCGTCCGAGCGTGAGATACTCCAGGCCGACGTCGCGGAGGAAGCGAAGCCGGTCGCCGACCTCCTTCAAGATCGGTCCCGCGATGTCCGGATCGACTCCCGGCTGGCGCTCCGTCCGCAGCGGAATGCTCTCGAAGAAATCGAGCGCCCGCTGCACCGGGAGATCCACCACATCACCGATACTTCGGCCGTGCACCAGTACCGACAGGCTCTCCGGCTTGAGCCGCTTCCCGCCGCAGGACTGACAGGGCTGCTCGATCATGAACTCTTCCAGCCCGGTGCGCACGGCGTCGCTGCTGGATTCCCGATAACGCCGCTCGACGTTGCGGAGCACTCCCTCCCACTCGCTCTCGAACTCCCCTCGCCCCTTGGCCCCATCCGTGGGGAAGCGGAAGCGGCCGGGCGCTCCGTAGAGGATCGCCTGCTTTGCCTCTTCCCGGTGCTCGCCCCAGGGAGCGTTCAAGTCGAACTTGAAGGCCTTGGCCAGCGTTGGCAGCACTACCTTGCGGAGATATCCGCTCGGCTCACCCCAAGGAAGAATCACGCCCTCGAGGATGGAGATGCTCGGGTCGCCCAGCACCAGCTCGGCGTTCACCTCGCGCCGAGTGCCTACTCCATGACAGTCGGGACAGGCCCCAAACGGCGAATTGAACGAGAACTGGCGCGGCTCGAGCTCGGGCAGGGAGAGGCCGCATACCGGGCAGGCGAAGCGCTCGGAAAACAGGTGAACGGTTAAAGGTGAACCGGAAACGGCCACCCCACGTACCTCCCGTTCACCGTTTTCCGTTCCCCGTTCACTGCCGTACCGCACCACCTCCACCACCCCATCCGCGGTCTTGAGCGCGGTCTCGATGGAATCGTTCAGCCGAGAACGGTCTGAGGGACGGACGACGAGTCGATCCACCACCACCGCGATATCGTGGTTTTGACGACGATTGAGCGGGGGCACGTCGCCGAGATCATAGGTCTGGCCATCGACGCGAACCCTCACGAAGCCGCGCTTGCGCACGTCCTCGAAGAGATCCCGGAACTCGCCCTTCCGTCCTCGGACCATGGGGGCGAGCACCTCGATCCGGGTCTCCGCCGGCCAACTCAAGACCGTATCGGTGATCTGGGCAGCGCTCTGCCGGGTTACCGGGGTGCCATCATTGGGGCAATGCGGGATGCCCACCCGGGCCCACAGCAGACGGAGGTAATCGTAGATCTCGGTGACCGTGCCGACGGTGGACCGGGGATTCTGGCCGCTGCTCTTCTGCTCGATCGAAATCGCCGGAGAGAGCCCTTCGATCGCGTCGACATCCGGCTTCTCCATCAGGCCGAGGAATTGCCGGGCGTAGGCGGAAAGGGATTCCACGTAGCGCCGCTGTCCCTCGGCGTAAATCGTGTCGAACGCCAGGGAGGACTTGCCCGAGCCGGAAAGCCCGGTGATCACGGTGAGCTGGTTCCGGGGAATGGCAACGGAGATGTTCTTGAGGTTGTGCTCGCGGGCCCCGCGGACGACCAGATATTCCTGAGCCATAGCCCCGAAAGGTACCCGAAGCCGGAGCCGGGGGTCAACCGGCGGGATACCAACGAGCAGTGCGCAAAGGTGCACCCAACCGCGGCAGCCTTCCTGGCTTCCCGTTTGCATCTTCGGCCTCTACCATATCTCATCTCCGATGACACACTCCCCGGTGCCGGACGAGCCAGCAGCCCCCTCCGCCCCCGGCGGCGGCGAAGCCTCGCAGCTGTTGCAGCGGGCCGACGGACTGGTGCGCGAGGGCCTCGGCGGCGCGGCCATACCGGTCTACCGGGAGCTGCTCCGCCATGAGCCCGACCAGGTCGAGGCCCGTCTCCAGCTGGGCCGCCTGCTGGATCAACGGGATGAGCCTGAGGAGGCGATCCGGGTGCTGAGCGAAGGGCTGGAAACCTCGCCGGAACAGACCGAGTTCCTCCTGCTGCGGGGATCGATCCTCGGTCGCCAGCTCCGCTATGAGGAATCCGAAGCGGACCTTCGGCGGCTGCTGCGGCTCTACCCCTCCCACGCACCGGGGCATTTCGAACTGGGCATGTTGCTGTGGCGCCGAGGGCTGGTGCTGGAAGCCGCGACTCACTTTCATCGGGCCCTGGACTTCCAGCCGGATAACGCGCGCACGTACTACTATCTGGCCGATTCCCTGAATCAGGCCGGTGACCTGGTGGGCGCACACTCGGCCTTGCGGCGGGCGCTTCAGGTCGATCCTCACGAAGCCAAGGCCTACCATCTCCTCGGGAGGGTGCTCGACCGGATGGGTCGCCCCGAAGAGGCACGGGAGATGTACTGTCGCGCCAAGGAGCTCGCCCGATTGTGATTCGGGTGGTAGTGGACGATCTGGCTGGGGTGGCGGCGGACGCCGTGGTCCGGCCGGCCGATCAGAATCTCGATCCGGTGACGCCGGCGATGTCCCGGCTCGATCGCAAGGCCGGGGATCGGTTCGAGGTGCAGCGGAGAGTGACGACGCCACTGGAAGCCGGGGCCGCCGTCGTGACCGGAAGCGGCGATCTGAAGGCGCCGTTCGTGCTGCACGTCGTGATTCGGGATCCCAGCTCGCCAGTGGGTCGGGACGTGGTCCGCCGCGCACTGGTTTCCGCGTGGCAGCGCGCTACCGATTGGGGCCTGGGAACGATCGCCGCCCCACTGGTGGGAGCAGGGGCCGGGCAGCTCAGTATGGAAGAGGCCGCCTCCCTGCTGGCGGAGACCTTTCCTCGGGGAGTTACCGAGCGGCAACCGGCTGAGCTGTGCATCGTGGTCGAACGGGAAGAGGAGCGGGAAATGGTGGAAGCGATTCTGCGGAGGACCACGTGATCCGGCTGGCAGGCCTGACCAAACGCTACGGCACATTTACCGCGGTCGACGGGATCGATTTGGAGGTCCCGCGAGGCGAGCTCTTCGGGTTGCTTGGGCCGAACGGCGCAGGCAAGACCACGACCCTGCGCATGATCGCCGGCATTCTGCGGCCGACCAGCGGCGCGGTGCTGGTGGGGGGCATCGACATCCAGCAGCAGCCGCTAGAGGCCAAGGCCCGGCTCGGCTACATCCCGGACCGCCCCTTCGTCTACGACAAGCTCACCGGCGGTGAGTTTCTGCGCTTCGCCGCCGCGCTGTATGGCCAGCAGGGCTCCGCGGTCGAGCGGCGAATTGACGAGCTGCTCGAATTCTTCGAGCTGACCCCCTGGAAGAACGAGCTGACCGAGACCTACAGCCATGGCATGCGGCAGAAGCTGATCATCTCGGGTGCGTTGGTCCACCGCCCCGAAGTGATCGTGGTCGATGAGCCCATGGTCGGCCTGGACCCAAAGAGTGCCCGCCTGCTGAAAGAGCTGTTCCGCCAGTTCGTAGATCGAGGTGGGACGGTGCTCATGAGCACGCACACGCTGGAGGTGGCGGAGGTAATGTGCGATCGAATCGCCATCCTGTACCGGGGCAAGATCGCTGCCGATGGTACCATGGACGATCTGCGGCAGCAGACCGCATCGGACAGCATCAGCCTGGAGGACCTCTTCCTCAAACTGACCGGCGGTCTCGGCGTCCACCAGCTCGATACCGTTTTCGAAAGCTGAAGCCGTGAACGCGGCGGTCCGGACGGACGTCCTCCACACGCAGCCCTCGGTCTGGACTGTGCTCACCCCCAAGTGGCGGGGCGGGCTGACGCGGCTGCGGAAGGAGGGGTCAGGCTCCCCCGGCAAGCTGGCGCTGCTTCTGATCTCCGGGCTGGCCTTCTGGTCCGCGGTGTTCGGGATCGCGTACCGGGTGTTGCGCTACATCAGGGAGGTACCCGAGATCGGAGATCTGCTCGCAGGCAAGATGTTGGCGGTGATCCTGCTCGCCTTTCTGTCAATCCTTCTGTTGTCCAACCTCATCACCGCGCTCTCGACCTTCTTCCTCGCCAAGGACCTCGACCTTCTGGTCGGCGCTCCCGTGAGCGGTCCTCGGATCTACCTCGCCAAACTGGGGGAAACGGTCGTCCACTCGTCCTGGATGGTGGCCCTGCTGGCCATCCCGATATTCACGGCCTACGGCACCGTGTACCACGGAGGACCGCTCTTCCCCATGGTCGCCGTCGCGGCGTTCCTCCCGGTGCTCATTTTGCCGGCGGTGGCGGGCACCGTCTTCACGGTGCTGCTGGTGAACGTCTTTCCGGCCCGACGCACCCGCGAGCTGCTGGGTCTGGTGGGGCTGGGCGCGATGTCCGTCCTGGTGGTGTTGCTGCGGTTCATGCGGCCGGAGCAGCTCGCCCGGCCGGAAGGCTTCCGCAACCTGGTGGACTATCTGGTGGTGCTCAGGACACCGACCAGTCCGTTCGTGCCCAGCCAATGGGCCGCCGACATGACCATGAATTGGCTGGTCCACGTGCGAGATGCGGAGCCGGTCATACTCTTGTGGGGCGTGGTGGCGCTGGCGCTCGGGGTGGGCAGCATCGTCCACCAGCAGCTCTTCTACCAGGGATTCTCCAAGGCGCAGGAAGGCGCGGAGCGAAAGATTCGTCGTCAGCTCCGCGGCCCGCTGGCAGCCTTGCTGCGCTCGTTGTCTCCCTCCAAGCGGGAATTCATCCTCAAGGATCTCCGACTGTTCTTCCGAGACAACACCCAGTGGAGTCAGCTCATTCTCCTCGCCGTGCTGCTGCTGATCTACATCTTTAACGTCACCACCCTGCCGATCAACACCGGGGAACGGATTCCGTTCACCTTGATCACCATCGTCTCCTTCCTCAACCTGGGATTGGCCGGCTTCGTGCTCGCCGCGGTGGCGGCCAGATTCATCTTCCCCGCGATCTCGCTCGAGGGGCGCCAGATGTGGTTGCTGCGCTCCAGTCCGATGGATGCCCGCGCGATGCTCTGGAGCAAGTACTGGATCGGAACCCTCCCCATGCTGGTGCTCGCGCTGGTAATCACCACCCTGACCAACTGGCTGCTCCACGTCAGCCCGTTCATGATGGCGATCAGCATTGGCACCATCGTGCTCTACACCCTCGCGGTGAGTGCGCTGGCACTCACCTTCGGGGTCTACTATCCCCAGTTTGGGACCGAGAACGCAGCCCAGATCCCCACCAGCTTCGGTGGCGTGGTGTATATGATGAGCAGCCTGAGCCTGCTGGCGCTGGTGATCATGATCGAAGCCCTGCCGGTGGCGGAGCATTTGCGGGCCTGGCAGCGGGGGCGGCCACACGGTCCATCCCTCGAGCTGCTGCTGGCCTGCGCCCTGGTGATCGCTATCCTGAGTGCAGCCATTCTGGTGCCGCTGCGGATGAGCGTGAGGCGAATCGAACAGATGGAGTGGTGAGGTGCAGTGAGCAGTGAGCAGTGCGCAGAGGGCCGGAGCCATGGTCGAGCTTCGGCCCCTTTCGCTTCGCTGCAGGTGGTAGCGCTCCTACCTCCGCACTCCTTACTTCTCACGTGTTGCCTCTTACTTTTCACCGGCTCCCACTGCTCACTGCTCACTGCTCACTGCCTCTCATGTCTCCTATCCTCGTCGATCTCTTCTCGGACACCGTCACCCGTCCCACGGCCGCCATGCGCCGAGCCATGTACGAAGCCGACGTGGGTGATGAACAGCAGCGGGAGGATCCGACGGTCAATCGGCTGCAAGAGATGGTGGCCGAGCTGTTGGGCAAGGAGGAGGCGCTGTTCCTTCCATCCGGCACGATGTGCAATCAGGTCGCGTTTGCGGTGCACTGCCGGTCGGGCGATGAGATACTGCTGCACGAGACCGCTCATCCTCTGCTCTACGAGGCCGGCGGGGCGTCCGCGATGGTGGGCGCGGTCTTTCATGCCCTGCCTGGCCCCCGCGGGCGGTTCACCGCGGCGCAACTCCAGCACGCGATCCGGCCGGCGGTCCACTACATGCCCCGCTCCCGTGTGGTTTCCGTCGAACAGACCGCCAACATCGTGGGCGGCGCGTGCTGGCCGCTGGCCGAAATCCGCGCGGTGTGTCAGGTGGCCCATGACGCCGGACTGGTCTGCCACATGGACGGAGCGAGGCTCCTCAATGCGGTGGTCAGGACTGGAACATCCGCGGCCGAGTACGCCGCGTCGTTCGAGTCCGCATGGATCGACCTGACCAAAGGTCTGGGCGCCCCCGTTGGAGCCGTGCTCGCCGGCTCGCACGAGTTCATCGAGGAGGCGTGGCGATACAAGCAGCGTTTCGGCGGAGCCATGCGGCAGGCCGGTATCATCGCTGCAGCCGGCATCTACGCTCTGGAGCATCATGTTGACCGCCTGGCCCAAGACCACGAGCGGGCCCAGGCCCTGGCACGAGGTCTGGCTCAGCTTCCCGGCATCGAGATCGACGCAGCGGCGATAGAGACCAACATTGTGATCTTCGACGTCCGGAGGAGCGGCATGTCAGGAGACGAGTTCAACCGTCGAACCCTGGAGCATGCGAGGGTGCGGTTCAGCGTTCTCGGTCCAACCCTGGTCCGGGCCGTCACCCATCTCGACCTTCCGGAGGACGGAATCGAGCGTGCGTTGTCGGCAGCCAGGCATGCGTTGGGAGGATGACGCCGGCCGGTGGCCTCTGGTCGGCCATTAGCCCTCCCCATACCTTGAGGTATCCCTCCCGTCGGCGGCGTGCCTGAATCCTCTGCCTCCTGAGCTGCAGGTGGCTCTGCCGGATCGCTATCGCCTAGAGCGCGAGCTCGGGCGCGGTGGGATGGCCACGGTGTATCTGGCGCACGATCGGCAGTACGATCGGGTGGTAGCGCTCAAAGTGCTTCGCCCCGAGGTCTCGGGAGTGCTGGGAGCCGAGCGCTTCGCGCGAGAGATCGCGATAGCCGCCCGGCTCACCCATCCCCACATCCTCCCCCTCTACGATTCTGGTGGCATCGAGCTCGCTGGCGGACAGCCAATGCTGTTCTATGCAATGCCTTATGTCGCCGGAAAGTCGTTGCGCGAGCGACTCCGGGCAGAGCCTCAACTGCCCGTCGAGGAGGCGGTCAGTGTCGTCCGCCAGATAGCCGAGGCGCTCGACCACGCGCATCGCCAGGGGATCATTCATCGCGACATCAAACCGGAGAACATTCTGCTGGCTGAAGGGAACGCACTGGTCGCCGACTTCGGCATCGCGCGTGCCCTGGACGCCGCTGGCGGCGAGCGGCTGACCGAGACCGGTCTCGCCCTGGGAACGCCGGCATACATGAGTCCGGAACAGGGGACCGCCTCCAGCTGGCTGGATGGGCGTACCGATATCTACGCGCTCGGTTGCGTGCTGTACGAGATGCTGGCGGGCCAGCCACCGTTCACCGGCCCAACTGCGCAAGCCATCATGGCGCGCCACGCGATCGATCCAGTGCCCAGGCTGCGGACGTTGCGGGCCACTGTCGGACCGGTACTCGAAAGAGTGGTCACGCGAGCGCTGGCGAAATCGCCGGCAGACCGGTTTCCGACCGCGCGCGCGTTTGGCGACGCCCTGGCGGCAGCAGGGATGGGCGGAGCCGATCATGCCTCGAACGGTATCACTCCAGCAAATTCCCCTCGGCGGCGACTCGTCTACCTCGCACTCGCAGGAGGGGCAGGGCTGGCCTTGGCTGCCGGACTCCTGGCACACGTGCGAACCAGACCGCCGCTCGATCTGAATCCCGCCCTGGTAGCGATCGCTCCGTTCCGAGTTGTCTCGGCAGACTCCTCGCTGGCATATCTCCGCGATGGCCTGGTGGACCTCTTGGCCGCCAAGCTCGGCGCGGATGCCGGGGTTCGTGCCACCGACCCACGCTTGGTGCTGAGCACCTGGCGCCAGGTGGCGGGAGCCCACGACCAGGAGACCGGGTCGGACGCCGGGCTCCAACTAGCCCGCCGGCTTGGAGCCGGCCGCCTGATTGACGGTAGTGTGGTTGGAACCGCCGGCCACCTCACGCTCTCGGCTTCACTGCTTCGGTCTCCGACGGGTCAGACCATGGCGGCTGCCAATGTCGAGGGCCCGCTGGACAGTCTCTCCGTCCTGGTGGATCGTCTCGCAGCCCGCCTGCTCACCGTCGAGGCCGGAGTCGAGGTCACCCGGCTCTCGGCCACCAGCTCGTCTCTTCCGGCCATCCGCGCATTTCTCGCCGGCCGCACCGCGTTTCGGAGGGGGCGGCTGGAGGAGGCCTTCAGCCACTACCGCGACGCGACCATGTACGACTCCAGCTTCGCACTGGCGGCTTTCGAGATGGTTCACGTCTCGCAGTGGTTCGGCGGACGCGGGGGCGAGGATGTCGAACGGGGGGTGCAACTGGCGCGGGCCGGCCGCAATCGACTCAGCCGAGGCGACCGCGCATTGCTGGACGCCTGGCCCATGACTGGTCCGGTTACCAGCGGCCCGGAGTATCTCCAGCGGTGGCAGACCGCAGCGGAAGCCTTCCCCGATCGTCCCGAAGTCTGGTACTGGCTGGGTGACGCCTACTTCCACAACGGAAGGGCGGTGGGTGTGGAGCATTGGTCCGACGTGGCGGAACAGGCATTCCGTCGGGGATGGACTCTAGACTCGGCCAGCGGTTCGGATTCGTTGGCGCCGGAACGCTCCCCCATTTTTGCGGAGCCGCTGCTTCATATGGTGGCGATCGCCCAAATGAAGGGCGACACCGCGTCGGTGCTCCGCCTCGTGAGACTCGGGCTATCGGCGGATTCGAGTGGCGGTGCGGCCTGGGGGCTGCGCTGGGCGCGCGCGATGGCGTTGGGCGACTCGGCGCGGCGCGCCTTCTGGGCCGATTCGGGACGCATCGATCCCGAGACGTTGATGGGGATCAGTCAGTTCATCACCGCGAGCGGCTTCGGATCGCAGGATTGGCTCCGTGCCAGCCGGCTCGCGACGCGAAGCTTCGAGGATCAACATCCCGGGGAGATCGCGGGGTCGCATGCGACGGAGTTGTTGAACGGGGGGCGGCCACGCGAGGTGCGTCGCATCCTTGGCAGGGATAGCAACTCCATCGAGGGTTTGATCGGCCGGCTCACCAGCGCTCTGTTCTGGGAGCAGGACACGAGCGGCACCACCGAAGCCGCTCGGCGTTTGGAGAAGCGCGCCGCTGGTGACCTTCGGTCTGGTGATGCGGGCCGCGACCAGCTGAGCGAGATCTGTGTCGTCGGGATCTGGCGCGCCGCCCACGGGGATTTCACTGGTACCCCCGCGGCCGTACGACGCCTCCGCGGAGCGGCCCTCACCGGGGTCTCTTCCACCGATTCCATCATCCATGCCCACTACACCACCCTCTGTGCCACCCTGCTCGACGCCATGCGGTCGAGCGCGCTCCGGCTTCCGGACGCCCGAGCCAAGCTCACAGAGGCCGACGATGCGGCCCGCACCTACAATCTCGTGAGATCGGTGCCGGCCAACCTGATCGTCGCTCGAGTGGCGGAGGCGGAGGGCGACCTTGCCCTGGCCCTCAAGGCGGTGCGCCGGCGCGATGGCGACTTTGCGAACTTCCAGTGGTACCTCTCCACATTCTTGCGCGAAGAGGGCCGCCTCGCCGCGCTCACCGGCGACACGGCCGGCGCTATCAAGGCCTATCAGCACCTTCTGATGCTGCGGCAGGACCCGGAGCCCGAGATGAGGACACAGAGTGTAGAGGTACGAGGAGAGCTGGCCAAGCTGCTTCAGGAACCGAGTCGGTGAGCCGGATCTAAGGTCAGCTTCCCCCGCGAACACTCTGCCGATCCGCGGCGGTGACTTCGACAAACCAACTCGAAGTCGCCATTCCTTTGAGGGATGCCGCAGTTCGCAGCCGCTTGCCCCCAGTCGCACGTTCTCGATCCCCTGACCATAAGAGCCTGGACCTACCTTGGGCGCGCCGTCAGACCCTGCGCGGCCGTCAGCGCGAGTGATCCACCCAAGGAGGAGCCATGTCTCGCATCTCCCGCTTCGCCATGCTCGCCGCGGTGACCGCTCTGGCAGGATGCGGCGACCACACCAGCCCCATTCCACCCTCCGAGTCCTCCCCCACTCAACTGCCCGCGTCAGTGTTGCAGCCGGCGCCCGACGAGGCGGCCCCTCGGGAGCGCCTGGCCCGTCGAGTGGCGCGGGCCCTGGGCAACCCGTCCTTCCGGGCCTATCTCAAGGCCGAGCTCGATGCCTCCCCGGTCCGGGAACACAAGCTCCATCTCCAGCGCTTCCTCAACGCTGCCGGGCGCAGAGCCGTGCGCGAACTCGCGAAAACCGGGGGCGAAACCGAGTCTGCGGTAGATGGCGATGCCCGTCGAGCTATCCCTCTGGAGATGTACTTCCCGGTTCCGGAGCACCGGGCTCGCTGGGCCGCAGCCGCCGATGAAAACATACTCGTGGCTACGGAGAGGGATGAACGTGAAGTTCCGGTGGCGTACGACACCAAGGGGCGGCGGCACCGGCTCAGTCCGGATGTCCCACCCGCCACCCCGGTGCTCGCGATCGTGCCGGTGGAGACCGACTTCGACGCCCCCACTACGTCCGCGCCTTTCGTCTGCTGTTCCGGCGGTGGCCCGACCGCACCAGCGGGGCTGTACCTGACCGCAAGCCATTTCGTGCAGGATTTTGAAGGTTGGTTGAAGGGCAACCCCGAGTATGAGATCCACATTCTGGGGCAGAACGGCGCCACAGATTCGCTCACCAGCTATCAGTGTGCCGGGGAGCATGCCGGCGGATACTACGCCTTCGACCAGAATGCGCTCGATTGGAGCGGGAGCGCGCTGCTGTTTACCCAAACGCAACTCAACAGCTACAGGAGCCAGCACCCGGGCCAGAACTTCCGGATCGTGGCCTTTGAGGACGACGATGGTGCCTGCCAGATCCGGCTGGACGGCAATCGCTTCAAGACGTTCATGAACACGCTTCAGTCGCTCTATCCCAGCCTGACCGGCGGCAAAGATACCACCTCCGGCCTGGTGAAGTACGTCAAGCGGGCCAATGCGCTGCAGAAGATACTCCGGGCGGCCTACTCCTTCATCACGTCGCAAGACGATCTAATCGGCAACGCAGTCGAAGACGTGGTAACCGGAGAAGTGCACCCCGGCTTCAATTGGACCGTGAAGGGCGAGAGCAACGTGACGAACGGCTGGCTCAAGCTTCAGATGCGGTAGCTCCCCATGCCCGCTTCATCTCATCGCATCGCCTTGCTGTTGGTCCTACTGGCCGGCGCCTCATCCAGGGCGCCGGCCCAGTGGGTCTTCACGGCCGAAGTCGGCGGGGCCCGATTCTGGGGGGCATCTGCTCCTATCGGCGGCGATGGCCCATCCTTCCACCCCTACCGTCCAACGGTTTTCGGCGTCGGCGTCGAGCGCCAAGGCACCCGGCTCGGATGGGGGGTGCAGCTGCAGTATGCCGGCGCCAGCCTCGCGCTCGAGGGGAAAGACGCGGTCGCTGCCGTAAAAGGAGTGGTCGATATCTACGGAATTGCCCCTGAGCTCACCGTGCTGGTGAAGCGGTTCGAGACGGGCCTTCGGCTTGGGGTGTTCGGTGGGCCGCTGTTGGAATTCTGGGACATCGGAGCGGAGCTTTCCCATACCCGGATTGGGGCCCAGCTGGGGGTGGGTCTGCAAGTGCCGCTGGGAACAAGGGTGCTCGCCGGCGTCAGTGTGAGTGGGGCCGTGTCGCCTTCCCCTTTCGAGGAGCGAGACCTGGAGGGCGGGTATGAGCCGCGGACTTTGTGGCGCCGAAAGATGAGCGCGACCGTGCGGTATCGCTTATGAGCTGGCGTCGCCGACGCGTCTCTGATGCGACCTCAGGCAGCCACCTGGGTGCCGCACGCCGCACAGAAGCGGCTGTCCGGTGGAAGCTCCGCCCCGCAGCGAGTACACAGCGGACCCTGGGGCAGTCGTAGACCGCAGGAAGAGCAGAACACGGCGTCCGACTCGGGTCTAGGCCCGCATATCGGGCAGCGGGAAGCGGCCGATGGCGTGGAGGTCGCAGCGGAGCGGAGGGATCGAACCCTAGCAGCGATCATGGCCTCCACGTCGTCGGGCGCTCCGTCGCCCACCGATTCCGCCCGAAAGGCCTCGACAGCGGCGGTGGTGTATTTCGTCTTGAGCAGCTGATAGTCCTGGTCCGAGAGCTTGCCGGTCTCCCGGTCGAACTCAATCTCTCTCAGAGCAGTGAGCGCTACGCCTTTGGGGGTCTCTTCCGGATCGAGGGGCTCCGCCGGCAAGGGCGCGGGGGAACGAGGACTCAGCAGCGGTTGCAGCACCAGCCAGAGCGCGGCCACACCTATCAGCGCCGCGGCCACTGCCTCGACCACCATCAATCCTCCACCTCAGCCAGTGCCCGGCGCACGCGTTCCAGCTCCTCAGGGCTCGCCGCAACATCGACAACCCCGCCACGCTCGGCAGCCGGGGAGGCGGTCGAGGCCATGACGGCCTTTCGGCGTCCGATCACCGCCAGTAGCACGCCCCCAGCCAGAGCAATGGCGGTGCCGGGCACCAGATATCCCAGCCAGTTGAATCCCTGAGCTTTGGGCGCCATCAGCGCCTTCTCGCCGTACTTGGCCACGAAGGCATCAAGGATCTGCTGGGCACTCTTGCCCTGGGCACGCAAGGCGAGCACCTCGCGGTGCAACCGGGGCGAATAGGTACAGGAGAAGTCGGTCGTGCGGCAGGTGAAGACATCCAGAGTGCAGCCGCAGTTGCACGCCAGCCGCTGCTCGATCGCCTGAATCTCCGCACCATTTTCCCGGGGGTCGGTCGGGACACGGGGCCGGCCCACCACGCTGGGATCCCCCAGGGTCCCGGTGGCACCCCGACCCGCAAGCGAATCCTGTACCGCCTGGAGGCCACGAAGTGGCACCAAGGCCCCCGCGCCCAGCCAGTGGAGAAAGTCTCGCCGGGACGAGGTGGACCTCATTGGGAATTCGCTCATTTCAGTTACTCCTTCTCCTGACCAACCAGCGCTACCTCGTACCCAGGCTGCACCCGCCTTGGACCGGCGAGCATGGGCCCACCCCCGGGCCACATCGTGACGACTCCACCGAGGGCGAGCACGAAGCCGCCGAACCAGACCCACCAGACCAGCGGGTTGAGGTTGAATCGGTAGACCGCTTCCTCGGTCCCTTGGACCGCGCCCGCGAAGACGATGTACAGGTCTTCTTGGAGTCCGCTTCTGATCCCCACCTCGGTCGAGGGCTCGAAGGTAGGCCGTTTGAAGCTGTCCACGTGTTGCCGTTTCTCCGAGGTCATCACGCCAGCGGGCTTGCCGTCACGCATCACCTCGACGGTGGCGGCCGACACGACGCGGTTGAGTGCCTCGTACTGAGAAATCCCCATGTGGGTGAACTTGTAGACGTGCCCGAAGGGGCTCACCAGCTCGACCGATTCCCCTGGCCGAAGCGTCGCTTCCATCTGCCGGCGGAACGCCATGCCGGCGAAGGCCACGAAGTAGATCAGGATCCCGGTGTGCACCAGATAGCCGCCATAGCGCCGGCGGTTGCGCGCGATGAGCCGCGAAAAGGCCAGCGGGATGGATTCGCCGTGCATTCTCCGGCGCGCTCGCACGCCCCGGTAAAACTCCTGAACGATGGTACCGGCCACGAAACCAGCGAGGGCCAGGGCCATGGTGGCGTAGAAGTCATGAATCCCGGCCCCCAGGAGCAGGACCAGGGTTGCGCCCCCGGACGCGAGCGGCATGATGAACTGCCGCCGCAGATTGGCCGGTGACGCCTTGCGCCAGGCGATCAGCGGTCCGATCCCGGTGAGGCCGAGCAAAAGCAGGCCCAGCGGGACATTGACCTGATTAAAGAAGGGAGGTCCGACGGTGATCTTGGTGCCCCGGACCGCCTCGGAGAGGATCGGAAAGAGCGTGCCCCACAAGACCGAGAAGGCGATGCCTACGAGCAGCAGATTATTGAAAAGGAAGGCCGCCTCACGGCTGAGCATGGACTCGAGCTGGACCTCGGCCTGCAGGACCGGCCACCGGGTATAGAGCAAGGTGAATGCGAACAGCGCGGCGATGACCAGAAAGGCCAGGAAAAAGTAGCCCACGTTCGATTGGGTAAAGCTGTGGACACTCGCGATCACGCCCGACCGGGTGATGAACGTCCCGAAAATGCTCAGCAACCAGCTTCCCACGATCAGGGCGAGGTTCCACCGCTTCAGCATGCCCCGCTTCTCCTGGATCATGACCGAGTGGAGGAAGGCGGTCATGGTGAGCCAGGGCAGAAGGCTCGCGTTCTCCACCGGATCCCAGGCCCAATAGCCACCCCAGCCCAGCTCGACGTAGGCCCACCACATCCCCAGCGTGATCCCGATCGAGAGGAAGAGCCAGCTGAGCAGAGTCCAGCGTCGAATGGCGTGAATCCAGCCGGTGTCGAGGCGGCGGGAGAGCAGCGCGGCGACGGCGAAGGCGAAGGGTATGGTGATGGAGATGTAGCCGAGATATAACATCGGCGGGTGGATGACCATTCCCACGTTTTGCAGCTGAGGATTGAGCCCCCGCCCTTCTGCCGGGGTGAATCCCAATCGAGTGAAGGGATTGGCCGCGAACAGCATCACGCTCACGAAAAACGACACCACCGCGGAGGTGACGCCGGCGACATAGGGCATCAGTCCCGCGTACCGCCGGGAAGTGAGCAGCTGAGCCGCGCTGGCAAACAGTGACAGCACCACCGCCCAGAAGAGGAGCGATCCCTTCTGCCCTGCCCAGAACGCCGAGAAGATGTAGTAAGGAGGAAGGTTGCTGGAAGTGTAAGCCCAGACGTACTCGATGTTGAAGTCGTGCGCGATCAGGCCTTTCCACAGCGAGATCGACGCGACCACCAGGCACGCGAAGATCGCATAGACCGCGCGCACGACGCTGGCGGCCAGCTCGGGCCGACCTTGCCACCGCCCTGAGAACGAGACGGCCACACACCATAGACCGAGCAAGAGCGCGGCCCAGAGCGCGAATTGACCCAAGAGTGTCATGGAAGAGTCAGGCCTTGGGTACTGCCTCGTAGCGGGACCCGCACTTGGCCAGGACGTCGGTCGCGCGGATGACACCATCGCGTCCCAGCCGCCCTTCTACGACCACCTCGATGTCGTTTGCGTCAGTGAAGGTATCCGGCACCAGGCCGTGATAGGTGACGGGGTAGGTCTTCACGCCGTCGGAGACCTTGAAGTCGATACGCCGGCCCGCGGGGTCCCGGTGGACCGAGCCGGGGACCACCTTGGCTCCAACTTTGAACCCCACGTTTTCGACGAATGTCGGGTCCGCGGCGGTCTTGGCAGCCAGCTCCGTGGGCGTCAGAAAGTAGACCCCGGTCTCCTTCACTCCCTCGGCGATGAGGAAGCCGACGCTGGCGACAATCAGCCCGGCGCCGAGCAGGAACTTGCGGCCGGGCTTCATGGCCGTTTCTCGATGGCACCCATGGGAACAATATAAGACAGTTGACCCGATCCGACTCAGGCGTCGCGGGCCCAGGAGAGGGCTGCCTTTACTGCCCGATGCCAGCCGGCCAGGGCCGTCTGCCTTCCACCGGCGGAGAGTTGAGGCTCGAACCGGCGGAAACGTCTGCCGGCGAGGAACTCGCCCGTGTTCTTCCATACCCCCAACGCCATTCCCGCGAGGCCGGCGGCACCGAGCGCGGTGGTTTCAACCATATCGGGGCGCTCGACGGCGATGCCGAGCACGTCGGCCTGGAATTCCATCAGCCAATCGTTGGCGGCGGCCCCGCCGTCCACCCGCAAGGTCGGCACCTCGACACCACCTGCTTCCTCCATGGCGGACAACAGATCCGAGGTGCTGTAGGCCATGGCTTCCAACGCCGCCCGAACCAGCTGCGCTCGGTTGGTGCCCCGGGTGATGCCGGTCAGGGTGCCCCTTGCCGCCGGCTCCCAGTGCGGCGTCCCCAAACCCACGAACGCCGGGACGAAATGCACCCCGCCGGTATCGGCCACGCTGCGGGCCAGGGCTTCGGTTTCCTGTGCCGAGCCAATCAGACCCAGACCATCCCGCAACCATTGGATCGCCGCGCCCGCGATGAAAATGCTGCCTTCCAGTGCATACGCCGGCTCACCCTGCGGCCCGCAAGCCGCGGTGGAGAGTACGCCAGCGGTTGGTGTCGGCAGCCGGTCGCCGGTGTAGACCAGGAGGAAGGCGCCGGTCCCGTAGGTGTTCTTGGCCAGCCCCTCGCCGCAGCATCCCTGTCCGAACAACGCCGCCTGCTGGTCCCCGGCCAGACCGGCGATGGGCAGAGAAAAGCCCAGATGGGCGGGTTCGGCGTCTGCTATCACCTCGGAGGACCGAACCAGGCGAGGCAGCACCTCCCGTGGCACATGGAACAGACGGAGCAGCTCCTCGTCCCAGTCGCGCCGTCGCAGCCCGTACAGCAGGGTTCGCGAGGCGTTAGTGTGATCGCTCAGGTGGACTCGTCCGCCGGTGAGACGGGCGACCAGCCAGCTCTCCACCGTGCCGGCCGCGAGCTCTCCGGCTTCGGCGCGTCGGCGGAGCGCGGAATCGCGGAGCAGCCACTCGAGCTTCGTGGCGGAGAAGTAAGGGTCGGGCACCAGCCCGGTACGCTCCCGGAGCAATGTCTCCAGCCCGCGCTCACGGAGCTCGCGACACCGATCGGTGGTCCGGCGGTCCTGCCAGACGATGGCGGGCGCCACCGGGGCCAGGGTTCGCCTGTCCCACAGCACCACCGTCTCCCGCTGGTTGGTGATGCCGAGTCCTGCGGGCCGCTCACCCGATCGGCTCAGCGCCTGGCGCATCACGTCGAGTGAGACCTGGAAGATCTGCTCCGGGTCATGCTCGACCCAGCCGGGTTGAGGGTAGTGCTGGTCGAACTCACGGTAGGCCCGGCCCAGGATGCTGCCGTCCTGGTGAACCAGCAGGGCGGTTGAACCGGTGGTGCCCTGATCGAGCGCGAGAATGGAAGCCATTCAGTCCATGGCCCGGGCGAGATCGCCGGGCTGAAAGACCCCCCGATCAGTGATGATCGCGGTCACCAAAGCAGCCGGCGTTACATCGAAGGCCGGGTTCCACACCGCGATGTTGTCCGGCGCCGCGCGGTGGCCACGCCATCCCCCCACCTCCTCCGGCGCGCGCTCCTCGATGGGAATGCGGGAGCCGTCCGGGGTGTGGGGGTCGAGCGTCGAGCTCGGGGCCGCGACGTAGAACGGCACGCTGTGGGCTCGGGCCGCGAGCGCCAGTCCATAGGTGCCGATCTTGTTGGCGACGTCGCCGTTGGCGGCGATGCGATCGGCGCCCACGATGACGCAGGAAACGTCCCCCCGCCGCAACCGGCTAGCCGCCATACCATCGGCGATCAAGGTCGCTGGAACGCCAGCATGGGCAAGCTCCCAGGCGGTGAGCCGGCTACCCTGAAGCAGCGGTCGGGTTTCGTCCACGATGACGGCGACTTTCTGTCCGGCCTGGTGCAGCGTGTACACCGGAGCCAGCGCCGTCCCGATGCCGCCGGTCGCCAGTGCACCCGCGTTGCAGTGGGTCAGCACCTGGACATCGCCGCCAATGAGCTCGGCGCCCAGTGTACCGATCCGGGCGCACATCGCTCGGTCCTCCTCCCATATCGCGTCGGCCTCCTCGACCAGCGCGCGGTGGAGACCGTTGCCCCGCGCGAGCGCGTCCGCGGCCCGGCGCTCCATACGGGTGAGTGCCCAGCGAAGGTTGACCGCCGTGGGTCGGGTGGCCCCCAGCATCGCCGCGCCGGCGCATACCGCCTCCAGCGTGTGACTGTCATGGGCAGCGAGCGTCACCCCCATGGCGGCCGCGATCCCGATCAGAGGCGCTCCTCTCACCCGCAGCGAGCGGATCGCCTCGGCTACGGCCTCGACCGACCGCAACTCGAGGTAGCGCTCCTCGGTCGGAAGCAGAGTCTGGTCCAGGATCCGGATCGAGCGGTCCGGAGTCCAGGCGATGGGGGTGGGAATGGGCATGAGGGGAAGCTAACAGCTATTAGCTGACAGCTGACAGCTAACGCTAGAGGTAGAGCGTACGCACGAAGGGAACCCGACAGGTTACGTTACAAGGACTTTGCCCTTACCGCTCAGACTGATAGCTGATAGCTGATAGCTGATAGCCCCTTACCCTCGAGCCTCTATCCATGGCCTTCACTACGCTCCTCTATGCGGTGTCCGACGGCATCGCTCGCGTCACCCTGAATCGGCCCGACAAACTCAACGCCTTGAACGGCGTGGTCATTTCGGAGCTGGGCGATGCCGTGGCGCACGTCGAAGGCGATCCAGGGGTGCGGGGCGTCATTCTGACCGGCGCGGGTCCCAAGGCATTTGTGGCGGGAGCCGATATCGGCGAGATCGCGGCGCAGGGCACCTCCGAGGGAAAAGCCCGCGCGCTGGCCGGCCAGCTGGTGTTCCGACGACTGGAGCGCTGTGGCAAGCCGGTCATCGCCGCGGTGAACGGTTTCGCGCTGGGTGGCGGCTGCGAGCTCGCCATGGCGTGCCACCTCCGAATCGCGAGCGAGAATGCCAAGTTCGGGCAGCCCGAGGTGAAGTTGGGCATCGGACCGGGCTATGGTGGCACCGTGCGGTTGCCCCGACTGGTGGGCAAGGGTCGGGCCCTGGAGCTGCTCCTGACGGGCCAGATGATTGACGCCCAGGAGGCCTGGCGGATCGGACTGGTGAATCGGGTGGTGCCGTCCGGGCAGCTCCTGGAAGAGGCCGAGCAATTGCTGCGAACCATCCTGGAGAACGGGCCGCTCGCGATCCGTGCCTGCCTAGAGGCGGTGGACGCCGGCCTGGAGATGAGTCTCGATCAAGCCCTGTTGCTCGAGGCCAATCACTTCGGGCTGCTCTCGGGCACGGCGGACATGCGGGAGGGTACGCGAGCATTTCTGGAGAAACGAAAGGCCGTCTTTCAGGGGAAATAAGCCTGCAATTTCACCCTCAGCCCGACTATTTTTGATGCTATCACGGCGGGGAATCTGGTGGTTGGCAGTCGGGCTGGTCCTGGGGTGCGCCGAGCGGGACCGGCTGACTTTTCCCGACGACACGGGCGGCAGCGGAGACGGAGTGGGTCCACTGACCGCGATCGATGAGCCTGGCGCTTTTGATACCGTCATTGTCGAAGGGGACCAGTTTGTGTTGACTGGTCACGCGGTCGATCCCGACGGCGTGGATACGGTGTACTTCGACGTCCAGGGACTCAATGTGGGGTTCGCCCCGCTGCTGGGCCAGGGGGCCGATACGGTGTCGTTCGGGCTTCCCCTCACCACCATTGGCTTCAGTGGCGCCACTGTGCTGGTGCGGATCCACGGCGTGGACATGTTGGGCAACGTGGGACAAACCGTGAGCCGCCAGCTCCACATCGAATAGTGCGGCTCGAGCACCTGGTGGCTCGAGGCTTCCGCAATCTTGCCGACCTCGAGCTCGAGCCACCCGCCGAAGGAATGGTCCTGCTCGGCGCCAACGCGCAGGGCAAGACGAATCTCCTCGAGGCGGTCTGTTATCCCGTCCTCTTTCGCTCGTTCCGCGGGTCCACGGATCCGGAGATTGTCCGGTTCGGCGGGCCTGGGTTCCATGTTGCTGCGCAGGTCAGCTGCGGGGCAGTCGGAGTGGTCGGCGCGACCTATCACCTGAGCGGCCGGCGCAAGCAGCTCAGGGTGGACGGGAACGAGCCGGAGCGGCTGGCCGATGCGGTGGGCGGATGGGTTGCCGTTTCGTTTCTGCCCGCGGACGTGGGACTCGCTTCCGGACCAGCGGCCGGACGGCGCCAATATCTCGACCGCCTGCTTTCGCTGGCCGATGGCCGCTACCTGCGCTCGCTGATGCGTTACCGGGCGGCGCTGGCCCAGCGCAACAGCGCCTTGCGGCAGGGTCGGCCCGAGATGGCGCAGGCGTTCGACGGTCCACTCGCCAGTGCGGGGGCGGACGTGGTCCGAGCTCGGGAGGCCTGGGCCAGAGGTGCGCAAGAGCGCTTCGCGGCCGAATTCGAGTGCCTGGGCGAACGCGAGCCGGCTCGCCTCTACTACGGAGGCCAGCCGGGGTTGGATGAGCCGGGCACCTGGCGCGCGGCGCTCGACTCGGCCCGACCGGACGACCGGGCCCGGAGCATGACCACAGTCGGCCCGCACCGAGATGACCTGGTGCTGGAGATTGGTGGGAAACCGCTCCGAGCCTTCGGCTCCACTGGCCAACAGCGCAGCGCGGCGGTGGCGCTGCGACTGATCGAGATCGCAACGCTGCGAGAAGCCCGGGATACCGAACCGGGGCTGTTGCTGGACGACGTGTTTGCGGAGCTCGATCGCGAGCGCCAGCGACGCCTCGCCGCGCGCCTGCTGGGATCAGGTGATCGCCAGGTGTTTCTCACCGCGCCGCGGGCGGATGAGCTGCCATCCGATCTGAAGCTCCCCGTGTGGCGGGTTGAAGGCGGGAGGATCGGCCGAGCATGACCGAGAAGCGGCAGCCGGCTTCACTCGCCGAGGCACTGGCCAGCTACCTGAAGCAATCCGGCTTCAGCAAGCGATTGCAGCAGGCCGGCATCATCGAGGAGTGGCGCGAACTGGTCGGGAGTCAGATCGCGGCGGTGACCGCGCCGGAATCCATTACCCCCGACGGTGTGCTCCGGGTGCGCGTGGCGAGCGCCGCCTGGGCCACGGAATTGAGCTTGATGGCGCCCAGGATCCTGGCTCGGGTCAATGCCGGCCGGACGGGGCGAGTGAAGGAAATCCGCTGGGTGCCCGGTTCTTTGAGTCGCGGGGAGCCGGGGCCCGACGCTTCCCGGTCCAAGTGACGGAGACTATGGCGAAAGATCAGAGCGCCGTCCTCAACGGCAACCAGCAGGACGATGGACTCAAGCCCGGGTACAAGGCCGACGCGATCCAGGTGCTCAAGGGACTGGAGGCGGTGCGCAAACGACCCGGCATGTACATCGGGTCGACCAGCGAGAACGGGTTGCACCATCTGGTGTACGAGGTGGTGGACAATTCGATCGACGAGGCCCTCGCCGGACACTGCGACACGATCAACGTCACCATTCATCCGGACAACTCCATCACCGTCCAGGATAACGGCCGGGGGATCCCGGTGGATATCCATCCGACCGAGAAGATTCCGGGCGTGGAGCTGGCGCTGACGGTGCTGCACGCGGGGGGCAAGTTCGACAAGAACACCTATAAGGTGTCCGGTGGACTGCATGGCGTGGGCGTCTCGGTGGTGAACGCCCTCTCGGAGCGGCTGGAAGTGCTGGTCGACCGCGACGGCCAGCGGCACCACATGACCTTCGTTCGAGGCAAGACGGTCAAGAAGCTGACGGTGCTGGGAAAGACGAAAGTCACCGGTACCACCATCCGGTTCAAGCCGGATCCTGAGATCTTCACCGTGCTCGAGTTCCACTACTCCACCCTGGCCGACCGGCTTCGGCAGCTCGCCTTCCTCAACAAGGGCGTGACGATCACGATCAAGGACGAGCGGGAGCAGCCGGCCAAGAGCGAGAGCTTTTTCGCCAAGGGCGGCCTCATCCAGTTCGTCGAGTGGCTCAATCGCAACAAGAAGCCGCTCCACCCCAAGCCGATCGCGTTCAGCGCGGTCAAGGACGAGGTCGAGGTCGATCTCGCCCTGCAGTACGAGGATGGATACAACGAAAACACCTTCACCTTCGTGAATAACATCAATACCCACGAAGGCGGCACCCACCTCACCGGGTTCAAGTCGGCCTTGACGCGCACCATCAACGACGTGGCCAAGCGGCGGGACTTCCTCAAGAAGGAAGGGTTTACCCTCTCGGGCGAGGACATCCGCGAGGGGCTCACCTGCGTGCTGCACGTCAAGGTGAAGGAGCCGCAGTTCGAGGGGCAGACCAAGACCAAGCTGGGCAACTCCGAGGTCGAGGGCATCGTCAAGGCGGTGGTCAACGAGCACCTGGGGAATTACCTGGAGGAGCACCCACCGGTCGCGCGCAACATCATCGAAAAGGCCGTGAGCGCGGCGCGGGCCCGGGAGGCGGCACGCAAGGCCCGTGACCTGGTGCGCAAGAAGTCAGGCCTGGAGAACGCGGTGCTGCCGGGCAAGCTGGCCGACTGTTCCATCGACGATCCGGCGCACTCCGAGATCTACATCGTCGAAGGTGACTCCGCGGGCGGCAGCGCCAAGCAGGGCCGCGATCGCTCCTTCCAGGCGATCCTTCCGCTGCGGGGGAAGATCCTCAACGTCGAGAAGGCCCGGATCGACAAGATTCTGAGCAATGAAGAGATCCGGGCCATGATCACGGCCATCGGGACCGGCGTGAGGGAAGACTTCAAGCTGGAGGATGCCCGCTACCACAAGATCATCCTGATGACCGATGCGGACGTGGACGGCGCCCACATTCGGACCCTCCTGCTCACCTTCTTCTTCCGGCAGATGCAGGAGTTGATCGAGGCAGGCTACGTCTACATCGCTCAGCCACCACTGTATCGGGTGGCCAAAGGCAAGGAGGAGTTCTACGCCTACGGCGAGGCCGAGCGAGACGAGTACACCAAGCGGCTGGCCGGCGACGGCAAGGGAACGATCAATATCCAGCGCTACAAGGGTCTGGGGGAGATGAATCCGGACCAACTCTGGAAGACCACGATGGATCCCGCCACTCGCACGATCCTCCGGGTGACCATGGAGGACGCCGTGGAGGCCTCGAAGCTGTTCGACGAGCTCATGGGCGACGAGGTCGAGCCTCGGCGCCAGTTCATTGAGCGGAACGCCAAATACGTGAGCAATCTGGATGTGTGAGGAAGTGAGAGGTATTGGGCTTCCGGCGCCATTGCTGCGGCTGCCGGCTCGCTAAAACTCGGAACCGGTTGCTGAACGGCTGAACGCCGATCCTGTTCGGCTCAGGCGTGTTCCTGCTCTCCGAATCCAGATCCAAATCTGCCAAGGCACGATGCCGTCACGTATCCCCCGTCACAGCCCCGGCTCTCTCTCTTCAATACCGTAGCGGCATGACTCTGCGGACCCAGTCGTCGGCCGAAGACACGCTGTATGCCGCCCTCGTCGAGCAGGTCCCGGACCACGCGATCTTCCTGATAGCGCCGGACGGGCACAACCGCACCTGGAATCTCGGCGTGCAGCGGCTGCTCGGGTACAGCCGCTCCGAGTTCATCGGCATGCACGCGCGGGAGATCTTTACGCCCGAGGACCGGAACCACGGCGTGCCCGAGCGCGAGCTGAGCTTCGTACGCGAGCACGGCGAAGCCAGCGATGAGCGGTGGCTGCTGCGCCGGGATGGCACCCGCTTCTGGGCCTCGGGCATCACCTACCGGCTGCAGGATGCGGCCGAGGAGCTCATCGGGTTCGCCAAGATCTTTCGGGACCTTACGGTCGAGCGTCAGTTCGAAGACGAGCTGCGGCAGAGCGCCGAGCGCTATCGCCTGGCCACCAGGGCCGGCCACGTTGCGCTGTATGATCGCGACCTCAACACCGGGACCTTCACCTGGGTCGACGGCTTCGCCGAGATCTTCGGGTACTCGACTGGGGAAGTAGGTCCCAGTGTCGCCTGGTGGGAAGAGCGGCTGCACCCCGAGGATCGCTCCCGGGTGATCACCGAGCAGGCTGCGGTCATCGCGCGGGGCGAGACCCGATGGCATCGGGAGTATCGCTTCAGGCATGCGACTGGCGAATACGCCCTCGTCGAGGATCACGCGCTGATCATGCGCAGCAGCGACGGCATCGAGCTCCGCATGCTCGGCACCCTCAGCGATGTGACCCTCCGCCGACGTACCGAGGAGTCGCTCCGGCGGTCTCAGCGGCTCGAGGCTCTCGGCCGCTTGGGTGGGGGTGTGGCCCATGATCTCAATAACATGCTCACGACGGTCATCGGATATACGGAGATCCTGGAGCGCAGCCTGCCGCAGCCCGACGAGCGCCGGCAGTACACCGCCCAGGTGCTGGGAGCGGCCCACCGTTCTGCCGCACTCACCCGGCAACTCCTTGCCTTCGCCCGCCAGGAGATAACTCGCCGCTCCTGGCTGGACCTGAGTGCGGTGGTGAGCGGACTCACCCCCGCGCTCTTCTCCGCGGCGGGAGAAGGCGTGCCCATTGAACTCCACCTCAGGCCCGACCTCCCCAAGATCCTGGTCGATCAGCACCAGGTCGAGCAGGTCCTGCTGCAGTTGGTGCTGAACGCCCGGGACGCGATGCCCGAAGGAGGGCACATCACGATAGAGACCACGGAACGGCAGCTTACCGCTCCAGCGATTCAGCAGCTTCACCCGGGGATCGAGCTTCGGCCTGGCACCTATGTGTGTCTGACGATCAGTGATAGTGGGATGGGAATGAGCTCTGCGACCCTGGAGCGTGTCTTCGAGCCGTTTTTCACGACCAAGCCGGTTGGCAAGGGCACTGGTCTGGGTCTGGCCTCGGTGTATGGCGCGGTGAAGCAGAACGATGGGTATATCTGGGTTTACTCGGAGCCCGGCCAGGGAACGCGGTTTGAGATCTATCTGCCGACAGAGGCGAGAAGCAGCGAGCAGTAAGGCTCATTCCTTACTCCTCACTGCTTTTTCAGCTTCCTCCAACACCTTCCGGTTGATCCCATCGTCATCCGTCACCAGCCTCGGTCCCGGATTACGGCGATCCCGGAAGAACCAGGTCACCAGCGCGATCAACACCGCCGCAGCCACCAGCAATATTCCTACCGGCTCGTTCACAATCGGCATGCTATCTGGCCTCCGGCCGGGATTCGACTCCGGTCGAGGTGATCCGATGGCTGATGAGCGGCGTCAGGGTGCCCCGCTCCCGGACCGCGATCGCCTCATCGAGGGCCGCGGTGCCGATGACGATCCCATCGTTGTCCCGCGCAAAGATCGAGGCGATCGGCTCGCCCTCGCGAACCTCGTCGCCCGGTTTCGCCGTAATGACGAATCCCACGGCCGCATCGACGTGATCCTCCAAACTCCGGCGGCCCCCGCCCAGCTCCACGATCGCCTGGCCGATGCGTCGAGGCTCTACGGTCGCGACTACGCCGCTCCGCTGGGCCCGGTAAACCTCGACGGCCCCGGCTTGCGGGAGCACCGCCGGGTCATCAATCACGCCGGGATTGCCGCCCTGGGCCTCGATGATTCGGCGGAAGGTTTCCAGCGCGCGACCCGAGCTGACCGCTGTCTGCAGACGCCTCCGGGCATCCGTTGGGTCGGCGGCCGCTCCCACCAGCAGGAGCATTTCGATCCCCAGAGCATAGGTGACCTCCATCAGGTCGGGAGGCCCACCGCCTTGAAGGCCTTCGATCGCCTCCTCCACTTCCAGCGCGTTGCCGCAGGCCCGGCCCAACGGCCGGTCCATGGCCGTGAGGAGCGCCACCGTGGGGCAGCCGCGTGCCTCGCCCAGCGCGATCATGGTGCGCGCGAGCTCGATGGCCCGCGTGGGGTCCGGCAGGAATGCGCCGCTTCCGGTTTTCACATCCAGGACCAGCCCCGTCAGCCCCTCCGCCAGCTTCTTCGACATGATGCTGGCGGAGATGAGCGGGATGGATTCGACGGTGCCGGTGACATCGCGCAGAGCATAGAGTCGCTTGTCTGCCGGCGCGATCTCCGGCGTCTGACCGATCAGGGCGCAGCCGATCCGCTCGATCTGGGCCTTGGCCTCCCGGATACTGAGGTTGGTCCGAAAACCCGGGATCGATTCCAGCTTGTCGAGCGTGCCACCGGTGTGGCCCAGTCCCCGTCCGGACATCATGGGGACGGCGACGCCGCAGCTCGCCACCATCGGTGCGAGCAGTAGGGAAACCTTGTCGCCCACACCGCCGGTGGAGTGCTTGTCCACGATCGGACGACCGAGGCCATCGAAGCTGAAGCGGTCGCCCGAGGCGATCATCGCATCGGTCAGTGCGGCCAGCTCCTCAGTGGTGAGGCCGCGCCAGACCACCGCCATGAGCAGCGCCGACATCTGATAGTCCGGAACCCGTCCCGCGGTATACTCTCCAATGAGCGTGCGCCAGTCCTCCGGCCGGAGGGCATGGCCATCGCGCTTGTGCTGGATCAGCGAGGGGATCACCATTCGTTATCTCGTTCGACTCGGATACCCGCGTGCGCGCACCGATCCTCGTCCTGGCTGCATTGGCATGCCGCCCTGCCCTGCCCGCGTCGCTCCAGGCACAGCAGGCCGTGGACCATATCGCCCTCGGCGTGGCAGCAGTGCAGGCGCATGATCTCCGCACCGGGCTGGCTCATTTCGAAGCCGCGCTGGCCGTAGACTCGGCGAACTATGAGGCCAATTGGCGCGGGGCCATCACTCTGCTGGATCTGGGCGACCAGATCCCCGACAGCGTGAAGAGCCCGGAGCGAGACTCGCTGTACGCCCGGGCGGAATTGCTTGCCGCCCGCGCCGTGAACGCGGATAGTAACGCCGCCGACGGCCACTTTGCCCTCGCCCTCGCGGTCGGCAAGGCTGCGCTCCACATGGGGAAGAAAGAGCGGATCAAGCGCGCGCGGATCATCCGCGACGAGGCGCTCCGCACCCTGGCCATCAATCCCCGGCACGACGGCGCCTACCATATCCTCGGTCGATGGAACGCGGAGATCATGCGGCTGTCCGGCTTCAGCCGTTTCTTCGCCAAGAGTTTCTTGGGCGCGGGGATCTTCAAGCAGGCATCGTGGAGCGAGGCCATTGCCGACATGGAGAAGGCGGTCGAGCTCGATCCCGGGCGCATCTACCATAGGCTCGAGCTCGCCGAGATCTACGTCGACCGAAAGCGCTACGCCGATGCCCGTCAGCAACTGAAGGAGCTGGCTGCGTTGCCGGATCGGGAGATCATGGACTCAGTGTACCGCCGCCGGGCCGCGGACCTGGCTACGGCCATCCGCAACAAGAAATAGAGCCGAGTGCTAGAGGGCATCGCGCGCCCGCGCCGCAGCGCGGTCCAGTTGCGCCTTGATCAGGCGGCGGCGACGAATCAGCTCCTCACGGGTCGAGCTCCCGGCGTGGTCCATGCCTGCCCGGGCCCGTTCCCGGAGGCGCCGCAGGCGGCGCCGCAACCGGGAGCGGGTCTTGTCCCCCCGGTCGGGCGCGAAGAGGAGGGCGAGGCTGGCGCCGAGGATGGCTCCGAACACGACCCCGGCCGCAAAGCCCCCCAGGCGACCCTCATCGTCTTTGGGTCGATCGGTAGCCTCGTCCGCGTCCGGCTTTTTCTGGGCCACGCCAAGTACCTCGTTGCTCGAGTGACGCCCTGTCTCCAACCTACTGGCAACGGGGAGGCCGTCAACCATCGCGACAGCAGAGATTTTGACACTCCCGGCTGCAGCTTCGTTCACGGTTTTCGAGAGCGGTGGACCGCCTTATAATGAGCGTTGGGCGGGCCCCCAGGAGGCTCCGCTGGCTGGCGCCCCTGCCATCCCTCACCTTCAGGGATACCACTTATGACGGCTACTTTGCCTGTCGACGAAGTCGAGCGGTTACAGGCTCGCCTGAGTGCGTTGGAGCAAGAGCGGAAGCATCTGCTCGCCGTGATCGAGATTCTCCAGGAGATCGGCGGGACGCTGCACTTCGCCGACATCGTCCAATCGGTCGCCCTGCGGCTGGGAGAGTGCTTCGGGCTCGATCGCTGCTCCATCTTCCTGGCCGAGCGCGGCGGGAAGTCCGCGCGGCTGGTCGCCAGCTACGAGGATCCCGGGATCCGGAACTACGTCGTCGACCTGGAGCGCTACCCTGAGCTGCGAAAAGCCCTGCAGACCGGCGAGACGGTGTACATCGCGGACGCCGCTACCGACGCCTCGCTCAGTCCAGCCCGAGGGGCCCTGGCCGCGCGCCGGGTGAAGACCATCACCGTAGTGCCGATTTCCTGGCGGGGTGCCGCCATCGGCGCCATCTTCCTCCGCACTTTCCGCGACGGGCCGAGCTTCTCGGCCGGCGACCTGGAGTTCTGTCAGGTCGTGGCAAATCTCACCGCGAAAGCCCTGCGCAACGCTCACCGGTTCGAGCGGCTGCAGCAGCGGCGAGGCGAGGATGGTACCCTGCGACGCAAGGAGCGGGAGCAGGCGGCAATGATCGGCTTCCTGCGGCAATTGCTCGCGGCCTATCCGCCATCGAGTTCCAGCGAGGACGACGAGCTGGACGTGGCGAGCGCGGGGTCGCCCGAGATTCAGCGTCTGGTAGGGGTGGCGGCGGCCGTCCTGAGCCAGGAGGCCGCCGCACGGTGAGCCAGGCGGTAGCCGCCCGTGCGGCTGCCCTGCGGCAGCAAATCGAACGCGCGAATCACGCCTACTACGTGCTCGACGCGCCGGAGATCTCCGACGCGGAGTACGACGAGCTGTTCCGCGAGCTCCAGGCGCTGGAGGAGACCCAGCCCGAGCTGCGAACAGCCGACAGTCCTACCCAGCGTGTCGGGGCGGCCCCCGCGAGCGCCCTCGAGAAGTGCACCCACCGCCGTCCTATGCTCTCCCTGGCCAACGCGTTCACTCCCGAGGAGCTGGCCGCCTGGGAGGAGCGCAACGCCCGCCTGGTCGCCGAGGTCCGGAAAGCCGGCTACACCGCCGAGATCAAGATTGACGGTGCCGCGGTGAGCCTGACGTACCAGGACGGCCAATTCACCATGGGGGCCACTCGCGGAAACGGCATCGTCGGAGAAAACATCACCGCGAATCTGCGAACGATTTCCGATGTCCCGCTCGCGCTCAAGGGCCGGGGGTGGCCGCGGCTGATGGAGGTGCGGGGAGAGGTCTATCTGCCCTACCTGGGATTCAAGCGGGTGAACGCGGAGCGGGAGAAGGAAGGTGAGCCACTGTTCGCCAACCCGCGGAACGCCGCAGCGGGAGGACTCCGGCAGCTCGACCCGGCGATCACCCGCAAACGGCGGCTCAGAATGTTCGCCTTCGCCGTCGAACCGATCGACGGCGCCTTCACCGCGCGCACCCACTGGGAGCAGATGGATCTACTGGACGCCTGGGGATTCCAGGTTGAGCCTCACCGGGAGCGCTTCGAAACCCTGACCGAGGTGCAGGACAGGATCGCCAGCTTTGAGCAGCTCATTCCCCATTTGGCGTTTCAGGCCGACGGGGTCGTCGTGAAGGTCGACCGGCTGGCACTCTATGGCGAGCTGGGCGTGATCGGGGGACGGGAGCCGCGCTGGGCCATCGCCCGAAAGTTCGCGCCCGAGGTTGCCGTGACCCGGCTCAAGGACATTCTGATCAACGTCGGCCGCACGGGAGCGCTCAACCCATACGCGGTCCTGGAACCGGTCGTGGTCACCGGCGTCACCGTGAGCAGCGCCACCTTGCACAACGAGGAGCTCATCTCCCAGAAAGACATTCGAATCGGGGACTGGATCGAGCTTATCCGCGCCGGCGAGGTGATTCCTCAAGTCGTTCGTCCGCTGCCGGACCGGCGAACCGGAGACGAGCGGCCCTTCCAGATGCCCGACCGCTGCCCCGCCTGCGGCACTCCGGTAGAGCATCCCGCCGATGAAGTGATGCGCTTCTGTCCCAACGTGTCCTGTCCCGGCCGTGTACTCGAGGGAATCGTTCACTTCGCCTCTCGTGAGGCCATGGACATTCGGGGCCTGGGCTACGAGCGAGTCCGGCAGTTCCTCGAGACCAGGCTGATCGCCGACGTGGCCGATCTCTACGAGCTGACCGTGGACCAGCTCACCCGGCTGGAGCGGTTCGCCAAGCAGTCGGCGGAGCAGCTGGTCACGGCGATCGCGACATCGAAGGCGCGCCCACTGTCCAACCTGCTCTTCGCGCTGGGCATTCGGCACGTGGGCAAGACGGTTGCGGTGCTGCTGGCGCGCCGGTTCGGCACCATGTCCGCTCTGATGGGGGCCTCGGAGGCGGAGATCAACGATGTCCCCGGAATCGGTTCGGCCATCGCGGAGGCGGTGGTGGCATTCTTCCGCGAGCCGCGGAATCAGGAGCTGATTCGCCGGCTGGAAGGCTCAGGACTCAATTTCGTCGAGCCTCGGGCTGCGGGCAGCGACGGCTCGCTCTCGGGAAAAACCTACGTCCTCACCGGAACGCTGCCCACGCTTTCCCGCACCAGGGCGACCGAGCTCATCGAGTCCGCCGGTGGTCGGGTCGCGGGAAGCGTGAGCAAGAAGACCGACGCCGTCGTCGCCGGCGAAGATGCGGGAAGCAAGCTGGAGAAGGCGAAGGCACTGGGGGTGGAAGTCATCGACGAGTCGGAGCTCTTGCGCCGCGTCGGCGGCACGGCCTAAGATCAAGCACCTCCAACCCGTTTCTCCCATGACTCAGCAGGAACATCGGCCCGCCCGTCCCGGTCTCCGCGTGGGCCGCCGCGTGATTCAGCAGCTGCGGACCTCACTGGAGCGCGATACCGGCCTCCAGGCCTCGACCTATCTGCAGGAGGCTGGATTCGCCGGAGGCCAAGAGCTCTACAGCGAATTCGCCGACTGGCTGCTGGCCACGCGGGGGGTAGAACGTCCCCAGGATCTGGACGTCCAATTTCTGAGCGAGGTAGTCTCCGAGTTCTTCGCCGAGCAGGGTTGGGGAGCGCTGGAAGCCACCCCGCTCGGCCCTGCGGTGCTGGCCCTGGATTCCACCGAGTGGGCCGAGGCCTCCGACGAAGGCCGCGGTGAGTTCCCCTCCTGCCATCTCACGTGCGGGCTGTTGGCGGATTTCTTTGGCCGGCTGTCGGACGGGCTGGTCGCCGTCATGGAGGTGGAGTGCCGTTCCCGGGGCGATGCCCGCTGCCGATTCCTCGCCGGGGCTCCCGACACCCTCAGTGGTCTCTACGACCGCATGGCCCAAGGCGTGGGCTACATCGAGGCCCTCGGTCTCAGTTCGAGTTCTTGATCAGTCGGATCTCCCCCGAGCCGGTCTCGATCGCGATCTTTCCCCGCCCATCCCCAATCCGTCCGGTCACGTGATCGGGCGAACGCTCGGTCACCTGCATCGGAAAATCGCTCTCGATCCCTCCGTTGGATGTCTCGATGTCGACTTCGGCACCCAGGCTGGGCGGGGCCTTGATCGCGACGTCACCCGAGCCGGTCTCCACGTCGAGCGATTCCAACGACCCTCGGATATCGGCGGTCACGGATCCGCTCCCCGTCTCCAGCGCGAGTGAAGACGCCGAGACCCCGGTCAGCTTGATGTCCCCCGAGCCGGTATCGATCGACAGCTTCTGCGCCTGCAGCTCCGATCCGGTCACCCCTCCGGATCCGGTGTCGATCAGCAGACGGCCACCCTGAAAGCGGGCAACTTCAACCGGACCCGATCCGGTGTCCACGTGAAGATCCCCTTCGGCTCCCGTCACCTGGGCCGAACCGGAGCCGACATCCAGGTCAGTGTCACCCCGGATCCCGGACGCGGTCACCGAAGCGTTGTAAGCATCGACATGCAGCTCGCCGTCGACGTTGGTGACCGACACCGCACCGACGGCGAGGTGAACCCAGGTCCGCTGGCCCTTGGGCACTTGCACCCGCAGGTCGGCATGGGCTTCGAGGCCGCTGCCGGCTCCCTTGATGGAGACCCGCCGACCTCGTTCATGATGATTCCACCCGTGCTCGTCGTCACCGAACGTACCATCCTCATGCACCCGCAGTTGGGCCGACGAGTTTCCCCCCGAGGTGGGAAAGACGATATCATCGGATGGATAAATCACCCGAAGCGTCTCCCTGCCATCGAGCTCACCCTGTGCGACCCGCAGCTGCGCCGCGGCAGCGCCTCCCCGAGTGACCTCAACGACGACCCCGCTCTGACTGGGCTCGACCCGGACCTGCCCCGCCAGGTTGTAGATCGCCACCTCGTCGCCCACGAGGGTGTAGCGCTCCACCTGCTGGGCCAGCAACCCTGCCGGCCAGACGAACGACATGACACCTGCGATGACGGCTCGCATCGGTTGCACTCCAAGGGAGGGTACCGCCGTTAGACGGTCACTCGGAGTGCAGGGTTGCAGTGAAGAGAAGGCGGCGTTGACCGGCGACCGGCGGAACGGGGGCTAGAGCCGTGCGGCGTAGTCCGGCCGCATCACCAGCTCACCGGCCTGGATGATCTCCCGGTCCCAGGGCAGGATGATGAAGTTGTCGGTCTCAAAGGCGTGGAAATCCGGGGTAAACTCGCCCGTCTTGAATGACACCGCGGAGCGCACCTCGGCCGGCTTGAGCGCGCGGACCTCGCTCAGTGCGAGCCTCATGGTGCTGCCGGTATCACAGGTCTCATCCACCACCAGCACGCGGCGACCCCGAATCGTCGGGGGCGGCCCGGAGACCAGGACAGGTTGCGAGCCAGCCTCGCGGCGGGTTACCGCCATCGAGCTGAACTCCGATTGGAGAATGGAGGCGACTACCACGCCGGGGATGACACCCGCCTTGGCAATGCCAAGAACGATCTCGGGCTGGTAGTCGCGGGCCACCCGCAGCGCGAGCGCTCGGCAGATCTCGCCGAAGAACGGCCAGTCCACCTCAAGCACGCCACGGGGACCGGTCGCAGGAGTGCGCCGCATGTGGAACCTCCGGGGGATGAGCCAGACGCCAGCCTCGACTTCCCAACCTACGCCCGTTCGAGCCTCGGAGCAACCGAGGCGGAGGCGCGCAACGGAACTCATTCTCGCGTTGCGGGTGATGCTGTGACGACATATCTTAGCAACATTCCAACGTGTTGTGCCCGTTTGACTTTGCTCGGAGACCTCCGCAATTCCATGAGCTTTTGGCGACGCCTGTTCGGGAGGGAGAACCGGGAAACCCCCCAGCCTCAACGGCTCGACTACCTCAACGAAGGTCTGGCCTTGGAGCGACAGGGGGACTTCGAGGCAGCCCTCACTTCCTATCGTCTGGCCTTCCGGGACAACCCCAGCGATTCGCGCATCCTCCTCAACATGGCGATCGCGTTCACCAAGACCGGTCAGCCCGAGGAGGCCATCCGGCACTACAAGCGAGCGCTGGAGCTGGATCCCACGCTGGTCGGGGCGCACTACGGGGTGGCCTTCCTCCTGTTGAAGCGGGGGGATGTGCAACAGGCAGCCGAGCACCTGCGCGCCTTTCTCGCGCGCCCTCCCAAGGGACCCGACGCCGAGCGGTGGATTCGACACGCCGAGACCGCGCTGCGGGAAATCGCGAGCAGCCCGGCTCAGGAGACGCTGTGAGGTGCTGGGGATGGCTCGTGTTGGGTGGGGTCGTGGCGCTCGGATGCAGCGGCCTGGAAGAGGGTGAGGCCGGTGTCGTGGCGCTGGAGGTTCAGGTGCCTTCCCCGCCGGCCATGGAGATCGCGGAGACCCTGCAGCTTTCGGCCCGGCCACTGGATAAGGACGGCGACAGCGTTGCCGCCACGGTAATCTGGCGGAGCCCGGACACGACGGTATCCGTGGACAGCATCGCCGGCCGCGTCGTGGGTGTGGCTGCCGGAACCGCACGAGTCCAAGCTAGTGTCGGCTCGCTCTCGTCCGACATCATCAATCTCACCGTGCTCGCGCGCGCGGACACCCTCGCAATCGTCGGCGATTCGATCTTTACCTTACTCGGTGACTCCCTGGCATCGCCGCCACTGGTGGTCAGCTTGCAGAGCCTCACCGCCGGCGCGCTCTCCGACCGACCGGTGATCTATGAGATCGCCACGCCGACGCCGGACACCGCCGTCACCCTCACGGGAGGCGTACTGAGCGACACGGTCCAAACTGGAAGCGATGGGACGGTCACCAGCGAGATCCTGAGCCTGAACCCCACCAAAGTCCGACCGGACAGTACCATCATCGCAGTGCGAGCGAATCGCACCCATGGCGAACCCGTGCCCGGCTCGGGACTGCGCTTCATCGTGAGATTCCAGTAGCAGATGGCGACGCCCGACACCCTTAACCAGCTCTACTTCGGCACGCTGGAACGCTTCAGCAGCCGGCCCGTGGCGATGCGGAGCAAACGCGGAGGCCGCTGGGTAGACCTGAGCTACAGCGAGGTGGCCCATCGGGTCCAGGACTTGAGCCTGGGGCTGTTGGAGCTGGGGGTACAGCCGGGAGACCGGGTCGCGATTCTCTCGGAGAATCGCCCCGAATGGGCGATCACCGATTATGCCTGCCTGGCCGCACGCTGTACCGACGTTCCGATCTACCCCACGCTCCCTGCGCGGCAGGCCGAATACATCCTGCGCGACTCCGGGGCCAGCGCCATCCTGCTCTCCTCGAAGGAGCAAGTCGATAAGCTGCTTGCCATTCGGCCCCGCCTTCCTGCCCTGCGCCACGTCATCGCGTTTGACGAGAAAGCCCGCCAGCCCGGGGTCCTCGGCCTCGAGGAGCTGCTCGCCGCGGGGCGCGGCGCTCGGGGGCGGCATCCCGACTGGCGAGCGAACGCGCTGCAGGTGCGCGCGGGAGATCTCGCCACGATCATCTACACCTCCGGAACCACCGGCGACCCCAAGGGGGTCATGCTCACCCATGGTAACATCACCTCGAATGTGACGACCTGTGTGGCGCTCTTCTCCTTCGGCGAAGGCGACGAGTGCCTCTCCTTCCTCCCGCTGTCCCACATCTTCGAGCGGATGTTCGGACACTATTCGATGTGGTATGCCGGAGTGCTGATCAACTATGCGGAGGGGATCGATACCGTGCCGGCAGACATGCAGGAACGCCGCCCGACAGTGATGGCATCGGTGCCCCGCCTCTATGAGAAGATCTATGGCAAAGTGTTGGACAATGTCCGCGGCAGCTCGGCGATGAAGCGCCGGATATTTGCCTGGAGCCGGCGCACCGGCGAGGAATGGGCGGAGTACGTGATCTCCCACAGGTCGGTGCCTCGAGGGTTGGCGCTGCGCAAGCAAATCGCCGATCGGCTGGTCTTCGCCAAGTTGCGCGCCCGCACCGGTGGCAGGGTGCGGTTTTTCATCTCCGGCGGGGCCCCTCTTTCGCCGGAGATCGCCAAGTTCTTCTTTGCCGCGAGCCTGCCGATTCTGGAGGGCTACGGTCTGACCGAGACCTCACCGGTAATGGCGGTCAACACCTTCGAGCACCTCAAGCTCGGCACCGTGGGACGGGCTGTTCCCGGTGTCGAGCTTCGGATCGCGCCCGACGGCGAGATCCTGACTCGTGGCCCGAACGTCATGCAGGGCTACTTCGGGAAGGCGGAGGCCACCAGCGAGGCCATCGACGCTCAGGGCTGGTTCCACACCGGCGACATCGGACTGATCGATTCCGAGGGCTACCTGCGCATCACCGACCGCAAGAAGGACTTGATCGTCACCGCGGGGGGCAAGAATATCGCCCCGCAGCCGATCGAGAACCTGGCCAAGTCGAGCAAGTTCATCTGCAACGCGGTGATGCTGGGCGATCGACGCCCGTTCCCCATCATGCTGGTGGTGCCACACCCCGAGCCGCTGCGGGCGTGGGCCGTGGAGAAGGGGATGCCCGACGGCGCCCTGGAGCAGCTGCTCACCCTGCCGGAGATTCGCCGGAAGATGGAGCAGGAGGTCTACAGCAGCCTCCGAGACCTGGCGCAGTTCGAGATGCCCAAGAAGCTGCTGTTGCTGGCGCAGGATTTCACGCTGGAAAAGGGCGAGCTCACCCCGACGCTGAAGGTCCGCCGGCGAGTGGTGGAGGAACACAATCGGCCTGCGATCGAGCAGCTGTACCGCAGTGAGAAGTGAGAAGTGAGAAGTAACCAATCGTCATACCAAGCATCAGCGACTCCTAACTCCTCACTTCTCACTTCTCACTTCTCACTACTTCTCACTTCTCACTGCTCCCTGCTTTCCGCCTCGCTGCCGTTCCCACCCAGACGCCGTCCGCGCTGGCCATCAGCTCCAGCAGCTCGGAGGACGGGTCAGAACCCTCTCCGACAACGCGAAGGCCGGGCAGCACCACCCGTGCAGCCTCGCTGACCCAATGGGGATCGCCTCCGAACGGCGGGCCCAGAAGCACGCCCCGCATCGACCGCGACTTGAGCGGCAGGACGCCGCCCCGCAGCACGCTGAGCAGCCCAGCATCGGTCACGCCGGCATCGGGGTTGACCGCGATCAGCCCCACCCCGCGGTTCAGCTCCGCCACCTCGGGCCAGAGGGTCGCCGGAGAACCCACCAGCACGAGATACCCACCCGGGCCGTTGACCCCGGCGAGCACCGTGATCGCCTGGGCGTCGAGGGCCGACGGAAGGGGCGAGGGTCGCGCGCCGCCTACGTCCAGGGCGCCATCCTCCAACGCGAAGGTTCGTCCGCACACGGGACAGCCCAACTGTCCCGCTCGAACCGAACGATCCTCCAGCCGGTCGGGAAGCAGGACCAGGAAGCTCTCAGGGTGCTCGGCGGGACAGCGGAGGTGATCGGTCAGCTCGATGAACATCAGGGCCTGAAGACGACCCAGGTCAACTTACCCTCTTCCACGGTGATCCGGCGAAGGACTTTCTTGCCGTTGATCTCCGTGCCGATCACGTAATCTCCCACCGGAACGTCGCCCACCGCGAAGTGCTCCCCGTACAGCGGGTGAGGGTGCCCGTGCTCCCCATAGGTCTCGGCGTAGGAGAAGGGGGTCTCGGTCGGGACCGGCTTCCGAATGCCGTAGATCCTCGCTTGCATGACCGGAGCCCCGGAGGCGTCGAACACCTGCCCCGCGACGATCCCGGTGCCCGGGATCTGTTGCAGCCAAAGCTCGGGGTTGGTGGTGTAGGGCGGGTACCGCTGCAGCGAATCGACGATGGCTCCAATCGAATCGGTGGGTGAGATGGCCAGCTCAAGATGGAGGTGATCGTTGGTGGCCCTCCCAGTATTGCCGACTCGGGAAATCACCTGGCCCGTCTTGACCCGGGCGCCCACTTTCACCAGGAGGGCGCTGTTGTGGTAGTAGATCGAATAGAGCCGCAGCACCTTGCCGTGCGCCCGGACGGTGGTGTCATGGCGAATGGCCACGGTCAGGGCGCCCTGTTCGGCTCGTCCGGCGTAGACCACCTTGCCCGAGGCCGCGGCCATGACGGGGGTACCATCCGGATTGTTGAACTCCACTCCCTGGTGCTGCTGGAAGAAGCCTCCCATGGTGGAGCCGTAGCGGTAGGTCTGATCGATGAACCAATTGTCCCGCCGGTCGATCGGGCGGCGGAGCCAGGTCGTGAGCGGGTCCTTGGGTGGGGCGGCCTCCGGCGCGGTGGAGCTTTGGATGCACGGGAGCGTGTCGTTGGGGAGCTTGAGCCCACATGGCGTCCCGCGGAACAGCTGCCGACCGATGAGGACGGTGTTGGCCGGTGGAAAAATCGCGGCGCCCAATGGCTGGACCTCCCACCCGGCATCGGTGTGGCGCAGTCGCTGATTTCCGCGAAGGGTGGTCACATTCCAGCCTAGCCGATCGGGGGCGAGGCGCCGTACGTACTCACTCGCGAGCAGAGGAAAAACGGTGTCCGCGGGCCCCCGGGCAGGAGGCCCCACGGCATCGCCGATCGCGGTCCAATGGGCTCCGTCGTCGGTAGTGATCTGCAACCCGTCAGCGGTGGCGATGACTGTGGTGTCGCCCCGCGTGGCGATGCCATCAGGGGCCACGTACTGCCATTCCGGTCCCAGTTGCTCATAGGCCCAATTCCGCCAGGTCTTGCCCCCGTCCAGGGAGAGTCCCCAGCCATTCCCAACCGTGCCGTACCAGATCTCACCCCGCGGGCCGAAGGCGAAGGCCTGAATGAAATCCATGGAGATGGAGCTGGTGGTGGACGAGTCGTGGCGGATCCGTTCCCACGTCTTGCTCCCCGCCGGCAGGCGAAAGATCCCTTCGCCGTAGGTCCCGACCCAGAGAGCGCCTTGCGGGTCCCGAGCAGCCGCGAGCACATGGACGCCCCACCCCGTGCTATCAGGGAGCGGCGGGAGCGTCGTTTGCGCCATCGCCGGCGAAATGCCGCTCCCGAGACACAGGGCCAACTGAAACAGCAGACCCCGACGAGCCGGGGCACCGAAGGAGCGGGGCGATGAGACTGGAGTCATGGATGACGAGGCCGGTGCAAAAGGTAGGCAGATGACGGGCTCATGCCGGCCCCAGGCGGAGCCAGTCGATGATCACGTGTGGGGGACGGGTGGCAACAAAGAGGATCGCTTCGGCGACGTCGTATGGGCGAAGCATCTCGCTTCGAGAAGGAAATCCTTCCCGGTTGTCGGGGTCGAAAGGGTCCCACAGGCCGGTGTCCGTCGGCCCCGGAGAAATCAGGGTGAGCCGCACACCGGTCCCACGATACTCGGCCAGCAGGGTCTCGAGCAGTCCGCGGAGCCCATATTTGCTCGCGGCGTAGGCCGCATTCTCGGGAAATCCGACGTGGTCGGCGACGCTTCCGATGGCGATGAATTGGCCGGCGCCGGCCGAGCGCATCGGCGGGAGAAAGCTCCGAGCCAGACAGAAGGCAGCGCGGAGGTTGATCGCCGTCTGGCTGTCGAAATCCTCGGCCGAGGTCTCCTCCAGGGGTCGGAGCAGGAATCCACCCGCGCTGTGGACCACAATGTCCGGGGGCCCGTTGTCGCGCAGCACCCGTTGGGCGAGCGCCTCGACCTGGTGCGGCTGGCTGAGATCATAGGGCAGGTCGTGGTAGCCGTGCCGATCGTCGGGGGCGAGCGTCCGGGCCACTCGCAGCACCTGCGCTCCGGCTGAATCCAACAGCTCGCAGGTTGCCGCACCGATCCCGCGCGACGCGCCGGTGACCAGCGCCACGCGGCCGGTGAGGGAGCTCACTCGGAGAGTCGTCCGCCGTGCGCGAGGCGGAGAAATTCGACCCGGGTCTTGGAGTCGTCCCGGAAGATGCCGCGCAGCGCACTGGTGACGGTGCGCGAGTTCTGCTTCTCCACCCCCCGCATCATCATGCAGAAGTGGGCCGCTTCGATTACCACCCCAACTCCGGCAGGCCGGATGACGTCCATGATGGCATCGGCGATCTGGTCGGTCAGTCGCTCCTGCACCTGCAGCCGGCGGGCAAACACGTCCACTACCCGGGCGACCTTGGAGAGACCCAGAATCTTGCCCTCGGGGATATAGGCCACGTGCGCCCGGCCGAAGAACGGCAGGAGATGGTGCTCGCAGAGGGAATAGAGCTCGATGTCGCGGACCATGATCATGCTCTGATGCGTCTCTTCGAAGACCGCGTCGCCGATCGCGTCGGCCACCGACATCCGATAGCCCTGGGTCAGCCAGCGGAGCGACGATTCCACCCGATCGGGGGTCCTGGCCAGCCCTTCCCGCTCCGGATCCTCGCCCAGGGCCGCGAGGATCTCGCGAACCTGCTCCGCAAACGGCTCCAGATGGAGGTGACCGGCTTCGTGACCCACCCGGGTGCGCTCCGGCTGCACCGGCACCGGGACCTGGCTCTTACGCGCCTTCATATTCGACATAGTTCCTCGGCGTCTCCCACAGGCGCAGGCGCAAGGAGAGGGTGGCGGGAAGGGCGGCGCGTAGCTCGCGCCAGCACACGAGGGCGATATTCTCGGAGGTCGGGATCAGCTCCTGAAACCAGGGCACATCGAGATTCAGGTTCTTGTGATCGAGGAAACGTAATACCCGCTCCTGGGCCAGCTCCTTGAGCAGGTTCAGGTCCATGACGTACCCGGTTTCCGGATCGATCTCCCCTTCCACGGTCAGGTCCAGCTCGTAATTGTGCCCATGAAAGTTGGGACTATTGCATGCCCCGAACGTCTTCCGGTTCCACTGGTCTGAGAACTTGGGGTTGTGCACTCGATGCGCGGCATTGAAGTGCACGCGCCTCGTGACGCTGCATCGTGGCATCGACCGTCCAGAGCTATGTCCTTGAGGAAGATGCGGGGACCGGCAGGAAGGTCAAGGCGAGCCGAGACACGAACGCCGACCGGGATGCGGTCGGCGCGTGACGCGGCAACGAAGAGGATTATTGAAGCCCAATGTGAAGCATCGGCGCCCTCACCATGACTCCTGCCTTCCCCCGGGGGGCGTGACATCGGCCACGGCATTCGGGCCCAGCATCGGACCTGTTGGCTCAATAATGTGGCTCTCCGCCACCGCGCCGGTGTAAAATAGGAACGCCCTCCGAGAGCGTCAACCAACTCAGAAACGTGTACTCCAGGCGAGTCACATCGACCACATTTTAGGACACACCATGTCCCCTACCCTGCTGGTCGCACTCGTTACGCTCACCGCGTGGGGCCTGCTCACCTTCGCCAGCGGTCCACACGGTGGCACCATTCACCTCCTCTTGGCCCTGGGCACGACCCTCCTGGTCCGCTGGTGGGCCCTACGCGTGTAAAGCTGTGGTGGGAAACAACTTCCCCGTGTGGGGGGGTCACCACAATCAAGCCGTCTCCGGGGTGCCCGCCTGGAGTGCCGCGGGGTTGGCCAACCTGTTGCTGTACGGTGACTTGATGTTGGCTTGAGGGACTAGCGCGAGACTGCCCTCCCAGGGCATAGTTCGTGCTGGCTCGCTTGAGCCGCTCGGGGAATAAACGTGGCCCCCGAGCACTCAAAGGACGTATGACACTCCGGGTGCGGAGAACGTGGTCATCGTCATCCCAAATCAAATTTCTTGCGGACCAATGACGTGATGCGGTGGATGGAGGCGCTCCTCGAGCGGACCGGCTCTGCCACCAGTACGCCCACGATCCAGCAGCCCTGGACCGCGGCGGGCGAGAGCGTGCCCGACGATCTCATTGATGACTCCGCCCGGTCGCTCAGTTGGCTTCATCGTTGCCTGAACTTCTGCCTGGCCCTCGTCGCGCTGGTCTGCGTCCTTCCGATTCTGCTGGTGATCGCGCTGGCCGTGAAGCTGAGCTCCCGGGGGCCGGTGTTCTATACCCAGGAGCGGATCGGCCTGGATCGGCGTCACCGCACTGATCCCAACGATCATCGCCGCCAGCACGATCTCGGCGGGCGGCCCTTCACGATCTACAAGTTCCGCACGATGCGGGTCGATGCCGAGCGGGAGTGCGGCGCGGTCTGGGCCCAGCGGGACGATCCCCGGGTCACGCCCGTGGGTCGGCTGCTTCGGCAGTACCGGCTCGATGAATTGCCTCAGCTGCTGAATGTGGTGCGGGGCGAGATGAACATCGTGGGGCCCCGGCCCGAGCGGCCCACCATCTTCGCCGAGCTGCGGGAGCACATCGCCGAGTATCCCCTGCGCCAGCGGGCCAAGCCCGGGATCACGGGCCTGGCCCAGATCAGCCAGCAGTACGACACCAGCCTGGACGACGTGCGGAGCAAGGTACAGTACGATCTGGAGTACATCCGCACCCGGAGCTTGCGCCTAGACCTGCGCATCATGCTCATGACCATCCCGGTGATCCTGCTTCGCCGCGGCGGCTGGTAAGGTCATCAGGTCCAGTCGAACTCCTCCCCCAACCAGCGGAACAGGGCGGCATTGTGAGGCTCGAAGTGGGCAGCGAGCCGGGCCCTCATAGCGGCCGGCATTTCCCCTTCGTACTTCCCACCGTAACAGGGCTTGTAGTCCGCAAGCCGATGGTGTTCCAGCCCCACAAAATCCTGTACCACGGCCATGGCCGCCGCTGGATCGCGGAACATCCACTCGCTCTGAAGCACCAGGAGTTGGGAACGGGGAAAGTGTTGGGTCCACCGGCGAAGCTGCTGGAGATACAACCCCCGGCAGACGTAGGAAAAGCGATGGTGAGCGAAGCTGTAATAGTCGGGGTCGCACTCTAACCGCTCTTCCTCGCCGGTGAGCCGCTCCTGCTCGCGCTCGACGGCCTCGGCGAAGGAGAGGGTCTCCCGGCCCCCTCGCATCTCATGCTGGTGATGCGAGAAGGCCCGGTCTACCGGATTGCGGAGCAGCGCGATGAGCTTGGCCTGGGGCAGCAGGTGGGCCGCCCGCCTCGGGGCCAGAGGATGGGCCAAATAGTACGGAGAGGCATCGATCGTGAGCGCCCCGGAGCGCAATCGCCAGCGATAGGGGAACCACCGGCGGTACCACTCAGGCCCGCGGGCGTAGTGAAGATCGAAGTAATGGACCTCCTTGCTGAGCGGAGTCAGCACTTGCGGGTGGGGCGCCAGATAGCTGAAGAGCGAGGTGGTGCCGCTACGCTGCGCGCCGAGCACCAGAACTGACGGCAACCCCCTCAGAGTGGCAGTGAGTTGCCGGTAGTCTGAACGAAGCCCGCGTAAGCTCCGCTTGAGAGTCTTGCCAATTCTCGGCCCCAGCTCCAGAGAAGCATCCGAAGCCGGCGGCCACGCAGGAAGCAGAACATCCAGATCCATTTCCGCCCTTCCGGTCAGGACGTGGCGCAATCATGCCCGCGTCTTTGAGTCTTCCCGCCTGCCGTAACGGGAAGTTCACGGCAAATTCTCGGAAGGGTATCACGATTTGACCGGTTGACCTGGTTCGGCGCAATCACAGATCGCCAAGACCTGCCCCCGGCTCAGCGAGGGGCGGAACTCTATGTGCCCGAAGAATCCGTTGTGGACCTGGAAGGTGTTCCTGAAGCCGGCCTGGCTGAAGAAATAGGACCGGTGGTACTCGACCGACCCGACCCCGATGATGGGAAGCCGTCGGGTCAGCCGCTCCATGAGCCGGGTCTCCACCGCCGTCCGGAAACGTTGCACCAGGCGCCGCGCACGGGATCGGCTGCGCGTCTTGCCCCAGTCCTCGCGATGCCAGGACTCCTGGACGAACTGCGGGTCGTGTGGCTGCCGGAATTCGACGATCAGCTTTCCCCGACAGTAGCCCGCCAGGCGCCGAATTACCGCGACGGGATCCTTGACATGATGGATGACGTTGAGGAACAGGACGACGTCGAACTTTTCCTTCAGATCGACATCCTCCAGGAGGCCCTCGTATACGTCGATCTTCCCGTTCCAGAGGCGCGCCAAAGTGCTCGCGATGCGGAAGCGCTCCGGGTCGGCTTCGATACCGACGGCTCGCCTGGCACCTCGGCGGATCGCGTCATGGAGAAAGAATCCGTAGTAGCACCCCACATCCAACACGGACTGGCCGGTTAGATCCTTGGGATACACCAGGTCGGCGACCGGAGTGCGGTCGGTGCCTGGAATGACGCGCCCGTTGGGCAGCGTGAGCCGTTGGTAGCCCGAGAACGTGGTCTCGCCAATGAAGCGCTCGACGTCCGGAGCTTCAAGCATGCCGGGTTCCTTAGTCATGCGGTTTGGGTCCTGGGCAGGTCGAAGGCAAGTACCGACTTCAGCTCGGGCAGGAGGTCCCTCTTCTCGCCGGCCACGTGCTGAAGGATCGTGTCGGCCGAGTCAAGGAGCAGGCCATCGCAGTAGAAGGCGCAGAGGAAGTGCAAATACTTCATCCGGTCGAGGGGAAGGTGTTGCATCAGTATGGCGGTATTGTCCAGCGGCTCGAACGTCCGGTGGATCAAGACCTCATATTGCCCCGGCTCGAGCTGGGTCTGCCCGTGCACGTAGAGGCAGGCCATCCGATGACATCCGTCGCCCGCAAAATAGGCGGAGGTGATCGCTTTGCCATTCACCGGCCGAATGGTTCGTCCGGACATCAGACGGATGGGGGTCGATGCATCGTATCCATCGCGGTCAATCGACTGCCACAAGCGGGCCGAATCGTGAACGCGGGTGATGAAGGCGGGCTGGATGCGCCTGGGGTCCCCATAGAGCTGGGGCAGATACCGGGCGC
Organism: Gemmatimonadales bacterium; assembly: GCA_036556025.1. Classification (GTDB taxonomy): domain Bacteria; phylum Gemmatimonadota; class Gemmatimonadetes; order Gemmatimonadales; family GWC2-71-9; genus CAVVWJ01. The sequence continues at coordinate 71,511 of DATBKD010000093.1, read as the reverse complement.
ACACGACCTCGCTGAACCAGGTGTAATAGGCCTGCGCCTGGGGCCGGCGCAGGAAGGACTGAAAGTCGTCCTGATACAGGTTCCATTCGTCGCGCAGCAGACGAATGAACTCGATGCGAATCCAAAGATCGTAGCGGAGCGGGCATATCAGGCGACCGATGGCGATCGGCACGGCTAGCTCGCTGCCGGGAACAATCTCTTGGCCGAGCCGAGCGAGGCGAGCTCGCACCCGTCTGACAAAATCGGGCAGATATGACATCGGATCATGAGGAGCGGGTTGGCTGCTTCGGAGCAAGTGTAACGAGGGTCGAAGCCGCCCGCAACGCGAGGATCACGTGGCCCCGTATGCCAGCAGGGGGCTGCGGTCTTGCACCGCAGCCCCCTGCTGAGTTCCGAACCGCGATCGAGGATCAGGACCGGCAGCTCTTGGCGCTTCGGTTGCGGGTGATGGCACGCAGCGAAGACAGGGCGTCCTTGTAAGAGCCGGACAGATAGCTGGAGCTGTAAGTCCAGCTGATGAAGGCACAGGGATAGGAGCTGCTCAGCATGGTCGTCCCGAAGGACTTGACCTGGCTCGGCGTCATCCTCGTTCCGCCGTTACCCCCATGGGTGATATTGAGGCCGACGACCAGGGCCAGACCCTTCTTCTGAGCATAGGACAGATTCTTCTTGAGATAGTCGCTGGCGGTGCCCTTCCGCGTCACATACTGAGCCCAGGCGGCATCGAGGTAACGGAAGGTGCCGCTGTAGGTGGCCATGAAGTCCGGCTGAGACCGCACGATGGTTGCCAGGTTGGGCCACAGCTGCTTGCTGTACTTCGCCATCTCTTCCACAGTCGCGGCGGACACGATCCGGCCATTCCAGTTGGTCGGGTCGTTGGGCTCATCGATGATGTAGTGCCCGATGATCGTCCCGTCGTTGATGTACGAGTTGAAGTTGAGGCCCTTGTACCGGTTCACCCGTTCCTTCCACTTGGTCATGCTGAAGTGGCCGCTGGCATCCTTCCACATCCGCTGGGACCCGGCCAGATCCAATATGACCTTGCCGCCCCGGGACTTGATCTCCGCCAGGCGCTTCATGAGGTACGAGGGCGTAATGATCCGGAGACCACCGTTAAATTGGCTTCCGAAGACCTCGATTGGCTGATCGAAGGTGCCGAACGGCATGCCACCGGTGCCAGTGGTCGCCGCATCGACAGTGGTGGTGGGAACGAGTTCGGAAGTGGCCGGCTGGTCGTTCGTCGGGGTGTCAACGATCGAACCTTGATCGAGGGAGTCGGTGCTGTTGCACGCTGCGATGAGCATGAGTGCGGTGAGCAGGGGGGCTCGATGCCGCGCCATCCGGCGGGCCAACTTGTAGCTGTGGGTCATGAACATGCCTTCCTCTCTCCGTCACACAGATGTGGGAGGACACAGTGGTTGCGGCAGGCGAGGGGCCATCGCTCGGCACGGCCGACACGAAGGCTCATCGCGGGAAACTTCCCGACGCGCTGGGGGAAAGGCAGGATCTCTGCCTCGTCCCTATGGTTGTGTTGGTCTGTGGGTTTGGTCCGCTGAGACTAGGGGACTAGTCTTGCAGGGCGCGAAGGAATGAGCACCAACCTGGTGTCATCTCGTTTTCGAGTGCTCGCGCCGGGGTCAAGGATGGTGATGACCATCACATTTGTCAAGGGTGAAAAGCCGCGGCCCGACAGACAGTGCAAGGGGTTGCACCTCACTCCGGTTTCTAGTCACCGTCGCAACCCTGCCGACCCGGCTGCGATGCTCCAGGCCTTCCGAAGCATCCGACACCCGGCAACATTGCACCCGCCCTCGATCGTCCGCCGGAACATGCAGAAAGTGGCGTACCTTTTGCCTGCACGGACGGCTTGATGCCACGCCTGACTCGAGACTTCATGCCCACTGCCTGTCCCTCGCGTCTCTCCTTCCGCTCCACCACCGCGAGAGCATGCGGATGACCTCGAATTCGCCCTCGGCCTCGGGCAAGCGCTCTGGCGCGCCTCAGGGACTGACCCAGCGGGCGCTGGGCGGGATGTTCTGGACCTTCTCCGGTACCGGGGTCCAGGCAGTCGTCCAGCTGGTCGTCCTGATGGCCCTGGGACGTCTCCTCACGCCCGCGGAGTTCGGCTTGATGGGCGCTGCGCAGGTTGTCGTCGCCCTCTCCCAAATCGTCGCGCAACTCGGTGTCGGCCCCGCGGTCGTACAGCGGCGCGAGCTGGAGCCAAGTCATGTGCGCGTGGCGCTGACCTTATCGGGCCTTCTGGGATTTCTCCTGGGTGCCGTGGTCTGGGTCGGGGCCGGGCCGATCGCGGCATTCTACCGCATCCCCGAGCTCGAGCCCGTGCTTCGGGGGGTTGCCATCCTGTTTCCGCTCGGTGGCCTGAACACGGTGGGGCAGTCGCTTCTGAGCCGGCATCTGCGCTTTCGTCTATTCGTCGCCCTGGATGTCGGCAGCTACATCGTGGGATACGCCTTCGTGGCCGTGCTCCTGGCCTGGCAAGGATACGGCGTGTGGGCTCTGGTGGCGGGCAATGTCGCACAGGTCGCACTCCGCACGATCGCCATGTACGTGGTCACCAGACACACGTTGCGCCCCATGATGGACTGGCGGGCGGGGGCCGATCTGCTCCACTACGGGCTGGGCCACTCGCTGGGGCAGATAGGGACGGTGATCTCGGAGCAGGGTGACAACCTCGTCGTCGGCCGGTGGCTTGGAGCCGCAGCGCTGGGAGTCTACGGCCGCGCCTACAATCTGATGGTGATGCCGGCGAGCGTGTTCGGGCGCATCGTCAACCGAGTGCTGTTTCCGGTCATGGCGCAGGTCCAGGACGAGCGACACCGCCTCGGCGGAGCCTATGAGCGCTCCCTCGCTATCGTCGCGCTGGTCTCGCTTCCCCTCGCTACCCTGCTCTGGGTGGTGGCGCCGGAGTTCATCCCGGTATTGCTCGGGCCGCAGTGGACCGGTGTCGTTCTGCCCTTCCGGTTGTTTTCCATCAGCTTGCTGTTCCGGATGAGCAGCAAGATCAGCGATGCCTGCACCAAGGCCTCGGGAGCGGTCTACCCCCGAGCCGTGATGCAGGGCGTCTTTGCCAGCATGGTCGTGCTCGGTGCCTTCATCGGCCAGCATTGGGGCGTGGGCGGGGTTGCCGTGGCGGTGTCGATCGCGATGGCCATCAACTGGGTGGGCATGACCGAGCTGAGCCGGCGGGTGACGGACCTCTCCTGGTCCGGTCTGGCTCGCGCGCATGCGCCGGGAAGCCTGCTGGCCGTGGTCATCGGCGCCGCAGCCGCCGGCATCGTCGAGCTGACTCGGTCGCACCATCTCGGCAATCTGCCGACCCTCATTGCGGCGAGCCTGACGGCCGCCGCAGTCACGCTCATGGTAGTGAAGGCGCGGCCGGAAGTGTTCCTGGGACCGCATGGAATCTGGGCGTACCATCGGCTGGAGGAATTGCTCCGCCGGGCCTTGGCCCAGACTGGCGGTTCCCGCACCGCCGGCGCCAAGGGTTTGGCCTCGGTCGGCGAGACCAACGCGAAATGAGCCGTATCGGGTCAATCCAACCATCGGAGGCTGCCGACGACTCGAGCAGCGGATTTCACTGGGTTGTTCTTGCGATCTTGATCGCGCTGGCCGCGGCGCTCCGGTTCTGGCGCCTCGGCCACTGGGGATTCGAGGGCGACGAAGTCTTCACCTGGCACGACTCGGTCCATCTCCAGCCCAACAACCCGAGACCCCTGCTTTACGCACTCAACCACTTCCTGGTGCAGCCGTTCCGGCCGCTCGACGAGCTCGGCCTGCGGCTCCTTCCGGCACTCTTTGGTGTCCTAGCCGTGCCCGCGCTCTACCTGCTGAGCCGGCGAATGGTGGGCACCCGGGCGGCCCTCCTGGCCTCGTTGCTGCTCGTGTTCAATCCGCTTCACGTCTACCAATCCCAGTACGCCCGCTACTGGGGGCTCGTGTTTCTGCTCTCGGCGGTGTACCCGTTCGCGATTTTCATCGGCCTGCGTGACCGCAACCTTCGGATGCTCGTGCTGGGGCTCGTGACCGCGGTGCTGGCGGTGCTGGCTCATCCGGTCAGTCTGTTCCTGCTGGTTGGCCTGGGCGTCTGGTGTGTGACCCAAGTGCGGCGCGACCACCTGACGGGGCTGTGGAACCGGAAGGCGGTGCGGTGGGCGGCGGGATTCGGCGTCCTCGTCGCGGTGGTGATTGCCGTCCGGTTCGTCCCGATGCTCCAGGACTGGGTGTCGATGCACGATGAGAAGAAGCGGGTCTCCGACCATCTCCTCTCGCTGCCGGGCCGGGTCGGCGTGAAACAGGTGGGAATGCTGCTAGCCTATGTGGAAGGCCTCACGCTGCCGCTGGTCCTGACTGCGGCGGTGGGGGTTTACCTGCTCTGGCTGACGCGGGAGCGGGCATTGGCCACCCTCCTGACTTGCCTCTTCGTCATCCCTGTGGCCCTGCTCCTCCTCCTGTCGCTCCGGACCGCGGTGTCCGTGACATACATGATTTCCACCGCGCCCGTGGTCTTTGTCGCAGCGGGCGTCGTGCTCGATCGCCTTGCCACCATCGATTGGGAGTTGCGTCCTCGGTGGCTGCTCACGGCTACGTTCACGATTATCCTCATCGCCGCCGGATCACCAACCCTCATCTCCCAGTACCGTGACGGCCGCCGACAGGACTTCCGGGGGGCGGCACAGTGGCTTCAACAGCACCTGTCGCCGGGAGATCTGGTCTACTCCGACCAATTCCGTACGATGAGACTGTACCTCACTCAAACGCCCATCCAGCATCTGAGTGCCGATTCCACAGCGCTCGAGGAGGGCCTGCGCGGACTGGAGCGATCCCGACCGGCGGCAGCGCTCTGGATCGTCGCTCCCTATTCGGCGCGAGGCGGTCACCGCACCAGCCCCAAGCTCGAAAGCTTCAAGGAGTGGCTCTACAACCACTGTCAGTTGCGGGAGGCTATTGGAGTGGCGCGGCTGGATTTCCGACATAACGAACTGCAGATCTACCGGTGTCCCCCCGTGGCTCCGGACGAGGGTACCACCGTCGGGGCCGCGCCGAGCGCCAGCCCCTTTCGTGCCAGCACCTCGCGATAAAGAGCCTCCCACCGATCGACGACCCGGCTGAGCCCATAGTGGGTACGGACGTATTCGCGTCCCCGCTCACCCATCGCTCGACGTTCCCCCTGGGCCATTCCAGCCAGCCGCACCATCGCTGAAGCCAGGGCCGCATCATCTCCGGGAGCAACCAGGAAGCCGGTCTCACCATTCCGCACGACCTCCTCGTTTCCCCCCACCGCCGTGGCAACAATCGGCAGGGCAGCGGCGGCGGCCTCCAGCAAGACGATCGGCATCCCCTCCCAGGCGGAGGACAGCACGTAGCCATCGGCCGCGCTCATCAGCTCCGGCACGTCCTGGCGCACGCCGAGAAACCGCACCTGACTGCCCACCCCCAGCGACTTGGCCAACGCCTCAGTCTCGGCCTGGAGAGAACCTCGGCCGACCAGCAGAAGCACCGTTCCCGGCAGCCGTCCGGCGACCTGGGCAAAGGCGCGCAGCATGTTGGGATAGTCCTTCGCCGGCACGAACCGTCCCACCGCCAGCCAGACGAATTCCTGCTTCACTCCCAGCGATCGCCGGAGAGCCTCCCGGGTGCCCGGAGGCAGTGCCTGGAAGCGACTGATATCGATGCCATTGGGAATGACTGTCAGAAGCTCCCGAGGGACGATGCCCTCGTTGATGAAGCGGTCCGCGGCAGCCTCGCTGACGATGGTCATATGGTCCACCAGACCATTGGTCAACCGATAGGCCGTCATTCGCAGGCGGCCGCCGTCGGAGATGCTGTGGATGGTGGATACCATGACCGGCACCCTCGCGAAGAGACGGAGTGCCCTCGCCATGAGGTTTGCGTGCACCATGTGACTGTGGAGAATGTCCGGCCTCCACCGCCGGACCAGCCGGATCAGTCGCACGAGCCCTCGTGGATCCGCCACGCCCCGCCGCATTTCCAGCGACTCGGTCGGGATGCCGAGGCCGCGCGCTTCCAGTCCCATCGGACCCAATGGAGTGAGCGAGACGATCAGGACCTGGTAGCCCCGGTTGCGCATCTCCTCCGCGGCAGTGAGGAGCTGCTTGTCGGCCCCGCCCATTCCCATGCTGGTGGAAAGGAACAGGACCTTCATAGATCGCGCTCCCGCGATCCGCCGAGGGTGCGGCGCAGCACTCGCTTCACCGGAGTGGGACAGTAGGCGTAGAGGTATCGCCCGGCCGTGTAGGCATACATCCACCTCGGCAGATTCAGCTCTCGAATGATCTGGGCCTGGGCGTTGGCCAGATCCCGCTGGCGTTGGGCGTAGCGGAACGCCTGATGGAAGAAGCTGGTCTGGTGGACGAAATGCTCTCCCAACACCTCCGGGACATTGGCAAAGCGCCATCCCTTCTTGGCTACCTGCAACCAGAACCTCAGGTCCACGAGGTTGTTGACCTCAGGATACCCGCCGGCATCGACCCAACTCTGGCGACGAAAGGTCACCATGGTGTGGGCGATGGGGATGTATCTCGCCATCGCCAGAAGAATCTCGCGATGGTCGGTCGGCGGCATCCGCACGTACCGCTCGCCCCGGTGCTCATCGACCAACAGGTAATAGGTCCCTACCACGCCGACCCCGGGCTGCTGGTCCAGCAACGCCACCTGGCGTCGCAACCGATCCGGATAGCTGCGGTCGTCGAAGTCCTGGCGCGCGATGTACTCGCCCCGGGCCCGCGCGATGCCGTAGTTGAGGGCTGCGGCAAAACCCACCCGTCCTGGAGTCAGCACCCGCACACGGGAATCGCGCCTCGCGACCTCGTTCAGGATCTCGAGGGTGCGGTCCTGCGAGCCGTCGTCGATGAGGATGAATTCGAAATCTTCGAAGCTCTGCGCCAGAATATCCGGGATGGCCCGGTCGGCGTATGGCTCACCGTTGTACACCGTGGTGATGACGCTGACCCGGGGACTGCTTCCGGATCCGGCTCGCGCCGCGCTCACCTAGAGGGGCCGGCGGATAAAGGGGACCGGGCGTCGGGGGCGAACCACAGGGCGGAGCCCCACCGGGGCCGGAGCGGGCGCGGTCTGCCGGAGTGGCCGGAGCACCTCCGCGTAGGAGATCAGAAGACCCAGGATAAGCCATCCCGCCTTTCTGGTGTCCCACGCCAATGGTGTGATGGCGACAATGAAGGTCCATAAGATCGTCAGCCCCACTCGTCGCTCGAAGATGTTGGGAATCAGTCGCATGCGGTTATAGATGATTACGAACAGCATCAGAAACAGGAGCAGGCCAATCATTCCCTCGTCGACCAGAATCGCGAGATAGGTATTGTGGGGGCCTTTGAACCCTAGCTCGTGGGTCAAGGCCATCTGCCATCCTCCAGGTCCATAGCCCTGGAGTGGGCGAGCCGGCACTGCTTCGATGCCTGCCTTCCAGATCTGGAGCCGGTCATTCATCGTGCCCTCGGAGATCTCCGAGGTCGTGGTGGACAGTCGTTTGAACAGTTCTTCCGGTACGAACTTCGCCGCCAGCACCGCAGCGCCGAACATGATCACGACAGCCGCGACTCGCACCCCACGACGCACTTGGGTCAAGGTCCAGGGAATCACCGACAGCGCGACGATCGAGGCCAGGAGCGCACCCCGAGAACCGGTCAGAAGGATGGCCACCGTGCCGACGAGAAAGTACCCTCGGTTGAGCCACCGCTGGACCCCGTTGGTTGCGATGGAGCCGAGATACCACGCCATGGGCAAGCCGAGGCCGAGGACCATACCCAGATCGTTCGGGTCGAAGCCCTCCGCGGCATAGCGGCCATAGGCATGCTTGAGGGATGCTCCAATGGCGTAGTTGTAGACCGTGATGCTCGCGGCCACATAGCCGCCGAGCACGTAGGCTTGCAGGAGATTGATCAGCCGGGAGCGAGTGGGAGTGACCTCCCAGAGAACCCACAACATGACGAAGAACTGAAGATACTGGTCGATGACATTGCGAACGGGGCAACCGAACACCGGACTGCAGGAGGTATTGACGGCCCATGACGCCGAGAGCAGCACCCAGCACAAATAGGCGAACCCGATCCAATGAAACGAGTCCAGCCGCCGCACCTTGGTGGTCAGCAGCACCCGCGCTGCAGTCACCCCGAACGCGGCGATGCCAACCAGCTTGCTGATGGTCCCCAGGCCCGAGAAGACGACGACGTTCTCCCACGGGATGACGAAGACGAAGACCCAAAAGAAGATGTACGCGACCACGTCAGCCGCTTCCGTTCCGTGTCAGGTCGAGGTAGGACTGAACCGCGACCTCTTGGGTGAATTCCTTGAGCTGGTCGAGAGGCACATACCGACCCGCATCGCCGAGCGCGGCCAGGATACCCTCCGCCAATGCCCCGACGTCGCCGACGGGCACCAGGCGACCGAGCTGCCCGCCTCGGAGAATCTCGCGCGGCCCGCTGGGACAGTCGGTCGAGACCACCCGGGTTCCGACGGCGAGCGCCTCGATCAACACCGTGGGCAAGCCTTCCCACACCGATGAGAGTACAAAAACCGCAGCCTTGGCCATGCACTCGTGGGCGCCGACCACAAATCCCGGCAGCGACACCTCCGCCTGGAGGCCCAATTCGCGAACCAGGGCTTCCAGGGCGGGACGCTCCGGTCCCTCGCCCATGATCAGCAACCGTGCCGGGCGGCGCTGGCGTACCAGGGCGAAAGCGCGGATGAGACCTTGGAAGTCCTTCTGCCGGGTCAGACGTCCCGCGCCCAGTATCACAGGGGGGCCGCTATCGGTGAGCCACGGGTGCGCCGGGGCCCGATCCCGCGCCGCCAGCAGGTCGCCCGTGATCACCGGGTTGTAAATCACCCGGATACGGGCCAGCGGAAATCCGGTGGCCTTACTCAGCTCCTGAGCGACGCCGTGAGATACCGCTACTACCTCGTCCGCCGAGGGATAGAAGGCGCGAAGGAACAGCGGCATGATTCGGCTGCGCAGATTGGATGACGTCGGCGCAGCCCGGGTCAGAGCGTTATGCACCGTGCAAACCACCCTGGTCGATGTGCCGCTCAACCGCCGGGCCCACAGCGCGATAACGCCCGCATGGTCCAGGAAGGAGATCAGGGTGGTGGGCCGCTCCCGCCGGAGATAGGCAACCAGGGGCGGCAACCCCAGGATCACGCGGGACCGTTTGAGGTCCACCATCCTCACGCCCATGGGGACCCGTTCCGCCAGCTCACCAACTCCGTTCACCGCCACCAGGTCGGTAGCTACACCCGAGTCCACGAATCCTTGGGCGAGATTGAGTGCGATCCGCTGGGCTCCCCCTCCGGTCAGCGTCGGCAGAAAGAAGGCGACGGGCCCCCGGCTGATCTGGGTCTTGGCAGAAGCGGTTGGGCCGTTCGTATCCAGTGGATCGTCCCTTCGGTTAGGCCTCTGACGCATCGCCAGGTGGTCGATGAGGCATTGCTGGGTCGGCGCGAACCGACCGCCAGGCGCAGAAACCATGCCCCGGTTTGGGAGAGACCTCCGGCCGGGGCAAGATTGCTAAGGGAATGTACTGCAATGCGTTTCGCGGGCACAGTCAGGATGCCGGCAGCTCCGAGCGTCGAGATCTGCAGGGATGTGTGGCAGGAAGGCAATCCAGCGGTGGGGCCGCACCGGCTCGGCCCGCGAGCCTCACTTCAGAGTGGCGTAGGCACAGCCCGGAAGGGCCACGTCAGCCAACAGCTTGAAAGGCGCTCCCAGCTTGATGACGCGCAAAGCGGCACGATAGCGGGAGCCGCCTTCCGACGGCTGCCGCAGATCCCATCGATCGTAGACGTGATTGCGGAAGCCGGCTCGGCGCAGCATGCGGCGCGCCTTGCCAGGCGTAAACCAGTTGATGGCGGGAGCGTCCGTGTACCCGACGAGGTGGGGTTTGTTCACCCGGGTCCACTCCATGATCCGGCGCTTTAACCCATCCGGGTACCAGCCGAACAGGGGGAAGCCGTCGATCTCATGCTGGCGCGGGGAGCGGCTGCTTGCCGCGCAGAACCAGAAGATCCCGCCCGGCTTGAGAATACGGAACGCCTCGTCGAAAGCCGCCTGGGCGTCTTTCACGTGCTCGATCACCGCACCGCAAGTCACCACGTCGAATTGTTCGCTCGCCAGACCGGTCGACTCCGCCGTACCCGGCAGAACCTTGGCGTCGATCCCTGACAAGGCAATCAACTCGTCCGCCGCTTCACGGGCCGCTGCCCAAGGCTCGATTCCGATCGCCCGGTAGCCCAATCTGGCACACCCGATCACAAACCTTCCCTGAGCCGCTCCGATGTCGACGACGGTGGTGGAATCTGGCGGGAGCGGTCGGATCGATTGCAGGCGGGCGAGAATCTTCCTGGCGTATTCCTCCGACCGCGGCAGCTTTGCCAGCGCATCCTCGAGCGAGAGCTGCTCCGTAGCCTGCCGCTTGACGACCAATGGCGGGTCTCCTGCGCCGGTGACCTCCGATGATAGCCACTGCGCCACGCGGGACGCAATCATCGGCTCGATAGCGTTACCCAGGCTCCACAAACACGCGCATGTTTGTCGGCGACACATAGACCCGTTGACCTTTCCCAGTGGCCAGAGCGTCGAACCGAGCCCGGGGAATGTGAGCGTCGATGGTGCGTCCACTCTGGATGAGATCCAGCTCCAGCCGGACTAACGGCCCAAACGCCCGAACGTGTCGGACCACCGCTTCCATGGAAGCGGAGCCCGAGGGCGATGCGGCGAGCTCGACGTCGTATGTCCTGACATATGCCAGGCCGGCTTGATCCGTTGTGCCGGCCCACTCGGGTGCGTCCAGCTCACCCTCTCCGATACTCACGCGACCCTGGTGGATGCGCCCCTGGAAGAGGTTGACGTCTCCCAGAAAGCCGTAGACGAACGGCGTGGCCGGGTGTTCATAGACCTCCTCTGGTGTGCCACTTTGCTCGATCCGCCCCTGGTTCATCACCACAACCCGGTCGGAGACCTCCAGAGCCTCTTCCTGATCGTGGGTCACGAAGACACTGGTGACGTGAACCTCTTCGTGGAGCCGTCGGAGCCAACGCCGGAGCTCCTTCCGCACCTTGGCATCCAGCGCGCCGAAGGGCTCATCCAGCAGGAGGACCTTGGGTTTCACCGCGAGTGCCCGCGCGAGCGCCACCCGCTGGCGCTGTCCCCCGGACAGCTCCGAAGGCCGCCGCGTGGCGAGAACGTCCAGTTGCACCAGGCGCAGAAGCCCCATCACGGTTTCCCGGATTTCGGCCGCTGATGGACGCACTGCTCGCGGCCGGACCCGCAGGCCAAAGGCTATGTTCTCGAAGACGGTCATGTGCCGGAACAAGGCGTAATGCTGGAACACGAAGCCGACCTGCCGCTCGCGGACGGGCCGGCCGGTAGCGTCCTCCCCGTGGAAATGGATGGTGCCCTGATCTGCTGGCTCCAGCCCCGCGATAATCCGCAGCAGCGTGGTCTTGCCCGAACCGGATGGGCCGAGCAGGGCCACCAGCTCTCCTCCAGCTACCTGCAGACTGACGTTGTCGAGGGCGACAAAGTCGCCGAAGGTCTTGCGCAGGTTGCGGACCTCGATGCTCATGCCGCCGTCCTTTCGGGCCCGCGGTCCACTTCGGCGAGATCCGCCGTGACCCGCCGCTGCTGCCATTCCACCAGTGCCTTGAGTCCCAGGGTGACCAGCGCGAGCAGCGTGAGCACCGAGGCCACGGCAAAGCTGGCGGCGAAGGCGTATTCGTTGTAGAGAATCTCCACGTGGAGCGGCAGGGTGTTGGTGACCCCGCGGATGTGTCCGGAGACCACGGAGACGGCTCCGAACTCACCCATCGCCCGAGCGTTGCAGAGAATGAGCCCGTAGAGCAGTCCCCACCTGATGTTGGGGAGCGTGACCCGCCAGAAGGTCTGCCAACCGCCAGCGGCCAGCACGATGGCCGCTTCTTCCTCCTCGGTCCCCTGCTCCTGCATGAGCGGAATCAGCTCCCGGGCGATGAACGGAGCGGTCACGAAGAGGGTGGCGAGCACCATGCCAGGCACCGCGAAGATGATCTTGATGTCGTGGTCCTGCAGCCACGAGCCGAACCAGCTGTGGGCCCCCAGGAGGAGCACGAAGATCATCCCCGAGATCACCGGGGAGACCGCGAAGGGCAGATCGATCAGGGTGATGAGCAGGTTCTTGCCCGGGAAGGTGAACTTCGAGATACACCAGGCCGCGGCCAGCCCGAAGATCAGGTTGACCGGAATCGCGATCGACGCGATGAGCAACGTGAGCTTGGCAGCGCTCAGCGCATCGGCGTCCCGGATGGCGCTCAGATAGGCGGGCATCCCCTTCGCGAGCGCCTGGGTGAACACCAACGCAAGCGGCAGGAACAAGGTCAGCGTCAGGAAGGCCAACGCGATGACAATCAGCGTCCAGCGTACTGCCCGCGATTCGCCGGTCGCCCTGGTAATGGTTCTCGGCGCAACCCTAGCCGATCGGGAGAGGGCCAGCGTCGCCATCGCTCAGACCGCCGGGCGGCGACGGGCCGCCCACTGAAGCAGATTGACGGCCAGCAGGAGTCCGAACGATACAATCAGCATCACCAGCGCCACCGCGGTAGCGCCCGCGTAGTCGTATTGCTCCAGCTTGGTGATGATGAGCAGGGGCACGATCTCGGTCTTCATCGGCAAGTTGCCCGAGATGAACACCACCGAGCCGTACTCCCCCACCGCTCTGGCAAAGGCCAGCGCAAATCCGGTGAGCAGCGCCGGTCCTATCGTGGGAAACACGACCCGGGCAACAATCTGCCACCGCCCGGCACCCAGGCTCGCCGCCGCTTCTTCCACCTCGGCCTCGAGATCATCCAGCACCGGCTGCACCGTTCGCACCACGAACGGCAGCCCAATGAAGGTCAACGCGACCGTGATGCCCAGCCAGGTGTAGGACACCGTGATGCCGAGCGGGCCGAGGCGGCTCCCGATCCAGCCGTTCGAGGCGTACAGGGTCGTGAGGGCAATGCCGGCGACTGCCGTCGGCAGCGCGAAGGGGAGATCCACCATCGCATCCACCAACCGGCGGCCGGGAAATCGGTAGCGCACCAAGACCCAGGCCACCAGCAGGCCAAACACCGTATTGACCAGCGCCGCGACCAGGGAAGCGCCAAAGGTCACCCGATACGAAGCAACCACCCGGGGGCTGGTGACCGTGGCCCAGAAGGTGGGCCAGGGCAGCTCGGCGGTCCGCGCGAACAGGGTCGCGAGGGGGAGCAGCACCATGAGGCTCAGATAGGTGCAGGTGACCCCAAGCGAGAGTCCGAAACCGGGGAGCACGCTTCGTGACGTGGGCCGCATCGCCATCCCTTCGTGGGGGGACCGGCAGCCGGAGCTAACGCCCCGGCTGATAGATCTGGTCGAACAGCGCCCCGTCGGCGAAGTGGGTTGCATTGGCCTTCTTCCACCCACCGAACACCTCGTCGACCGTGAACAAGGTCACTTTGGAAAACTGGGCCTGGTATTTCTCCGCGACCGACGCGAGCCGGGGTCGATAGAAGTTTCGAGCCGCGATCTGCTGCCCTTCCGGCGAGTACAGGTACTCGAGATAGGCTTGGGCCACCTGCTGGGTGCCGTGCTTGCCGGCGATCTTCTCAACTACGGCCACCGGAGGCTCGGCGAGAATGCTTACCGAAGGGGCCACAATCTCGAATTTGTCCGGGCCCAGCTCCTTGATCGCCAGTAACGCCTCATTCTCCCAGGCAACCAGCACGTCGCCAATGCCGCGCTCGACGAACGTCGTGGTCGACCCTCGAGCACCCGCATCGAGCACCGGGACGTTGCGGTAGAGCCGGGTGATGAAATTCTTGGCCTGGGCCTCGTCGCCGCCCGGCTGCCGCAGGGCCCACCCCCAGGCCGCCAGATAGTTCCATCGCGCCCCGCCGGATGTCTTGGGGTTAGGGGTCACCACCGAGACGCCAGGCTTCGTGAGGTCACCCCAGTCATGCACCGCCTTGGGGTTTCCTTTGCGGACCAGGAGCACGATGGTCGAGGTGTAGGGCGAGCTGTTGTGGGGCAGCCGCTTCTGCCAATCGGCCGGCAGCAGGCCGCCTTTCTCGGCGATCTGATCGATGTCGTATGCCAGAGCCAGTGTGACCACATCGGCCTGCAGCCCATCGATGACGGATCGAGCTTGTTTGCCCGAGCCCCCATGGGATTGGCGGATGGTCACGTCCTGGCCGGTCTTGGTCTTCCAATAGGTGGCGAACTGCTTGTTGAAGTCCTCGTACAGCTCACGAGTCGGATCGTAGGAGACGTTGAGCAGGGTTACCGACTTCGGCGCAGCCTGAGCCGCGACACGATCTGCGCCGGCCACGAGGGCAAACAAGAGGATCCAGCCGCCGCTGAAGAGTCGAATTCGCATGGGAGTCGACGTGCCTCTCACGGAGTAGAGATCAGAAGGAGTATTGGACGCGGCTCACCACAAAGTTCTCCGGCTCGCGGTCGGCACCGCCCGCGGCACCGCCGACAAACGTGGTGTGCTCATAGTCAACGACGACCTTGATGGCTCGAGCGAGATACCAGTTGAGTCCGAGGGCCCAGGCCTTGGCCTTTTGGGGCGTCGTGGTAGGACTGGCGTAGTTCGGGAAGGCTGCCCCGTCGATGGTGAGCTCAGAGTATCGCGCCGCCAGCTCGACCGCGCCGAACGCGCCTGCCTTGGGATCGAATGGCCTGTTGGGCGGCGCGCTGCGGAACGTGTTCTTTTCCCCAGTGAGGAAGTAGGACCCCGTGGCCTGCCACGCGGTGTGCTTGAGCTTCACTGGGGCGAAGCCGGCCCGACTCACCCGCTGCCGCGACTGGATGTACTCGCCATGGAGGCCGAGCGGCCCGCGGTAGAAGTACGCCTGCGGGGCGACCCGCTGGCGAACGCCATCCGCAAAGACGTTGCTGGCCGGCGTGGTCGTGCTGGAGATGTAGCGGAACCAGGATTGCTGGCCGGGGGTGCGGTAGCTGGCGAGCTGCGGCGCCGCGGTGCTGCCCCGCTCGGTGCCAGTGCTCCCGGCCATGCCAAGACCTAGGCCCCTGAACGAGCCGGTCTTGAAGGGCTGAACGAAGACCCGCGTCGCGAAGTCCTTGGCGTCGCTTACGTCCCCGTCACCGTTGCCGAGGTCCGGCACGCCGTTGAAAACGCCCGCCTGCCACACCACGAAACCACTGTCCAGATCGCCCGAGAGCTGGAGGCCGACGTCCCGATTCGGGGCCAGATTAGTCGTGAGCGCGCGTTCGGCAAACACGATGTCGCCGGCCGATTGCAGTCGTTCGAGGTCTACCGGAGGCTTGAATTTGCCAACTCGCAGGGAGAATGCCGGCAAGACTCTCACGTCGGAGTATGCATCGAACAGCACTGTCGTACCCTGCCCGAAGTCCGGCTGCAGACGGAACTCCAGGTACTTCCCGACAGTGGCCTCCAGGATGGGTCGGGCTCGACGGAGAAAGAAGGTGTTGGTAACCGGGACCGCATTATCCGAAAGAAAGAATCGGCCGTCGGTCTGGATCAGGCCCTTTAGCCGGACGGCGAACTTGCCATCGGCTGACTTGATGCTGAAGCCATCCTTGACACTGGCGGTCGGCGTCACCTTGTCCTTGGCCGCCGCGGCTGCGCTGTCCGCCGCAAGCTCACGGAGGCGCAGGAGGATGCGCACCTGCTGGTCGAGCTCATTGACCCGGGCCTCGAGCGCGCTGTCGGAGGGCTGCTGTGCGACCAGCTGTGGGGCAGTTGGAAGCGTAGCGGCTCCCAGAAAAACGGCCGAAATCCAATAGCGGACCGCACTTATGCGGGATCTCCCCGAGCTTGAGATGGCGACCTCCGGTAGCTGTGGGTTGAACGAGGCGCCTGAGCCAAGTCCTATATACCCTACTTACTAGATAGAGTAAATAGGCAATTCCGATGCCAAACTTTCCTGCTCAGAGGGCGGCCTGGAGCCTACTCTATGGCGACGGGAGACTGGGTGGTAGCGACCCTCTGTTGCAGCGCGGCAATACTGGTGTTGTCCAGGATCTTTGCTGTGGCGTCCCGGACCTCCTTCATCGCGAGGCGAACGGCACAGACAGCCTCATCGCGGCAGTCGGCGCACGGGACATATGCCGTTTGGCTGGCGCAGGGGACGGGGGCGAGAGGACCATCGAACATTCGCACGATCTGACCCACATAGATATCCGCCGGGTTTCGGGCCAGGCGGTAGCCACCCCCCTTCCCTTTCCGACTCTGCAGAATGCCCTGGTTCTTGAGGCCCAACAGAATCAGCTCCAGAAACTTCGGCGGGATCCGTTGTTCCCGAGCGAGATCCGAAATACGCACCGGCTCGTCATCGGGGTTGTCTGCCAGCGCGAGGAGCGCCTTCAGTGCGTATTTCGCTTTCTTGGAGAGCATGAGCTTCACGGGTGAATGTGCCAGAATGATAGCGTGGTGATACATTGCTGCCCATTCCAGCACCTGAGGCTCGCGTGACTGCTGCGTCTCCGCGTTCGAGTGATAAATCCAGCCTCACTGGCCGGCCGGCGTTCCTCATCACCATTGACACCGAGGGGGACGATCTGTGGTCGGCCCCCAAGGAGATTACCACCCGGAACGCCTCCTTCTTGCCGAGGTTTCAGGCGCTGTGCGAGCGCTACGGGCTCAAGCCCACCTATCTCACCAATTACGAAATGGCCATGGCGCCGGCGTACCAGGAGTTCGCTCGGGACGCTCTACGTCGGGGAACCGCCGAAGTTGGCGTCCATATACACGCCTGGAACTCTCCGCCGATTACCCCCCTCACCGTGGATGATTTCAGATATCAGCCGTACTTGATCGAGTACCCCCAGGAAGCCATGCGGGCGAAGATCCAGTTTCTGACCAGCCTGCTCGAGGACACCTTCGCGGTGAAGATGGTGAGCCATCGGGCGGGCCGTTGGAGCTTCAACGCTGCGTATGCCCGCCTGCTGGTCGACCACGGCTACGCCATCGACTGCTCGGTGACCCCACATGTCTCCTGGGAGCGGATGAAGGGTGATCCGTCGCAGCAGGGGGGAACCGACTTTTCCCATTTCCCCGAAGGGGCCTACCGGATGGACCTCGAGGATATCAGCCGGCCGGGAGGCTCTGCGCTCTGGGAGCTGCCGATGACGATCCTGCAGTCCCGAGCTCAGGTTGCCCGTGCCATCGGGAGCCATCTTCCGGAAGGGTCCTTCCTCCGCCGAGCATGGAATCGGCTGTTTCCGCCAGTGCTGTGGCTGCGGCCGAACGGGCGGAATCTGGGGCTGATGTTGCAAGTCCTGCAGCGGGTCCGGAGCGAGCAACGCAATTATGCGGAGCTCATGCTGCACTCGTCCGAGTTCATGCCGGGCGGCAGTCCCACCTTCCGAACCGCCGATTCGATCGAGCGACTCTACCATCATCTGGAGCAGCTTTTCAGTACCGTCGCGATATACTTTAGCGGAGCCACGCTGCAGGAGTTCCACGAACAGTTTCTGGGGGCCTCCGCCTCCGGCCGGGCATAGCCGCAAGGGCTTGTCCGCTATTCCCTTACAGAACCAATATTGGCTTCCCGGACAGTCCGATGGCGGGGCGGGCCGGACGTGCACGCAATATGCTTCAGGGAGACAGAGACCGGCGGATTGCTTCTGCGCCGACCAAACCATGACGCGGGGTCTGAGCTTGGCCGCTAAACCGAACTTCTTTATCGTGGGTGCCCCGAAGTGCGGCACGACGGCGTTGTACGAATACCTTCGTCCGCACCCCAACATCTTCATGCCGGAGGTCAAAGAGCCCCA
This sequence comes from Gemmatimonadales bacterium, assembly GCA_036556025.1. Taxonomy (GTDB): domain Bacteria; phylum Gemmatimonadota; class Gemmatimonadetes; order Gemmatimonadales; family GWC2-71-9; genus CAVVWJ01. The sequence goes on along the minus strand of DATBKD010000093.1, from coordinate 53,699 downwards.
CTTCTTTGCCACCGACCTGGGACCCTACCGTGAGGTCCAGACAATGGAGGCCTACAGCGACCTGTTCAGAGACAGTGCCGAACGTCATCTCCGGGTGGGCGAGGCTTCGGTCTATTATCTGCGGTCGACCACGGCCATCCCCAACATTCAGGCATTCAATCCCAGGGCCAGAATCATCGCCATGTTTCGCAATCCGATTGACATGGCGTATTCGCTGCACTCTCAGCTCTTGTACTGGTCCCTGGAGACGGAAAGCGATTTCGAGAGCGCCTGGCGGCTGCAGGAACGGCGCGCCCGGGGCTTGGACCTGCCTCTCCGAATCCCATCACCGCTCCTGATCCAGTATGCGGAGATTGGACGATTCGGGACGCAGGCTCAACGGGTGTTGACTCATTTTCCGAAGGAACAGGTCAAGCTGATTTTGTTCGACGACTTCGCGGCCTCACCCCGGAAGGTCTACGACGAGGTCATGGAGTTTCTCGAGGTCCCTCATGACAATCGGACGGCCTTTCCCCGCATCAACGAGAACAAGCGCGCGAGGATGGCCTGGTTGCGAGACTTCTACCGCAAGCCGCCGCCGCTGCTGCACCGTGCCTTCCGCGGTCTCAAGCAGATCACCGGTGCCGAGGGGATCGTCGCGGTCAAACGCAAGATCGTGGAACTCAACACCGTCAAGGAGCACCGGTCTCCCTTGTCTCCCGAATTCCGGGCCGAGTTGGCGGAGGCCTTCCGCGAGGAGGTGGGCTTGCTCGCCCGGATCATGAACCGCGATCTCAGCCACTGGAAGTGAAGCGCGAAACGCTTCACGGTCTCACATGTAGCCGTCCCGCCGAAGGACCTCCAGTCCGCCCCCACCCGCCTTGTCCTGCGCCCGACCTGACCGCTCGGCGACGTTGGCGAACTTCCCCGATTGCAGCTCCGCGATGATCTCGTCGACGTTGCGGGCGTCGGACTCGACCGGCTGGGTGCAGGGATAGCAACCCAGGGAGCGGTACCGCTTCCCGTCGCCCTGATTGTAGTAGAGCGAGACCGTAGGGATCTGCTCCCGACGGATGTATTCCCAGATATTGAGCTCGGTCCAATCGAGCAGCGGATGAATCCGTAGATGGGTTCCCGGGGCGAACTCGGTCTTGAACTGGTTCCAGAACTCGGGTGGCTGGTCGCCCACGTCCCAATGAGACTGGGTCGTCCGGGGGGAGAAGTAGCGCTCCTTCGAGCGGCTGCCCTCTTCGTCGGCCCGGACCCCAACGATGATTCCGGTGAACGGCTCGGTGTTGCGGTCGACTTCGTAGACCTTCTTGGCGTGGTTCAGCCGATAGCGGGGCCATTCCCCGCTCAAGGTGTACTTCAGGGCGTCGGTCTTGAGCGCCTTGCAGCAGGCGATGCGATCGATTGCCCCGTCGGGATACGTGCGCTTCCCCTCCAGCGCGTGCCGGTTCTGACCGTAGATCATGGTCAGGTTCCATTCCAGTGCCAAACGGTCCCGGTAGGCGATCATCTCGGGAATCTTGAACGAGGTATCGATATGAATGAGAGGGATGGGCACATGGCCAAAGAAGGCTTTCCGGGCCAGCCACAGGAGAACGGTGCTGTCCTTCCCGATGGACCAGAGCATCCCCAGGTTCTTGAAATTGGCGTACGCTTCCCGGAGAATATGAACGCTCCGGTGCTCCAGTTGATCGAGGTGATCCATCTCGCCTGCCATCAAAGGTGAGTGCCAGCAACCCGCGCGAGCACTTTCGCCACGCACTCGTCCACGCTCAGATCACGGGTATCGAAGGCCAGCTCCGGGTGCTCGGGTGGCTCGTAGGGGTCGTCGATGCCGGTGAAGTGTCGAATTTCACCCCGGCGAGCTCGGGCGTAGAGGCCCTTCACATCTCGCCGCTCGCATTCTTCCAGCGGAGTCGCCACGTAGATCTCCATGAAGCTGGGACAGAGCGTTCGGACGAACTCCCGCGACTCCCGGTAGGGCGAGACCAACGAGGCCACGACGGTCACTCCATGGGCCGCGAGCCGACTCGCCATGTAGCCGGTGCGGCGCAGGTGCTCCTCCCGTTCTGCGCGGGTGAAGCCGGTATTAGGAAATACCTCCCGCAGCGCATCTCCATCGATGTACTCGACCTCGACTCCCCGGCGCGCCAGCTCGTCCTGCACCCGGACGGCGATGGTGCTCTTCCCCGAGCCGGACAGCCCAGTGAACCATAACACCGGCGCGGGCCGCCCGGTTCTCGCGTCCTGCACGGGACCGGCACTCACAGGCCGATCACGAAGTTGGCGTTGCGCAGATCCGGCTTGTTGTACGTGAGAGGAGACGGACGCTCACCATTCCGCCCCGATTGACGGTAGACGCAGTCGCCCGCGGCGACGTCCCATTCCATGGTGGGGCCCAGGCGGGGATAGATGTCCGCGCGGCCTTCCGCGACCCAGCAGAACTTGAGGGAGCTGCCGGCCTTGACCCGCAGGGCCACCGGAATGGTACGGAGGTACTCCTCCAGCTCGGGCGAGGGATGAGATAGGCTCTCCACCACCGTGAGCGGTGTCCCCGGGGCCGGGGTGCTGGAGTAGATCCGCTCAGCGGGACCGGCCTTCTCTTCGCGCCAGGCGCCTCCCCCCTTCACGGCCCAATACAGCAGATCGAGGGCCGGTGCCAGCACCACCCCGAAGACCGGCTCGCCATTCTCGATCAACGCCACGTTGACGGTGAACTCCGCCCGGCGCTTGATGAACTCTTTGGTTCCGTCGAGAGGATCCACCAGCCAGAACCGGCGCCACTCGCGCCTGGTCTCGAACGGCGCAATGTCGCCCTCCTCCGAAACCACCGGAGTGGCGGGATCCAGCCGCCGGAGGCCCTGCACCAGAATCCCGTGAGCTGCCTCGTCGGCCAGGGTGAGCGGACTCTGGTCGCTCTTTTCCCGGATCTGGGGAGCAGATTCGCCATAGTAGGCCATGGTGGCACGCCCCGCCTCGCGCGCCAAACCAATAACCGCCGACCGGAGCTCGGCGCCTACCATGGGCGGAAGATGATCCCCTTGTCCTGGAGATGCGCCTTGAGGCGATCCACCGCCTCCGGCACGGCGCCACCGGGGAGCTGAAGGTCGATGGGGAGATCGGTGGTGATGGTATCGCCGGCCCAGATGGTCTCGATCCAATCCGGCTGAACCGCGGTCTTGATGACCTCGAGGTCTTCCTGGGTAAGCTCAGCCGCCGCAACCACGAGAATGATGCCGGCGTCGAGCATCAGGTTGGCGATCTCGGCCAGGCGGCGCATGTGCTCCAGCCGATTTTCCGGCTTCCGCTCGATATCGGCATCCACCCCGTAGAGCACGCTGCCGATGCCCAGGAAGTAGACCACTTTGCCGTCTTCGAACAGCTTGCGCTCGAGCGCCTTGGCAACGCCTTTCCGATCGGCCTCGTGCTCCCCGGTGACCAGAATCAGCGCGGCCTTCTGATTGTATTTCTCCGCCCGGTGCTCGGGCTGAATGATGCTGGGCTCCCACTTGTAGTTCCGCAGCAGCACCCGGTCCCGCATCGCAGCCTGTCGGTCGGGCAAGGCTTCCCGGACGATGCCGCCGCCTCGGATCTCGAAATCGTCCACCAGCACGAACCTGCTGGTGGCCGGCACGTCTTCGGCCAGGTCACAGGCGATGGCGCGATCCAGCTTGAGCACGCATTCGGCCACATCATGGCGCTGCACCGCGCTCCCCTGCTCGGTCGCGCCGAGGGTGGAAGCATCCATGACGCGGAGCACGTCCTCCACCCGAACCGTGACCCGGGCGGTTCCCAGCTTGAGGAGATACTCCTTCCGCTTCACCAGCGGCTCCTTCCCCAGCCAGAAGAGGCTCACCCGGAGCCGGGTGGTTACCTGGGGGCGGGGCTCGTGCTCCACGGTCGCCATCTCGCCGCGAGTGATGTAGATCTGCTCCTGGAGCGTGAACCCCACGGCGGAGCCGGCCTCGGCGCGGGCCTGGATCGGCCGATTGAACGCCTCGATGCTTTTCACCCGGCTCTTCTTGCCCGAGGGATAGAAGATCACGGTATCGCCTACGCTCACCGCACCGGAGTCGATGGTGCCGGCCACGATCCGCCGGTCATCCCCCTGCTTGGTGAACTTGTAGACATCCTGGACCGGCATCCTGAATGGCCGCTTGACCGGGGCGGGCTCGCTGCGAAAGGCATCGAGCGCATCGAGGACGGTGGGGCCCTGATACCAGGGAAGATTGGCCGAGCGCTCGGCGATGTTGTCACCACTCCGTCCGGATACCGGAATGAAGCTGGCTGGCCGGATCCCGACCTGATCGAGGAAGGCGCCGTATTCCCGGACGATGCGGTCGTAGACGGCGCGATCCCAGCCGACCAGATCCATCTTGTTGACCACCACGGCGAGCTGCTTCACCCCGAGGAGCGAGACCATATAGCCGTGGCGCCGGGAGTTTTCCTGGACCCCCTCAGCGGCATCGATCACCAGCAGAGCGGCCTCGGCCCGCGCCGCGCCGGTGATCATGTTCTTCAGAAACTCGATGTGGCCCGGAGCATCCAGGATCAGGTAGGGCCGCAGCCGACTCTTGAAGAACACCCGGGCAGCATCGATGGTGATGCCTTGCGCCTGCTCGTCCTTGAGGGCGTCGAGCAGGAACGCGTACTCAAATGGCTTGGAGTTGAGCTCGCACTGCGCCCGAACCTGCTCCAGCTTCCCCTCGGGAAGAGAGTGGGTATCGGCCAGCAGGCGGCCGATCACGGTGCTCTTGCCGTGGTCGACGTGGCCGACGATCACGATGTTCATTCGCTGCGGCCCGGCGGGCGCAGCGACCAGCGGATCGAAAGTTACGGTAGAAGCCGACATGCAGGTGTGACAATCCTCCGTGAGCGCTCAGCAGCGTCCGGCGGCAATCGTGCCGCAGTGTAGCCTTGACCAAGCCGGGCAGCAACCGGCCGAAGATTGGGTGCGATCCAGGCTGCGAAGTGGAGTGTACCAACCGGCTGGGCTGGCAGGCGGGCTACGAGTGGCCTCGCGACCGCCTGCCTGGCAGGACGTTCATTCCTTCTCGGCGACGTATTCGTAGGGATAGTAGTAGTCGCCGTACTGGGATACCTCACCCTTGGGATCGTTGAGCACAGCGCCCATCACCCGCGAGCCGACGTTGGCCAGCTGCTGATAGGCGCGCTGCGCCGCAGAGCGATCCGTCTGACCGGCCCGGACCACCAGGAGCACGCCGTCGGCCAGACTGCCCAGGATCCCCGCGTCCGCGGTGGCCAGGACCGGCGGGGTGTCCAGGATGACCAGATCGAAGCGCTTGGTGAGCTCCTGGAGCAGCGAACGCATCCGGACGCCACTCAGCAGGTTGGACGCATTGGTTGGCAGGGCTCCGCAGGTGAGCAGCGAGAGCCCCCGAATCGGCGTGTCCCGAATCACATGCTCCAGCGTGTCCCCTCCGTCCTCCCCCGTGAAGCTCAATGAGTGCACCCGGCCGTCAGCCGATGGACTGGGAGGAGCCAGAAGATCGAGCAGCCCGGGCGTACGCGGAACCCGGAAGAGCCCATGGAGCTTGGGCCGCCTGACGTCACAATCCACGAGGAGCGTGTGCAGCCCATCGTGGGCAAAGCTCGCCGCCAGATTGGCCGCGGTGAGCGTCTTGCCCTCGCCAGGAGCCGCGCTGGTGACCACCAGCGTCTTGAGCTGCTCCGCGCCATCGGACCAGATCAGACTGGTACGAAGCATCCGGAAGGCCTCGGTCCCGATGGAGAAGGGCTGGGCCACGGTGCCGATCGCCTCCGAACGAGGTAGCTCGACATGCTTGCCGCCCTTCAGTCCGGGCAGACGCCGCCTCGGCGCCGGCGAGCCAGCCGTGAGCCTGGGGATGACAGCGAGACCGGGCAGGTGCAACGCACTCTCCAGATCTTCGGGGCGGCGAATGGAGGTATTGAGCGCTTCCAACAGGAAGGCGAGTCCGCCGCCGAGCAGCAAGCCGAGAATCACGCCGATCCCGAACTTGATGGATGCGGCCGCCAGAATCGGTGTGTAGGGAAGGTCGGCATAGTCCACCACGTCGACGTCCCCGGCCTCGACCGCTTCGGCCATCCGCGCCTTCTGGTAGTCCTGGCGCAGCTGGTCGCCAACGTTGCTCAGCGCCTGCACTCGCTGATTGAGGCGGGCCTCCTCCTCGGCCATGGCCGGCAGGACCTGCATCGACTGGCCGGTCTTGGCGCTCAGTGTTCCCAGGGCAGCGATGCGGGCATCCAGCGTCGCGACGTGGCTGCTCACCGCGGAGGACAGTTGGTCCTGGGTCTGCTTGATCAGCGAGCGAAGCTGCAGCACGTCGGGATTGGTCGGCGCAGCGGCCCACTGCCCCGTTGTCATCGAATCCAGCCGGAATTGATAGGCAGTCAGCTTCTGAAACAGCGAGCCCACAGCGGCGTTATCACCCAGCGCGGGCGAAGTGGCCAGCGCACGCAGCGCCTCTTCCTTGCCGGTATCGCTGCCGTTTTTCAGCTGACGCAGCAAGGTGCCGAAGGTGTTTCGGTCGGCCTCGATTTCCGCGCGACGAGAGTCGAGGGCCAAAAGCGCGGCCTGCTGCGCGTCCAGCTTGCTGCTGGTGCTGGCGATCTGCTGCCGGCTCCGGAAGGCCGCCAGCTCGGCCTGGGCCTGACTCAACATGCTGTCGGTTCGGGTAAACTGCTGCTCCAGAAACTCCCGCCGGCGCTGCGACTTCTCTCGAGCCGATTGGATATTGAGCTCCTGGAACGACTTCACCGTGTTGTTCACGACCTGCTGGGCCAGCCGGGGAGAGTTGGAAGTGTACAGGACGTCGATGACGTCGGTGCCGCTCCGCGCCCCAACGATCACATTGGCGCGCAGGGCATCGATCGCCATCTCCCGCGGGATCACGCTCAGCATGGCCTCGGCGATGTCGGGATAGGAGGTGACCGCGAACTGCACCGTTCCGAGCGAGAGCACTTCCCCATAGCGGGCGCTGGCCTGCCGGCCGCCGAATTGGGCCTTCACTTGCTCAGGCGAAAAGTCCAGTCTGACCGAGTCGCTGCCGAGGCGCGGGTCCACATGGATGTTGCTGAGCATGCCGGTTGGAAACTCGGGGGTGGATGACACCAGTTGGAGCCCGAGCGAATCGACCACTGCCCCCATGACGCTCCGGCTGGTGACCAGCTGCACCAGCGAGAGAATCGGGTCCGTGGTGCGGCTCACTTCGGGCTGCGGGTGCTCCATGTCGCTCGTCAGCTGGCGCCGCTCCCCGGCGAAGCGAATGACCGCCTTGGCCTGGTAGCTCGGGGGATCCTTGGAGGCCAGAAAGGCACCCAAGGCCGCACCGACGACCGTCATCCCCAGGACCGCTCGCCATCTCCGCCGGAGGGTGCCGAACAAATGGCTCAGAGAGATGGTGTCTACCTGGACTCGCTCAGGACTCGGAGGTGGAGTCACCGAGCCAGGGAGCAAGCGTTGGTCTGGAGGATAGTGGCTCATGACAGGCTGCTCAGTTGTTGCGCTGGATACGATCAATGAGGAGTCCGATCGAGGCGATCGACCCGATGACGGTAAACGTGGGGATCAGAATATCCCTGAAAAACGACCTCCGGCGATCAACGACGACCTGGTCGCCGGACCGAACGATCGACGATGCGATGGGGTCCGCCGGGTCCTGCAGGTTGGCGAGGAACACCCGCTGCTCGCTCCCCGATTCCGAGCGGATAACCCGCACCTTTTTTCGATTGCCGTTCTGGGTAGTGCCACCGGCCCGGGCAATGGCTTCGGCTATGGTGGTTCGGGGTTGCACCGCGAAGACCGACGGTTTAGGCACTTCTCCGGACACGGCGATTCGAAGGAGAGGCTCGATCACGAACTGCGGGTTCTGATCGTACTGCAACAGGAAATTGCGGATATTCGCTTCGGCAGTGGCCAGGGGCACTCCCGCGACCCGAACCGCCCGAAACAGGGGGTGGATCAAGGTCCCATCCGCGCCGATCACGAACTCGCCACTGAATTCGGGCTTGCGCCAGACGGTAATCCGGAGGGTGTCTCCGGGCGAGAGCACCGTCTGCTCCGGCGGTCGGGTGGTCGTGCTCGGGCTCTGGGCCGAAACCCCGGTCACTCCGACGAGCAACGGCAGCGCGATGTACCCCAGAATCGAATTTCGCATAGTCCTCATCAATCGAACCTACGTGGCGTTGGCTTCGCGGTATGTGTGACAGCGCACGCTAGGGCCTGCTCCTCTGTGGGACAGGTCACGTCGGACCCGCGCCAGCGCACCGTAAGAATTTGCATTCGCGAGCGCACAATCCGTGCCCACCTGTCCCGAGAGTACGAGGAACCCGCGGGATCTCCCTGAGCTTGTAAAACAATGTATCCCCGCCGCTTCCGAAACGGCAGCAGGTCGGCCTGCCGCTGGCCCGGTGGATGTGAGAGAGCCGCACGGCGCATGGGTGTGGTGGCGGATCCACATGGGTGCCAAGGCCGGTGCGGCCAGGAACAAGCAACCGACCCGAGGGATGGTCCCCCGGGTCGGTCTCACGCTCTACAGGCTGGGGCTGTTTCGGTTGGGTCAGCCTGCTATGACGTCCTCCGGCAGGACCGCGCCGGGGCTTTGGCCAACATTGCGGCCAGGTCCTTGAATGCCCGCACGTTTTCCGGTCGAGAGAAGAAGTCCGGGTCGTAGCGCCACATGAGCATGGCGCATGCGGCGGGGCCCAGGGTTTCACCCCATTCGCGGATCTGCGCTGCGGTCACCATACAGGCCCCCGTGCCCTCATAGAGCAGGCCCCGTCCGCCGGTCTGCGACGAGGAACAGTCACCCTTCCCGGCAGGGATGCCACCATCCAGAAGGTTCATGCTGAAGGCAATCGCAATCCCATCGCGGCGCCCCAGCGCGAGCGCATCATCCCGGAACTTGGCGATGTCACCCTTGGTTTTTCGCCAGGCGTACTGGGCCACGATGAAATCGCAGACGCGGTAGGACTTGGTCGGCTCGAACGCGTTGTGATCGTGCACCACGCCGGCCGGCAGGGTCGGGAACATCTCCTTGACGTAGGCGCACATCTGGTCGACTCGTGCCTTGGTCATGGTGCCAGCCGGGCCCCAACTGTTGCCGTTCGGGGTGTAGGTGTTGTGCGGTTCGTCCATCACCGAGTTGCCGATGATTGTCCCGTCGGCGACGCCGGCGGCGATGGCGGCTTTGATGGCAGGCTTGTCATAGGTGTTCATCTTCGCCAGCCACTTGCTCATATCAAAGACGCCGCCGGTCTTGTATTGCTCATGCTTTCCGCTGGTCATCGCAATCATCATCCGCAGCCCACTCGCCCGCGCCCGATTGATCCGCGCCACAATACTGCTGGCGTCAAACGGCTCCATGGTCAGCGTGAAGGGGATGGTGGTGGCAGACTCGACGTTTCCGGACTTGCCCGCAAAGGCTCCGAACGGTACGCCGTGCCCGATCGGGAAATCGGGTGCTGTCCCCACGGGAGGGTGCACTGGCGTGGTCGAAGGCACCGGGTTGGGTGAGGCGGACGAGGACGCGAGGGCTACCGTGACCTTGGTTGTGTCCGCCAGGCGACTCACGGTGTCCCGTGCGATCACCTTGAACGTCCCCGCCTTCGATCCCGCAGTGAACAAGCCCGTCGGGCTGATCGTGCCACCAGTGGCGCTAAAGGCCACTGCGATGCTCACCGAATCCCCCGACTTGGTGAGTCCGTAGGCGCGGTACTGTAACTTCGATCCGATGGTGACCGTCCGGGGGCCTGGCTTCAGCACCGCGCTCGCGAGCTGGTGCCTAGGGGCGCTCGGTCCGGGCGTGGGTCCCCGCAGTACAACCGCAGCCGTATCGGCCAGGGTACCGGCGGCGTTCGCGGCGATCACGTGAAAGAGTCCGGCGGTGTTTCCGGCGGTATAGGTGCCCGAAGCATCGATGGCCCCACCCGTCGCAGACCAGGCCACGGCAAGGGTTATGGCCGAATCGTCGCTGAGAAAGCCAGTGGCGGTGAAAGTTCGCGCGGCGCCCGTGCTCATGCGCACCGGCTTTGGACTGATCGCAATGCGCTTGATCGTCGGAACAACTTCGACGACGGAGCTGTCCACAGCTACCGGATGATCTCGCCAAGCGCGACGAGAATCGGATGCCTTCTTGCCGCCCTTACTCTGGTTGACCTCGACAGCGGGACCCCAGTAGCGCCGGGCGATGATCGTGTAAGTCCCCGGGTTGGATGACCAGAAAGTTCCGGTCGAATCGATGGTCCCCCCGGTGGCGTGCCAGGTGACCTGCGCGGGAATCATCCCGCCGCTGGAGTCCTGGAGCTGCCCCCGGAATTGAATCCGCTGGTTGGCTTCGATGGTGATCGATCGAGGAACGACTTCGAACGGAACGGCTTGGGCCGGAGTGGAGGATCGGGTATCTGGTGAAGTGGTGTCCCCCGAACAAGCTGCGAGCAACACGAGCAGGGAGAGCATGACGAAATCTCGCGAGACCGCGAGTCTGCGCGCAAGCTTGAACGTGTACGTCATCGATTTTTACCTCGTGTACCACCCCAACCGTGGCACCCAACCGTTCCCTCGCCGCGTCCCCCACACTTGGGCTGAACTTTATTTACGGCAGCAGGCGCGAGAATTCAATGTCTAGAATTTAGACGAAACATCAAAACGTCACTATTTGCGTCAGTTGGAGTTCATTCCAGCAAAAGTACTTGAGTCAATATTCCCGGTGAAATTGTAACAGATTTTTGTATATTTCATATACAGCATGTGGAAGAATTCTGCACCGGTATCGAGCCAGCCCCTTTCGGTGGTGGCGCGCTGGAGGGGGGTGGCGCGATATACTTCCCGCCCACTCGTGGAGACAGCAACGCCAGTACGTCCAACCGCATCAATGCCACGCATGCGAGGTCGATGAGGTGAGGATCGCTTACATCGTCACCCGATCGGAGCCCATTGGCGGGGCGCAAATCCATGTTCGGGATCTCACCCGAGCTATGCGGGAGCAGGGCCACGAAGCGGCGGTGATCGTCGGCGGCAGCGGTCCCTTCACGACAGGACTCGAGGCTCAGGGCATTCCGACGATCATCTTGCGTCACCTGGTCGCCCCGATCGCTCCCCTGCAGGACGCTCGTGCCCTGGCCGAAATCCGCGGCGCGCTCAAGGAGCTGCGACCCGACCTGCTATCGGCCCACTCCTCCAAGGCCGGAATCCTTGGCCGCCTCGTGGCTCGCTCACTCGGTGTTCCGGTGGTGTTCACCGCGCACGGTTGGGCCTTTACTCCGGGGATTCCCCCGCTCCAAGCAGCACTCTACCGCCGGATCGAACGAATGGCCGCGCCGCTTGCAAGCCGGATCATCGCGGTCTCCGAGTTCGATCGCCATCTCGCCTTGGACTGTGGCATCGGAAGCCAGAGCCAGGTGGTGACGGTGCACAACGGCATGCCCGACGTGGCCGGGGGACTTCGGGCGGATCCCGGTCGCGTTCCCGTCCGCCTGGTGATGGTGGCGCGGTTCGAGCCGCAGAAGGATCATCGTACCCTGTTGATCGCGCTTGGCGGGCTCCGGCAGCATCAGTGGGAGCTGGACCTGATCGGCGACGGTCCCCTGCTCCCCGACATGGAAAGACTTTGTGGAGAGCTCCGGATCGCCGACCAGGTGCGATTCTGGGGCCAACGACTGGATGTGGATGCTCGTCTGGCCGAGGCCCAGATCTGCCTCCTGATCACCAATTGGGAGGGTTTCCCTCGAAGCATCCTCGAAGCCATGCGAGCCGGGTTGCCCGTCATCGCCTCGCAAGTGGGAGGCATCGAGGAATCAGTAGAGGACGGCGTCACCGGCTACCTGATCGGCCGGGGCGACGTGGCGGTGCTGCGCTCCCGGCTCGAGCAGCTCCTGTTGGATCCGGAGCTGCGGCGCCGATTGGGCGCTGCCGGCCGGACGCGCTATGAACAGCAGTTCACCCTGGGACACACGGTGGCCAAGACGCTGGCCGTCTACCACCAGATCTTGGCGGAATGGTCATCCAGGCGCGACGGTCGCCCAGGCCCCGTCGCGCAGCGGCCGCCCTCGCTTTGAGGGCGGCCGCTGTGAACCACGACGGCAGAGCCCGTCAGGTCAGTGGCGAACGCAGGGCGCGCTCGGTCGGCTGCGAGTGATCCCGACGAGGTAGTCCATCGCGTCTTGGATGTCGGCTCGCGACTCGTAGGCGGTCTCGTACTGCCAGTTGATGAAACCACAGCTGTACGGCTCTCTCGCCAGCAACTCCCCATACGAGCGCAGCATGGCCGGGGTCATCTCGGTTCGGTCGGGCGAGCCGCCGTGGGTGATGTTCATCCCTGCTACCAGTCCGAGGCTGAGTGCCTTGGCCGCAGTGACCTCGCGATTCAAGAACGTTCTCAGGTCACCTTTGCTGGTCTTGTACTGGGCCCAGGCCATGTCCACTGCGACCCAACGGAAGCCGGCGCCCTGGAGCCAACTGGGGATCACGCGAACACCGGTCGGCATATAGGGCCAGATGCTCTTGCTGTACTTCGCCGCGGCCTCGATATCCGCGAAGGGGATGGTCTTTCCCCCCCAGCACTCGGGGCAGTTTGGCTCATCCAACAGATAGTTGACGATCACCGTTCCGTCAGCCACGTAGGGAGCGAAATCCATCCCACGGTACCGATCGATCCGCTGCTTCCACAACTCCAGATTCCAGGTGCCGTCGGCATTGGTATACATGCGGCGGGAGCCGGCCAGATCCAGGACAATCCGCGCCCTGGCTGCACGTGCATTCTTGAGCACAGAGAGTACGGAGGTCGGACTGACCGTACGGAGGGCGCCCGTGTAGGGCTTCCCAAACAAGGCATCAGGCACATGGAACTGGCCGAAGGGGATCCCACCGCCTGCCGGCGCGGGTGCCGGAGCGGGGCTTGGCGCGGGGGCAGGTCCCACCGAAACCGACGACGTGTCCGCCAGACCGCTGCTCGTCGCGACGATGCGATAGCTGCCACTGGTCGCCGCGGCGGTGTAGAGCCCCGCGCTCGTAAGGCTGCCGCCGGTGGCGGCGAACGCCGCGCTCACAGCGACGCTGTCGCCGTTGCTCATTCGTCCGTAGACCAAGAACTGTTGAGTCGCCCCCGGAAGGAGCGTCACCGATTCAGGACGCAGCAGCAGGCGGACGAGGGTTGGCGACGCTGGGGGCAGCGGCGTCGGCGACGGCGCGGCGGCGAGCGTCACCACCGACGTATCCGCCCGCGGACCGCTGCTCGCGATGATGCGGTAGGTCCCGCCACTGGAACCAGCGGTGTATTGTCCGGACTGGGTAATCGTTCCGCCCGAGGCCGAGTACGTCACTCGGAGGCTGACGCTGTCGCCCGTACGGGTTCGGCCGTAGGCGACAAACTGCTGGGTTACCCCAGGCGCGAGAGTGGCAGAGTCGGGGCTGAGGATGAGCTGGGCGACCCTGATGTGTCGAGCGAAGGCGACCGGGTGGCCTGAACTGGCGGGTTGGGGGGAAAGAGCTGTCGACCAACTGTTGGTGGAGGAAACCAAGGATTCCGGCGCGGTGGAATCGCCGACGCATGCCGCAAGTCCGATCGCGGCGACGAGTCCCCCATGAACTCGCGAGAGTGCCAGTCTCCGTGATAACTTGAATGTGTAGGTCATCCGCCTTAGCCTTTCATGACTCTCCTTGCAATGAGACCCAACCGTTCCCGGAGACCCCACCGCCCTTGGGCTGAATCACAGTACGGCTCGGTGCGCCGGTTGCTCAATATCAAATCTTGATACAATCCCATTAGTCGCTGTCTCTGCGGTACAGTCGAAGTTTCAGTTCTGCTAGTGATTAGATGTACAGATAGCTTTGATTTGTAACGAAATACCGTATCATATCAGTTCAGTGACTGCCGAGAATCACACTCGGCATCATCTCACGAACTCGTCATTCGACGGGAGACCGACTCAGGCCGACCGCTCGAGCGTGAGCCGCCTCACCGACTCTCGCGTCGGGACTGCGTTCTTTGTGACCGCCGGCCACAACTCGTCGCACCCATTTTATGACCGAAGCCGAATCCGAGCCCCCCGCCCGCGACTCTCGCGGCCCGATCCTTATCGTGGATGACGAAGAGGTCGTTCGTCATCTGGTCGCGCGGGCGCTTACCCAGGCGAACTATGAGGTGCTCGAGGCCGCCGATGGCTTCGAGGCCCTCGCCTTTCTCGCCGCCCACGCGCCGCGTCTCAGGCTGGCAATTTTCGATCTGGTGATGCCGGGGCTGACCGGCAGGGAGCTGGCCGAGGTGACCGCCGAACGGTGGCCGCAGCTGCCCATCCTCTTCATCTCGGGGTACCCGCGGGCCTATCTCGAAGAGCACTCGCTGCTCGACTCGGACCTGCCGCTGCTCAAGAAGCCTTTCCTGCCCTCCCGGTTGCTGGAAATGGTGGAAGAAACCGCGCGCCCTGATCCCATCACCACACCCTGAGCGACGAACCGGACCGCCCAGCCACGGCTTTCAGATTTCCCAATTGGACATGACGATGCCCTCGAGCGGTGGCCGCTGGGGGAAGCCGTCAAGCAACATTCGAAGATCGGTCCAATGAACCCGGTAGCCGAGCCCGACCAGCCGGAGGTAGGAGGTGGCAAATTCTGTCTGGCAGCGAACCGCGATGCGTCCCACTCGCTCGGCCGCGGCGGTGGCCGGCAGCGTGCTCAGCAGGCGTTCGAAGGCGGGGGCGTCTCGTGCCACCAGCTTGAGGACGCGCAGTTCATCCTTTGGGCGTCCGGCGGCGAGAGGAGTGGAGTGCCATAAGGCAAAGGCGATAAGCGTGCCATCTTCTCGCAGGAGGGTCGTGTCCCCGATCGCGAGCTCCCGAGTGAGAGTCAGTTCACGGGTGAAGTCCACCCCAGGAAGGAGGCTGTCGGTCAACCGGCGGCATTCGACGATCAGCTCCGGCCCCCGGGTTCCCGCAGCGGAGAGGAGCTCCAAGCGAGGTCCGGCAACCCTTCGAGGTACATCCTGAACCAGGGTGACGGTGAGATGTCCCGGTACTAGCCCGATGCGACTGTAAAAGCCGATGTTGTCTACCGTCCGGGGCATGGTTTCCAGACCGATGGTGGTGGCATGCTGCCCCCGAAGCCACTCGATGCCGATTCGCACCATCATGGAGCCGAGCCCTTCTCCCTGGCGATCCGGTCGAACCGCCAACGGGCCCATCCACCCTTCGGTTCCGGACCGATGGACCATGTTGAATGCGACGATCTGCCCGTCCGCATCCCGCCAGACCATTGACCCGTCACCGGCATCTTCCAGGGCGTAGCGCCAGACCAGTGGGTTGAGCTGGGGCACGCGCACGCCCACCAGCCCGTCCCGACTGTAGCGATCGGTAAAAGCTTCGGCGAAGACCCGGTTGAGTTGATCTACATCGCGCAGCGTGGGTCGATCCGGCCCGCGCACACTCCGGTCAGGCCGCCACATCCTGGCCTCCCACCGGCTCATCCCAGGCGCTAGCGACGCCGGTCGCAAGATCGAAGCCGACCCGGATGACTCGATCGAACCCCTCGCGCACCGAATCGATATGGGTGATCAGGATGACCTGGGGGAATCGGTCTGCCAGACTCCGGAGCAGATCCACCACCGCAACTCGCCGATCCTCGTCCAGCGAGCCAAAGATCTCATCGAGGATAAGGAGCGAGAGTGGCTGCCCGGCGCGCTCGGCAATCATCTGACTGATGGCCAGCCGGAGGGCCAGGTTGGCCACATCCTCCTCGCCGCCCGAGATCACGGCCTTGGGATCGCCATCGTCCAGAAGGAGGGTGCCGTACTCCTCGTCCAGCTCCAGATCGGTATAGCGACCGTTGGTCAGGTCTCGCAGGAAGCCAGAGGCCAGCTCGGAGAGATCCGGACGAAGACTGGCATTCAGCTCGGTTCGCAGATCGGTGAGTGCCCGGTCGAGCTCCTGATGCAGTGCCAGCTCCGTTGCGGCCGCCGCCGCTTCTTGCTCTCGTGCCGCCCGTTCCGTCCGCCGGCGCGCGACCACATCGATGGCCTCCGCCGCCGCCGCCGTCTCCGCCTTGGCGCGCACCAGGCGTACTTCGGCCTCCTGCCGCGCCTGCTCCGCGGCGAGCGCGGCTGTGCGAGTCTCACGGTACCCTTCTTCGCTGTAGTCCGTCGCCGCCAGCCGTGCGTGGTGCTCGTCCGCACGGCGAGCCGCTTCCTCCCGCTCCTTCCGGGCGGCTTCGAGCTCCTGGGCCAGCTGCGCTCCTCGGCCGGCGGCGACGCGAAGCCCCTCGGCCTGAAGCTCTAGCGGTTCCAGCGCCTTGATCTGCTGAAGGACGGCTTCGTGGCGGGCCTGGTCGTATGACACGGCGACTTCCCCGAGGGACGCTTCCAGGTCGCCGAGCCGCTGTCGCAGACCGCTCTCATCCCTTCGAAGCGTGCCGGCTTCCTGCATCTGTGCCTCGAAGTGACCCAGCTCGGCCGTGCCCTCGGACAGCTCGCTCTCCAGTGCCACACGCCGGCGTTCCATCTCGTCCAGCCCCGCCGGCTCCTGCTGGAGTTGTTCTATGCGCTGCTTGTAGAAATTTCCATTGGAGACTACCTCTTCGATTTGCCGCTCCAGCAGGCCAAGCACCTTTTCGTACTCGCTCCCCAGTGGCCGAGTGCAGGTCGGACAGTCACCCAGAGGACCGGCCTTGACCAGGCGCTGCCGCTGCTCCTTGAGCTCCTGGTATTGGTCCAGCAGAGCCTGCCGCTTCGTCTTGGCGTCCTGCGCGTCGCGCACCCAGGCCGTACGAGTCGTCTCAATGTCGAGGGCCAGGGCGGTCAGCGTCGCTCTTGTCCCGCTGGCTCGGGCGCGGGCGGCGGCAAGGGCCGCTTCGGAGGGCAAGCGCGCGATCCGCTCTTCGACCGAGGCGAGGTGGGCTCGCACCTCCTCCATTTGAGCACGCACTCGGACTCGTATCGCATGAGACTCCGCACTGCGATTCAGGGCTTGGGCCTCCTCTCGCAGCCCGGCCAGTGATGCGAATTGTCGCTGCAGCGCCTTGAGGCGCCGCCGAGCGGTTTCGGCCTCGCTCATATGCCGCTCCAGCCGCTCCACCTGCTCGGCGGCGGTGGCGGCGCGGTGATCGGCCACCCTGGCATCGGCCTCCAGCGAGAGCGCGGTCTCCCGAAGTTGCTGGATCCGCTCCCACCGGGGACGAACCTCTCCCAGCCGTCGTTCGGCCGCGGCGAAGCCGTCGAGGGCGGAGGCTTCGGCCAGAGCCGCGGCCGCCGCTCGCTCGCGGGCCCGAGCCTCGGCGGCCTCGAGCTCGGCCAGATCCGGCAGACTGGCTCGGAGCGCATCCAATCGCGCCCGCAGGCTGGAGCGGCGCTCCTTGAGCCGGTCCTGAGCGGCCCGGATACGCTCGTATCCCAGCACCCGGGAGAGAAACTGGGCCCGTTCCGGAGCACTCATCGCGGCCATCACCGCGAGTTCCTTCTGGCCGGTAAAATAGGTGTTGAAGAATTCGTCCCGGGTCATGCCCAGCAGTCGGGTCATCCGGTCGGTGACCGAGCCGATCGAGTTGGCGATCGGAGCCGGATCGCCGTCCTGATACAGCTCGGCCGAACTCAGTGACCTGAGGACACGATACTGATGCGAGCCCAGGGTGAACTCCAGCTCGACCTCGACCTTGGCCCGAGGGGGCGCGCCGCGGCGACGAATCGTCTCCCGGTTTCCCCGGGCTGCGGGCATGCCGTACATCGCCCACGCGATGGCCTCCAGCAGAGTCGTCTTGCCAGCGCCGTTGGGGCCGATGATGCCGGTGAGGCCCGGACCCAACTCGAGGTCGGTGTGCTCGTGCTGGCGAAAATTGGAGAGCCGGAGGCGATTGATCTGCATCAGGCACCCGTCAGATCGCGCTCGACTGCATCCATGAGCTCGCCCCCGAGTCGGACGAAGCGCTCCCGGTCGAGATCGGCCGGCAGCGGCCGGTGCTCGAGGTAATAGCGGACCATCTCGGGAAGGGTTTGCCGGTGGCCCGGCGAGCCGACTCCGACAGCACGATGGATTTCGGGTCGGCGGAGGTCCAAACGGAAATGGAGAGCGGCTGTCTTGAGGGCTCGAATAGCGGCGTGATCCAGCTCCCGGGCGACGTGGCGGGGCACATTATGGACCACGAGGCGTACGATCTTCTCGGCGATACCTCCCGGAATGCGGGCGACCCTGGCCGCGATCTCGGCACTGACCGCCGGAGCATCGAGACCGTCGGCGTACAGAGGGTCGAGATCCACGATGTCACGGGCCCGGGGCACTACTTGGCGCTTGACCGATGTAACCTTGCCGGATTCCAACTCGACTAGGAGCCACCCTTTGCCTTCCAGCCCGAGCTCCCGCTCGAGCCGGAGGTCGCCCCAGAAGTTGGGGCTCACGTACTCCAGGGCTCCGGCGTACCAGATCGGCGGTGCTTTCTTCTCTCTCTTCTCCTGCTTCACCTGATACTGGACATGGAAGTCGCCCAGCGCCACATAACTCCACCCGCCTGCCTTCAACGCCTGCGCGTCAATGAGTGCACCGCCGTAATCGGTGGCGCTTCGGTCCCCGGGGTAGATGCCTTCCACTTCCCCGTGCAGCACCAGCACCTGATTTCCCTCGCCTCCCGCGGGCCTGAGGGAGGTGCGCTCCGTGGCCACGACGGCCTGGTGTGGCACCGCCAACACGGCCAGATCGAGCGCCGGGTATACCAGGCGTCGGGCCTCGTCGGTGGCGACATCGACCCCCAGCTCCTCGAAGAGACGCAAAATGCTGCCGGTGTCGGCTGAGCGGGGCGTATCGTGGTTGCCGGCAATGAGGATGATGGGAGCATCCGGCAGGGCCTCATGCAACCGCTGAAGCTGTCTGAACGCGAAGACGATCGCCGAATTGGGGGGACGCACCGAATGGAAGAGATCGCCGGCGAGGACGACGGCGTCCGCACGGGCGGCAATGACGCCATCGATAGCGTAGCGGAAGGCCTGCGCGACGTCCGCCTCCCGCTGGTTGACGCCGGCCGAGTTCAACCGCTGATACTGCCGGATGCCGAGGTGAGCGTCGGCAAGGTGTGCGAGCTTCACCCCACTAATGTCTCGTAACCCCTTGATTAATCAAGGGCTCTGCTTCGCTTGTCGGAGAGGTCAGGAACAGTGTAGCTTCGGTCTATGACCCTTCCTGAATCCTCTCTCGACACCGCGATACCTCCAGGCGAATCCAACTCTCAGAAGCGACTCGGCGATTTCACGGTCGACACGCGGCTTTTGATCATTACCCCGATGGCCGCCGTGGTCGGGGTGCTCAGCGCGCTGGTGGCCGTGGCCCTGGTCTGGCTGATCGGCAGCATCACCAATCTGGTGTACTACCACAGGTGGAGCTCGCACCTGGTCTCCCCGGCGGAAAACACCCTGGGGCTCGGCGCCGTCCTGGTCCCGATGGTGGGCGGACTCATCATCGGGCTTATGGCGCGCTACGGTTCAGAGAAAATTCGGGGACACGGGATTCCGGAGGCGATGGAAGCCATTCTGATCGGCCGGAGCCGGATGAGCGCCAAGGTCGCCCTGCTCAAGCCGCTCTCCTCCGCCATCTCCATCGGCACCGGCGGACCATTCGGTGCCGAGGGACCCATCATCATGACTGGCGGCGCGTTCGGATCGCTGTTCGCCCAGGCCTTCCACCTCTCAGCGGCCGAGCGGAAGACCCTTTTGGTTGCCGGCGCGGCGGGAGGCATGGCGGCGATCTTTGCCACGCCGTTGGCCGCGGTCCTGCTCGCCGTCGAGTTGCTGCTGTTCGAGTGGAAGCCGAGAAGCTTCATTCCGGTGGCCGCCTCCGCCGCCGTCGCGGCCGCACTGCGAGTGCCGTTGCTGGGACAAGGTCCGATCTTCCCAGTCACGCCCCACGCGGCGCTCTCCTGGGACGAGCTTCTCATGGCGTTGGCAGTGGGCCTGGCCGCCGGGTTTGGATCGGGGCTGCTGACCTGGCTGGTCTACTCCTTTGAAGATCTGTTCGCCAAGCTGCCGATCCACTTCATGTGGTGGCCGGTCATCGGAGGCCTGTTCGTCGGTCTGGGAGGTCTGTTCTTTCCCCGCGCCCTGGGGGTCGGCTATGACACCATCGGCGACCTGTTGAACGGCCGCCTGGTGGGCAGCTTCCTGATCGGCCTCGCGATCACCAAGGCGCTCATCTGGGCCATCGCTCTAGGCTCCGGCACTTCGGGTGGGGTGCTGGCACCGCTCCTGATCATGGGCGGCGCGCTCGGTGCCGTCGAGGCGCATTGGATTCATTTGGGCGACACCGGGCTCTGGGCCATGATCAGCATGGCCGCGATCATGGGTGGGACGATGCGCTCTCCGCTCACCGCGGTGGCGTTCATGCTCGAGCTCACCAACGATATCCTGGTGCTTCCGGCCCTTCTGATCGGATGCGTGGCGGCGCAGACGGTGACGGTACTGCTGATGCGCCGGTCCATCCTGACCGAAAAGGTTGCCCGGCGGGGCTATCACGTGATGCGGGAGTACATCGTGAACCCCCTGTCACGCTCCCGGGTGGAAGACGTCATGCAGGCGAACGCTCCGACGCTACGGGCCGACATGACGGTGGACGCGCTGTCGAGCCTGCTGGCAAGGCACGATCCAACGCTGGCGGAGCAATACGCCTGGCCAATCCTCGACTCCAAAGGAATCCTGGTGGGAATAGTGACCCGGGGAGATCTGGTGCGAGCCGCTTCGTCCGGAGTGGGTGGCGATCGGAGCGTGCTGGAGGCAGGGAGCCGCTCGCTGGTGGTTACCTATCCGGACGAGCTGCTGGAAGAAGCGGTGGACAAGATGGTGCGCCACGACATCGGGCGGCTACCCGTGGTGGATCGCCACCACCCGGATAGGTTGGTGGGCTATCTGGGGCGGAAAGGGATCGCGTCGGCCTGGCGAGAAATCGCGGAAGAGGAGCAGGTGCGCGAGGCGGGGTGGCTTTCCGGCCGGGCGCGGCTGCTCCGGATGAAGGTACGACGAGTCATCTCTCAGGAAGACGATTCGGAGCGGCTGGTCTCCTGATTGAAGTCACCTCCCATAGGAATCGTCGGCGCGGTGCACCGCGGGAATGCCCCGGCGGGGAGCCAGGACCTCACCGTTGACTCGGCGGCCGAGACATGCCTTGAAGAAAGCGAGTGGATCGGCCGCCCGCTCCCGCCGAGTTGCCGCCAACGCCCGTCTCACGTCGTCCTCCCCCCGGCCGTCGATCAGGGCGCGGACCGCGTCTACCGACACTGCCCGATCGAGCATGCGGATCTGTCGCGCCACCGCCTCCCCGAAGGGCAACTCGGCGCTCGGCGGGTAGCGCTCGATGCCGTCCCGACTGGCCAGCACGGCGGGGCGCGGGAATTTCACAAAAATCGGCTGGGTAAAATGAGGGTGGCGGACCATGAGCTGACCCTTCGGCAGGGTCGCCAGCTTGATCTTGGTCGCGGGCGAGAGGGTCGCATACCCTGGCGTGGCCAACTCATCCATATCCATCCGTCCGTAGATGCCGGTCCCCGCGTTGCCCACCACCCTCCGCTGCACCTGCGAACGAAACTGCTGGGCGGAGAACAGGACCAGACCGAGGTAGCGACCTCGCTCCGACAGGTCGAGGAGCATCTTGCGGACGTAGGTGTCGGGAGCTTCGGCCGGCGCGTACTTGTTCAGCTCATCCACAAACACGACGACGTGGTCCACCCCGAGATCCCGGCGCTCCAGGTGCTCCCGCAGCTTGGACACGATCCGGGCGAAGACGAGGTCCTGCGCCAGGGGATCCAGTCCGGCAACATCCACCACATGGACGCCCCGGTCTTCGAACCGGCCCCAGGGAAGATCGTGGGCGATTCCATCGTCGGTGACCAGGCCCTTTGAACGGGTGGAGATGTTGCTCAGGCGGTTGCGCACCTTCCGAATAGTGGCGAGATGGTGGGTCTTCCACACTTCGCCGCCTTTACCCAGCAGCTCCATGAAGTCGAAGATGCAGCGGAAGAACTCTTCCAGGTCGGCAAAGCTCTGCACGCAGAACGGCTTGCCCCGCAGCATCTCATCCTGATACTCCCTCCCCACCACTCGCTCGGCGAGAAAGTCGATGAAGGCGTCAGCCTTGGCGTCGATGTCGTCCCGGTTGAGCACGACCTCGGCGTAGTCCAGCACCTCACGCAGCCCCCAGATGAGAGGCTCGGTATTCGCGACCAGCGCCTCGTTGGTACGAAGGGTATTGAGATTGACCCCATCGGGCTTGAAGGGCGCGTAATACCGGACCTTGGAAAACGGTTCGGGACGCAGACCCAGCCGGGCGTAGATCCGACGATCCTCCTCGCTCAGCTCGGCGGGCTGATCCAGAAAGCAGAGGTCGGGCCCCTTCACATTGAAGCAGAGCGCCGCGACCGAGCCTTTGTGGGCAGGAAACGTCTGAAAGATGCTGGTGAGCAGAAACTCGACTGCGCTGGTCTTGGTGGCGAGTCCCGACACGCCGGTGATGTTCAGATGGGCGGCCTCCGGGCCCAGGAGAAAGTCGCAGTCCAGATAAACCGGGGACTCCACTCCGCCGGCGGCGTACAGTCCGACGGGTATGCCGGTGGCGCGATCGTGCCCCGTATAGCTGTCCATCCGGAGCGCAAGGATCACGTCGGCGTCGGAGGCGAGCCACACCGGACCCAGCGGAACCGGCTGCAGCGGCTCCTCCGGTATCTGTCGCAGGACGGCGGCGGAGTAGAGCCGAATTTCGGCGCGCTCACTGGGCTCGAGGCCCGCGGCGACGGGATCACCGTCGGCGCCAAGCACCGCGTGCATGGGGGTCATCAGATCGGAGTACGCGAATCCGTCGGTCACCACGCCATACACGACCCGCCCTGCGTCCTCCACGCGCACGATGGCTCCGATCCCAATCGGCGATTCCCGGGCAGTCCAGAAATGGAATTGGTGGGGTGTGGAGGGCTTGAGCTCGGTCGCGACGACCCGGCCGATGGGAGGAAGGGGTTGCTGCATGATGCTAAATGTGTCTCAGGGGTTCGGGAACGGGAATCGGGCGCGGACCTCGCGCAGCTCCGCCTTGGTTTGAGCGGGGGTCCAGCCGAGCTCACCCGCGGCGAGATCGGCCGCGACCTCTAAGGCCTCATCGCCGGGGTTGCCGGCGGTGCCCAGGTCGGTACGGCGGAACACGCAATCGGCCAGGTGAAACGCCATCTCGTGCCGGACCGCGTGAATGATCTCGGCGCGAAGGATGCCTGTGTCGCCGATGGGCTCACCCCAGCCGGGCAGTTGCCGGACGATTCGGAGCACCTCGACATAGGTGGTGCCGTAGTTATGGGCCAGGCGCTCCGCCGCGCCGGATGGCAGACCCGCCGGCGCCTCGGAGGCGACTTCGCGAACCAGAGCATCGAACTTGGAAAAGTCGCCACCGTAGAGCGGGGTCTCCGTGGTCCGGCAGGGGGTTGCCGCGCGACCCAGCTTCTTCACGGCAAGATCCACCGCTCGCTCGGCCACGCCTCGAGCGGTGGTGTAACGGTTCGCGATCGCAGTGACCAGGCCCTCCACCCCCTCGAACCGGGCGTTGTCGACCACCAAGGGGCGTTTGCCGAAGCTCACGTCCTCACCCACCAGCTCGCCCTTGGCAATCGGCAGCAGCCCTGCCATCACCAGGCCTACGTCGGCAAGCGACAACTTCAACTGGGGAGCCGCCGCATTGATCTCGTCCAGGAAGCCCTGAACCTCACCCTCCGTGACACGAAGCCGATTGGGGTCTCCTCGGAAGATGGCGCTGTTGACCCCGATCAAGGTGACACCGTGCCAGGGGACCATAAAAATGTGGCGAAACCCTCGGCTCAGGACTGCATCGGGATCGCGATAGCGTGTCTGCAGGGCCAGCGCCCGCTCCGTGCCGGGAGCTCTCCGGATCACGACGGCCATGTCCCGCGAAAAGGGAACGTCACGGGCGGAGCGGATGCCCGCCTGCATCAGCAGGGACTCCGCGTAGGGCCCGGTTGCATTCAGCACCACGCGACTCCGGATCTCGAACTCCGCGCCGCCGAGGTGATCCCGCACGGTGGCACCGACTACCCGCCCGGCCCGGCGAATCAGGCCGGTCACCTCGCAATGGTTGGCCGCCGCTGCTCCCGCCCGCAATGCGGAGCGCACGAACGACCAGACCAGGCGGGGCGGATTGTACATCTGTCCGTCCCAAAACACGCCGGCGCCGCTGAGGTCCTTCTGCTCGATTTGCGGAAACCAGGCGAGGACCTCCCGACGCGAAGCGATGCGTCCCCTGGGGACGTGGCGGCCCGGGTCAGGGATCCCTCGATTCCGATCGGCCGTGAGGACCGCCCACGCGAGGAAGGCAGCGGCCAGTGCCTCCGGCCCGCGCATCCCATGGCCATACGCCGGAACCACGAAGGGAAAGGGATGGATCAGGTGAGGCGCGATGCGCAGCAGGGCGGATCGTTCGCGGCTGGACTCTCTGACCCGGACGAGATCGAGATGCTGGAGGTAGCGAATTCCGCCATGCACAACCTTGAGAGATTCAGCGGAGGTCGCTCCGGAAAAGTCGTTCCGCTCCACCAGCGCGACCGAGAGGCCTCGCTGAGTGGCATCCCAAGCCGCGGCCGCTCCACAGATGCCACCACCCACCACGAGCAGGTCGAACTCGCCGGTGGAAAGGGCCGATAAATCTCTTCGCATATCAGTTCGTGTTCCGCGCTCGCGACCCGAGATATTGCCCGACGGAGTAGACGCCGTAGAGCAGCCGGTCCCAACGGGCATGTGGCGCGCTCACCGGCGCACGTTCGGCCAGTACCTTTCGGGACAGCAGGTCCGCCATCTCTGGAGTGCCGTTGACGGGGGCAACTTCGATCTTGATCAGGCCGTAGAAGAGATCCCGTCCTTCCCAGGGCCAGAGCCGGAGCGCCCAGGCATGGACCGGAGCCATGTTGCGGGACTCTGGCGAGAAGATCGAAGAGCGATGTCCAACGGGAAGACGAAGATAGCGATGGAGGTCCGACCCCTCGAACGGCAGTGTGGAATGGGTTCTGGAGATGCCCAGCATCCGGGGGTCTACGGACCATGCCGGGCTTTCGGTCAATGTCCCATCCACGGCCAGCCATTCCTGGGACACGGCCCGGTAGCGTCCCGCCAGCTCCAACTCCAGAGCGCCGCGCGCCCGGTCGAGGGCTCTGGCGGCCTGGGTCAGGTCTCTCGCCGGGTGGGCGATCTCGTCCTCGGGCAGGGCGATCGTCTGCCACTGGTCCAGGGCATCGCCGGCGGCGGCCAGAGCCGAGGGACGGGCGATGGCGAGCTGGCGCCGGTCCTCCGCGATCGTCTGAAGTCGGCGCTCTCGACGCTCTCGCACCGCCGCGGCGATCTCGCCGATGATGATCGGGCAGGAGCCGGCATAGCCTACCAGTTCGGCATGCTGGACCCCGTCCAGGAAGGCGACAGGCTCGAGCCAGGGCTCCGCCTTACCTACCGGGTGCCAGGCCAGGGATGCGTCTTCCAGAAGGCGGGCGGGGCGTATGGTCGGTTCCCAGCTCCGATCCGCACTGGCTTCGGGGATGGCGGACGCCGGCGTGACGCCTCTCACGGCCAGAAGTCGCCGAAGATGTGACAAATTAGGAGGCGGCATAGGGGTTGAAGGTAGGACGGTATGGGCACCTTGTGAACCGCCAGCGCAGTGCCGTTACTGTACCCATCCGATGAATGAGGTGGTGTCGACATGGTCGATGGCCCGGTCGAAATGACGATACGCGGTACGACCTGCGAATCGGGCGCCGAAGGGGATTCTACCTTTCCGGTTTTTCAGCATCGTTGGGTGGCCGCAGTCTCCGCTCTCACCACGCTTCGCCGCGACAGCGAGGCAATTCTTGAGCAGATCCGCACCTCGCTGACGAAGTTGCGGGCGCTCAGGGCGCGGCTGGGTACTGTGGCACCTCCCCCGACGGCGAACGGGAACGGTGCTCCGGAGCAGTCCCGCGCGGTCTACTTCCAGCTGCAATACGGGCTCACCCCCCGTGAGACGCAGGTAGCAATGCTCCTCGCTGAAGGCCGATCCAACGAGGATATTGCTTCCGTGCTCAGGGTCAGTCCCCATACTGCCCGGCATCACACGCAGCACGTGCTCGCTAAGCTCGGGGTTCATTCGCGAGCCCAGGCTGGTGCCCGGGTCCGCGGCTGGTAGCACTTTGCCGATGAATGATCAACCGGACGGGAATTGACGGTGGGTTACAGCCGGGAAACTACA
This sequence comes from Gemmatimonadales bacterium, assembly GCA_036556025.1. GTDB lineage: Bacteria > Gemmatimonadota > Gemmatimonadetes > Gemmatimonadales > GWC2-71-9 > CAVVWJ01. The sequence continues at coordinate 27,497 of DATBKD010000093.1, read as the reverse complement.
TTTCCTCCTCAAATGCGGTAAACGGCGGCACGTTGGTCATCCAGAATCCCGCCAGTCCTCCCTCCTGATCGACCTCCACATAAAAGTTATCGGCCACCCGGATCAGGTCGACCTTGCGCTTCGGGCCAATGCGCAGATGGAAGATGCTCTCCGCCGAGTTGGTCTGAACCGAGAGGCTGGTGTCGACCTCGACCGAGGAGACGCCTCCCGCTGGCGGGGTCCGAGAGGGAAGAACCACCCGGCCGTCGGCGAGCTGAGCTGGGACTCGGAGCTCCGCCGCGGTCGTTACCTCGGGCCAGACCACCACGTCGAGCCCACAGATGACCCCGTTGTTCACGTCCAGCACCGCCACCGAGCCCTCGGCGTCGGTAAGCTCGACCGTGCCGGTGAGTCCCCCGCTCTTTCGGTTTCCCTTGAAGGAGCCGGAAAGGATGTCGGTCTCCGGATCCCAGCGCCAGGCGATGTTGGGCAAATGGCCGGTAAGCGGCTCGACCTGCGCCTCGACCCGCGAGGTCCCGGCTCTAGGCGGCACGTGCCGACGCCAGCCGCTGAACGAACCGAACGATTCGATCCAGCGCCTGCTCCAGCTCCGAGTCGGAGACGGCATAGCTCAGACGAACCCACCGATCGTCGGCAAAGGCGCCGCCGGGAACGAGGGCGACCCCCTCCTGCTTCATCAGCTGCTCGCAGAAGGCCTGTCCGGTCACCGGATCCTTCTCCCGGATACCATCGACCCGGAAGAAGAAGTAAAACGCGCCGTGGGGCTCCACGAACTCGATCCCGGGCAGCTCAGCCCGGAAGCGGCCGACCAGGTAATCTCGGCGATGGCGGAAGGCGGCGACCATCCTCACCACTTCCGCTTCGACCCGTTCGTCAGTGAACGCCGTCGCCGCAGCCCACTGCGCCGGATGGTTGGCGCCGGTCGTGGTGTGGGACTGCAGTGCGGCCATCGCTTTGGTGAGGTGTGGCGGCGCCCACGCCGCCCCGATTCGCCAGCCAGTCATCGCGTAGGCCTTGCTGGCCCCGTAGATGATCACGGTGCGCTCGAGCAGGTCGTCGGGAAGGTCGAGCAGCGACGCAGCCGGCCCCGGTCCGAAGTGGATCCGCCGATAGATCTCGTCGGAGATGATCCAGATCTCATTCTTCTTGGCCCACTCGGCGATGGCCTTGAGCTCGGGCAAGGTGTAAACCGCGCCGGTGGGGTTGCAGGGCGAACAGAGAATGAGCCCTCGGGTCATCCGGTTACTCTGGCGGTCGAGATCCTTTACGCTCACCTTGAGTCCCCACTCGACATCACCCGGGACCAAGACCGGCTCTGCGCGACAGAGGTGGACGATCTGGGGATAGGAGACCCAGGCGGGGGCAGGGATCAGCACTCGATCCGTGGGCCCAAAGAGGGTGAAGCAGGCGTTAAAGATGGATTGCTTGGAGCCGGAGCTGACCACCAGCCGATCCGGGTCGACGGGCCTTCCGCCGGAGAGCTGGCTCAGCTGCTGCGCGATCGCCCGCCGGAGTTCCGCGATGCCGACGTTGGGCGGATAGCGGGTCATCCCTCGTTGTACTGCCTGAACCCCTGCCTGAGCTGCCGGGACGGGAGTATCGAAGTCGGGCTCCCCGACGCCGAGGTCCAGAACGTCTTCACCGGCGGCCTTGCGCCGTTTCGCCTCATTGCTGATGGCGACGGTCTCTGAGGCCTTCAGGTGCTGCACGTTGAGCGAGAGGGGGTCTGGCATCGATGGATCCGGTACAGTGAAGATGGACCGAGAATGGAGGAAAGTTCGCCGTCGGATCGGCGATGTCAACCACCAGCCCCACACCGTCCGCGCGCGACACCGCAAGCCTTGGTTCGAGAGGCTCCACCGCTTACCTTGGCGGGGCCGCGATCCGGAGTGCCCCCGTGCCCATGTTCGAGTCGCTCCACGTGTCGCCTTCCATTGGTGCAGCGCTCGAGCGCGGGGGATGGACGATGCAGGACCCGCTGGTAAAGGACGCGCTGCCAACCGCCGTCAGAGGGCATAACCTCGTGGTGGTGGCACCGCCGGGCCCCCCGTACGGGGCGCCGCCACTGGCGGGGCTTCTCACCCGAGTCGAACCCGATCGGATGGCTTTGGTTCTCTGCCCGGCGGCGCAACTCGGCGAGTGGGGCGCACTGGCGAACGACTTGGGGGGAGAGGCGGGTCTCCGGGTCCACGTGACCCGGGGCATCGCCCGGGCGCTCCGCCGCCTGCGTGACGGGGTGGATCTGCTCATCGCTCCACCGGATTCGATTCCTGAGCTGCAGGGCCGCTCCGCCTTGCGCCAGGATCGCGTGAGCGGCGTCCTGCTCGCCTGGCCGGAGCAGTGGGCCGAGGACTCCAGCCTCACCCCGCTCATGCAGGATCTCCCCAAAGACACTCAGCGCGTGATCCTCACCGCCTTACCGTCCAGGGCAGCCGATCTAATTGAACGGTATGCCCGGCGGGCGCTAACCGTGGGGGCCCCGGAAGGTGAAGGCGGACCGGTGGGACCGGTACGGACCGTCAGCGTGCCGTGGGCGGATCGCCCAAGAGCCATCACCGAGCTGCTGGAGCTGCTGGATCCGAGCTCGCTGGTTATCTGGACAGCCGATCGCAGCGCCCACGCCACCATCCGGCACATTCTCGGTGGGGCGGAGTCGGACATCCAGATTGTAATCGGCGACGCGGCGAAGGCGGCGCTCATCCTGGCTTACGATCTGCCCAGCGTCCGACGTCTTCGCCAGCTGCTCGACGCCGGCGACGTGGTGCTGCTGGTGCCCCCTGGGGCTGAGAGCTACGTGGCAGCGATCGCGTCACCCGCCCGGCCCCTGCGGTTGTCGGGTCTGGTGGACCAGGTCACCGCCGAAGCCAGTGCCAGGCGTTCGGCCATTGTGCGGGCCCTGGAGAACGCATCGCCGGAGCGCGCCCTCCTCACCTTAGCCCCTTTGTTCGAGCGCTACGATCCGTCGGCGGTGGCGGCCGCGCTGTACGACTTGTGGACAGCCTCGCCCCGCGAGGCGTCAGCGGCCAAAGTCGAGGTCGCTCCGGTCGCCAAGGTTTTCGTCGGCATAGGCAAGCGGGATGGAGCGACGGTCAACGACCTTGTCGCGGTACTCACCAAGGAGGTTCGAGTCCAGCGGCAGAAGATCGGCCGAGTGGAGTTGCAGGATGGGTACGCGCTGATCGAGGTTCCGGCGCAGGAGGCCGAGGCCGTGGCCAGCGGACTCAACGGAAGAACCATTCGACGAAAGCGGGTGATCGCGCGGGTGGATCAGGGGAGACCTGGTCACCAGTCTCAGGTCTCCAGTCACAAGCCTCGTGGCTCCGCTCACAGGCCGCGCGGACCGAGCACTTGAAAACTTGCGACTTGCCACCCTGAGACTGGCGACTAGCGCTTCTTGTTGACCAGCTCCTTCAATGCCTTCCCCGCCTTGAACGCCGGCGCGGTGGAGGCCTTCAGGTTGATGGCCTTGCCGGTTCGAGGATTCCTGCCTTCCCGCGCGGCGCGGCGGCGGGTCTCGAAGCTGCCGAATCCGGTGATCGTGACCCGACCTCCCCGCCGCAGCTCCGAGGCGATGATACCCGCAGGTGCGAAGAACGCATCGGTGATCTCGGCCGCCTTGCCCTTCGTGATTCCCAGGCGCTGGGCGACGGCATCGATCAATCCCTGTTTGTTCACGGAGACGGCCTCAGTCGGTGCGCAGGGGCACGAATATCGCCGAGCGAGCGAGAGCGCCGCAAGATGGCTGGAGTTTCGCGCCCGAAACTCTAGATTTGCGTCCCTTACCCAATGACGCGGAGACCCGGCCATGAACTATGGCATGCACCCCGGCTGGATCGAGGTGATCTGCGGCGTCATGTTCAGCGGCAAGAGCGAGGAGCTCATCCGTAGAGTGCGCCGCGGGATTATCGCCCGCCGAAAGGTGCAAGTTTTCAAGTCTCATCTCGACAGCCGATACGCGGGACTCTACAGCGTGACCAGTCACGATGGTACCGAGCTGGACGCGTCCCCGGTGGATTCGGCCGCCGAGATCTACCGGCTGGTGCGTCCGGATACGCAGATCGTAGCGATCGACGAGGCCCAATTCCTGGACCCGGACGTGGTGACCGTCTCGACCTTGCTCGCGAATCGGGGGGCGCGGGTCATCCTCGCGGGGACGGACACCGATTTCCGGGGCGAGCCCTTCGGCTCGATGGGGGAGCTCATGGCGATCGCCGAAATGGTGGACAAGTTGCAGGCGATCTGCGTCGTCTGCGGTGATCCCGCCTGCCGCAACCAGCGGCTGCTCAACGGAAAGCCGGCCCGATACGACTCGCCCACCATCATGGTGGGAGGGCGGGAGAGCTACGAAGCCCGCTGCCGGCATTGTCACAAAGTGCCGAGGAAGGATGAAGATCAAACGGCGCTGCTTTGAGGAGCTCAATGAGATCATGGAGCTTAGAAGACTCAGCAATCCTGAGGAAGCCTGCTCGACAGTTCTGTCTTTGCTGACTTGAGCGCCCAACTACACTCAGTCCGAGGAATGCTGCTTTCTCTGATGCGGGCATTGGCCAAGCGGAACCCCCGCGACCCGCGACCCCGCGACGCGTGACTCTCTCTGTCGGACTGACCGGCAACATCGCCTCCGGCAAATCCACCGTGGCCGAGCTGTTCCGGCGATGGGGCGCGACGGTGATCGTAGCGGATGAGCTGGTCCGGGAAGCTCAGGCGCCGGGAAGTCCGCTCCTGCGCGACATCGCCGCCCGGTTCGGCTCGGAGATGATCCTGCCCGATGGAGCGCTGGACCGACCCCGGCTCCGACGCCGGGTCATGGGCCATCGCGCGGCGTTGGATCAGCTCAACCACATTGTCCATCCCGTGGTGCAGCGCCGGCGGGAGGAACTGTTACAGGCCGCCCGCGCCCGGGGCGATCGGATCGTGATCAGTGATATCCCGCTCCTGTTCGAGACGGCAGATCCGGCTGAGTTCGACGCGGTGGTGCTGGTCGACGCACCCGAGCCGGTGCGGCGCGCGCGTCTGCTGGCCGATCGGGGCCTCTCAGCGGAGGAGGCAGATCGCATGCTCGCTTCCCAAAATCCCTCCGGCCCCAAGCGTGCCCGGAGCGATTACGTGATCGACAACGACGGGGACCACGCCGCCCTCGAGCGGGCGACGGCGGAGGTTTGGCGGGCGCTGCTCGCCCGCGCTTGACCTCGCTCTCCCCCCCGCCTATCCTCCCACCCGCCACCGAGAGGGAGAGTAGCGCGTGTCCAAGGTGCCGGACGACCTGGTCTACACTGCCGAGCACGAGTATGTCGCGCGCACCGGCCAAGCCGGGGTCGTGCGCATCGGGATCACCGACTACGCCCAGGGAGAGTTGGGCGATGTGGTGTTCGTCAACCTTCCCAAGCCGGGCGACAAGCTCGCCTCCCATCAATCGTTCGGCACCATCGAAGCGGTCAAGGCGGTCTCCGACCTGTACAGTCCGGTCGCCGGAGAGGTCACCGAAGTGAACGGTGCGCTCGACGGAGATCCCGCTGTCGTCAACCGAGACCCCTATGGCGATGGCTGGATGGTCAAGCTCAAGCTGTCCAATCCCGCGGAGCTCGAGGGGCTGCTTTCGCCCACGGCCTACCGCTCGCACATCGGAGAATGATCCGCTCGTCCCAATGACATCGGTCCTTCCAGCAGGCCCAGCCTCTCCGCCCACAGACGTGCTTCAACCCGGCCACTTCGCATATCGGCACATCGGTCCCCGAAGAGGAGATGTGGCCGAGATGGTGGAGCTGCTGGGCTACTCCTCGCTCGATGCATTCATCGACGCCGTCGTCCCCCCGGAAATACGGTTGCGCCGTCCCCTCGCCCTTCCTCCCGGTCGGAGCGAGCGCGAGGTGCTTCAGGCCCTGCGCGGTCTGGCCGGGATGAACCGGGTCTACCGCTCCTACATCGGCATGGGATATGCCGGCTGCTTCACCCCTCAGGTGATCCAGCGCAACGTGCTGGAGAATCCCGGCTGGTACACCGCCTATACCCCCTATCAGGCTGAGATCTCCCAGGGCCGCCTGGAAGCGCTGCTCAACTTTCAGACCCTGGTCTCGGATCTCACCGGGCTGGAGGTGGCCAACGCCTCCTTGCTGGATGAGGCGACCGCCGCCGCAGAGGCGATGAACCTCACGCTCGCCGTGAGCGGAGGGAAGCGCGATCCGGTGTACCTGGTGGACGAGTACTGCCATCCCCAGACCATCGCCGTCGTGCGGACCCGAGCCGAGGCGCGCGGGATCAGGATCGTAGTGGCGGAACCGGAGACGTTCGCCTTCAACCCGGATGTCATCGGCGCCCTGGTGCAGTATCCTTCGACCGATGGGGCGGTCCGCGACTTCCGCAGTCTGTGCGAGCGCGCGCATGCCGCGGGTGCACTGGTCACCGCGGCGACCGACCTGCTCGGCCTCACGATGCTGATGCCGCCCGGCGAGTGGGGGGCCGACATCGCGGTGGGCAACACTCAGCGCTTCGGCGTGCCCATGGGCTACGGCGGACCTCATGCCGCTTTCTTCGCGACCCGCGACAGCCATAAGCGATTCATGCCGGGCCGGATCATCGGCGTCTCCCGCGATCGCGATGGTCGTCCGGCGCTCCGGATGGCGTTGCAGACCCGGGAGCAGCATATCCGGCGCGACAAGGCAACCAGCAACGTCTGCACCGCGCAGGTCCTGCTGGCGGTCATGGCGAGCATGTACGCGGTGTACCACGGACCAGGGGGCCTTCGGCGGATTGCGGAGCGAGTGCACGGTCGGGCCATCCTCCTGGCCAACGCGCTGCGGCGATTGCGCTACCGGATCGTCCACGACGCGTACTTCGACACGATCTGCGTGGAGGTCCCCGAATGGGCGCTGCCGCGGTTGTTGGACGCCGCGCGGGCCCGGATGATCAACCTGCGGCCGCTGCCGCCGACTCGACTCTGTGTGGCGCTGGATGAAACGGTGACACTGGGCGATCTCGCCGACCTGATCGCAGTGTTTTCGCTGAACGAAGCGCTGCCGTTCATGCTGGAGGACATGGGGGGCAAGTCGGAGCGGGTCATTCCTCCCGCCCTGGAGCGAACCTCGAGCTATCTCAGCCACCCGGTCTTCCACCTGCATCACTCGGAGACCGAGATGCTGCGCTACATCCGGCGGCTGGAGGCCCGGGACCTCTCGCTCACCGAAGCGATGATTCCGCTCGGCTCCTGCACCATGAAGCTGAACGCAACCACCGAGATGATGCCGGTTAGCTGGAGGGAGTTCAACCGCCTGCATCCCTTCGCCCCGAGAGATCAGGCGGCCGGGTACGAGCTCCTGTTCCGCCAGCTGGAGTACCAGTTGGCCGAGATCACCGGGTTCTCGGCGGTGTCGCTCCAGCCCAATGCGGGGTCGCAGGGCGAGTACGCCGGACTGCTGGTGATTCGGGCGTACCACCGGTCGCGGGGCGAGGGCCACCGTCGAACCTGCCTCATCCCCCAGTCAGCCCACGGGACCAACCCGGCCAGCGCGGTCATGGCCGGGATGCAGGTGGTGCCGGTCAAGAGCGACGCCCGGGGCAACATCGATCTCACCGATCTCCGAGCCAAGGCCTCCACCCACCGGGACACGCTGGCCGCGTTGATGGTCACCTACCCCTCGACGCACGGAGTGTTCGAAGCCTCGATCCGGGAGATCTGCGGGATCATCCACGACCACGGCGGCCAGGTGTACATGGATGGCGCCAACATGAACGCCCAGGTTGGACTCTGTCGCCCCGGCGACATCGGGGTGGACGTTTGCCATCTCAATCTCCACAAGACGTTCTGTATCCCGCATGGAGGTGGAGGTCCCGGCATGGGCCCGATCGGGGTGGCCAAACACCTGGCCGATTTCCTGCCAGGCCACCCTATCATCGATCTTGGCCATTCCGCCGCTTGCGGGACCGTGTCTTCCGCAGCTTGGGGCAGCGCGGCGATTCTCCCGATCAGCTGGGCCTACATCGCCCTCATGGGGTACGATGGCCTGGCCGAGGCGAGCAAGATCGCGATCCTGAGCGCGAACTACATCGCGAAGCGGCTCAGCGGTCACTACAACGTGCTCTATACCGGGCCCAACGGCCTGGTCGCGCATGAATGCATCATCGACACCCGGCCGTTCAAGACCTCGGCGGGGGTAGACGTCGAGGATATCGCGAAGCGGATCATCGACTATGGCTTTCATCCACCCACGGTCTCCTTCCCGGTGGCAGGCACCTTGATGATCGAGCCCACCGAAAGCGAGTCTCAGGAGGAGCTGGACCGCTTCTGTGACGCCCTGATTGCCATCCGGGAGGAGATCCGGGAGATCGAGGAGGGGCGGGCGGACCGCGAACACAATCTGCTCACCAATGCACCTCATACCCTGGAGCAGGTTATCGCCGACAACTGGGATCGCCCGTACCCCCGCGAGCGCGCGGCCTATCCTTCCCGGGCAGTCCGGGAGCATAAGGTGTGGCCCACGGTGGGTAGGATCGACAGCGCCTACGGCGACCGGAATCTGGTGTGCGTATGTCCGCCGATGGAGGAGTATGCCTGAGGGCGGTAAGGGCGGTACAGGCGGGAAGGACGGTAAGGTTCAGCAATGGTAAGGCTGGCAAAGCCAGAAGCTCAGGATGACCCACTGGTCGCACCGTCATCCTCTACCTTACCGCCCTTACCGTCCTTCCCGCCTTTCCCGTCCTGGTATCTCTGGCTCGATACTGCCCGCCCCGGCTACCTCAATATGGCCATCGATCAGGCGCTGCTGGAACGCGCCGGCCGGCAATGTGAGCGCTGGTTGCGCCTGTACCGCTGGCAACCTCACTGTCTCTCCTTCGGCCGGCATGAACCCGCCATCCGGCGGTACGATCCCATTCAGATCGCGGCGCGCGGCCTGGACGTGGTTCGGCGACCCACGGGTGGCCGGGCCGTATGGCATGGTCCCGAGGTCACTTATTCGATAGCCGCCCCAACACGCGCCCTCGGCGCCCTGCGACACGCCTACCTCGAGATCCATCGCATGCTGCTCCGGGCCTTGCGCGCCCTCGGCGCGCCGGCCGAGATAGCGGCATCGCACCCGCCCCCCAGACTGGATGCGGGGGCTTGCTTTGCCCAGCCGGTAGGAGGAGAAATCCTGGTTGGCGGACGGAAGGTCGTCGGGAGTGCGCAGCTTCGGGAGGGCGAAGCACTGCTGCAGCACGGTTCCATCCTGCTGCATGATGAGCAAACAGTCGTCCATTCGGTCAGCCGCGACGCCGCCACCCGGCCGGCGCCGATCCCGACCGCCTGGATCGCGCCGGAAACGAAAGCGGAGGAGATCGCCGAGGCGGTCGCCCAGGCTGCGGCCGCACGATGGGGCGGGATCTGGAACCGTGAGCCGCCGGTGGACTCGGTGCTCGAGCTGGCCGCCGCTCACGTGCCTCGGTTTCGATCCGATGCCTGGACCTGGAGGATGTAGCTCCGCTCCTGTTCCACGTCCCCGCCCTTCCCTACTACATTTTGTGCATCTCTGCCGAATCCATTCCGGAGTCTGTGTGACGCACTGGACGCCACGGACGGTCCCTTCGCCTCTGCTCGGCGCCGGTCTGGCCGCGGCGCTGCTCACGGCCGGTCACCGGTCTTCCGCGACCGCACAGTCGGCGAGCTCACAGAGCAGCATCGTGATAGTCACCGGTCAGGAAGCGCCGATGCCCATACCCACCTTGATGGAGGGGGCACAGGCAAACGTCGCCAACTTCGAGATCGCCGATCAGTTGTTCCTGCGTCTCGCCGGGCTGGGAGCGGACCTGACCACGGCAGGGGACCGGGGATTTGTCCCATTGCTCGCGCGCGCCTGGACTCGACGGGACTCAGTCACCCTGGTCTTCCAGCTCGACCCTCGTGCGCGCTGGCACGACGGGGCACCAGTGACGACCACAGACGTGCTCTTCACCTTCGCGCGAGCGCGGGACGCGCAGATCGCACCGCGAACGGCAAATCTGCTGCGTCACGTTGTCGCTATCAGCGCGGAAGGTGATCGCCAGGTCGTCTTCCGCTTTTCGCATCCGTACTCGGAGCAATTCTACGACGCGACCTACCACGTGGCGATCCTGCCGGCCCACCTGCTCGCCTCGGTGCCGGCCACGGAGCTTGCCCGTTCGGAGTTCGTGCGCCATCCGATCGGCGACGGCCCCTATCGCTGGGTTCGGAGCGTTCCGGGACAGTTCATCGAGCTCACGGCGAACGACGAGTTCTTCCTCGGACGGCCCAAGATCCACAGAGTGATTGTCCGGGTCGCGAGCGATCCCGAGGCACGGATGAACCTGCTCTTGGGCGGCGAGGCCGACGCGATGGACAATGTCCCGCCTCCGCTCTCCAATATTCAGCGGATCGCCGCTCGTCCGGAGTTGCGCCTGGTGCCGGTGCCATCGCCGGCGCTCGGCTATCTCCTGTTCAACCAGCGTCTGCCGGGCGACAGCAACCGGCCGCATCCTCTGCTCGCCGACCGTGATCTCCGGCGGGCGATCACCCTTGCGCTGGATCGTGGACTGTTGATTCGCGTTGTCCTCGGGAACTATGCCGAGGTCCCCTTTGGCCCAACCTCACCGCTGCTCTGGATTCGACACGGGGCGCCACCGCCGTTGACCCAGAACCAGACGCAGGCGCGGCACCTGCTTGCGGCGCACGGCTGGAGCGATCACGACGGTGACGGCGTACTTGACCGGGCAGGTCAGCCCCTCAGCCTGAGGCTCAACTTTCCCAATACCAGCGCGATTCGACGGCAGATGAGCCTGCTGATCCAGGAGCAGCTCCGCTCCGTCGGGGTCCGCCTCGAGCTGCAGGAGCTCGAGGCGCCGGTGTGGGTCGAACGGCGGAAGACAGGAAACTTCGACGTCGACTTCTCCGCCGCGAGCCTCGACCCGTCGCCTTCTGGCCTCACTCAGAGCTGGTCCTGCGCCGGTGGCAGCAACGTGGCTCACTACTGCGATCCGATGGTGGATTCGCTGATCAACCGCGCGATCCTCGACCGGGCGGACCCGCGGGAGGCGTGGCATGCGGTGCTCCGCCGGATCGAGGACGATGCCCCCGCAGTCTTTCTGTACGCTCCGACGTATGTCTACGCCGTCAATCGTCGGTTCCGCGACGTCGTCATTCGACCGGAATCGTCCTGGCTGGACCTCTGGCGCTGGTCGGTAGCTATCCCGACGGGTTCGCGCGAGACAGGCTACTGAGGTGCGCCGCTGGCTGATTCGGCGAACCGGCCAGGCCGTTATCACACTCGCTGTCGCCGTCCTGTTGATGTTCGTTCTCATGCGCGCGGCTCCGGGAGATCCCCTCACCCGCCTGAGCGGCGACCGCGCCTTGTCTCCCGCGGAAATCGCCGTACTCCGCGCCCGCTACGGTTTGGATCAGCCGCTGCTGCAGCAGTTGGGCGCCTTTCTGCAGGGACTGCTGCGAGGAGATCTCGGCGCCTCGATCGAGTACGGCCGTCCCGTCACCCAGCTCCTGGCCGAGCGTCTGCCTGCCAGCCTGCTGCTGGGAGGAACGGTGCTGCTGGTCAACTTCTCGGTTGGCCTGTGGCTCGGGAGCCGGCAAGCGCTTCGACGAGGCAGCGCGGCGGATCGATGGCTCACGGTGGTATCGCTGATCGGCTTCGCCACCCCCTCGTTTTGGCTTGGTCTGGTGCTGGCCTGGCTGGTGGGTGTGCATTGGCGGCTGCTCCCGCCGGCGGGAATGCACAGCCCGCTGCTGGACCCGGGCTCCGGCTTCCTGGCCAATGGGATGGACGTAGTGCGGCACCTGATCTTGCCCGCATTGACGCTGTCTCTGGTGAGTATCGCGGCAACCATGCGCTATCAACGGGGGGCAATGCTCGATGCTCTGCGCCTTCCTTATATAGTGACGGCGCGGGCAAAGGGACTCTCCGACAGCCGAGTGATCTGGAGGCATGCCTGGCGCAACGCGGTGTTCCCGGTGATCACTCTGTTTGGGTTGTGGCTTCCCGTTCTCGTGGCCGGCTCGGTATTCGTCGAGTCGGTCTTCGCCTGGCCAGGCCTCGGCTCCCTCGCGGCCGCTGCAGTGGGCAACCGGGACTATCCACTCCTGATGGGCGCGTCCCTGTTAGCCTCCAGTCTGGTGGTCCTGGGCAGCTTGCTCACCGATCTGGCCTACGGCTTCCTCGACCCCAGAGTACGGTTGTCGTGACAGCGGTTGTCGACACGCTGCGCCGGGCCTGGCAGAATCCTCGGGGGCGGGCCGGCGCGCTGGTGTTGGCCGGCGTGGCGCTGGCAGCGCTCCTGGGTCCTCCCCTGCTCCCCGATCCGGTCGCACAACCCGATCTGTTGCATGGGGTCAACTTGCCACCCGGCCTGGGCCATCCCTTTGGCACCGATCAACTGAGTCGGGACGTGTTTGCAAGGGTAGTGTCCGGGGCTCGAGTGTCGCTGGCCGTATCAGTTCTCGCGATGGCGTTGTCCATCACCCTGGGCGCCGCGATCGGGTTGATCGCGGGATACTGGGGCGGGACGACCGACATCGTGCTGATGAGGCTGGTGGACGGAGCGTTGGCGGTACCCCGACTCTTTCTGCTCCTGCTTGTGCTGGCTGCATGGGAAAGGGTGCCGATCGGCGTTCTCATCGTGCTCATCGGCACCACCGGATGGTTTGCCACGAGCCGACTGGTCCGCGGCGAGGTCCTTCGGCTGCGGGAGGAGTCTTACATTCGCGCCGCCGAGGCGCTCGGGGCACCCCGGCGGCGGATTATTTTTCGTCACCTGTTGCCGAACACGCTGGGCCTGCTGCTCGTCGCAGCCACACTCGGGGTCGGCGAGGTCATCCTGCTCGAGGCCGGGCTTTCCTTCCTCGGTCTCGGCATTCATCCACCAACGCCGTCGTGGGGGGGAATGATTCTGGAGGCTAAAGAGGTGCTGGTGACTGCGCCCTGGGTCGGCGTCTTCCCTGGCCTCGCTATCGTGATCACCGTCCTCTCCGCGGATCTGTTGGGCGACGCCCTTCGCGATTCCATCGACATGTGGCGCGCATGAGCGCAGTCCTCGAAGTCGAGAATCTCCGGATCTCGTTTCCCGATCAGGAGCGCCACCGATTTTACCCGGTTGACGGAGTGAGCTTCACGCTCGAGCGGGGCCGAACCCTGGCTCTCGTCGGGGAGTCAGGCTGCGGGAAAAGTCTGACCAGCCTCGCTCTGCTGCGGCTGGTGCCGGCCCCAGGCCGCATCGAGGCGGGGAGCAGCATTCGCCTGCAGGATACCGACGTGCTCTCCCTGGAAGGAGAAGCCCTCCGTCATATCCGGGGCCGCCGCATCGGAATGATCTTCCAGGATCCGATGACCAGTCTCAATCCCGTGTTCACGGTGGGCGATCAGATCTCCGAGGGAGTCCGGGCTCACTTCGACGTCTCCCGCTCGGAGGCCCGCGAGCGGGCCTTGCGGCTGCTCCAAGAGGTGGGCATGCCAGATCCGGGCAGCCGGCTCAAGACCTACCCGCATCAGCTGAGCGGGGGGATGCGTCAGCGGGTCATGATCGCCATCGCGCTGAGTGCTGAACCTGAGATCCTGGTGGCCGACGAACCCACCACGGCTCTGGATGTCACGGTCCAGGCCCAGATTCTCGAGGTGCTGGATCACCTTCGAGCTACCCGTGGCATGGCCGTCCTGCTGATCACCCATGATCTCGGCATCGTCGCAGGCCGAGCCGATCGGGTAGCCGTGATGTACGCCGGCCAGATCGTGGAGGAGGCGCCGACCGCACAGCTCTTTGCCAGGCCTTCTCATCCCTATACGCAGGGGCTGTTCGCGTCGGTACCGCGAATCAGTGGCCCGGTCAGCCGCCTCATACCGATAGGAGGCAGCGTGCCGCCACCGACGGCATGGCCCGAGGGATGTCGATTCCGCCCGCGCTGCCCCAAGGCCTTCGAGAAGAGCGAGCTCCCGCCGCCCCTGCTGCCGGTCGGGGCGGATCATCGCATGCGCTGCTGGCTGGCGGAGGATGCGCCCGGATGAGCGGCTCCGGTGCGAGTGCTCCCCCGAATCGGATGCTGGAGGTGCGCGATCTCGTCAAGCACTACCATGCCGCGGGCCTCTTCAGCGCCTCCGCGCCACCGGTGCGGGCGGTGGAAGGGGTGTCCTTCGACGTGCGCCGCAGTGAGACGCTCGCGCTGGTGGGCGAATCAGGATGCGGCAAGTCCTCGGTCGGACGGACGATTCTCCGGCTCCAGGAGCCGACCAGCGGCAGCGCAACCTTCGAGGGCATTGATGTCTTCTCTCTCGATCGCCTTGCCCTCCGAAAACTTCGCCGGCGAATGCAGATCGTCTTTCAGGATCCCTACAGCTCGCTCAACCCGCGCATGTCCATCGGGTCGGCGGTGGCAGAAGGGATCGAGATCCACAAGCTCGCGCGCGGCGCCGAGGTGCGCAGCCGGGTTGCCTCCCTGTTGGAGGAAGTGGGTCTCGACCCCGGCTATGCCCGGCGGTATCCCCATGAGTTCTCCGGAGGCCAGCGGCAGCGGATCGGGATCGCCCGGGCGCTGGCGGTGGAGCCCTCGTTCATCGTGTGCGATGAGCCGGTATCCGCCCTCGACGTGTCGGTCCAGGCCCAGGTGCTCAACCTGCTCGCCGATCTCCAGCGCGAGCGAGGTCTTTCCTATCTGTTCATCGCGCACGACCTGGCCGTCGTCCGGCAGATCGCGCATCGGGTGGCGGTGATGTACCTGGGCCGCATTGTGGAGGAGGGTGCAACCGAAGCCCTGCTCGCCAGGCCCCGTCATCCTTATACGGTCGCGCTCCTCTCCGCCGTCCCCGAGCCCGATCCCAGCCGGCAGCGATCTCGCATCGTGCTGAGCGGGGATCTCCCGAGCCCGTCGCATCCTCCGGCCGGCTGCCCCTTCCACACTCGCTGCTTCCACCCCATGCGGAACGACCGCTGTCGTACGGAACGCCCGGTGCTTCGTCCGGTGGAGGCAACCACGGCGGCCTGCCATTACGCGGAGAGCACTCCCGCCCCCGAGACGCTGGCCAGCGCGTGAAAAAACAACGCCGCCCGCGGGCGGCGTTCACTGGTTCATTGGTTATGAGGTCTACGGTTGAGCCAGTCGTCGAGAGCGTCCCTCGAAAGCCGCAGGCATCCGTTCAACTCATCAAATCGACGGTTGCCCATCGCCCCCCGGGCCTCGGTTTCCTGTGATACCAGGCCGATGAGCGCGTGAGCAAGGTGATGCCGAATCCGATGCACTGACTCAAGCGATGGTTGAGATTCACCCATTCGTTCCCTCCGGTCGTGTATGCCTTCCCCGCGGCCGATCCTACCTCGGAATCCTCGGAAGCTCGTAATTCCAAATAACAAAATAGGATACGTCCCGGCAGAGCGAGGTGAGCCACTCCCTCAGAGGACTGGGCCGGAAGCCGCACCTCCTTCGTGAGCACCGTCACGGTGGCCGGCGGCCCATCGCTCGAAGTTGACACGACTCTGTTTCACTTTTGCCGGAGAGATCACATGGGTGACCAGAAAGAGCGAGCCAAGGAAGCCACCAAGGATCAGGTGAAAGGTGTCGGCAACCAGGTCGGCGGCCGGCTTCGGAATGCGGCCGGTGCCGTGACAGGAGATATGAGCGAGCAGGTGAAGGGGAAGGTGCAGGAGATCAAGGGCAAGGTGCAGAAGAAGGTTGGAGAGGCCAAGGAACCCGATCGGAACGAGCCGGTAGAGGAAGAAGACGAGTCCTAACCAGCCGTTTACCCGAGGCCTTCGTCGAAGCTCGACGAAGGCCTCGGGCCTTTCGTCTCCCATTCTGCCAGCGCCGAGCTTAGGTTGCTCGGCATCCCTATCCGTTGCGACTGCTGCCGACCTAATGACAACGCCGGCCACGTCCGAGGCTGAGCTTCTGATCGCTGCCAACCGGGCGGACACCCTCGAGACCGTTCTTGGCTGGCTGCTCCACGACGTACGCACGCCGACTCAGGTGCTGACACTACTGCCTCAGCTCCTGAGCGGGCCCGATCAGGCCTCGGACTGGCATGATGCCGTGCGAGAGGCATGCACCCATCTGAGCAGTGACCTGCGCTTACTCGACCGGGTTCTCCTCAGGGCCAAGGATCGTCGCACGGCCCAGCCCGTAGACCTCGGCGCGACCCTCAGGCTGGTCAACGAGTTGTTTGCCACCAGGCGCTCACAATTCCGGACCGATATCACCGCTGCGCTCGACGCGGCGCTTCCTCCGGTGAGCGCCATTCCTGAAGACCTCGAGCACGCGCTGATCAACCTGGTCCTGAACGCGGCCGAGGCCGACGACGGCGACGATGGCCACATCTGCTTTCGGGGCGAGCTCGCCCGAGGCACCGTCGTACTGCGGCTGGAGGACAACGGGCCGGGCGTTGCGGCACCGATTCGAGAACGTCTGTTCCAGCCCTTCACAACGACTAAGCCCAGTCGAAGAGGCTTGGGACTCTACGTCGCGCGCGCGCTGGTCTCCCGGGTTGGGGGCGAGATAAGCTGCGAGGAAGCTGAGCCGCGGGGCGCTCGCTTCGTGCTGCGGATGCCGATCTGGCGTTCGGGATCACCCCAGGAACACTTGCTGCACTAATGCCGCGCGAGTCTCGATAGCCCGATCCAACAGGTCTTGCTGCTGCCCCAGCTTTCGGGCCAACCCAAGGGCCTCCCGTCGAACGGCGTCGCTCAGCGCCCTCAGGGGCCTCAGGTCTTCCTCGGCGCCAAGTGAAATTTCCGACCCGCCGGCTGCCGATACGGCCAAACTCGCCAACATCAGCTTCTTTCGCCCGACCTCCCGAAGGGTGAGCACGGTGCGCTCGAGGGCCTGGACGCTCTCGGCGAGCCCGGGGAACGCCGGGTGCTCGAGTGCGGCGCCCTGTTGATCCAAGCACCGATAAATCAGCTCAAGCGAGAGACACTCCTCTGCCAGAGCGACCCCAAGCCTGGCGGGCCACGCGGGCACCCCCGGGCACTCCAGGGATGGGATCGAGGCCTGAAGCAAGGCGTGCACGGCCTCCAGCGCCGCTCGATTGATCGACCGGGCCCGTCGAATGACGTCTCGAGAGGAAGGATCAGGTCGCCGCGAGCTGGCCTCGACGGCAGCTCCTGCTGCCGCCGGCGTTGTTGCCTTCGGCTCAGTCATCCGGTGCTCCCGCAAGGACCGCCTTCAGTCGCTTCATCGCGCGGCTCCGGATCTGACATACCCGGGATTCCGTGACCGAGAGTACCACTCCGATCTCCCTCAGGGTGAGCTCCTCGTAGTAACAGAGCGCCACGACCCTTCTCTCCCGCTCCGGTAGCCGAGCGATCGCGTCTCGGAGCCGGTCCACTTGCTCCCGCTCCACAAGCAGTTGGTCCGGCGCCAGGGTCGCTGCTTTCGCCTGACTCATGTGCAGGTTGGTCTGCTCGTAGGAGGCGGAAGAGCCGTCGGAGATTTCGATGTTTTCGCTTTGGCCAATGGCATCCAACCACTCCCAGTACACCCCGAGGTCGATGCCAAGGGCCTGGGCTATTTCCGCGGGGGTCGCCGTCCGCCCCAGGTTCGCTTCAAGCTCCGCCCGGGCGGCAAGCAACCGGCGCCGCTTCACCCGCAAGGACCTGGGCCTCCAGTCATTGCGTCGAAGGTCGTCCAGAATGGCCCCTCGAATCCGCTGGACCGCGTACGTGCTGAAGGCGAGCCCGCGGGAAGTATCGAAGTTTTCGAGAGCGCGAAGCAACCCCATCGTGCCCGCGCTGACCAAGTCTCCCAACTCGAGGGTTGGCGTCCGGCGGTTCATCTCTCGAGCGACATGGTGAACCAGGCCCAGGTACTGCGCCAGGAGTAGCTCCCTCGCCTCCGGATCACCGCCGGCCTGATAGCGGGCCCAAAGACCGGCGGAAGACGCGCGAGACAGCTTGTCGACGCCTGAAGTCACGAGACGCTCCTGGCCTGGGAGACATAGGGGTAGGCGACCAGCAGACCTCGCAGCCGACGGCCTGCCTCGGTGTGCGAGATTGCCCCGCGCAGTTGTTCCGCGCTTCGCACCGACGCCTGCAGAGCTGCATCCTCCGGGAGAGCGCCCAGCCAGCCAATGGAATGCTGGAGAAACTGGCTGCAAGCGCTTGCGAGCCGTCGGAACGCCACCGTTCCTTCGCTGTCGTCCTGGGTTCGGTTGACCAAGATGTCGATCGGCAGGCCCGCGCTCTGTGCCGTGACGACCTTGAGCAGCGCGTACGCATCCATCAGCGCGGTTGGCTCCGGGGTCGTCACCACCAGCAAGCGGGAGGCGCCGAGGGTCGAGACCCGGACCACGCCTTCGATCCCAGCACCCGCGTCCACGATGACCGCATCGAAGCCCAGGTAGAGCTCGCTGAGACGGCGCTGCAGCCGGGCCCGCTCGGTCGCTTGCAGGGAGTACACCGACTCGGTATCCGGGTCGCCGGGCAGCAGCCACAGATTGGTCCCCGCCAGCCGCAGGAGAGACTCAGGCGAGATACCTCCGTAGAGAAGGGCCTCGGTTTGCACTACGGGCTTCATCCCCAGGAGCAGGTGCAGGTTCGGCAAATTCTGGTCGGCATCGCAGAGGAGAACGCGACGGCCATCGGCCGCCATGCACTCGGCCAACAGGATGCTTACCAGTGATTTCCCCACTCCCCCTTTGCCGCTCCCCACGACCAGCGTCACTGGCCTAGAGCCCTCGATGGAATCGGGCAACGGCACGCGGACCGATGCCGATGATGGCTCGACATTCAACGGGGCCTCGGTAGCGCTCATCGAGATCCGACCTTTCTCCAATCCGAGCGGCATGCGACCAGCTCAGCCAAGTGCGCGAGCGTTCCTGGTGGACAGGTCCCCTAGGGCAACCGATATGCCAATCGGCAGGCCCGCTGCACCATGCCGCGCGCCTCTGCAGCGTCTATGCGGATGTCTTGTCGGGATAGGCGGTTGGAAACCGAGAACGCGAACCAGCGACGCCGCCGTTCAGCGCATGGCCGAACGGCAACGGGAAGACCGGGCCGAGGGATCGGCAGAGCTTACCGGGAGGCCGGTCGAATTTGCCGGGTCCTCGGACAGCTCCCTGTCTCAGGAAGGTCGAGTTGTGGGGCTCTGCAGAGAGGACGGCAAGGCATCATGGTGGCTGTCGGCCAGCGTAGCGGCCCGAGCCGCAGTCGACGGTCCCGGAATCTCCGCAGCCTGGTCATCCAGAAAAATGAGCGCCCGCCGACGGCCCACGACCGCCGCCAGCGCTTCGTGCACCTGAGGCGCGATGGTCGTCCCGATCAGCTTCTTCATTTCCGCCACCGCGCTCTCCGGGGAGATGGGCTTTCGGTACGGTCGTTTGGTGGTGAATGCGTCGTAGATTTCGGCCGCTCCGATCAAGCGCGCGCCCCAGGGAATCTCGTCCTCTCCGAGGCGGTCGGGGTAACCGTGGCCGTCCCATCGCTCGTGATGGTGTCGCACGAATCGGCTCACCGCCCCGAATTCAGGCAGAGGCGAGACAATGTCGGACCCGACTATCACGTGGCGCTTGATCTGCACGAACTCATCCGGGGTCAGGGGCCCCTTCTTCGAGAGGATCCCGTCGGCCAGGCAGATCATTCCGATGTCATGGAGTCTGCCGGCAATGCGCACCGACTCGATCTCTGCGTCGTTGCGGCTCATCTCCGCCGCGAGGGAGGCGGCGAGCTGCGCCACTCGTACCGAATGGCCCGCCAACCAGGGATCCTTGGCCTCGACCACGCAGACCAATGACTCCAGCGTGGCAAGGGCGAGGTCCTCGACTCGGGCTCTCGCTTGACGCAGCTCGCCGGACAACTTTCCGACCTCCTCCCGCAAGGAGCGGGACATGGCGTCCTCGCGCATCGAGATCCGGCGCCGCTCAAGAGCTTGTCTGACAGCGGCCTCGATTTCTGGAGCGGCTTCAGCCTCATCGAGGCAATCCAGAGCCCCCCGCCGCATCAGCTGCAGGCCGGTCCGCAGGTCCTGGTCCCGTGCCACGATAACTACCGCAAGGGCCGGCTCACGCTCCAGCACCCGAGCCACAAAATCGGGAGCGCTCCCTGGCTCCAATCCGGCGTCCATCAGCATACAGCCGATCTTGAACCGGGCGAGCAGGTGAAGGGCCTCGGCGGAGCCTTTCGCCGTGAGCACGTCTATGCCGCGCTGTCCGAGATATTCCTGCAGCTCCGACCGCGTTGCCAACCTGTCTCCCACCATCAGCACTGAGACCACCGAGCCATCAGCCATGAGCGACGTTCTCCTTCGGTCGGAGCAGCCACTGGTTGGCACAGCCCGGAGGTGCGAGGGAAGGAGGCAAGGCTTTCCGGGCAGGAGGGTGAGGGGCAAGGTCCGTGCCGATTGCGGATGACTGTGAAGGACGCGCAAAATCAGCCAGGAGGGACGTCTAGGAAGGCTCTGTAGATTTCGCCGCTTTCAGTTTGTTACGCAGAGTCCGTTCACTGATCCCCAGGAGCTTGGCGGCCCGCACCCGGTTGCCGCCGGTCGCCGCCAGCGCCCGCTGTATAGCCCGGCCTTCGAGCTCCTCCAGGTCGAACGAGGATTCCGGGGCCAGGATCGCCGGCTCGGAAGTGGGTTGGGGGCCCAAGTCCTGCTTGACGCGTTCTCCCCTGTAGGTCGCTTCCGGCTGGGCATCATCGAAATGCCCCAGGAACGCCGCTGGCCGCAGCACCTGCCCGCGGGAGAGAATGACCGCACGCTCAACCGCGTTTGCCAGCTCTCGAACATTCCCAGGCCAGCGGTAGGATTGCAGCAGCTCCATGGTCTCCGGGGCCAGGGGTGGAGCCGGCATGCCCAAGTGCTCTGAGGACCGCTGGACAAAGAAGTGCACCAGTCTGGGAATATCCTCCGATCGCTCGCGCAGGCTCGGGGTCCGGATTGGGACCACCTTGAGCCGGTAGTACAAGTCGCTCCGAAACCTTCCCGCATCCGCCTCCACCTTCAAATCACGATTGGTGGTCGCGATCAGCCGAACGTCTACCTTGACCGGCTGCGCCCCGCCGACCCGCTCGAACTCCTGCTCCTGAATGACTCGAAGCAGCTTCGCCTGCAGATCGAGGCGCATCTCCGAGACTTCATCCAACAGCAGCGTGCCGCTGTGCGCCCGCTCGAAGGCACCCGCTGTTCGGACGGTCGCGCCGGTGAAGGCCCCCTTCTCGTGTCCGAACAGCACGCTCTCGACCAGACCCTCCGGAAGGGCGGCGCAGTTCACCGTTATGAACGGGGCGGCGTGCCGCGGACTCCGGTCGTGAATGGCACGAGCGAACAACTCCTTGCCGGTACCGGACTCTCCCTCGAGCAGCACGGTGGCCCTGGTCGGCGCGACCGCGTCGATCACGTCCATGACCCGCCGGAAGGGCTCGCTCTCCCCGACCAGCATTCTGGACGAGCGCACCTTCTGGAGCTCGCGCCGGAAGCTCTCGTTCTCGCGGCGCAATCGCACGACCTCGAGCGCCTGACCCACCGCAATCTCGAGTGCCTCGGGAGTGACCGGTTTGGTCAAGTAGTCGATTGCACCGCTCTTGATGGAGATGACCGCATGCTCGATGCTGGAGTAGCCCGTCATGATGATGACCGGGATACGATGCCCCTCTGCTTCCAGCAGGCTGAGCAGGTCGAGCCCTGTCCGTCTGGGCATGCGGTAGTCGGCCAGGATCAGGTCGAAAGGCGACCGCCCGACCGCCGCCATGGCCTCTTCCACGCTGGGCACGATGAGGCACCGATGGCCCATCTGGGTCAAGGCGTGCTCGAGAATGACGCCGACTGCAGGCTCGTCATCCACGCAGAGGATCATCGCCATCGATGTCGGCGGTCAGGAGAAGCAGTTGACATAAGTGAGGGCTAGATAGAACATAGGGCCGAGCCCCCCCGATAGCATCCCGTGAACCTACGGGCCCAAGCCGCCTGTCAAGCTCCCCGGCGAGCGGCCGATACTGGGAGTATGCCGAACCGAGCCCTCATGGACTTCGAGCCTTCCGTCCCCAACCAGCCACCTGGCGAGCCCGAGGCCCCCATTCCGCCAGACGCGACGCCTGAGCTCACACCGGAGCAAGTACAGCTGATCCTGCGGCGGCTGAACGAAGGCTTCTACGATTCCCCTGAGGCCGTCGAGCAGATCGCTCGCCGCGTGCTGAAGGACCTCGGCGACTCGGCCTGAGGGGCGCTCCGGTCCACCCAGGCCGACCCGGTGCTCAGGCCCCTGGCACGCCGCTGCCTGGGGCAAGCCTGCACCTGCTTACGCCACTCAACTCTTGCCCGGAAGGGCCGATAATACGCCAGGTGGCGGAAAGATGTCCGGTTTGCGACCCCTCCCTCGGAGGCGCAATGCTCACCAAGCCGTTCAGCTTCAGTGACCTGCTGGCCCGGCTCCAGTCCTGTCATCAAAACTCGGGAAATCTTCGCGCAGCCTCATAAAGCTCCCGCAGCCCCCCTTCACTTCCCGTTCAGCAAGCTCATACTTCTCTAAACACGCAAATCGCCCTCGTTCCCTATCTCCCGACCAGTATTCATGAAAATCCGGCAGCGATTCACCCAGGTGGACGCGTTCACCGATCAGCCGTTCTGCGGCAATCCGGCGGCAGTATGTCTATTGCCCACGGTCCGGGCCACGGAATGGATGCAGCAGGTAGCCCAGGAAATGAACCTGGCCGAGACCGCGTTTCTGGTTCGGCGGCTCGACGGATTCGATCTGCGGTGGTTTACTCCGGCCTGCGAAGTGGACCTTTGCGGGCATGCCACGCTGGCGAGCGCCCACGTGTTGTGGGAGCAGGAGCATCTGCCGGCCGACCAAGTCGCCCGTTTTCACACCCGCAGCGGCGTCCTGACGGCTGAGCGGCGCGATCGGTTGATCTGGCTCGACTTTCCTTCCACCCCGGCGACCCCGGTCGGGCCACCCGAGGAGCTGGTCCAGGGGCTGGGGACTCGTGGCCGATTCGTGGGACGTACTCCGTTCGACTACCTGGTCGAGCTCGATTCCGAGCTTGCCGTCCGCACCCTCAATCCGGATCTCGTAATCCTGACCCGGTTGCCGGCGCGAGGGATCATCGTCACCGCCAGAGCCACCGGCCCGGAGTACGACTTCGTCTCTCGCTTCTTCGGCCCTGCGGCGGGGGTGCCGGAGGACCCGGTCACCGGTTCGGCGCACTGCGCTCTGGCCCCATACTGGTGTCCCAAGGTGGGCCGCAATGACCTGGTGGGATACCAGGCATCGTCGCGCGGCGGAACAGTTCAGGTACGGCTTGCCGGCGAGCGGGTCAAGTTGGGGGGAGAGGCGGTAACGGTGCTCAAGGGCGAGTTGCTGTACTGATGGACCCGCTCACTGCGTTCCAGGTGCTCGATCTCCGCGTCGGACGAATCACCCGAGCCGAGGTCAACGAGCCGGCTCGCAAGCCGTCCTACAAGCTCTGGGTCGATTTTGGGCCGTTGGGAGAGAAGACCTCGAGCGCCCAGCTCCGTGATCTCTACCGGGCGGAGGAGTTGGTGGGGCGCCTGGTGGTGGCGGCAGTCAACCTGGGGACTCGCAACATCGCCGGCTTCACGTCGGAAGTCCTGGTACTGGGTGTGCCGAGCGAGCGGGGCGACGTCGTTCTCCTCGGCGTGGAGCGCGAGGTGCCGCTGGGAGGCCGGGTCTACTAGCCCGTGCCGCGGACCTATTGCGAGTCGGACAGCTCCGGGCGCACCACCAGTCCGGTCACGTCTCCGTTCTTGGCCAGGCTCCACTCGATCAGCATCCGATGGCGTGACTTGTCGAACGAGGCCGCCCGGCTGTACACCGGAAACTGCTGCGTCACGTCCACCCGTTCGTCGACCACTCGCTTCTCGACGCCCAAACGGGTGACCGCGCGCCCGGCAAAGCTGGCCAGATCGGCGACGCTGCCGAACGTTTGCCGCATGTCGGGCGAAAATCGGTCCCAGAGCTTCTGGTATTGATTGCCGTAGAGCCAGGCGGTGTAGAGACGTCCCTGCTCCAGCAGATTGGCGTTCTGCTGGTCACCATGGGGAGAGCAAGCAGCCACGGCGATCGCCGTAGCAAGTCCCCACACACGTACGCGCATGATTTGTCCTCGCCCTGTCACCGGGTCCCTACCACGGGAGACGTCATGAAGGTCTACATCTCCGTCGACATGGAAGGCGTTGCCGGCGTCGTTCATGAGGATCAGACTGACCCCACTGATCCGCTGCACGCGGGGGAGTATAACAGGTTTCGGCATTTGATGACGGGGGAAGCCAATGCTGCCATCGAAGGAGCCCTGGCGGCCGGGGCGACGGCCGTGCTGGTCAACGACAGCCATTGGTTCATGCGCAACCTGCTGGTCGAGGAGCTCCACCCGGCCGCCGAGCTGTTGAGCGGGGGGCCCAAGCTCCGGTCCATGATGGAGGGGGTCGAACAGGGTTTCGACGCTGCGATGCTGATTGGCTATCACGCGCGAGCCGGCGTCCGAGCCGCCATCATCGACCACACCTACAGCAGTCGAGTCTATGAGGCGCGACTCAATGGACGGCCGGTAGGGGAACTGGCCATCAACGCCGCGCTCGCCGGCACGTACGGGGTGGGGATCGCGTTGGTGAGCGGCGACCAGACGCTGGCTCAGGAGACCCGGGAGGTCCTGGGAGAATCGGTGGAGACGGTCATCGTGAAACACGCGGTGGGACGGTTTGCTGCGCGCAGCGTGGCACCCGTGGAAGCCTGCCGTCGCATCCGGGAGGGCGCTGCCGCGGCACTGAAGCGCCCCCACCGGCCATTTACTCTGCCCTCCCCCATCCGGCTGGAGGTGGACTTCGCCCTTGCCCAGATGGCGGACATGGCGGAACTGGTTCCCGGTTCGGTCCGGACCGGCGGACGAACGGTGGAATATGTCCACCAGGACTACCGGGAAGTGTTCCGGGCCTGGCGCGCGCTGTACAATCTCGCCGGGGTGGAGTGAGCCGCCGCCAGCCGGCGGGATATCTCCGCCAGCTGGAACCAACTCCCCGCTCCTCGCATTAGAGGCTGCATCATGGCAGCCATCCACCTAGCGAGGAGCAGCACATCATGAAGACCACTCGTACCTTCCTCATTGCCCTGGCCCTGGTTGCGGGTACCGGCCGGGCCCATGCGCAGGCAACCGAGGCCAAGCGGACTCTGACGCTGGAAGGCGCCAAGGTGATCGCCGCAGCAGCCGCCGCTGAAGCAAAGAAGGGGAATGAAGGCGGCTCCATCGCGATCGTCGACGACGGCGGCAACCTCATGTACCTCGAGCGCATCCAGCCGACTTTTCCCATGGGCGCCACGATTTCCACGGAAAAGGCGCGGACCGCCGCGCTGTTTCAAAAGCCCACCAAGATCCTGGAGGACGCCATCATCGGGGGCCGCACACCCTTGCTGAACGTGTGGTCCGCTCCGCTCAACGGCGGCGAGCCGATCGTCGTCGACGGTCGGGTGGTCGGTGCCATCGGGGTCAGCGGCGCATCCAGCGCGGCGCGGGATGCCGCCATCGCGCTCGCCGGCTCGATCGCGCTCAACGGCAAGACCAACGCGGCGAAGTGAGGGAGGCCCCCATGCGACCGATAATTCTGCTCCTGGCGCTGGTCTTGCTCCTGGGCGCCGTGCTCCATCCACGGACCGACGATGGTGTCGTCACCTACATCCCGGCCGATCAGGTGATGGCGGACTTCGCCAAAGGGGTGCCGATGCTCGAGGTTGGTGATTACAAGATCCACGCGAGTCGGCGTGAGGGGCCGGGCATGGCGGAGATCCACACTCGGGACACCGATATCGCCTACGTGCTACAAGGGTCGGCCACGCTGGTGACCGGCGGTACGGCCGTAGGACTGAAGTCGATAGGCCCCGAGGAACGCCGGGGAAGCGCGATCCAGGGTGGCGAGACGCGAGAGCTCGCCCCGGGTGATGTCGTGGTCATTCCCAATGGCACTCCCCACTGGTTCAAAGAGGTCAAGGCTCCGTTCCTGTACTACGTCGTGAAGGTGCGTCAGGCGGAACGTCAACCCGGAGCCATGTGATGCCGCGTCTTCTCAGAGCCATCCTCTCGGCATCCTTCACCCTGCTGGCGGCGACCCCGACCGCCGGACTGGCGCAAGCCACGGTGGATCTGCCCGTGGTTCTCCCTGCGGCCGTGATCGATCTGCGGACCTCCGAAGGGGCTGCCCTGGCCAGGGCCCAGTGGCGTTACAGCGATGTCAAGGTTGTCGAGGTCGATCAGCGAACCAACGACATCTCGCCGCATGCCGAGGCGATCGATTTCGACGACTCCCGTTGGGATGCGATCGAGCCCGCCGGGCTGGAGACCCGCCGGTCCAACGGCAGACTGGCATTCAACTGGTATCGAACCAAGATCACGCTGCCGGACAGCGTGGTGGGTTTCGAGGTCACCGGCTCGACCGTGGTGTTCGAGCTCGTCACCGACGACTATGCCGAGATCTGGGTCGACGGCAAGCTGCCGCTGGTGCTGGGCCAGAGCGGCGGGCAACTGATCAAGGGGTTCAACGCGCCCAACAGGGTGGTGCTCACCCGAGATGCCCGCCCTGGTCAGCAAATCCAACTCGCCATTTTTGGAATCAACGGACCACTCTCCAATCCACCTCCCAACTTCATCTGGATCCGTTCCGCGACCCTCGATTTCTACCGGCCGGGCCAGGTAGGAGGGGCGGAGCCCGTCGCTGCACGCATCGTGCGGCTCGATCCCGGGCTGGACCGCGTGATCGCGCGCGGCACCCAGTTGGAAAAACTGGCCGGCGGATTTCAGTTTACCGAGGGTCCAGTTTGGCATCCGGATGGGTATTTGCTGTTCAGCGATCCCAATGCGAACACCATCTATCGCTGGACGCCCGATGGATCAGTTTCGGTCTTTCGCAGCAAAAGTGGGTACAGCGGGCTCGACATTGGCCGGTATCATCAGCCGGGCTCCAACGGGCTGACTCTCAACCCGAATGGCCTGCTCACGATCAACGAACACGGCAATCGTCGGGTGACGCGGCTCGAGCGCACCGGCAAGATCACCGTGCTGGCGGATCGCTATCAGGGTCACCGGCTCAATAGTCCCAACGATCTGGTCTATCGGTCGGATGGCACGTTGTACTTCACCGATCCGCCCTTTGGGTTACCCCAAACCTTCGACGACCCAGGGAAGGAGCTGCCGTTCAGCGGCGTCTACATGGTAAAGGACAGCCTGGTAACGCTGCTCACCAAGGAGCTCAGCGGCCCCAACGGGATCGCCTTCTCCCCCGACGAGCGCTACCTCTATGTGGACAATTGGGACCTCGACCACAAGGTGCTGATGCGGTACCAGGTGAACCCGGACGGGACCATCGCCCACGGAACGGTGTTCTACGACTTTGCCAAGAATCCGGAGAAGGTAGCGCTGGACGGGATCAAGGTGGATCAGCTGGGCAACGTCTATGTCTCAGCGCCGGGCGGCGTATGGATTTTATCGCCGGCAGGCAAGCCCTTGGGCCGGATCGTGCCCCCGGAGCACGACGCCAACTTCGCCTTCGGGGATGCGGACGGGAAGTCGCTCTATCTGACCGCGAGCACGGG
>DATBKD010000092.1:0-19669 GCA_036556025.1 Gemmatimonadales bacterium | reverse complement strand
AACTTACGCGCACTCGGAGCTTGGGCGCGCGAGGCAGTGGGGGAGGCCCCGCAGGGCGCGTTCAGTGTCCGCCACTCCGCTCAATGGCAGTAGCAAGGTCGCCAGCGGGCGGGCACTGCGGCGCCCGGAGGGGCTTTCTCCACTGCCGCTGCGCGCCGTGCACCGAAACCGCGCCCGGACGGAACGTCGTCCGCGGAGCGAGCCCGCATGGACAACCGCGGCGCAAACGGCTCGAACGGCACGGGATCTCGCCGGTGCCGGCGAGCTCACGACGCGGGCGACGCTCCCTCCGCCCACTGCAGTGCCCGCCGGATTGACCCCCTTGCTACCACGTTCTGGTGGAGTGGCGGGCACTGACGTGCGCTGCGGGAGCATCGCCCTCCTCGTTCGCCCGCAGGCCAAGTCCCAGTTAGGCCGAACTTACGCGCGCTCGGAGGGGCTTTCTCCGCTGCCGATGCGCCCCGTGCACCGAAACCCGCGCCAGGGACGGAGCATCGCCCTCCTCGTTCGCCCGCAAGCCAAGCCCCGATTAGGCCGAACTTACGCGCGCTCGGGGGTGCTTTCTCCGCTGCCGATGGGCCCCGTGCACCGAAACCGCGCCCGGAGGCGTCGTCCGCGGAGCGAGCCTGCGCGGATGCTCCGCGCGCAGTTCGCGCAGGCTCGATCTGACCGGGACTACGCGAGCAGCAGTGCCTACTTCTTGTAGAACCCGCGCGCAATCTGCTCGGTCACCGCACCGCCCAATGACGCGGTCGTTCGCAGCATCGCGCGCGGGACCGGCGCGGCGAGGCCGGACAGCTTGGCCGGCGGCTCGCTCACCAGCGATTCGATCACCTCGGCCGTGAGCCGGCCGGTGCGCTCCCAGTCGAATTGCGGCCCGCGGACCAGTCCCTTGGCCACCAAATCGGCTCGGAGCTTGGGGTCGTCCAGTACCTGGCTCAGTCCGGCCGCGATGGACTCGGGATTGGCCGGGTCCACCAGCAGCGCGGCTCCGCCGGCCACCTCCGGCGCGGCGTGCCTCCCCGACGAGGTCACGACCGGACAGCCGCAGGCCATCGCCTCCACGATCGGGATCCCAAACCCCTCGTACCAGGACGGCAGCGCCAGCACCTCGGCGGCGGAGTAGAGCGCAGCCAGCTCCTCGTCGGGGACGTAGCCCACGTACTTGACCCGGTCCTGCAGCTCCAGCTCCTGGATCGGCGCCAGCTCCCGCTCGAAGCTCCACCGCTTGAACCCCGCCAGCACCAGGTCCAGGTCGTGACTCCGGACTAGGCGGGCGAATCCCCGCAGCAGATTCCCCAGATTCTTGAGCGGCGAGATCCCGCCGAGGAAGAGCACGTACCGGCGGCGCAGATTGAACTTCTCCCGCAGCGCCGTCTTCGCCGCCTCGGGTGCGGGACGGAGATAGGGGTCCACCCCGTGGGGCACCACGAACACCCGGTCAGGGTTGGCGCCCATCTGGATGCAGTCCTCGCGGCCGACCTGGGTGTGGGTGATGAGCGCGGTCGCGCTGCGGCAGAAGGTCGGCACCATGAGCTGGTTGTACCAGCGGTTGTACCAGGGGAAGACGTGGGCCATGGCGAGCTGCTCGCGCCCGGGGATGACGATCAGCGTGGGCACCCGGCTGGTGAGCGGCACCGAGAACTTGCAGTTGAACAGGAGGGAGAAGCCGTTGTCTTCGGCGTAGCGCGGGGCGGTAACCTGGTCCCAGCGGAGCCGAGAGGCATCGGGGAGGATGACGTTGGTCGCCGGGAACTCCTGAAAGACTACCCGCTGCGATTCGTCACTATAGAGCAGGTGGTAATCCACGCCGCCGGGGTGATTGAGGAGATGACGGACCACCCGCTTGGTGAAGACCGTGACCCCGCCCGGAGCGGTGACGTGGCGAAGCATGATCCCGACCTTGGGTCGGGTTGGCACTAGCGGTGCCCCAGTTGCGATTGCGCATACATAGGACCGCAAGTTAGGCGGAGGGCGGGAAGGGCGGTAAGGGCGGTAAAGGCGGGAAGGGCGGGAAGGTTCTGGCGGCAGAGTCCAGCGCACCGTTCGGTTGCCCTCTTTGAACCCTTACCGCCTTTACCGCCTTTCCCGCCTTTCCCGCCTTTACCGCCTTTCCCGCCCTTACCGCCTACCGCCTTTCCCGCCTACCGCCCTCCGGCGAGCACCGAGAATCCCACTCCGAGGCTCCAGAAGGGCTCGGTCCCTTCCGGGAGTACGTACCATCGCTTGAGCAGGTCCGCCCTGAGTGCCACCCGCTTGTCGAGCTGGATGAGCGCGCCGCCGCCCAGGTGGATGCCGGGGAAGAATTGGGGACTCCCCTGCCCCAGGGCAGCGATCGCACCGGCTCCGCCGCGCAGCAGGAAAGTGACGCCGGGCAGGGAGATATTGTATCCGACGCCGACATCCGGGGTCATCACCAGCGCGCGCTCCTGCAGATATTCAGGGAACATTCCCAAGCCGACCTCCAAGCCGAGACCGTTGTGCTGGAGCCGGCTCAGGTGAAAGGCGAAGGCGGTGAGGGCCCCCTCGTCCTCATAGTGAAACAGCTCCACCGAGCCGCCCGGTGCCGGGCCGTCGGGCAGAGCGGCGCTTCCAGTCTGGGAATTGGCCGGGCCGGCGGCCAGAAGCATTAGAAGCGGCAGCAGGACCTGGGGTGCCCATCGCATGACGGCCTCCGGGTTGGTGGAATCACGGACCAAGATCGAGGAGGGCCGTTGCCCCAGTGTGACCTGGCAAGAGCGACCGCATGATCCGGCTCCATACCCTGGGCATGGTGGACCTGCGCAGTCCCGACGGGACGGAGCTGCGGGCTGTCCTCCAGCAGCCCAAGCGGCTCGGTCTGCTGGCTTACCTCGCCGTCGCCTGGCCCCGGCGGTTCCATCGCCGGGACTCCCTTCTCGCCCTCTTCTGGCCCGAGCTGGACCAGGAGCACGCCCGGGCCGCCCTCCGGCGGGCGCTCTACTTCCTGCGCTCGGAGTTGGGAGCGGAGGCCCTGGCCGGGCGCGGCGACGAGGAGATCGGGGTGGTCGAACAGGAGCTCTGGTGCGATGCCGCCGCGATGGAGCAGGCGCTGGACGCCGGCGAGCTGGAGAAGGGCCTGGGACTCTACCGAGGCGTGCTTCTGGACGGGCTATACGTGACCGGCGCGGCGCCCGAGTTCGAGGAGTGGCTCGACCGCGAGCGCCACCGGCTGCAAAATCGAGCCGCCGCCGCGGCCCGGTCGCTGGCGCAGCGGGCCGAGGCGGAGGGACGGCTGCTCGAGGCTATCGGCTTCGCCCGGCGGGCCCTGGAGCTTACCCCGGATGACGAGGCCGATCTCCGTCGCCTGGTGACGCTGCTGGACCGGTCGGGTGATCGCTCGGGCGCGATACGAGCCTACGAGCTGTTCGTCCGCCGCATGGCCCAGGAGTACCAGCTCGAGCCCTCGTCCGAGACCCGCGCGCTGGTCGAGGGGATCCGGGCTCGGGCGGGGGCGGAGGCGGGGGTGCGGGCCGAGGCCGTCGCCCGCACGGCGCTACCCGGAACCATCGTGGTGCTGCCCTTCACCGTTCGGGGCGACCCGAGGTACGCCTATCTGAGCGAGGGCATAGTGGACCTGCTCGGCACCAAGCTGAACGGCGCCGGCGACGTCCGCATCGTGGAGCCGCACACGCTGCTTCGTTCGCTTGCTCGGGGGGACCAGCCGGCTGGCGAGCCGAGGCAGATCGCGCAGCGGTTCGATGCCGGCCGCTATCTCACGGGCAGCATCCTGGAGGCAGGTGGGCGGCTGCAGGCGAGCGCCACGCTCTACAGCCTGGATGGCACCGCGCTCGCGAGCGTGCAGGCGGCCGCCGGCGGGGAGAGCGAGGTGTTCGACCTGGTGGACGAGCTGGCGCGACAGATCCTGGGCGCGACGTCGGCCCTGGCGGGAACTCGGCTCACCCGTCTGGCGGCGCTGACCACCGACTCGCTGGAGGCGCTCAAGGGCTACCTCCGCGGCGAGCGGGAGCTCCGCGCCGGCCGCTACTTCGACGCGATGGACGGATTTCGGAGCGCGGTCGAGGCGGACCCCGGCTTCGGGTTGGCCTACTATCGCCTCGCCGCCGCGGCAGCCGGCTGTGCCCTGCCCGACTTCGCGCGGGAGACGGCCGACCGTGCATTTCAGCATCGCGAGCGCCTGGGGCCACACGATGAGCTGGTGCTCCGGGCGCAGCGCGCCTGGCTGCACGGGGCCGTCTCCGAGGCCGAGTCGCTCTACAACACCATCACCGGGACCTATCCCGACGACGTCGAGGCCTGGTTCCACCTCGGCGATCTGCTGTTCCACTCCAATCCGCTACGCGGTCGCTCCGCGTCCGAGGCGCGGACTCCCTTCGAGCGGGTGGTGCGGCTGGAGCCGGACCATGTGGCGGCGATGGTGCACCTGGTCCGGATCTCCGGCATCCAGGGACGCAAGCCGGAGATGCTCGACTTGATCGGGCGGATTCTCCGTGCCAGCCCCGCGAGCGACCAGGCGCTGGCGATGCGCGCGCTGCGCGCGTTCTCCACCGACGACCCCGCCGCGATCGCGCAGGTTTCCGAGGAGCTGCAGAGTGCTCGGGCGATCACCGTGGCCATCGCGTTTTCCGACGTGGCACTTTACTCGGGGAACCTGGCAGGGGCCGAACACCTGGCGCGGAGCTTCATTCAGGTGGCCCGGTCGGCCGAGCTGAGAGCGCTGTGCCACGTGCAGGTGGCGCACGTGGCGCTGGCGGCGGGAAAACGGGAGGTGGCCGACGAGGAGCTGCGGCGGGCAACCAGCCTGGATGAGACCTGGGGACTGGAGACCCGGGCGATGTTCGCCGCGCTGCCCTTCCTGCCGATGAGTGACAACGAGATCCGCGCGGCGCGAGACGACCTGGCCGCCTGGGACCCCAGCCGGGTGCCGCCGAGCTCGTTCATCGTCTTCGCCATGCACAACGGGCTGCATCCCGCGATCCGGGCCTACCTGCTCGGCCTGCTGGAGCTGCGCCTGGGCGACCAGTCGGCCGCCTCGACCCGGCTGGATGAGCTGTACGGGCTGGACCCGGAAGGGTCGGCGCGGAGCCTGGTGGTGGAGCTCCGGGCACGACTGGCGCGGGCGGAGGGCAAGCCGGCCGACGCGCTCGCGCTGTTGGAGCGCTCCCGCCCGGAGCTCTGGTTTCAGCTCACTGTGGCGTCGCCCTTCTTCTCGCTGGCCTCGCAGCGGTTTCTCCGGGCCGAGCTGCTGGAGGAGGTCGGGCGGACCGAGGAGGCCGCGGGGTGGTACGGTGCGATCGCGGAGCGGTCGCCGTACGAGCTGATCTACGCGGCGCCGGCGCGGGAGCGTCTTGCAGGGCCCGCCTAGCCGTCCACCGCCTTCATGGTCACCTCGGGGTACCGCGCGCCCACGGCGAGACCTCTGGGCATGACTTCATCGATCGCGCCGAGGTCGCTCGGCGTGAGTTCGATCTCCAGTGCGCGGAGATTCTCTTCGAGATAGCCCCGCTGTTTGGTGCCCGGGATCGGCACGACATCCTTGCCCTGCGCCAGCACCCATGCCAGGGCGAGCTGCGAGGGGGTACACCTCTTTCGGAGGGCCAGGTCCCGCACCCGAGCCACCAGGTCCAAATTCTTCTGGAAGTTCTCTCCCTGAAAACGCGGGTGGGTTCGGCGGATGTCGTCCGGCGCGAAATCGTCAATGCTCTTGAAGCGACCGGTCAGGAATCCACGCCCCAGTGGACTGTAGGCGACGAATCCGATTCCAAGCTCCCGGCAGGTCGGCAGCAACTCCTCTTCGGGGTCACGGCTCCAGAGGGAGTACTCGGTCTGAAGCGCGGTGATGGGGAACTCGCGGTGACCCCGGCGAATGGTCTGCGGCGCCGCCTCCGACAGGCCGAGGAAGCGCACCTTCCCCTGGCGGACGAGGTCGCCCATGGCGCCTACGGTCTCCTCGATCGGCACGGTACGATCCACCCGGTGCTGGTAATAGAGATCGATGTGCCCGACCCCGAGCCGCTTGAGCGAGGCATCGCAGGCCCGGCGCACGTAGTCCGGCCGTCCGTTGAGGCCGAGCCAGGTCCCGTCCTCGGTGCGCTGATTGCCGAACTTGGTCGCAATGATCACCTGGTCCCGCCGACCTTTGATGGCCTGGCCCACCCAGCGCTCGTTGGTAAAGGGGCCGTAGACGTCCGCGGTGTCCAGGAAGTTGATCCCGAGATCCAGGGCCCGGTGAATCGTCGCGATCGACTCGGTGTCTTCCCCGCCGCCGTAGAAGTCCGACATCCCCATGCAGCCCAGCCCCATCGCGGAGACCGTAAGTCCCTGCCGGCCCAGTGCCCGTTTTTGAGTTTCGATCGTCGTGTCCGTCATCCTCTGCTCCACAGAAGAAAGTGCCCGACTAGCGTCTCTCTGGAATGACAGCCGGGAGCGGGGGTAATTTCAAGAGATGAATCACCACTTCAACCGGATCTGCGTCTTCTGCGGGACCAACGCCGGCTCCCGGCCGGACTACAGCGAGGCGGCGCGGGATCTGGGTGCGCTGCTCGCGGAGGAGGGGATCGAGCTGGTCTACGGCGGCGCGAGCGTGGGGATCATGGGCGAGCTGGCCGACTCGGTCCAGGAGCATGGAGGCCACGTCACCGGCATCATCCCGCAGCAGCTCATGCAGAAGGAGGAAGCGCACCGCGGGATCCCCGACCTGATCGTGGTCGCATCGATGCACCAGCGAAAGTCGCAGATGGCCGACATGTCGGACGGGTTCATCGCCCTTCCCGGCGGGATCGGCACGCTCGAGGGATTCTTCGAGATCCTCACCTGGGGCCAGCTCGGCATTCACGCCAAGCCGTGCGGCGTGCTCAACGTCGCCGGCTACTTCGACGATCTGACCAGCTTTCTCGATCATGCGGTCCAGGAGGGATTCCTGCTCGAGGGCCACCGCGCGACGATTATCGTGGAATCGGACGCCCGCCGACTCCTTGATAAGATGCGGGCCTACACGCCGCCCGAGGGGGCACCGCTCATGGGGCGGACAGGGCGGTAAGGGCGGGAGGCGGTAAGGGCGGAAAAGGCGGTAAGGCGGGAAGGCGGGAAGGCGGTAAAGGCGGTCAGGGCGGTCAGGGCGGGAAGGGCGGAACAGTTAGGATCGCAATGATCGATATAGCAGCCACACGAGACCGCCGGCGTCCTCCCGCAGTTTGTTAAGTGCGCCCCATTGCTCAGGAGTAAGCAACGATCGATCGCGAGCCAGAAGAAGCGTGTAGGAAAGCTCCGAAAGCGAGCCGATCGAGATGTCGAGGTACCGCCGGAACTCCCGAGCACCCCGTTTGGCCGAACCTTCGGCTATGTTGGCTGCGACTGAGTGCGCCGCTCTTCTGGCTTGGGAGGTGAGTCCGAAGAGTTCCTGGCGAGGCCAGCGATCCGTCGCGTCATAGACCGCGAGCGCAAGTTGGTGGCAAGCCTGCCAGGCCTTGAACCTCTCATACGGCGCCATGGGAGGATAGTCGCCGGTGAAACCCCAGAACCTGTCATTGAATTCGCGCCCCCATCACCCCCTTACCGCCCTGACCGCCTTTCCCGCCCTTACCGCCTTCCCGCCCTGACCGCCTTTCCGCCCTTACCGCCCTTCACCGCCCTGCGTCCTTCAGCGCCTCGGGGTGATTGTCCTCGGTCGCATGCGCCATCGGCGGCGGGCGGCGACCACAGCGGTCCACGTACGCCCGGGTGAACTCGGCGCCCAGGAGCACGATCTGGGACGAGTAGTACACCCAGAGCAGCAGCACGATGACCGACGCCGCCGCGCCGTAGGTCGAGGCCGTGCTGCTCCGGCCGAGATAGAGACCGATCACCAGCTTCCCGATGCTGAACAGGCCCGCGGTCACCAGCCCGCCGATCCAGACGTCGCGCCAGGCCAGCTCCACGTCGGGCAGCACCTTGTAGATCATGGCGAAGAGCAGGGTGATGACCGCCAGCGATACGACCACATTGAGGGCCTCGCCCAGGACGGCGTACCCGGGCAAATAGCCGCCGAGAAATTTCTGTAACGCGGACAGCGCCGCGCTCACCACCAGCGAGACCAGCAGCAGGAATCCGACGCCGACTACCAGGCCGAAGGAGATCAGCCGCTGGCGGGCGACCTCGAACAGTCCCGCGCTCGGCTTGGTCTTGACCCGCCAGATCCCGTTCAGCGCCGCCTGCAGCTCGAGAAACACTCCGCTCGCGCCCACGAAGAGGGTGACCAGCCCGATGACGGTGGCGAGGATGCCGTCGGACCTCTTGGACGCCCCCCGCAGCATCGCCTGCACCGCCCGCGCGCCATCGGTCCCCACCAGCCCCTGGATCTGGCCCACGATCTCCCCCCGCGCGGCCTCGGCGCCAAAGACGAAACCGGCGATCGCGATCGCGATCACCAGCACCGGCGCGAGGGAGAAAAGCGTGTAATAGGAGAGCGAGGCGCCGAGCCGGGAGGCGTTGTCGTTCCACCACGCCACCGCCGCTGCCTTCATCACGCCCCACAGGTCGCGCGCATTCACAGTCACGGTCTCGCTGAGTCGAGGAGCTGGGTGAAGCGGGGGGAAACGCTGGGCATGGCCGGGAGCTATTGCAGTCGGTTCACCTTGTAGAAGTTGAACGGCGACCCCTCGAGGGAGAGGTACATGTTATCCGGCTCCCGGGGGAGGTCCGCCGCCAAGTAATACCGCAGGACGTTGCCCATGACGTTGACCAGCGTCACGCTATCGCCGAATTCCCGGTCACCTCCGCCGGGGAGATAGTAGGCGCCGAACGCGCCGAATCGCTCCCGCGCCTTGACCATCGGGATCTGCGCCGCCGTGGGCGACTCGGAGAAGCGGAGCGTGTTGGTGCCGTGATCGCCCTGCAACAGAATGACCGGCGGCACCGGCGAATCGCGAATCAAGCTGGTGACCGTGGCGAGGACGATGTCGTTGAGGCAGTTGGCCTGCTCCACGTAGCGGGTCAGCCGGGTTACCCGGTTGGCCGCGCCGCCACTGCGCGAGGCGGGCCGGCAATGCCGGTTGAACACGAAGGGCGGATGCGGGTTGAGCACGTGGGCGAAGACGAACGTCGGCGCCGGATCCTTCGCCATCTGGGCCAGTCCGGCAAAGGTGCGGCGGACATGGTCCACATCGTCCCGGTAGTCCGGCTGGAGCACCTTGAGCGGTGTCTGCCCCCGGAGCACGCGCCGGAATTCGGTGCGGCTCAGCGCCCTTCCCAGCGAGAACCCATGCCAGACCTGGACCGTCGAATCGGCCTCCGGACTGTGGGAGCTCGCCATCCACCACTGCGAGGGGAAGAGCACGTACTTGTAACCCTGAGTCTTGAGAAACCGGGCGGTGCGATTGTTCTGCACCAGGTAGTTGGGCATGGAGGGATCGGTCGTGTGCGATCCCATCTCCTGCCCCAGCTCGAGCAGCTGGCTGGTGTTGATCAGCGACGGGATCGAGATCCAGGTGTGGACGTAATTGCTGTGCACCACCGGAAGGATGAAGCCCAGGGCCCGCAGGCTGTCCTCGAACCGGCGATTGTCGAACCCCATGCGCTCCTTCAGCACGCTGGAGTTGGCGTACTCGTCCAGCACGATGAGGTAGATGTCGCGCTTGGGGCCCGCGGGCGCTCCGCCGGCGCGGGTGCCGATCGGGCGCGCCAGCCGCCGGACCAGCCCGCTCTCCTGGATCAGGTGATGATCTTTCCAGCGCTCCGTGACCAGGGTGAGGAGCTGCCAGCCGACTACGATCACGGACATCAGGGTGAGGAAGGTCCCCACCCGCTCCGCCGCCTGCGGCCGGCGGGAGAACCACCACAGGATCGCGACTCCCGCTCCGAGTCCTCCCAGCACCAGCACCGGGTGTGCCAGTCCGCCCACGACATGCCCCAGCCAGCGCACCGCTCTCACGTAGCGATAGAAGAGCAGTACGACCAGCGCGGTCGCCATGGCGGGGAGCTGGCCTCCCCATCGCCCTCGCGCGATCAACGCCAGCACCAGGTAGACCGCTGCGGCGACGACGACGGCGCCCAGGGCCACCAGCGCGACGTCTCCCGGGGCCCATGCCCCGGGGTTCCCGGCAGCGATCTGCAGCACCGGAACCGTAGCGAACAGAATGGGGTAGAGGCGGTTGAGCCGGATCATGCCCGCGCCGGGGTGGCGCACGAAGTCATGAGGTAGAGGGTCCGCTCCGACTCGGGGATTGGCGCGGAGTGGTCGATCCGGAAGTGCCGGCGAAAGGCCTCCTCGAAGCCTTCACGGGTGTACTCGGGGAAGATGTCGGGCCGGCTCCGCAGCAGCCGCTGAACCTGCGAATCGCTCTTGGGGACGAACTCGATCACCACGGTTCGGCCCAACCGCGCCAGAAAGGCGGCGACGCGCTCGAGCGGGAGATTGTGCCCGATGGCCAGGTGATGGACCAGGGCGAGCGCCAGGAGCGCGTCCGCCGGGCCTCGCTCTTCCAGCGAAAGCCGTTCCCGGTGGGCCCACCCCTGCGCCGGCGACGGGTTGGTGAGATCGAGCAGTAGCGGGAGGATCCCGCTCTCGTCCTCCTTACGCACGCGCCGATAGTTCCGCTCGACCGCCGCGGGATCGACGTCGAACGAGATCACCTGCGGCACCACCTCCCGCGCCGCGCGGCTGTACTCCCCAGTATTGGCGCCGAGGTCCCAGGCCACCCGGGCGCCGGTTCCGCGCAGCATGCCGATCACCATCTCCCGCTTGGACCGCGCCGCGCCCTCGGTGTAGTTGTTGTCCTGAGTGTAGTCGGCCCACTCGGTGCCCGCGGGAGTCCAGGTGAGTCCCTCGACTGTTCCCCGCAGGCCCCGAATCAACTGCAGCGCCGCCGTGGAAGTCACCGCTCGCTTGCGGGCGGAGGCGCTGGCGGCTCCGGGCTCGGCGTACTTCCCCGTCATCCACGCATGCAGGTGGATGTGGAAGAGGATGCCGGGCCGGAGCCATGTGAGGCGGGGCAACATGCGACTGCCCAGCTCCAGCGGAATTCCATCGAGATAGGGTCGCAGCAGGGCGCCGCAGCGGATGTCTCGATAGCTCATCAGCGCGAGCGGAACCAGGAAACTCTCGCAGAACTGATGGTAGGCCTGCCAGGGAGCACCCTCTTCTCTAGGCTCGAAGGAGAGGGTGTCGATCAGGATGGGCCGGCCGTTGACGAACTGGATGTTGTACGGGGTGGCGTCCCGCAGGGTGAATCCCCGGGCCAGCGCCCGCTCCTGCAGCTCGAGCGTCCGCAAGGCGGCATCGCGCAGCTGACCAAAGGACCACTCGTAGGGATAGGAGATGAACTCGATCAGATCCGGCTGCAGCACCGCGCAGGCATCGGCCGTGGCTGCCAGAGACGCATCGGCCGGCCGGTGAGCGACCATGAGGCCCTCACCGGCAAGCTCGTCGTAGAGGCCGGACTTGATGAATGCTTCGAACCGGTCCCGGAATACGGTGTTGACCTGCCGGTACAGGATGCCGTTGCGAGTGTAGACGAACCCGCTGGGATCGCGGAACGAACCGTCTAGCGCTTGGTCGCCCATCGACCGCGGCGCGGAACGAGGGACTTGAAGAAGGATTTGGCCGCCTCCCGCAGCCGCGAGAACATGGCGACGGCGGACAGGGCTGCAGCGGCGAGAAACTGGAGCACCAGGCTCCCGGCGGTTGGATCGATGTACATGACGTCTCGTTTCCGGGAATTATGGGTCACATACGAGCGATGGCCCCGTCACGGAGCCCGTTACAAGCTAACCTAGTTAGACGCTCCGCAAGAGGGTGTGATGCAGCCCACACCGCCTCTGGCCTATTCGGATTCGGCGAGCTTGGGGGCGGCAGACGAGGAGGGTGAAGCTTCCTGCACCCACACGGTCTTGATGTTCACGAACTCGCGCAAGCCGTTCTCCGCCAACTCTCTACCATACCCCGACTGCTTGACCCCGCCGAAGGGGACCCGGGGGTCGGAAGCCACCATGGCGTTGATGAAGACCATGCCGGCCTCGAGCTCGCTCACGAAGCGGGCCCGCTCGGCCGGGTCGTTGGTCCAGGCGCTGGCGCCCAGGCCGAAGGGGGAATCGTTGGCCAGCCGGATGGCGTCGTCCACGTCGTCGGCCCGGAACAGAATGGCGACCGGGCCGAAGACCTCGTCGTGGTACGCCGGGGAATCCGGCGTCACGTCCCGCAGGACCGTGGGGGCGTAGTAGAAGCCGGGGCAGTCGAGCTGGCGGCCACCGGTCAGGAGCTTGGCTCCGGCAGAGACGGAGCGCTCCACCTGCTCGTGCACGGTCTTGACCTGCGCCGCGGTGGCGAGCGGACCGATGTCCACGGCGGGGTCCATGGGATCGCCCACTCGCAGCGCCTCGAAGCCGGCGACGTATTGCCGCTCGAACCGGTCGGCGATGGACCGGTGCACGATGAAGCGCTTGGCCGCGATACACGATTGCCCATTGTTGATAGTGCGGGCCTTGACCGCGGTGCGCAGCGCCGTCTCCAGATCGGCGCTGGGCATGACGACGAAGGGGTCGCTCCCGCCCAGCTCGAGCACCGTCTTCTTGATGACCTTTCCGGCCGCGGCGGCGACCGCGCCACCAGCGCCGGTGCTCCCGGTCAGCGTGACCCCCGCGATGCGCGGGTCCTCGATCACGCGACGCACGTGGTCGGTCTCGATGAGCAGGGTCTGGAAGCAGCCTTCGTCAAAGCCGGCGCGGCGGAAGATCTCCTCGATCGCGAGGGCGCACTGCGGGACGTTGGAGGCGTGCTTGAGCAGCCCCACATTTCCCGCCATCAGGGCCGGCGCGGCAAAGCGGAAGACCTGCCAGAAGGGAAAGTTCCATGGCATGACCGCCAGCACCGGCCCGATGGGCTGGTAGCTGATGAAGCTCCTGGATGCCGAGGTCTCGACCGGCTCGTCGGCCAGGAATCGGGCCGCGTTCTCGGCGTAATAGCGGCAACCCCACGCGCTCTTGGCGGCTTCTTCCACCGCAGCCTTGATGGGCTTGCCCATCTCGGTGACCATGATCTTGCCGAACTTTTCTTTCTCCGACTCCAGGATCTCGGCGGCACGGGACATCATCCGGGCACGGTCGGCGATCGCGGTCTTGCGATAGCGCCGGAAGGTGTCGGCCGCGCGCTGGAGCCTGGCATCCAGCTCGGCTTCGGAGAGGGGAGTAAAGGTGCGGACGGTCTGGCCGGTGGCCGGATTGATAGTGGCGATGGGCATACGGCGAATCTTACCACTTGCCACCCTGCCCCACCACCTTCACCACGGAGACACGGAGAACAGGGAGATTGCACGGAGAACGGCCCTGGTGAACGGCGCCCCGTTCGGGCTCGTGCCCACTGCTCAGGTACCTGAGGATGGCGAGCGAGCCGGGGACAGGCCTATAATCCCCAGCCGACGATTCGAAGCAGGGACGAGTGGACGCGCTGCACGCTCTACTGCAACACAGTATCGATTACGCCGGGCTCTTTCCGCCGGCGGGCCTCGACATGGCGTCGGCGGTGCGGAACTACGCCTCCTATCGCGAGTCTCCCGACGCCTGGGCCCTCGGCCGATTCGTGGTGCCGGCGAACCGGCTGCAGGAGTTCGAGGCCGCAGCCGCTGACGTCTTGCCCGCAGCCCCCGGTGCGGCTCCGTGGCGCCTCAGCGCGCTCCTTGGGCCGGCGCTCCCCACTGAGGTGAAGACGGTGGGTGAGTTCAACTGTCGCCTTGCGGCCAACGGCGCCCCGGCAGCCGTGGTGGACGTGGTAGAGCTCAAGGCCGACTCCGCCGACATGATCGGCCCTGCGACCGGCCAGCTGCCTCGCCAGCTTCAGCCGTACATCGAGATTCCGATCGACCGGGAACCGGTCCATTTGGTGAGCGCCATCGGCAAGTCCGGGACCCGGGCGAAGGTTCGCACCGGCGGGGTCACGCCCGATGCCTTCCCCCGCACCGCCGACCTGGTGCGCTTCATCCAGCGCTGCGTCGGTCACGGCGTGCCCTTCAAGGCGACGGCCGGTCTCCATCACCCGCTGCGCGCGGAGTATCGGCTCACCTATGCCCCGAACAGCGCCAGCGCTCCCATGTTCGGCTTCCTCAATCTCTTTCTCACCGCGGGATTCATCAGAGCTGGGCTCGCCGAGAACGACGTGGCGCGACTGCTGGTAGAGGGGTCGATCGAGGCGATCCAGTTCGGCTCTGAAGCTGTGACCTGGCAGGGACACCGACTCGACCTGGAGCACATCGGCCGAACCCGCCGGGAGACCATCATGGCGTTCGGCTCCTGCTCCTTCACCGAGCCGATCGCGGACCTCCGAGCGCTGGGCCTCCTGCAGTAGCGAGGACGATTCGTGGACGAGACGCACGATCCCGCGCGAGTCTCGTGGGTCGAGTCGGCCCAGGGGACGACCGATTTCCCCATCCAGAACCTGCCCTTCGGGGTCTATCGCCGGAAAGGAACGGATGCGCCCGGCCGCGTCGGCATCGCGATCGGCGATCGAATTCTGGACGTCGGTGCCTGCGACGAGGACGGCCGATTCACGGGATTGGCGAAGGTCGCAGGCGAGGCGTGCGCCGCTCCCGGCCTCAACCGGCTGATGGCATTGGGCCGTCGCCATTGGATCGAACTGCGAAAGCAGGTGAGCAGCCTGTTGAGCTTGGACCCTTCGAGCCCGCGAACTGCCCAGCGGCCGACGGACGGCATGCTGGTGCCGATGGCCGAGGCGGACCTGCTGGTGCCGGCGGAGATCGGAGATTACACCGACTTTTACGCATCGGTGGATCACGCCACCAACGTGGGTCGGATGCTGCGCCCGGACAATCCGCTGTTCCCCAACTACAAGTGGGTACCGATCGGCTATCACGGGCGCGCCTCCTCCATCGTGCCGAGCGGTACGCCGGTGCGACGGCCGCACGGACAGGTCAAGAGCCCGCAGGCGGAGGCGCCCGCGGTGGGACCCAGCGCGTCCTTGGACTACGAGATGGAAGTCGGCTGCTTCGTGGGGCCGGGGAATCCTCTGGGCGCTCCGGTGCCGATCGATCAGGCGGAGGAGCACCTCTTCGGCCTGTGCCTGGTGAACGACTGGTCGGCACGCGACATACAGGCGTGGGAATACCAGCCGCTCGGCCCCTTCCTGGCCAAGAGTTTCGCGACGACCATCTCCCCCTGGATCGTGACGTTCGAAGCGCTGGAGCCATTCCGGGTGCCGGCACTCGTGCGCCCGGAGGGCGATCCCAGCCCTCTGCCGTATCTCGCTTCCGCAGCCGACCGCGCCCGCGGCGGCATCGATCTGACGGTCGAGGTCTACCTCTGCTCGGCGCAGATGCGCGAGCGGGGTGTGCCCCCGATGCGGCTCAGCCGCGGACGTTTCGCCGAGCTCTACTGGACGGTGGGGCAGATGTTCACCCACCACACCAGCAACGGCTGCAACCTGCGGCCGGGAGATCTGTTTGCCAGCGGGACCGTGTCAGGGCCGAGCAAGGAGGCGCGGGGCTGTCTTCTCGAGCTTACCTGGCGGGGCGCGGAGCCTCTCACCCTCCCGACGGGCGAGACCCGCAAGTTTCTGGCGGACGGGGACGAGGTGATCATGCGAGGCTACTGCGAGCGCGCCGGCGCGGTGCGCATCGGGTTCGGGGAGTGCCGGGGCGTGGTGGTGAAGGGTGAAGAAGGTGAAGCGTGAAAGGTGAAGGGTGAAGACTTCCCATGGCTCGCATCCCGACAACCACCCAAACTTCCGCCGGCGGGGTCGCCTTCCGGCGACAGGGGGGCCAGACCGAGGTCGCCCTCATTGCGGTCGGAGAGCAGCTGCGCTGGCAGCTCCCCAAGGGGCTGGTGGACAAAGGCGAAGCTCCCGAGGAGGCCGCCCGTCGAGAGGTGCGGGAAGAGGCTGGGATCGAGACCGAGCTGGTGCAGCCACTGGAGCGGATCGAATACTGGTACTACGGAACCGAGCAGGGCGGCCGGGTCCGCTATCACAAGTTCGTCCACTTCTACCTCCTGCGCTACACCGCGGGCCAGGTGCAGGACCATGACGCAGAAGTGGCTGACGCCCGCTGGGTGGACATCGCGAAGGCGAAAGAGATGCTCGCCTTCGCCAGCGAGCGCCGGGTGATGGAGCGCGCCGAGCAGGTGCTGGCCGGCTAGCTCTTTTCTACGATGCGCGAGACGATCTGCTGGGCGAAGTTCTTGTCCCACTCCGCCAGGTTCTTCCGGGCGGTGGCCTCGACCCGGCTGGTGTTCTCGCCCTTGCTCTCCACGCGAATCGCGATGTCGAGATCGCCTTTCTTGCCTTTGAACTCGCGCTTGGCGCCCTGATTTTCGCTGCTCTGTGCGTCCTGAACGATGTTCAGCTCGTTC
The DNA here is from genome assembly GCA_036556025.1 of Gemmatimonadales bacterium. Lineage (GTDB taxonomy): Bacteria > Gemmatimonadota > Gemmatimonadetes > Gemmatimonadales > GWC2-71-9 > CAVVWJ01. The sequence continues at coordinate 3,361 of DATBKD010000092.1, read as the reverse complement.
ATGACGGACTTGGCCCGAGCCGAGACCTGATCCACCGAACCCTGGACCGTCGACTCCGCCCCGCGCGAGGTCAGGTAAATACCGCCGGCGGCACCGGCAGCGGCTCCCGCCGCCGCTGCGGCACAGCCCGCCGCGGGCAGGACGGTCGCGACGATGATCGCCCCTTTGATGATGGGGGACAATCTCCATGTCATAGTCCATCTCCTTGCACAGTGAAACGATGACTGCGCAGGGATAGTACCCGCCCACCGGCCAAGCGTCCGCTATCCAGGTCACGCTTCGGGTGTAACCCGTGTCATTCGCCCGGCTTCCGTCCCGATTCCCGCCCGATCATATTCCGCGCACCTGACCTGGAGAGCCCCGTGGCCACCTTCCTCAAAACCACCCAGATCTCCGTCGATGGCGCCCGGACGCTGCCCGGCGAGTACTTCACCTCACAGGACATTTTTGCCCAGGAGATGGAGCGGATCTTCCTGCGCCGCTGGCTCTGCGTCGGCCGGGAGGACCGGATACCCAACCCGGGCGACTACTTCGTCCAGGAGATTGGCCGGGAGAGCGTGATCGTGCTGCGGGACAAGGCGGGCGGGCTGCGGGCGTACTACAACGTCTGCCGCCATCGGGGAACCCGGCTCTGCGAGGAGCATACCGGACGCTTCTCCGAGACCATTCAGTGCCCCTATCATGCCTGGACCTACGGTCTCGACGGCCGGCTGATCGGCGCGCCCTCAACCAACGACCTGGAGAACTTCGACAAGAGCGATTGGCCCCTCTACCCGGTCGGAGTGAAGGCCTGGGAAGGATTCGTCTTCATCAACCTGGCCGAGGAGCCGGAGCCGTTCGAGCAGTGCTGGGAGCCGCTGCTGGGCCGATTCACCCGATTCAACCTGCTTAATCTCAAGGTGGCGCGGACCATCGAGTACGACGTGCACTGCAACTGGAAGCTGCTGTTCCAGAACTACTCCGAGTGCTACCACTGCGGCCCGGTGCATCCGCCGCTGGCCAAGATCACGCCGCCCACCAGCGGGGAGAACGATCTCTTCGAGGGCCCCTTTACCGGCGGCTTCATGGTGATGACGCGGGGACACGAGAGCCTTACCATGAGCGGGAAGTCGTGCGGCGTAGTGGTGGGCGAGCTGCCGGAAGAAGACATGAACCGGGTGTATTACTACGCCATCTTCCCCAACATGCTGCTGAGTCTGCATCCGGATTACGTCATGTTCCACACCATCTGGCCCAAGGGGACCGATCGGAGCCAGATCTTCTGTTCCTGGCTCTTCCATCCGGCCACGCTGAGCGATCCGACCTTCAACCCGGAGGACGGGATCGAGTTCTGGGACATGACCAACCGGCAGGACTGGCACATCTGCGAGCAGAGCCAGCTGGGGGTGCAGTCGCGCGCCTACCGCCCCGGCCCCTACTCCAGGCGGGAGAGCCTCTCGGTGCAGTTCGATCGGGAGGTGCTGCGGGCGCTGGGGCGCCCGAGCTAACAGCTCACAGCTAACAGCTATCAGCTAACAGCTATCAGCTAACAGCTATCAGCTATCAGCTATCAGCTAACAGCTAACAGCTATCAGCTAACAGCTAACAGCTCCATAAACTTCTACGGAGGGTCGAACACATCCGGAGTGGCTGATAGCTGATAGCTGATAGCTGATAGCTTGTTAGCTATTGGCTCCCCCGCTCCATCTCCCTCACTATCCCCACGTACAGCCGCAGTCCGAAGTCCAGGCTGGCAATCGGCATCCGCTCGTCCACCCCATGGTACTCCCGGTCCTGTTCCTCCCGGTCGACCAGGTACGGCGCCAGGCCGTAGCAGATGATCCCGGTCTCGGCATAGTAGGGCCGATCCGAGCCGCCGGTGTTGATCGGGGTCGCGACCGGGGTGCCTGGGAGCAACCGCCCGACGGTTCGCTCGATCGCGCGCACCATGTCGGTATTGAGGGGTGCGCTGTAGCGGGGCGAGAGGCCGCTCTTGAACTGCGTGAGCTGCGCGCCGGTGTCGGCGATGACCCGCAATAGCTGCTGCTTGAAGGCCTCGGGGTCCTGGTCGGGAAGCAGGCGGATGTCCAGATCAACCGACGCCTCCGAGGGAATGCTGTTGATCTTGTCGGACCCGACCAGCACCGTCGGCGAGATGGTGTTGCGCAGGAGGGCATTCCGCTCCGGCTCTCTCAGCAGCCAGGCCCGACCCTCGCGAGTGCGGAGCGCTGCGGCTGGGTCAGCCAGCCACGCGCGAGCGCGACCGGTTGCCTGCGGCGCCTGCGCCTTGAAGTAGCGTTCGACCGCGGGGGTGAGATGCAGGGGCGTTTCCCACGCGGCGATGCGCGCGATGATCCTCGCGAGCCGGGGCACCGGATTGAACGGTGTTGGCTGGGAGCCGTGGGATGCCACCCCATGGACGGTCAGTCGCTGCCAGTAGCTGCGCTTCTCGCCGACATCGATGCCGAACCAGCGCACCTTTCCCTGCTCCACCCGCGTCTGATCGCTTTCGGTCAGCAGGTACTCGACATCCCTGATCAGATCGCGATGTCGCTCGATAAAGGTCTGCACGCCTTGGCTGGCCGCCTCCTCGTCGGCGTTGGCGATCAGCACCACGTCTCGACTGAGCGGGATGCCGGCGCGTTTGAGCGCAATGAAGGCCATGAGCTGGATGATGCCCTGCCCCTTCATGTCCAGCGCACCTCGACCCCACACCGCGCCGTCCTTCACCGCGCCACCGAAAGGATCCTCCTTCCAGAACTTCCGATCGGCCGGCACCACGTCCATGTGATGCACCAGGGCGATCGCCTTCCCCTTCCCGGTCCCCTTGAGGCGGGCGTAGAAGTTGGCCCGCCCCGGCCCGATCTCGGTGGTATCCAGGATCTGCCCCTCGATCCCTTCTCGAGCCAGCACCTCCCTGAGCCAGCGCGCGGCGGCGAGCTCATTCCCCGGAGGGTTGCTGGTGTTGATCCGGAGATAGTCCGAGAGTCGCCCGGTCGCCTCCTGCCGCAGGCTGTCGAAGTCGATCGCGTCCCAGCCGGCTGACGCCTGAGCCGGCAGGGGTGATGCGGCGAGGAGCCAGACGAGCGCGGTGAGCAGAGGCGAAACCCGAGTTGGCATGAGATCTCCGGAGCAGTGAGAAGTGAGGAGTGAGAAGTGAGAAGTGGGCGCCGCCATCCCGAGCGCCAGCAAGGCGCTTAGACGGGGCCGGCCATGCGCGCGGAGCACACTCCTTACTCCTTACTCCTTACTCCTTACTCCTTACTTCTCACTTCTCACTTCTCACTGCAGTTCACACCATGTAGTTCCGGGGGGGATTCTCCAGCTGGAGAATCGGGCGATCGATCCGGAACGGCGCGAGATTCCGCTCGCTGGTGCCGTC